>NZ_JQAZ01000009.1 GCF_001437205.1 Lactobacillus selangorensis | reverse complement strand
AAAGAGTCATTTTTCGTGAAAGAAACACTTAGGTCACAGTTCTTTGGGATTTAGTTTTCCTCAAACAGTTTCGAGAGGCGTGTCATGAACAAGTTCAGGAACCGATCGGCATCGACGGTCAAGGAAGCTTGATCAGTTGATGGCTCATTCAGACGGTTGGCATCGCCAGTCGTCCGACCCCAGGTTGTTCCTTCAGTTTCAACAATCATGTTGAGCGGCAGGGTGGTAACGAGGTCTGGCATCAAGGCCACTCCAACGGCCAATGGATCATGCAAAGCACAACCGTTCAAACCAGGACTGGTGATTTCATAGGCTTTGATATAGAAGTCGACAATATCGGCAAAGGCGTCGCCGGCTTTGGTGTGTAAATCACGCCATTGCTGGGTTTCCTTGCGAGTTAGCAGTGTCCGCAGGGTGACATCGAGTCCGACCATCGTCAGATTCAAGCCAGCTGTGAAGACTTCATTGGCACTGACAGCATCTTGATTGATGTTGGCTTCAGCCGCATCGGTTACATTGCCGGGGACGGTCAAAGCGCCGCCCATCAAAACAACTTTGCCAATTTCTTTGACAATGCTGGGATCTTTGCGGATTGCAGCGGCCAGGTTTGTCAACGGACCAGTGGGCACTAAGATTAGATCCTGCTTGTACTTATGGGCGGCATCAATGATGAAATCAACGGCGGATTCAGATTCGATCGCACGACTGGACTCAGCCACAGCGACTTCGCCAATCCCGTTTTTCCCATGAATTTGGGCACTAATCGGCATCACATCGAAGTGATCAGTCACAACTGAATGCGATTCGCCCAGAAAGACGGGTACATCGGATGCCCCTAATAAATCAAGAATACGCAGGCTGTTTTTAGCACTGCGTTCAACGACAACATTGCCGTATGAACTGAGAATCCCAATCAAATCGGCTTCGGGCGAAGCAACGGCGTAAGCAATTGCTAAAGCATCATCAATACCAGTATCCAAATCTAAAATCATTTTTTGTTTTGCCAATGAACTCGCTCCTTTGTGTAAGTTGAACTGAAACGTATTTCAGAAGGTCAGCAGTTTACCAAACGAAAATGCCGACGATTCCGGCGGATAATAAGGAAACCAAAATACCAGATAACAATAAATAACCAACGTTGCGGGCGATGACGTCGTTCTTTTCTTTGTCAACCAAGCCCTTGAAGGCCCCAATAATCATGCCCAAGGTCGAGAAGTTGGCAAATGAAGTGACGAAGACAGTCAAAGCGGCTTGGAAATGCTTTGAGAAGGTGTGCAGAATTGGGGAAACATTGCCCATGACCACGAATTCGTTCGTGACGAGTTTCGTTCCCATATACTGTGCAAATTTGAAGGCTTCGCTGACGTCCATCCCAGTTAACCATGCGAATGGGAACATTACGATACCAAGCAAATGTTCAAGCGACAACCATGGATTGACCAGGCCCAGCAGACGGTCGATTAAGGCGGCCAATGCGACGAAGGCAATGACGTTGGCGGTGATAATCAGGACCAGTTTGCCGGCCCCCAAGATCGAATCACCTAAGAAGGAGAAGAACGGTTCGCGTTTTTCGGTTTCAGCTGCTTTAGTTTGTGTTTCAGCTGCTAATTCAGAACCGCTTGTATCAGTTGTTTGTGTGTCTGCTTCAGCATTGCTGGCGCCCATCTTGTAGATGACGTCTTCTTCTGGTGAAACGGAAACCGGATTTAAGATGTTGGTGACGATGATGGCGTTCATGATGTTGATTGGGATCGCCGTCAGGATAAATTGGCCGGGCATCATTTTGGTGTACGAACCGATGATCGAGGCGGTGACACAGCTCATGGACATCATGGCGAGCGTCAAGTCGCGTTTGGCGGACATTTTCTTCAGCTGCAAACCGGAGACAGCTAAGGCTTCGGTATTGCCCAAAAACATCATTTCAACCGCAAAGAAAGATTCAAACTTCGGCTGTCCGGTGATTTTTGCCAAGGCCCAGCCGACCCACTTGATAATGAAAGGTAAGACACCGATATAAGTTAAGATATCAAACATCGGCACAATCAGCAGAATCGGTAATAAGGCACTGGTAATGAAGTTCATTGATTTGACATGGACCCAGTTTGGTAACGCAAACTCGATCCCAGTGTAGGAAACTTGGACCAGCCAGTTGAAACCGGCCGCAGCCCCTTTGACAATGTCGCGCCCCAGCGGAAATCCAGTTAAGAACCAGGCCATTAAGACGTTGATGGCCAGCATAATTGCAATTGACTTCCAGTTGATGTTCTTCCGATCCTTCGAAAAAATAATGGCAATTCCTAAGAAAACAAACACGCCAATAATATTGATTACAAGATACACACTCGTAGCCTCCCAGATGATTTTCACGGCGGGTGCCGCCGTTTAATAGTTTTGACCGTTCTGATCCGTTGCTGACAACTTCGCGGCTATCAAGGAACTTCCCTTCTTGGTGTTATATTTTCAAGCCTCGCAAACGGGTAGGGGGTCTTATGAAAATTGGTCCTACCCAATTCAAATTTAAAAACGAAACAATCAAAATAAAGGTTGTTGTGATGTTCGTGATTTATCTGAAAATGATGCGAATTGCAGGCGTGAATCGCCAATAACCTTGCTAAAAGCATACCATAATTCATACTGGAGCGATAGCCCTTTTTATGGGGCCGCCTGTGAAAATATTTTCAGAAAAATGAGCTGCAAAAAAGCACCTGCAAATGAAAATCATTCACAGATGCTTGTTTGAATTAGTTTGCTTCACTGGTTGGTTCCGTTGTTTCCTCAGTTGTCGTTTCACTCGCTGGATGCGGATGATGCCGGACTTCGAACCAATTGATATAGGAACGGCTGAAATCGCTGACTTTGAAATCAAAGTCGCCGAGTGTGATCACATCATTCAGACGAATCTTCGGATAATTCTCAAGGACGAAGCCGGCCACCGTCACAATTTCCGAATCATCGAAACTCTTGATTTGAGTGTGGAAGTAACGTTCGAAATCATACAAAGTCGTTTTACCGCTGACCTTATACGTATCCTTGGTCTCTTTGATAATGTATTCATCAGAGACGTCGTCGATTTCATCTTTAACGGTCCCGAATAATTCTTCATAGATATCCTTATCAGTGACGATTCCGCTAGTGCCGCCGTATTCATCCACCACAACAACAATCGGTGTCTGTTTCTGAATCATCTGCGTCAGCAACGTTTGAATCGGCGTTGTTTCAGGAACGGTAATGATGGCCCGCAGCAATTTGCTGATGCGGATCGAATCATCGACCTGCGCCTGCCGGACCAGATCGTAGATATAGACATAACCAAGGACTTTATCCTTATTGTTATCCGCTACAACTGGAAAGCGGCTATAGCCTTGCTGCAGATAATCCTTAATGACATCTTTGACGGTGTCGGTGATATCCACTACATAAAGACTGGTCCGATCGACCATAATGTCACGGGCCACTTTATCGTTGAACTCGAAGGCCCGCTGCATATACAGCAAATCATTCTTATCAAGGGCCCCGCCTGAAACGGCATTTTTAGACAAACTCAGAATCTCAGCCTGCGAAAAGACTTCATTGCCTTCGTCAGCCGGCTGCAAGCCCATCATCTTGACGATTCCTAAGGCTGAAATGTTCAGCAGCCAGACAAACGGATAGAAGACCACATGGAAGTAATGCAACGGTGTGACGACCAGCATCAGCATTTTGAGCGGCATGTCGATACTAATGTTCTTTGGCACAATTTCGGTGAAGACCACTTCGAGGTAAGTCAGCAGAACAACCCCGACAATTGCACCTAAAGCATTCAGTGAGGACCCTGAAGCTAAATGAACGAAACCGAAGAAATCGACTAAAATCGATTCGATCGTCGATTCACCAATCCACCCTAAGATGATTCCAGCTAAACTAGTTCCGACCTGCGTCGTTGACAAGTATTCATTCAAACGCTGGACCATTTTAAGGGCCCGTTTCAATTTAGCTTGATTTCCTTCCCCAGAATTGATTTTATCTTCAAGGGCACTAGGACGTGTCTGCACCAATGCAAATTCACTTAAAACAAAGAAAGCCGCGAAAACAAAAGTTATTAAAATGATGACCAAGTTGGTCACTATTTCACCACTAGACAAGCTTCATTCCCCATTTCGTTTTTCAATCATGTTTTCATTATTCATTCTACCATTGCCTAGCTTGAAAATGCGTTAAAAAACAGTTTTTGCCAGAATTTACGAGATTGAAACCAGCCCTTTTGGTGCGGTCCCGCCTATAATAAGGCCAAAGGAGGGAATCCACATGAGTCAAAAACAGAATATTGCGCTTTTTCAAGCAACGATGAAGCAGTATCAAGAAAATCCCGGCGACGCTCAGTCATTCTTAATCAAGAGTATGGCGCCGGAAACACCAGGTGTGGCCGCTGGAAAAGAGGCGCCCATCAAAGTGGTCAATCAGGATGTCATTTCCTTGGCTTTGCAGCTGGAGGGCCATTTAGGCATCATGAATTTTGCCAGTCCGATCACACCGGGCGGCGGCGTTGAGCTCGGCGTCAATGCCCAAGAAGAGGCGATTGCCCGTGATACGTATCTGCTGCCGGAATTGGAAAAATTCACGGCCACTTATTATCGGCCGAATCGGGATCATCCGAATCATGGGCTGTACACTCGTGACATGATTTATTCGCGTCATGTCCGGATCACACAGGATGATAGCGGTAAGCCGGTTCAAAATCGGTATACGGACATTTTGACGGTCAATGCTCCTAATCTGAGTCAGGCCCATGGCGAGCTGACGGATGATCAGATTGAAGCTGATTTGGAAGCCAAGATTCTCAACACAGTGCGTGTGTTTAAGGATGAAAAAGTGACGGTACCATTGCTGGGTGCGTTCGGGACCGGTGTGTTCGGCAATGATCCGACGATGGTGGCGCAAATCTTCAAACGGATCTTGTCACGCCCAGAATTTAATGGGGTCTTTACGACCGTTTACTTTGCCGTTTTGGATCCTAGCCAGAAGACTTATGATCTTTTCAAGCAGATTTTGTGAGGGCATATTTAACGCTTTTCTGAAATGAACACGTTACAATGAAAGGTGAAGAGAAAATATGAACAAAGGGAGATAGATCATTATGACAAAAACAAAAGGGTTTGATTGGTTCAGTCTGATCGTTGGGATCTTGTCGTTGTGTGCGGCATGGGTTGTCTTCACACGCCCCTTAGCAAGTTTAGTAACGCTGGCCTATTTATTCGGTGGCTTTGCGCTGATCAAGGGCATCTATGAATTATGGTTCCGGAATACCGTTAAAAATACAGTCGGTGCAAATGGGACTTGGCTGCTGATCATTGCGATCATCGATATTATCTTAGGAGTTTATCTGTTATTCCATATCGGCGTTACAACGGCAATCCTGCCTTATGTCTTTGCGGTCTGGTTCATTGCCGATTCAATCGTTGAATTAGCAACTGCAGGCATTTATCGTCAGTTCAGCAAAGGTTATTACTGGTTCATTGTGATCCTGAATATCTTGGCGGTTATCTGCGGGATTTCACTCTTGTTCAATCCGATGATGTCGGCCGGCGTTTTGATCTACTTAGCTGGTTTCTACTTCATCTTCTTTGGAATTGCCTTTATTACAGAAGCGTTCTAAAGAATTTCAACCGTTTCGATTCGGTAAAGCGTCCGTTCGGGCGCTTTTTTTGTATCTAAAGCAATGGTACAATAGAAAACAATCACGAAACACGGAAATTAAAGGGGATTCCTTATGAAAAAGTCGACTTTGGCCGATATTCAGCAATTTGCAAAAACGGCAACAAAGCGTCCTGCCGCAAAGGACGAAATGAGTTATTTTGAGATCTTGGGGACCAAGGTCAATCAGACGATGATCAAGGCCAAGCAGCAGGCAATCCGGTGGCACATCCATTCCGAACAGCATACGGAAGACACCGAACAGCTGGCGGCGTACATGATCGATTACACCAATGCGCTCGTAAAACAGGGGATGAACGAGGCGGACGCATTGGTCCAAACCGAAAAAATCTTCGCCGTCAACAATCCGGACAATCCGCTGCTGAAGGATCCGCAGTACGCCTCTTGGCAGCATTACTATGCGACGATGGACCAGCATTTGCAGGAAGCAATTGGCCTAATCTATTTCAGCAGTGTTTTGCTAGGCCTTGCGATTGGAGCAGGCGCTGGCATTTTTGGCCAGATCTTATATAACGGCGTGATGATCGGGCACATCTTCTGGATGCTGCTGGTCGTCGGTGCCATTGCCGGCCTTGGAATCGGGATGGCCATCAATGCCCATTTAGTCCTGAAACAACGGGACAATGCATAACGGTACTTGCAGCGCTACAAGATTATTTTTATAATAAATGCAGACCTAGTTCTTCGGGAAAGGAGCATGCTAGATGTCAGATGTTGAATTTAAGGAGGTTCAAACACCTTCGCAGGCCGCTAAAAAATTAGGGGTTAGTGTCGCCACTTTGCGGAAGTATTCGCTGATGATCGAAAAAACGACCAGTCAGCCGCAGTACTTCGAACGTAATTCGCAGAATATGCGGTTGTATACACACAAAGATATTGAAAATTTGGAACAGGTTATCAAACTGAGCCATCAAAAAAATACGACGCTGCAGGACGCCATTCGGCAGTTGTATGCCATCTCTGAAAGCAGAACGCCGCAACAAGCGCCGCAACAGAAGACGGAAACGGCGCCTGTACCGGCCGAACAGTTCCAGCAGGCTGTTCAGCAGATGAGTGCGATGAACGCCGCCATGAATCAGCAGGAACAAACTATCAACGACTTACAGACGACTTTGGCAACCGTTCAGAAACAGAATGCGGCGATCCTCAGGAAGCTCGATCAGCAGAATGAGCATCGGGACCAGCAAGAAGCCGTGAAGGCCGACCCGAATACATATTTGCACAGCGAAAAGGAAGATGAAGCGGCCCAACGCAAAACGGCTTATGCCGGCGGGGTGCGGACGTTAGCCGATATGCAGGTTTCGCCGTTGGAAACGAAACAAACATGGTGGCAGAAGCTGCTCGGTTTCATTAAATCGTAAGCAACATAAAAGCAGGCCCAAAACATTTGTTTTGGACCTGCTTTTATGTTTAGAATTCAACGGTATCTGGGTCGGCAATCTTGTCTTTGAGACCTTTGATTTTATCGATCTTAGCCATATCTTCTTTATTTAATTCGAAATCGAAAATGTCGGTATTTTCTTGAATGTGCTGCGGATTTGTCGATTTTGGCAATGGCAGGAATCCATGCTGCAAGGACCAGCGCAAGGCCACTTGTGAAATTGACTTGTGGTAACGTTGAGCGATTGTGGACATGTCGCGTGACTTGAAAATATCGCCGGTGCCTAAAGGACTGTACGCTTCAAGCTGAATATTGTTTTCCTGGCAGTACGAAACAGTTTCAGGCTGCAGAACACCAGGTGCCAAGAAAATCTGGTCGACCATGGGAGCCACACTGGCTGTTTTAGCGAGTTCCTTCAAATGCTTCGGCCGGAAGTTGGAAACTCCGATTGCTTTCGCTTTGCCGGCCTGGTAGATTTCTTCCATGGCGTGCCAAGTTTCAGCGTTAGCTTCTGCCCAGTTTTCACGGAATTTAATCGGATTCGGCCAATGAATCAGCAGCAGGTTGACGTAATCAGTTCCCAAATCGGAGAGCGACTGTTCGAACGACTCTTTGGTCAGCTCGTAGCCGTGATTATTATTATCGATTTTAGTGGTAATGAAGAGGTCGTCACGGTTAATGCCGCTGGCGGTGATCCCAGCGCCGACTTCCGCTTCATTATGATAGCCTTGGGCCGTATCGATGTGACGGTAACCGTCATTGATCGCCGTTTCGACGGACGACTTAGCGTCAGGGCCTTCGGATTGCCAAGTGCCAAAGCCCACGATTGGGATTTTGACACCATTGTTCAATGTATATGTGCTAGATAAGTTTTGTACCATTTTCAGATAGCCTCCTTATTTATGCTAACTTCATTGTAACGCTTTCACTTTGAAATTGGGATTTAAAATCGCAAGCGTCATTTCACCAGTTCAAATTCATTTATGCTTATAATATGGGTGTTAGGAAGTCATGGAATCGAATCAGGAGGAATGTCGGATGAAACAAGTAAAAAAAATCCATGTAGGTGCTGATCAGCATGATTTTTCCTCAGTAATAGGCAAAATCGAGCATGAGCAAGGGTTCACCGAAGTGCGGAAACATTTTGATCATCTCGTTCAGAAAAAAACGCAAGTTCAGGATCAACAGTTAGTTCACGAGGATCTAGATTAACAAAGGTGAGGACTGTTTTAAAACGGTCCTCCTTTTTTTACGAGTTGTTATTCAAGCGCTGGCGTTATATGATGACCTTGTAGAAAGTATGCGCTTGCATATCAATTGATCGAATTTCTTTTGGTGAAGGGGAGCTATGAATATGAAGTATCTGACACTTGAAGTACATGATCAGGAAATCAGCGGGAATGAGGAAGATGGTCATTCCTACGATATCTCATTTACAAAGGACGATGACGTTGACGGTATTTTGACACGGTTAGCCGATGCCTTGCGTCCGCAGCATTTTGATGCGCTGGTATTAGCCAATGCGTCCGAATCTGTTTTTTCCGATACCGTTGTTAAAATCAATGGCGAAAAGGTCGATATTGGGATTGGCTTGACGAATAAGCTTTTGATTCCAGTCGTCAGTCAGGCAGCGGTGGCCGACAAGGGGCTCGAAGAAGCCACTCGTCAGCAGACCAACCAAGATGAATGGCATCTGTCTTATTACGGAATCTATCACGATAAGAAAGAATACGGTCAAGAAAGTCTGCTGACCGTCGGAAATGGGTTCTTCGGGCTGCGTGGTTCGTTTGTTGAAGCCAACGAATCGAAGAACTTTTATCCTGGGACATATATTGCTGGGGTTTATAACCAGCTGACAACGCCGATTCATGGACGGGATGTGGTCAATGAAGACCTCGTAAACATGCCGAACGGGCAATTCATGACTTTCAAAGTCGGGGACGGCGAGCCGTTCGCACTCGATGACAGTATGATTGATGACGTGTATAAGTCATTGAATTTCAAGACGGGTGCATTGAAGCTGCAGATGATTGTATCATTGCCAGACGGTAAAAAAGTCAAAGTGGAGACGATCAAATACGCCGATATGAAGAACTGGCATCACTATGCAGTTTCATACACATTGACACCATTGAATTTCTCCGGAGAAATGACACTGATTTCACGTCTGGACGGCAGTACTGTCAACGCTAACGTCGCTCGTTACAGTGATTTCAAGAATCGCCATTATGACATTACGAAGACGGAAGAATCCGGTACCGAAAACTATATGTTCGGTGAAACGAAGACGTCGCACGTCAAATTCGCCTTCGGAACCAATTTAGGCGTTGTCAATAATGAAACGATCGATATCGGCGACGAACTCCGCAATTACACTCATGACGATATCATGGAACAGACCATTGTCTTCTCAGCCGAACAAAACCAGTCCTATCAATTTACCAAGGATGTCGTCATGTTTACCAGCTTGGAAACAAAGGGCGACTTGGAAGAAGACCTCTTCAACGCACTGAATAATGATAGCTTTGCTTCAGCCGAGAAGAACAGCCGTCTAGCTTGGCAGCGTATCTGGGAAAAGGCCGATTTGAAGGTAACCGGTGATGTTGTTGCACAGAAACTGCTGCGGATGGATATTTTCCATGCCTTTGTGACTGCCACTGAAACGGCCAACAAGAATCTCGATGCTTCCGTCGGGGCACGTGGGCTCCATGGTGAAGCTTATCGGGGCCACATTTTCTGGGATGATTTGTTCATCATGCCGTTCTACACACAGAATTATCCGAATTTGACCAGAAAATTATTGCAATATCGGTTCAAGCGTCTCGACGCTGCCAAGAAGTATGCCAAAGAGAATGGCTACGATGGGGCCATGTACCCATGGCAGTCGGCGATGTACGGCGATGAACAATCGCAGTTCGTCCATCTGAATCCATTGACGAATACTTGGGATCCTGATAACAGCCGTTTGCAGCGTCATGTTTCTTTGGCTGTTGCTTACAACATCTGGTACTATTACCATCAGACACTCGACATCGACTTTATGAAACAATATGGGATGCCGATTTTGCTTGAAGTGGCTAAGATGTGGGCCAGCATGGCTAAGTACAATGCCAAAGAAGGCTCCTATGATATCGATGGCGTGATGGGACCGGATGAATTCCATGAAGGATATCCGGGTGCGAAAAAGGCCGGCTTGAACAACAACGCCTACACGAATGTCATGGTAGTCTGGTTGTTCCAGACGGTAGAACGGTTCATTCAGATTCTGCCGAAGGATGAAAATGCTAAATTGTATCAGGATGCCGATTTCAACCACGATAACATTGATGAAATGCGCAAGATTCAGCGTGATTTGACAATCGAAGTCAGTGATGACGGCATTATCGCCCAATTCCAAGGATACTTCAAACTGAAGCCGCTCGATTTGGATGCTTACAAGAAGAAGTATGGCGACATTTCACGGATTGACCGGATTTTGAAGGCTCAAAACGAATCGCCGGATGAATATCAGGTTGCTAAACAAGCTGATACTTTGCAGGCTATTTACGAATTGCCATTGGACCATTTCGAAGCCGTCTTCAAGGCACAAGGTATCAAATTACCAGCTGACTATCTGGTTAAGAATGTCCGTTACTACTTGGCTCGGACCACACATGGTTCGACATTGTCACGGATTGTCTACGCCGAATTAGCCTTGCTGGATAATCAGCGTGACCTGTCATGGGATCTCTTCTCAGAGGCATTGTCCTCTGATTACTACGATATCCAAGGCGGGACGACTGCCGAAGGAATTCATTTAGGCGTTATGGGCGCCACGATTATGGTCACCGAACGTGATTATGCCGGTGTTGATGATCGGGGAGCTGAAATCAGCATTGATCCGCATATGCCGAAACAATGGGGTTCGATTGAATTCATCCGCTTGTTCCGTGGCGTTGAATATCACTTCTTAGTCACTAAGAACAAGATTGAAGTCACCGCTAATCAAGATGTTTCGGTTCGGATTCAGGGCGAACAAACTTCATTGACGGCCAATAAGACCGAAACTGTCACTTATGACTAATTAAATTGCTTCATGAAAAAGGGCATCCGGAAAAATCCGGATGCCCTTTTTTGAGAACGCTGATTTAATGTTCGATGCGATGTAACGGTTCGCCTTTTAGGATGCGATCGATTGTATCGAGCGTGCCATCGTGTTCATTATCATGGACGGTTTCGTAGTTGACAATCGCTTTGACTTCTGGGGCGGCATTCTTCATTGCAATGCCGTATTTGCAAGCCTTCAGCATTTCGATATCGTTGCCGCTATCGCCAAAGGCCGCCATATTGTCACGGGTCAGATTCCAATGCTTTCTGAAGATTTCCATCCCGTTGGCTTTGCTGATGCCGTCATTGAGAACATCAATCCCGCCACGACCGCTGGAAGTGCCCCGCAATAAACCTTTGAACTGCTGGTCGATAAACCGCATTTGGGTCGAGACATCATCGCTGTCCCAGCCTAGAGAAATCTTGTAGATGTTGTCGTCGACATTTTCGAGGTTATGGACGATATGCAGGTCCTGGTAGTAATACTTGGCATTTTTAATATCTTCGGCTGATTCGTTATCTGGAATGTAGGCACCATGTTCCCCAGAGAGGATGTGGTTGCCGCCAGCGAAGATCGAATTGGTTTCCAATTCATGGACAAACCGTTTAAGAACGTTCGGCTTGATGAAGCTTTGTTCCAATTTTTCATCCCGGCCGGTCATGACAAAGGCACCATTTTCAGCAATGTATGAAATCTTGCCATGGATATCTTTGAAAATTTCCTTTAAATGCAAAAACTGGTTGCCGCTGGAAACGACAAAATGAATATGGCGGGCGTTCATTTCGTCAAGCTGTTTCTGAAAGCGCGGCTCATCGAATGTTTTATCATCTCGCAAGAAGGTGCCATCCATATCCATCCCAATTAGTTGAATACTCACGATCACTCACTCCCAATCAAAGATTGTTATCAAGTTCATTATAACGCCTTTGGACCGGAAAAGGCTTTAAAAGGGCGATTATCTGGCTGTGAAAAATAAATGTGCCACGATGCCCATTTATTGTTATGATAATCTTATTAAATATTTAATCAGTTAGGTTTAAGGAGGAAGCAGGATGTTTAACATATTTCGGCATCGGGACCATCAGCCGGCCGATGATGAGCACCTGTACGCACCAGTGTCGGGTCAATTAGTGACGCTCGATCAAGTCAGCGATCCCGTTTTTGCCAGTCAGGCAATGGGCAGCGGCGTCGGCGTCGTACCAGCTGATGATCAGGCGCAGACAATCACGGTCACGAGTCCCGCTGCGGCCAAGGTGACGATGGTTGCCAAATGCAAACATGCCATTGGTCTAACGATGGCGAATGGGCTGCAGATTTTAATACATATGGGCGTCGATACGGTTAGCCTGAAGGGCAAACCGTTTGAAATTATGGTCGAAAAAGGGCAGCCAGTCCAGCCCGGTCAAGCGTTAGCACAGATTGATCTTCAGCAAATCAAAGCCGCCGCATTGGACCCAGTCATTATTTTGGCTTTTACCAATGCCGCCGAGCAATTATTACGTTTCAGTCTTACCGCCAAGGGCAATGTTGCTCAGGGCAAACCAATTGGTAAAATGATTCCGGAAACGGAAGACGACGAATAAGCTGTTTGGATACGTTCAAACAGTACATAAAAAAGACTCGCATGTGCGGGTCTTTTTTATGTGCTAGCCCAAATAAGTTAATCACTGAACTTTAATTGGAATTGACGTTTTTCCAGATCGATGTTGATCGTCACATGGCGCGTCAGATCGGCGACCACGTTGCGAGCAAATTCGACACGATCGTCGAAGTCTTTGAGGGACTTCGAGAAATCATATTTGCTGTATTCAAAGTTTTCGGTGATGAATGAGGCATTCGAAACGTAATTAAGATTATTTTCATCATGCCGTGAGCCCGGCTTTAAAACAGCGTCGATATAGTGAAATAAAAGATCGGGTGAAAAATGCAACGGTTTTTGGAGCTGCGTTTCGATCGTGAATGTGGGATTGTCATCGACCATCACATCATCGATCGTGATCTGAGTCAGTGCCTGATAGAGTTTCATAATGTGTGACCTTCCTTCTGATCTGAAATAAATAACTTTATTTTTATTATAGCCAACCTCTCGTGCAATGAATAGAAAAAATTAGTATTCGGCTTACATTTTTTCAAGGAAATCCAAAAGTCGGGATTGCAGCTCCATGAAGTGATCGAAATCATAAGCTGGATGGGTCTCCAGTAACGGTTCTAGGCGTTCACAGCTGGTCGTGAAGATTTGTGTGACGACTTCGGTGCCTTTGTCCGTTAAATAAACTTCTAAAGTCCGTAAATCGTTAGGGTCACGGTTCTTACGAATCAGACCGCGTTGCGACAATGAATCAACGGCTGACGATAAAGTGCTGGATGCGATCCCCAGCTGATGCTGAATATCGACTAGGCTGGTCGGGTCCTTGTGAGCAATCTCTTCAAGGGCACGGTACTGGGTCAAATTGAGATCAAAGGCTTTGATCTCCTCCAACAAGATTTTTTCCAGCTTGTGGTTGACTTGAAATGAGGTAATAAATAGGTTTTGCAATTTGGCATGTTCTGGTTCGGGCACGCTGAATTCCCCCTTAACGGATGATACGGTCAAGGCGGGGTGTAGCAGAGTTAGTCGAGATAAATGTGGCGCAAGACCGCAATATCATCTTTAGACAACTCGAGTTCCTGATGCAGATAACGCTGGATGGTATCTGATTGTTTCTGAATATCTTCAAGGGCCGTGTCCAAATAGGCTGGATTGACGGTCATCAGATCCTGCATGCTCTGCTTTAAGTTCGCATTAGCATGTTCCTGCTCCAAACGCTGGTGCATCGACGCGATTTTTTTGGTGGTAACTTGATTGGTCAATAAGTAATCCTGCCGGATCGCAGCTGGTTCGACGCCCAATGCACTCAGCAGAAAGACGGCGCCCATCCCAGTCCGATCTTTACCGGCTGTACAATGAAACAGCAGGACCTGATTTGGCTGGTCATTGCTAAGTAGCGCAGCAAAAAATTTCTGGTAGGCATGCTTTGAATGGGCATCGTTAACGAGTCCATGGTAGGCATCGACCATTTGGTGGAATCCTGTTTGCGAATCGGCCGAAAGCGTCTGACGCATTTTTTCGGGGCTGACTGAACTTTCCGTTTGATCGTAGGTGAAAACGGGAACGTGTTCATAAACAGCATTTACCGGCACTTTATCCGGAGATTTACGAACCTCGTCGGGTGAACGAAAATCGATATCTTGGACAACGCCATATTGATCCAGCAATTGTTCATCAGCTGACGTCAACTTATCCAGCTTACCTGAACGGAGCAATTTATGCCACTTAACAGTATGACCATCTTGCGTGCGATAACCGCCTAATTCACGGAAGTTTTCGCCGCCCTGAATATTTAACAAACGTTGCGGTGCTGAGACAGACATTATTAAAGAAACCTCCCTTTAATTGTTTTGCTTCTAGTGTACCGAACTTGATTGAAAAAGAAAAACATTATTTAGGAAAAATAAATTTAGCGGCACGGCCAACATCAGACTTGAATAAAAGCGGCGAAACTATTATTCTTAAAGGGAAGAGAGCACTTTCAAACTCAATGAAAGTAGGTTGAAAATCATGGAACAAGAATATAAAAGCATCTTAGTACCTGTCGACGGCTCCAAAGAAGCTGAATTGGCCTTAAGCAAGGCTGAAGAAGTAGCCAAACGGAACCACGCCCATCTTGATATTTTAAATGTGTTAGATACCAAGCAGTTTGCCGGCAATTACGGCGGCATGCTTACTGGCGATGCGATCTATCAAATCTCTGAGGACGCACAGAATTATTTGAACAGCTTGAAGTACAAGGCTGAACAAAAAGGCATTAAAGATATTTCGATCCATGTTCGTTTCGGGAATCCGAAGCCCGTTATTGCCCAAGACTTTCCGACAGATCATCACACAGATCTGATCATGATCGGCTCCACCGGTTTAAATGCCGTTGAACGCGTTCTGGTCGGCTCGGTCACATCTTATGTCAATCGAATGGCCGTTTGCGATGTGCTGATCGTCAAGACTGAATTAGATAATAAGACCCGCTTACCAAAGAAAGCAACGAAATAAAGGATGTCAAGACTATGGCTGAAGTCATAGTCTTTTTTTCGTGTCGCAATTGCTTTTTTGCGTAATGAGAGGCAGGAGGGATAATTATGACGGAAAAATTACCACGCTGGGCGCAAAGCGACGCTCTAATGGCTGATTATTATGTGCATGAATGGGGACATCCGGAACACGATTCACAGAAACTGTTTGAATTATTGAGTTTGGAAACCTATCAGGCTGGTTTGAGCTGGCTGCAGGTGCTGCAACGGCGAGCGGCGTTTCAAAAAGCATTTCATCAATATGACATTGAACAGGTGGCTCAAATGACGGACCAGGAAATTGACCAGCTGATGCAGAATCCAGGTTTGATTCGCAACCGTTTGAAGCTGACAGCGACAGTCCAGAATGCACAGGCCATTCAGAAACTGCCAGAGTCGTTTGCCGCTTATTTATGGAGCTTTGTAGACGGCCGGCCACAGGTGCACCATCCCGCAACTTGGGCTGATGTACCCTCGCAGGATGCGTTGTCGCAGCGTGTTGCTAAGCAGCTGAAAAAAGACGGCTTTCATTTTGTCGGGCCGGTCATTGTCTACGCTTTTCTGCAGGCCAGCGGTGTGATCGATGACCATGTTCGGACCAAATGAGCAACAAAAAAGGCATCTCAGCGGATTCATGCTGTTGAGATGCCTTTCTGCGTTTTTCGAATTTCTCTCGATTGTGTGCGAGCGAGCACTGTAAAACTAGAATCGCCCCAGCCAAGTGAGGGAATCACTGGCGGAGCCTCCGAATGTGTTTCGAAGAAGTCGTTGCTTGAACGATTGCTTCAAAAGCACTTTCGTTAAGCGGTATGACGTTGATAGCGGTCTTGCTTAAGCAAGTTTGGCACACGCATCGGGACCTCGCCGTCGCGTAATGCAAGAATGTAACCATTCTTGATCCGCAACTTGTACTTGACACCCATCTGTAATTGGATGGGATGGCCCAGATAATCATACATTTGGTAAATCTTCTTCTGAGTAGCTGTCTTCATCATATTCGCTCTCCCTTCGTTTCCACAAAGGCAATACAAACATTCTTTAACCGTCTTTATTATACGACAGATTTGTGAATGTAACCGTTTTTTTTAAAACCGTAACCTTCTTTTAATATTTCATGGGAATGTGACTAAAATCGTAACTAGATTGGAAATAAGGTATAATAACAAAGAGTATTCAATCAAGGAGATGTATTTATGGATAAACAAGGTATTAGCCAATTGGCAGACTGGCTTGAAGCCAACAACGACGCGCTCATTGCACGCCAGGTGCTGCTCGACCCAGCCCAGATATTTGCAGCCGCAGATGCACTGCATGTTTTAGACCAACCCTTGACCACCTATTTTGATCAAACCCAAGAACAATATGAATCAATGACTTCAGATCATCAATTTACAATTCAAGACGACAATAAACCTGTGAAAGCAATTCAAGATCGAATCATGATTACCCATGTCGATGGCAACATCCACGAAGGAATCGTCAATTTTACATATGGACATGAAGATGTGTTCCAGAATGGTTATTCGGCTAAACAGGACTTGAATGTTTTGAAATACGGACTCGAAGTGATTGGGGCGGTGGCCGATGTCGACCCTGCCATCTTCAGAGGCAACCTGTCTAAAGACGCTGTGCTTACGCTAGGTCTGTCGGCGCAAGCTGTTCGTCAGTGGCAGGAAAACGGCCGCTAAACCATTTGCGGATCGCTTAACCAATCATATGAAAGCAACTGGTGCATGTTCTTAGAAAGCGGCAGCCAGATTTTTGCTTTCGCAATATCTTTTACAGCGGCCCAGAATAAAGGGTCGTTTTTTTGTGTAGCGGTTGGTTTCACTTCAATTTGCTGACCGGACTCTGTCACGGCCTGAATCTGATAATTATTGACCAGGGTCAGCTGGACATCATAGACATCATTCAAATTTTCTAACATTGTGATCAACCTCGTTTCTTAATGGTTTAAGAATAGCAGCCAAAGTTAAAGAAGTGCTTAACAAAGTAAGAAGAAAGTGTGACGGTTTGTGCATCATTTCATGATTTGCCCAGCATCTTGCGATAATAAGCCAGTCCAGCCGGGTCCAGCCGTAGCCGTTCCATCAGCTTCTCAGACGATTCAGTGCTGTTTCGAACTTGGTCGAGCACATAACCTTGATAAAGTTTCGATGGGACCAGCGGCTGATTTAAAACCTGCCGGTCCTTTTTTAAATACTTATGCAGCGCCGGCAGACTGAGCAAGGGTTCGCCGGGTTTGATGCGCGTTTTGAGAAACAGATTCGGATTATGCTGGCGTTCTTGTAATGGGGCAATATAGGCTTTATACGCCTGTAAAAATTGTTTTTCATTCGGCTGAAACGAAATCTGATTCATTTGCTGGTAAAAACCAGGCTGAAGCATTTCGCCGACCTGATACCCTTTTGAAATCAGCAGCAGCATCATGCGGGTGTACATTTGGAGCCGCTCATCGGCCAGCAGTTCGGGCAATTGGTCGAGCCATTCAGTATGAATCGTCGGGTCGAGTTCTTCCTTTGGATGCCCCTTCAGCGTCAGCGTCGGATACTGGTCAATCAGCCGGCGGGCAAATAAATATTTAAAGTAGACATTCAAATGGGAAAGAATTTTATTGTAAGTGGCATTCTGGACGTGCCGTTCTTCGATCAGCATCGAGAGAAAGTAGCGGACGTCGCTCTCCAGGAGGTCGTTCGGGTCATGGGTCTCCGCAAATTGGTTGGCGGCTCCAGCTTCATAATCATAAAAACGAGCTAGGGTATTGCTATAATCGGTGACCGTTGTTTGGGCCAGGCCTTTGCGGCGCAATTCACGTTCGAATGGTTTTTGATAGGGATAAGACATCGGAAACTCCTCCTTCTAAAGTTACTTTAACCACAGGATAGCATGCTTTTTTGCGGATGAAAACAGCTTATTCATTTAATTTTGCGGCTAAAAGTGTGATGATAAGGATAGTTGAATAAATGAGGTGAAAATTATGGCAAAAATTGCAATTGCAGGTGCTGGCGCGATGGGGAGCCGTTTCGGTTACATGCTCCAAAAGGCCGGCAATGATGTCATTTTAATGGATAATTGGGAACAGCATGTCGAAACAATCAACGAAAAAGGGCTGACCGTCGATGATAATGGTCAGACACAAGTCATCCAGATTCCAGCGATGGCGCCACGTGCCGTTAAAGAAGTTCAAGACCTGGTTATCTTGTTTACCAAGACAATGCAGCTCAAAACGATGCTGGAAGATATTAAGGGCACAATCGGTAAAAATACGGCCGTTTTGTGCCTGATGAATGGGCTCGGCAATGTCGATGTGATTGAACAATACGTCAAAAAGCAGCACATTATTGTCGGTGTCACATTGTGGACTTCTGAATTAGTCGGTCCTGGCCACATTTCCTTTACAGGTTCTGGCAGTATCGGTCTCCAGAATATTGATCCACGTGAACAGGACCGTGCTGCTAAAGTCGTTTCCTTATTGAATGCGGCTGGCCTGAATGCCACTTTGAGTACTGATGTGACTACTGATATTTGGAAGAAAGCATGTGTCAATGGAACTTTAAACAGTCTCTGCACTTTGCTGGATTGCAATATCGAAGAATTCGGTCAGCTCAAGGAAGCACCGCAGATGGCACGTGAAATTCTGAATGAATTTGCCGCCGTTGCAAAGTTGGAAAATGTCACGATTGATGTTGACGAGATTTTAACCAGCTTGCAAAAGTTGGGTGATACCAGTCAAGCCGGAGCCCATTATCCATCCATGCACCAGGATTTGATTCAGCACCATCGCAAGACCGAGATTGACTTTTTGAATGGTTATGTGGCTAAGAAAGGCAAGGCCAATGGCATCGCTACGCCTTATAACACCTTAGTGACTCAATTAGTCCATGCTAAGGAACAAATTCTCGTCGAAGATAAGTAAACACGTTTAAAAAGAAAAAGCGCCCCGTATTCTGCAGTGCGCGTTCTCGCAAGTCGTTTTCTTTGGTAGGTTTTTAGAATGGTGCTAAGATTTATTTGAAAGGCTTTGAGTCTAAATACCTTTTTAAGATCTGTTTATTAACGAGCAGTGATTATTGTGAAAAAGGAAGGGATTTTCATGGCATTACGTGATGATTTAGCAAAATTAGTTCAATCTGAAGGCGAAAAAGGCCCGTTTGTTTCCATCTTTATGAACATTCACTTGCTGGATGTTGATGGCAAGAAGGATCGCACCACTTACAAAGATCTTGTCAACGGCGCTCGTGCCGAATTCGACAAGCGTTATCCTGAAAAGGATTGGCGTGGCTACCAGCAGCGGTTCGAACGGGTTCTCCAAGAACCTAGTTTAGGCAACAATGTCGCCAAGAGTATGGCCGTCGTTGTGGGTCAATCCTATACTTACCAATATTATTTGGACACAACTGTCGATGATAATTTTGAAATCTCTGATACGCTTTACATCTTGCCAGTCGTTAAGAACAGCCAATATGATGTTACTTACGACCTGCTGAAGCTCGACAAGAAGTCATTCCAGCTGTATCAAGTTGTTGACGGCTTGATTCAAAAAGTAGCTTTACCAGAGGATGCACCAACAAATGCTGAAAAAGCTTTGGGCAATCAATTGACCGGCGGCGACGAAAAGCAGAAGGCCGATGGACGTGGCGAAGCACAAGTCTTCCATGGTCACAATCCAAAGGATGATTCTGATAAAGGCGACGAACGCAACTACTTCGATTTGGTGGACGAATACATTCATAAGAATTATTCCTTACGTGAACATCATCCATTAATCTTGATGGCAGTCAGCGAAGATGCCGGCGAATTCGACAAGCGTTCGCACAATCAGGAATTGATTACTGACATTCGGGCTGAAAAAGTACCTGCTGTCATCAACCGCAAGACCATGCAGGATGCCATCGAAGGCGTCAACGATCAAGTTCGTGCCTTAGGGTTGGACAATCTCAAGCAGGACATGGATAATGCTCGTTCTGGCAAGCGTTACACCGACAATTTGGATGGCATCGTCAAGGATGCCATCGAAGGCCGGATTTCCATCTTGGCTTTAGCTGAAGGTGCCAAAGTTCCTGGCCGAATCACATTGGATCAGGATGTCGACACAACTAGCGAAGATGCTAAGCAAAATAACTTGCTCAACGATGTTGCCGTTACTGTGATTGGTTTTGGCGGTCATGTCTTCATCGTTGATCCAAGCACAATGCCGAATGGTGCTAAAGCGACAGCCGCATTGCGGGGCCATCAAAAAGCCTAATGAATTCGTGAGTGTTATTTAGATTTTTCCAAAAGCATATTTCCTCGTTGAAATATGCTTTTTTTGTGCCGCTAAACGTTGTCATATCAAGCTTTAAAAACTTTTAAAAAGAAATGATATTTAGTTGTTGCAAACGGTTACAAAGCGTGGTATATTATGGGTGTGGAAGAGGGAAAGACCTTCGCCATCAACAAAACTTCTCGCAAGATAAGAGTCATTAAGTAGCTGCGAAACAAATTGTCGGTGTCCTTAAACGACGCGTCCCAGTGTTGGGGATATTCTTAAAAAATATCAAGTAGCAGCAAAGTGATGGACGTTCTTAAACAACGTTGAGTTGAATGTGTTCGGTATTCTTATAAAATACCAAGAGTTTCGAAAAGTGAAGAATTATTTGCGGAGGTGTGTGTCTGATAACGAGGCAGTACAGTTCTCCAAGCAGAGTGTGTTTTACAACAGAGATAGATAATGGGTCTAACAAATCGTTCAGATAAATGACCAAACTTCGTCAGGGTTACACGATTCTCATGTTTCAATGAAATACACCTTGTAAAATTGAATATTGATTGAGGTGGAAAGTATTACGACTTTCAAGTATAACCGGATGGCTTCGGTTGACTCTTCCAGCACTTCAAAATAGGACTTGAGTTTTGCGAGAAGACTCAAGTCCTTTTTGGTGTCTCGAGATAGGAATTCAGAACAAATGAAAAGGATGTGGTAAAATGGGGTCTATAAACAGATGACTTAAATTTTTATCTATAGAAAGAGGTAGGAAGTATGTGCGGAATTGTTGGTTTTGCTGGCGGCTCGTTAGCAATCGATGAAAAAACGACAACACTCAATAAACAGATGGACACGATTGAACATCGTGGCCCCAACGACAAGGGCTCCTTCGTCGATAACGATGTAGCGCTTGGCTTTCGGCGTCTTTCGATCATTGATTTGACCAATGGGAAACAACCCTTGTATAACGCAGATAACACCAAGATGATCGTCTTCAATGGCGAAATCTATAACTATCGTGAAATTACTCGTGAATTAAAGGCATTAGGCTACGTCTTCCAGACCCAGACCGATACAGAAGTCTTGCTGCATGGCTATGAAGCTTGGGGCAAAGACATTCTGAAGAAAGTGCGGGGGATGTTTACCTTCTTCATCTGGGATACGAAGACGAAGGAACTTTTCGGTGCCCGTGATTTCTTCGGGATTAAGCCGCTTTATTACACTTTCTTAGATGATGGTACCTTTATGTTCGGCAGTGAAATTAAATCTTTCATGCCGCATCCAGAATTTAAGAAAGAATTAAACAATGACGTTGTGAAGTCTTATTTGATGAACCAATACAACGATTTAGATGAAACTTTTTTTAAAGGTGTCTATCGCTTCCCAGCCGGCCATTATTTCACTTGGAAAGATGGTAAAGTCGATATCGAACAGTACTGGGATGCCGACTATCAGCAGAATAACCTCGACTTTGACCAAACGGTGGAAGCCATTGACAAGGCTGTCGTCGAATCGGTTAAATTACACGATTTCGCCGATGTGCCTGTCGGCAGCTTCTTATCCGAAGGGGTCGATAGCAGTTATGTAACGAGCATCCTGCGTCCCCAGCATGTCTTCAGTGTTGGATTCGATGAAGCTTACAACGAAACGAGCCGGGCCAAAGAATTGGCCGACAAATTCGGTTTGACGTTCCATTCGACCAAAGTCACTGGCGATATGGCCTTCGACAAATTCCCTGAAATGCAGTATTACATGGATGAACCCGATGGCAATCCTAGTTTGATTCCATTATGGTTCATGTCGAAGCTGGCTAAGAAATATGTCACCGTTGTCCTTTCAGGTGAAGGGGCCGATGAAATGTTTGCCGGCTACGTCAATTACGGGATGCATACGCATAACGAAGTGATTAAAGTCTTTGCCCAAGGCTTGAAGAAGCTGCCACGCAATACACGTTATCATTTGGCGCATAACATCAAGAAGATGAAGCCGTTCCATGGTCAGGTTCACTTGTACACCTCGTTGGCGAAACCAAGCGAATATTATGTCGGCGAATCGGTCATTTATAACTTCGAACATCCGACGATTTTCAGCAGCAAAGAAGCCAATCGCATCTTGAAGCCGGAATTCCGCAACGACGGTACTGTTTTGAGCAACTACCAGCATGATTTCAAGAAGGTCCGCAACGTGGATGAAGTCAAGCAGATGCAGTACATCGATTTGCATCACTTTATGCTGAATGATATTCTGCAGAAGGCCGATAAGATTTCGATGGCCGCCAGCCTTGAATTACGGGTGCCATTCCTGGACCGTGATGTGGCAGCTTTAGCCAACAGCATTCCAACTAAGTACCTGCTCAACTCGCATGATACCAAGTATGCGTTCCGGAAGGCCGCTGCCAAGCATTTGCCAGAATCATGGGCCAAAGCACCGAAGTTGGGCTTCCCAGTGCCAATCAAGCAATGGCTTGAGGAAGACAAGTACTATCAGCAGGTCCGTGACATGTTCAGCCAGGACTTTGTTAAACAATTCTTCAATCAGGAAGCTATCCTGAAGATTTTGAAGGATACTCATGATGGCAAGAGCAACGCCCGCCGTCAGGTTTGGACGATTTATACCTTCTTAGTTTGGTATCAAGATTACTTCATCAATTTGAAAGAATTCCAACCACAAGCAAATTAACAAATAATTCAATCGGGACAGGGACGGAAGTGGTTCCTGTCCTTTTTAGCGGTTTAAGAAATAGCCGAACATGCTATAATAAAAACAATATGAGATTTTTTTAAGTTAGGGGAATATCTATGGCACAAGCACCTCAATTTACACCTGTTTTACTCGGCAGTGATATGAATGTTTACGGAATGGCACGTGCGTTCAATGAAGCTTACGGCATTTCAGTGGATGCCTACGCAGAAGCAAATCTGGCACCGACTCGGTACAGCAAGATTGTCCATGTCCATTACATCGAAGGATTCACCGAAGATCCTGGTTTCAGCAATGCGATGCAGGAAATCGCCGCAAAGTATGCGACCCATCCTGAACCGGTCTTTTTGATTGCGTGTGGAGATGGTTATGCAGAACTGATCTCCAAGCATAAGGAAGAATTAGCGAAGACGTTTATCTGCCCGTATGTGGACTACTCGCTGCTGAAACGGTTGAATGATAAAGAGAGTTTCTATCATGTGTGCGATGAATTCGGTTTGCCATATCCAAAGACAAAGATTATCACGCGTGATATGTATGAAAACGATCAGAATATGGATGTTCCGTTCGACTATCCGATCTCACTCAAACCGGCGAATAGTGTCGAATGGCTCGACATCCACTTCGAGGGCCGCAAAAAAGCCTTCACGATTCATTCCGAAGACGAATACCGGGATATCATCGCCAAAATCTATGACAACGGCTATCTGTCTGACGTCATCCTCCAAGATTACATTCCCGGCGATGACTCCAACATGCGGGTCCTCAATGTCTATGTCGATCAGTATCACAAGGTGAAGATGATGTGTTTAGGGCATCCGCTGCTGGAAGACCCGACGCCGGCTGCAATCGGCAACTATGTGGCCATCATTCCAGATTACAGTCTGAAAATCTACAAGCAGATTCAAGCTTTCTTGGAAAAAATCAATTACACCGGTTTTGCCAACTTCGATATGAAGTATGATCGGCGCGATAAGCAGTTCAAATTGTTTGAAATCAACATTCGCCAGGGCCGCAGTAGTTTCTTTGTCACGCTGAACGGCTATAATTTGGCCAGTTATCTCGTCAACGATTATGTGACTAAGACGCTGGCGGATACTCCAATCGTTTACGGCAATAAAGACAAGAGCAAGTATCAGCTCTGGCTGGGTGTGCCGAAACGCACCTTTGAAAAGTATGCTGCCAACAATAAGGCTAAAAAGGCAGCCATGTATCTGATTCACCATAAGCGTTATGGAACGACTGTTTTCTATAAGAACGATATGAATCCGAAACGCTGGGTCCTGCTTCAGTACATGTTCTTCCGTTACGTTAAACGTTACCGGGAATATTTTGCTGAAAACAAAGGTCGAAAAGACCAGCAGTAAAACAAAAGGCACGCCAGAAATGGCGTGCCTTTTGTTTTACTGTTTACTTAAATAACTGGTCGATGTGATCGTATTCATTCTGCGATAATTCAATCTTCATTGCTTGGGCGTTGCTCTTGACCTGTTCTGGTTTCTTGGCACCGGGAATGACGACCGAAATATTCGGGTTCATCATGTACCAGGCTAAAACGATTTGTGCAATCGTCGCATGATGTTTGTCAGCGATCGGCTGCATCAGATTGACTTGGTCAACAATGTTTTTGAAACGCTCGCCTTGAAAATCGGGATCAGAGTGCCGCAGATCGTCCTCAGGGAAGGTAACGGGTTTGATGTATTTGCCAGTCAGCAGACCGGACGCAAGTGGGAAGTACGGGACGAATGCGATATTATTCTGTTTTAAATAAGGGAATAATTCTTTTTCGGCCTCCCGGTGCAGCAAATTATATTCACCTTCAAAAATGTCAACGTGACCATCTTTATTAGCTTCTTTGAGCTGCTCGAGGTTGAAATTCGATACCCCGATTGCACGAATCTTACCGGCCTGTTTCAGCTTGTATAAAGCTTCAACAGCTTCATTCTTAGGTGTTTTTTGATCAGGAAAATGAATATAAAAAATGTCGATATAATTGGTATTGAGCCGTTTCAGCGCATCTTCAACTGCCTGAGTGAGAAAAGCCGGAGAATTGTCGATGCCATTCGGTCCCAATTTAGGATTCTGAGCGGCTTTATCAGCGATCACGACATCAGCGCGTGTCACACCTTTTAGTGCTTGTCCAATCAATTCTTCGGAATGACCTAAACCATAAGCATAAGCAGTGTCAATCATATCGATTCCGTTTGCCAGCGCCGTTTTGACGATTTCGATACCGGTGTCATCTTTCAGATTAGGGAACAAGTTAGTGCCGCCAACGGCATTTGCTCCTAAACCCATTGGGGTCGAAACAACATCTGAGTTGCCAATCTTTACTAAACCTTCTGCCATTATAAAACCTCCATTCATCGAATCGCATTCAGCTTAAACCAAAAAAAGCAGAACAACAAGTGTCCTGCTTAGATAAAAAGGGAGTGGGCCAGCAAAGCTAAAATCAAGCTTCTGTCTCACTCCCAAACATGTCCGCAAAGCCTGACTGCCTAGTTGGCATCACGGCGGAGCTGCAACGAAGTCAAAAACCGGCCGCTGCAGTTCTTTTAGTCGTTATACATGTAATCACGTGTCATTGGCAGATCTTTGCCGCTAGGGCCTTTGGAAATCAGGTACTGCATGACATCAATGTTGCCGGACTCAAAGGATGCTGAGCAGGCTTGTAAGTAAAGGTCCCACATGCGAACGAATTCTGTGCCTTCCATGCGCTGAATCTGGGCACGATGTTCGTTGAAGTTGTGATCCCATGTTTCGGTCGTCCGCTGGTAATGACGACGCAAGGATTCAAGATCGGAAATCTGCATCCCAGCATCGACAATGTGCTGGATGTTTTCGGTCAGTCCAGGCACATAGCCACCTGGGAAGATATACTTGTTGAGCCAAGCGTTGTTGGCACCGCCTTGCTGACGAGTGATCCCATGAATCAAGGCGACACCGTCATCCTTCATGTAACGAGCTACATCGTCGAAATATTGACCCAGATTTTCCTGGCCGACGTGTTCGAACATGCCGACGCTTGTCACATAATCAAATGGTTCATGCTTCAATTCACGGTAATCTTCAAGGATAACTTCGGCTTTATCCTGCAAGCCTTCGTCTTCAATCTTCTGCTGGACATAGTTGTATTGTTCCTGGCTGAGGGTAATGCCGACCGACTTCAGATTATAATCTTTTGCCGCCGTCAGCATTAACGTGCCCCAGCCGCAGCCGATGTCGAGTAACGTGCGGCCAGGCTGCGGATTGAGCTTTTCCAAAATGTGATTGACCTTGTTTTTCTGAGCCGTTTCGAGATCGTCTTCGGGACTTTCGAAGTAAGCACACGAATAAGTCATCGTCGGATCGAGCCACAGAGAGTAGAAGTCATTCCCAAGGTCGTAATGCTTCTGAATATCTTTGACACTTTCCTTTTCGGAATGCGACTGTTTGGGAATGAACCGCAGAAACTTCTTGTTCCGCATAAAACTGTCGGCACTTTCGTAAGCAGCCGTTAAGACAGTTTGAATCGGAAATTCGGTTGTTCCAGTGATGTTGATTTTGCCAGCCATGTAGGCTTCCCCAAGGGCAAGCGAACCGTTGCGCAGCACTTTGTGGGGTGCGATTGGTTCGTTGAATGTAATGGTGGCAACGGGTGCACCATCGCCTCCGTAAACTGCTGTCGTTCCATCCCAATAGTTCACACGGATGGGAACGTTAAAGGAGTTTGAAAGGAGGGTCGTATAAAATTGTTTATCAAGCATAAATCATTCTCCTCTTCTAAAAGCTATACCTACCCAGTATACGACAAAAGATTGCAAAATACGATTGGTTTCATTTGGTCATTTGCTGAAAAATCGGTAGAATAAGTGGTGGGTAGTGAAAGGGGTGTGCACATGCAAAAATTAAAAAAGATCGCAATAACAATCGGTCTGATTGTGCTCCTACTGATCGGATTGGTGCTCACTTTTAGCGAGCCGATTAAGGAAGCTGCAGTTCGCATCATGGGACAACAGCGGTTTGAAAAAGTAACTGCCAATCAGATTCAAAAAAATCAGCATAAAAAAGCCACGTATAATTTTAACGAGGTCAAAACACTCGGCGATTCCGAAGTCGCCCATGCGGCCACAAATCAGAATAAGGTCAGCACGGTCGGTAAATTGGCGATTCCCAGCGTCAAAATGTATTTGCCAGTCATGAAGGGGCTGTCGAATGATGTACTGTCGACTGGCGCCGGCACAATGAAGGCCAAACAGACGATGGGGAAGGGCAATTATGCATTAGCTGGCCATTACATGACCAATAAAGGAATCTTGTTTTCGCCGCTGCGGGATGTGTCCGTCGGCGATCAAGTTTATTTGACGGATTTGAAGCATGTTTATACCTATCAAGTCACTTCCAAACAGGTCGTTAACGAAACCGATGTCAGCGTCATCAATAATGTACACGGCAAGAAGCTGGTGACGCTCGTGACCTGTTCTTCAGCGACAGAAGGCGAAACCAACCGAATCGTGGTCCAAGGTCAATTGACCGCCATAAAAAAGGCAACCAAACAAAATTTAAAAGTTTTCGAGAATTAAAACTCGTATAATAGGGTTTTAATCTATCTGAAGGAGTAAGACAGTGTCCCCCTATCAAAAATTTATTCAGCATACGCAGTTGCGCCGGTTTACCGTACTGGCGCTGATCGTTTTCGTTTTATGGCTGTCACGCAGTGTGATTAGCATGATTCTGCTGACGTTCATCTTTTCGTTTCTAATCATTCGGCTTGTGCGGTTTATCCAGAAATTTATTCCAATCAAGCCATGGGTGATTGTCGTTCCGATTTATATCCTGATCGTGTTCCTGCTCTATCTAGCCATTACGCATTATGTGCCGGAATTGGTCAAACAATCGATCAAAATGGGCAATCAGGTTTTCAAGTTTTACGAAAGTCCTAAGTTTGATTCTAACCAGCTGATCAAGTATATCAATGACTGGGTCAGTCGGTTCAAACTGCAGGACCAGCTCAAAGTCGGGATTTCGACGCTGTTCGATTACATTACCAGCATCGGTTCGATGGGTGTCACGTTTGTGTTCTCGTTCATCCTCAGCTTCCTGTATACACTCGAAATGGATCGCCTCGATTCGTTTGGCCAGTTGTTCCTGCACAGCACCTATGGCTGGTTCTTCCAGGATGCCGCTTATTTTGCCAAGAAATTCGTCAACACGTTCGGAATCGTAATTGAAGCTCAGATTTTCATTGCCCTGGTCAATACAACCATAACAACGATCACCTTGGCCTTCATGAAGATGCCGAACCTGCCCAGCTTGGCCTTAAT
Source organism: Lactobacillus selangorensis (assembly GCF_001437205.1). Taxonomy (GTDB): domain Bacteria; phylum Bacillota; class Bacilli; order Lactobacillales; family Lactobacillaceae; genus Paralactobacillus; species Paralactobacillus selangorensis. Next base: position 6,236 of record NZ_JQAZ01000009.1, on the reverse strand, counting down.
GGTCTTCTTCCTGTCGCTGATTCCAGTTGCAGGGGTGATTATTTCGGTAATTCCGTTATCTTTGGTCGCCTTTTCAGTCGGCGGCATTCGGGATGTAATCTACATTCTGATTTTGATTATGGTTATCCATCTGCTTGAAGCTTATGTGCTGAATCCCCAGTTCATGTCCAGCCGGACGCAGCTGCCGATTTTCTTCACGTTTGTCGTCTTGTTAGTGGCCGATTGGCTGTTCGGCACATGGGGCCTGATTGTCGGCATCCCGATTTTTACCTTCTTGCTGGATATTCTCGGTGTCAAAGCGATTCCCGGCGATAAGAACCACAATCCCGGCAAGCCGGCGCCAAAGTCGAATTGATTGAGTTTGTCTAGTTTCCTTCTATAATAAAAGTGAGTAACGATTTATTTAATTTAAGGGGGAATCATCATGGATGATGCATTCGATGTTTTGAATTCAATTTTAGAAGATTTCGGCATTACTGGCGTCGATGATACACCGCTCCGCAATAACCAACCGCTTTATCTTCCCGATGATACGGATAGCAACGATTCTGTCGGTGATACAACACACAATCAAAAGATCAATGTCAAAGAGCATCGCTTCCATCATGATAGCGAAGATACTGACGTTGCAACTGATTTGATTAAGGCCATTAACGATAATTCGAACTTCAATGCCAAGTATGACGACAAAGAAGACGAAATTGTCATCACCAATAAGGTCGCTAAAAACTAGTCGCAGATTGACCTTTGAAGACTCATTTTGTTAAATTTTCTGGAAGGGCTACCCTTTTAGCCGTTTACAGTGTAAAATGAGTTAGTAAATATCATAAAAGTGAGGTTAACAACTTATGCCAAAATTAGTATTTGTACGTCATGGCCAAAGCCAATGGAACCTTGAAAACAAGTTCACTGGCTGGGTCGATGTTGATTTAAGTGATAAGGGTAAAGAAGAAGCTCATGAAGCCGGCAAGAAGATCGCTAAAGCTGGGATCGAATTCGATCAAGCTTATACATCAGTTTTACGCCGTGCCATCAAGACTTGTGACATCGTCTTAGACGAATCAGGTCAATTATGGGTTCCTGAAATGAAGTCATGGCGCTTAAACGAACGTCATTACGGCAAATTACAAGGTTTGAACAAGAAAGCCACAGCTGAAAAGTACGGTGACGAACAAGTTCATATCTGGCGTCGTTCATACGATGTTTTACCACCATTGCAAGATGCATCTGACGAAGGTGCTGCAGCCCAAGATCGTCGTTACAAGTACCTCGATCCTAAAGCTATTCCTGGTGGCGAAAACCTCAAGGTTACTTTGGAACGTGTCATCCCATTCTGGGAAGATCAAATCGCTCCTAAGTTGATCGATGGTAAGAACGTTTTAGTTGCTGCTCATGGTAACTCATTACGTGCCTTGACGAAGTACATCGAAAACATCTCCGATGATGATATCATGGATGTCGAAATTGCTACTGGTCAACCAATCGTTTATGACATGAACACTGACCTTACAATCAACAGCAAGACATTACTTTAATGATTATTAGGCCTTAATTAGGCCAATAAAATAACACCAACTCGCATGACAGGGTTGGTGTTATTTTTGTGCTATCGTTACATAACGTCACATAGTTTGGTCACTAGTGGACACTAATCGGCCCCTGATTGACTCTAGCTCGTTGAATATTTATTGGATGGAGTGGTCGCTGAATGTCGCTATCAAAAGAAATTTTTGATTTTTTCAAATCATTCTAGAAATTTAGCAGCACCGACTTTTACAAAGAGTTGGTGCTATTTTTGTGTTATTTTAACTTTCTATCAAATCATCTGGCCGAAAGCTTAATCATCTTTTGATGTGCTTATTTAAATTTTTTGCAAATATATGTTGCCGGGCACTTTTATGTGTGCTATAGTGCTTTACGTTGACAGCCACACAACTTAATTGGAAAAGAAGGTCCCTTTAAATGAAAGATGCTCAAAATGTTGATATTCACGGGAATAAGTTCAATAGTTTACTGCTTATTATTTCAATTTTACTTGGCGGGTTTATGACTGTCCTGACGGAAACATCGTTGAACAATGGCTTACCAGCCATCGAACAGGCATTACATGTTAGTACATCAACTGTTCAATGGTTATCCACGGGGTATATGCTGGTCGTTGGGATTATGATGCCGATTTCAGCCACGTTACTTTATAAATTCACGTCGAAAAAGCTGTACTTGACTTCACTCATCATATTTTTAGTTGGCTCAACGATTGCTTACGTTGCACCTAGTTTCAGTATTTTACTGATTGGCCGCTTGATTCAGGCAGCTAGTGTTGGAATAATTATGCCATTCATGCAAAATATTCTCGTCATGATTTTTCCAGTTGAAAAGCGGGGGATGGCAATGGGACTTGCAGGAATTGTCATCGCACTTGCACCCGCGATTGGCCCAACACTTTCCGGATGGATCGTCGATAACTATAGCTGGCGTCTTCTGTTTGGAATGATGATTCCAATTGCGGTCGTTGTCATTTTGTTAGCAATGTTAGGAATGCGGGATGTTGTTGAAACGACGAATCCTAAGCTGGATTGGTTATCAATTCTTGAATCAACAATTGGTTTTGGCGGGATTCTTTATGGTTTTTCTACAATTGGTTCCGGTAATACAATTATCGCAATCGCAGCAATTATTATTGGGATTATCGGTGTAACATTTATGGTTCGACGCCAACTTGGCATGAAAACACCAATGCTCGATATGCGTGTTTTCAAGTCTTCTACCTTTACCCTAACCACGTGGCTCAGCAGTATCAGCAACATGTCCTTGCTGGGGATGCAATTGCTTGTTCCTCTTTACTTGCAAGCTGTTTTACACGTTTCCGCATTGAATGCCGGGATTGTGATGTTACCAGGCGCAATCATGATGGCTATCACAAACCCGATTGCTGGAACCCTCTTTGATCGTTTCGGAATCCGGAATTTAGCCATCATTGGCTTTACCATTTTCACACTCGCAACTATTCCATTCTTATTCTTCACGTCTTCCACATCTCTTGTCTTGATTGCTGTTATCTATGCAATCTGGATGACTGGCGTGTTGCTCGTTGTGATGCAGCTTGCCACAGCTGGGATTAACACATTATCACCTGAACTAGTGGCTCATGGGAACGCCGTCAACTCCATGGCACGTCAAATTGCGGCTGCTGTAGGTTCAGCCCTCTTAATTTCAATTGCCGGTATTGGTACGTCAATGCTTGGTTCTGCTCAAATTGGCTACCAGCTTGCATTTGGTGCTGTCGTTCTTCTTTCCATTGTTGGTTGGATTGGGACTTTCCGTTTAAAGAATAAAACAGAAGTAGTCACAGTCTAAATTATACCGAAAAAAACGCCTGACATCGAATGTTGATGTTAGGCGTTCTTTTGGTCAAAATTAGTTGTGATTTGTTTTGCATCATTTAAAAAATCATCTTTTTGGGATTCGGTAAGACGATTTAAAGCTGTTTCTTCAGCGGCGTGCCAAATTGCGACGACCTGTTTTGCAAGATCGATTCCCCTAGGTGTGAGACTGACTAAGGTAATGCGCTTATCTTGTGTAGACTTAGTCGTAGTTACAATTTCACGTTTAGCAAGCCGACCGATTGATTTAGCAATGGTTGAATGATCAACATGAAGTGCTTTCCGTAAATCATTTTGTGATTGGTTAGGCTGACCAAGTAGCTGCATGAGCATCATATCTTGACCAGGATAAAGATCAAAAGCACGAATTTGTTTCGTAATCATGGCACGATGACTTGCTACCAAGCCGATTACGGCTGCTCCAATTGGAAATTCAGTATTCATATCCATGATAATTCCTCCTGTCGATTTTAGTATAACAAAAATTTGGCAAGGTCTATTGAAAAAGATTTAGAAATATGTTGACGGCAACTATGTTTTTAAGTATATTATTTATGTTGACGGCAACGAACAACAAATTCAGTTAAAAAAGAGGATATAAAACATGACAAAAAAAGTACTAATGATTGTTGGCTCTATTCGAAAAGATTCATTCAATAAAACAGTGGCCAAGTATATTGCAGATAACTTGAAGCAGGATGGCATTGAAACAGAATTCGCTAATATTTCGAAATTACCTTTTATGGATCAAGATATCGAGTTTCCCGCACCAAAAGAGGTAACGGCTTTTCACGACCAGGTTAAAGAGACCGATGCCTTATGGATTGTTTCGCCAGAATATAATGAAATGATTCCCGGTGTGCTGAAAAACGCGCTTGACTGGTTATCACGACCAACCGAAATGGGTGTCTTTGGCGCACCCAAGTTCATCATGAATAAGCCGGTTATTTTGAGTGGTGCTGGTGGTAAGAAAGCGGCGACTGTTGGCTTAAGTCACCTACTATCCTTGACGAAATTCATGGGACTGACGCCTTCTGAAAATGTAGTTGGGTTACAAATTCCAACTGCAGCCTTTATGAGTGGTCATTTTGATATGGATGATGATCAAAAGCAAAAACTTCAAATGCAAATTAGCGAAGTTGATCACTTATTTGGTTAAATCGAGATAAAAATGCCAGAGAATGAAAAAACTCAAGCCGCTTTATTTGGCGAGATCGGTCCAATTGGCAGTATTGTTGTGAGGCTTGTTGAAACTCATAGTAGTTATATTAAGAATGAATTATCAAAGTTAGGCATTTATCGCGGACAGGATATGATTCTAAAATCACTAAGTAAAAATGATAATCAATCACAGAAAAAATTATCTGCTGAGCTTTGCTTGAATCATTCGACGATCACGATTTCTGTTGGCCGAATGGAGAACCGTGGACTAGTAACACTAAGTAAATCCCAGAAAGATAAGCGAGTCACACTTGTTGGCTTAACAGATCAAGGAAGAGAAATGGCAAAACAAGTTGACAAAATCTGGGGCCAAGCCGAGCAGCAAATGCAAGTAAATTTAACAAAAACAGACCTAAGTGAATTTAAACGAATTTCAAATGTGATTACTAAAAACTTAGAATAAGTAGGTCACTAAGAATATATTAGACCTTAATTAGGTCAAAAAAGAACCATCAGCCCGCATGACAGGGTTGATGGCTTTTTTGTGTGTTAGAGCAAGATCGTATTTCGAAAGCCATCCAGATAGAACGTCTCAGTTTGACCTTGGATTAGGATGCCATCGTCTTGATCGTAGCCCAACACTTGTCCTTTGATATCGGCGTTGTACAATTCGTTCTGATTGACCACTTTGAGCTGTGCCGAGATCGAATGATTGGTTGTGTATGACTTCATCAATAGCTTCGATACTTCCTCTTGTGATTGTTGTGGACGTTTTTCAACGTGTAAATTAGCGTTATCTTCGAGTTTTGCATGTTTTAAGGCAGTTGTATGGTCCGACAGAAAGAAGCCTTGCCATTTCAACATGCCACGGTCGTGATTCTTGACGAAAAATATATATGTATATATACTCTTCTCAAGAGGTGATTTAAATGGACAATATTAAACCACAGCGTCGTGTGATTGGGAAAAATGGCGATAGCTTATACGTCACGATTCCAGCAGATGTCATTCGTAAGTTGAATCTTAAAAAGGGCGATTCGATCATGATCGGTGAAAGTGATGGGAAAGTCATCGCGTCACCTGTTAAATCAGATCAAAAAGATCGGATCAATTTAATTGATAAACTCATGGCAGAACATCATGATGCCATGGATTATCTGCAAGATAAATGATGAAATATTTAACCGCTGAAGATATCATTTCAATCAATGTCGAAGTTCAAAATTATTATGGCACATCACCTTTGATCCGTGACGATGTAGCATTGGATTATATCGTCCAGTCAGCTGATCAAGTTGTTTTTGGAAAGCGTCTTTATGATACATCAGCAAAATTAGGTGCTTATTATGTGATCAAATTGACTAAAAAGCATATTTTTAATGATGCTAATAAACGAACGGCTTATTTAGCGCTGAATTTCTTTCTTGCGAAAAACAATCTGGAATTTGTCGGAGAGCATCTTACTTTAGCGAATATGATCATTAAAATTGCTCAAGTTGATGGTGAGACTGATGAGATGTGGGAAAGAATGAATGCGTATCTGGAAGAAAATATTCAAACGCTATCTTAATTTTTCTTACCATCATTTGGTCACTAATGGTCACTGCGACGATTAGTCTATTTACCCTAAGCCATTGCTGTAATAGGATTCTTCAAATCCTTTGATTGACATTCTGGGAAGATCAAATCGCT
>NZ_JQAZ01000008.1 GCF_001437205.1 Lactobacillus selangorensis | reverse complement strand
TTCAGTTTTCAAAGGTCTACTGATGTAATTGCCTCAATCGACAACTACTTAATAGTAACAAAATGTTTTGATGTTGTCAACAACTTTTTTATTTCTGAAAACGTTGTGTTTTGAAACGACAACTTTTAAAGAATAACATCTTTTCACCTGCATGTCAACATAATATTTAAGCAAGCAATTGAAAATTGTTTTGCTGTAACAAACAACTTTACTAGAATAGCATGCCATGAAATTCATGTCAAACAATTTTTGAGATTTTCTGTAAATTACTTTCAACTTTGAAAAAATCGATTTCGATTGATAGACTGCTTTATACTATCTATAGAAATAAAGGAGTGAATTCAAATGGAAAAATACCGGACAGAAGAAGATGCGCTTGGGCCCGTCCAAATCCCGATTGATGCCCCATGGGGTCCGCAAACCGAGCGGAGCCGTCAGAATTTTAAAATCGGGCCGAAAATGCCTTATGCCGTTATTACGGCCCTACTCAATATCAAAAAAGCCGCTGCACAGGCTAACACCCAATTGCAAGTTTTGGACACTGACAAGGCACAGTTAATCATCAAAACAGTCGATTATCTGCTTCGTGAAGACTCAAAAGCCGATTTTCCGCTCGTTGTTTATCAAACTGGGAGCGGAACGCAAACCAATATGAATGTAAATGAAGTCATTGTCCACGTTGCTAAACAGATTGATCCGCAGCAATCCTTGCATCCCAATGACGATGTCAACCATTCGCAGAGTTCGAATGATACCTTTCCAACGGCCATGCAAATTGCGGCTTATGAAAGTCTGCAGAAGTTGTATCCCGTTCTGGAACACCTGATTGCTAGTTTCCAAGCTAAGCAAACTGACTACCAAGCCGTCGTTAAAATCGGGCGCACTCATCTGCAAGATGCTACACCCCTGACATTCGGCCAAGAAGTATCTGGCTGGGTCAGCAGCCTGCAGCATGACCTCGATGCGCTCAAACAGGTGCAAATCACCCTACTCGAACTGCCGATTGGCGGAACCGCAGTCGGTACTGGGCTCAATACGCCTGAGCACTTCGACCAGACTGTTGTTGCGGCCTTAACGGACCTTTATCAAGTACCCTTTAAAGCTGCCCCTAACAAGTTTCAGGGACTGACTTCGCATAGCCCGCTGGTAATTGTGCATGGCACCTTAAAGGCACTTGCTGCCGATCTATTGAAAATCGGCAACGATATTCGCTTTCTGGCAAGCGGCCCCAGAGCCGGCTATGACGAAATCAACATTCCGGCCAACGAACCGGGCTCGTCAATCATGCCCGGCAAAGTCAATCCAACCCAGATTGAAGCGCTGACAATGGTTGTCGCCCGTGTGATGGGCAACGATACCACAATCGGATTTGCCGCCAGCCAAGGTAATTTCGAGTTAAATGTCTACAAACCCGTTTTGATTGCGACGTTCCTCGAAAGTGTGACGCTCTTAACCGAAAGTATCGCTTCTGTCGATACCAAACTCGTTCAGGGAATTACCGTTAACCAGAAACGGATGACCGAACTTGTTGACCGGTCGCTGATGACTGTCACGGCGCTCAGTCCGCACATCGGTTATGAAAAAAGTGCTCAAATCGCTCAAAAAGCACAACGAGACGGCAGCTCCCTGCGGACAGCCGCCCTCGCAGCCGGCTTTGTCACAGCGGCACAATTCGACACATGGGTCGACCCGCTGGCCATGACAAACAGTCAGCCTAAGAAATGATTCTGCAACCAAATATTCCAATTACTAGTTAGCACCAGTGGATGACTCAAACGCCAGAAATCAATCTGGCGTTTTTCTTTTGGCGGCGCAGCATCAAATCGGGTCAGCTGATACCGCTGAATCAAGCTGATTACCTTTACCCCATATAAATGATCGGTCGCATAGCGGCCCGTCAAAAAATGAGCAGCCTCCTGATAAGAAAGTGTCTGACTGCGATGCGTCCCCCAATAATAAGGCGAATTTCCTAGCAAGGCTGCATAATCATGAACAGCTTCTTCCATGGAAGCCTGCTGACGAAAACCAGCCTGTGTCCAATAGGAACGCCCCTCACTGCCTTCTTCACGGGTCGTCCATTGCGTGTCATTGCCCTTAATCCCGAACAAATTCCAATTGGGCGTCTGCGATAGACGGCTGCGGCCCCAATCACTCTCCAAAATAGCCTGGGCAATCATCACCGACGGATATAAATCGGCTTGACGAACGGTAGCCGTTTCCTGGCCGAGCCGTTCAATGAATGTTCGCTGTTGGGCTGTCAGCTCGCAGGGCGGCTCTGGAATGATCGCAAAAGACGCCGTACTGGACGAATCTGTTGCGGTCGGCACAGGTGCTTGTAATTCAAACGGCGCAATTTCGACTTCAATCGGTGCAATTGTGATTTCCGGAATCGATTCGATATGAAGCGGCGCAAATAAAGCAGCGCATAGACAGAGCTGTGACAATCCTTGGAGCATGTTTCTCCCTCCTTGTTTAGGTCTCTATCGATTCATTACGCCAAATAAAAAAAGCTGCTCTTTTTTTGAGCAGCTTTTTGAATATTTTTTATTTTAATAACTTTTCAACATCGAGCACATGATCGACCCAGCTGGAATCGTAGAAGTCTTCCTCATGGGTGACGAGCAGAACGGCCCCTTCATAAGCCTTTAAGGCTGTGCGCAGGGAATCCTTAGTATCGTCATCCAAATGGTTCGTCGGTTCATCTAAGACGAGCAGATTGGCCGGCTGGAGCATCAGTGCGGCCAATTTAACCTTGACCTGTTCGCCCCCAGACAGCAGTTTGACGGGTTTGACCATTTCTTCAGCCGTTAAACCAGTACGGGCCAAGACCTGGCGGAGTTCTTTCTGCCGTTTATCGCCGAATTCATTCATTAAAAACTGCAGAGGTGTGATGTGGTCATTGTCCCATTCCAGTTCCTGTTCGAAATAGCCGAACTGAACCGTTTCGGCGACTTCAAAGTCACCGCTCAACGCTGGCTGAATTCCTAAAATAGTCTTCAACAGTGTCGACTTCCCAATCCCGTTGAATCCTTTCAGAACAACCTTTTCATTCTTCCCGATCGTAAAGTTGACGGGATTCTTCAGCAGCGGTTTATCGTAGCCGATCACCAGATCGTTGACTAATAAGAGAATCTGGCTGTTGGTGAACTGATAAGGAAATTCAAAATGCGCTTTGGTCCGATTACCAGGCGGCGTCAGCACATCCAGCCGTGCCAATTGTTTTTCCCGGCTCTTGGCACTCTTCGAACGAGTCCCGGCCTTGAACTTGCGAATGTAGGCCTTGGTTTTTTCGATATGCTGCTGCTGATGTTCATAAGCCTTCATATAAGTCTTATGATTAGCCTCTTTTTGACGCAGGGCATGTTCCAAGTCACCGGTATACTTAGTGATCTGGCCAAATTCGATATCGCAGATACTGTTGGTGACCCGTTTCAAAAATTCATAATCATGGGAGACGACAATAAAGGCGCCTTCGAAATCATTCAAATAGTCGGACAGCCAGTCGATATGATTGGTATCCAAATAGTTTGTCGGTTCATCGAGGAGGAGCACATCGGGCCGTTCCAGCAGTAATTTAGCCAAAATAATCTTGGAACGCTGGCCCCCGCTGAGCTGATCGACTTTATGATCAGGTCCAATGGCATCAAGACCCAGTCCCGTAGCCACCTGTTCGATTTTTGTATCGATTTCATAAAAATCGCCGGCTTCTAGAGCCTCCTGCAACAATCCGGCTTTTTCCAATAACTCGTCGTCCGGATTTGCCGCATAGTCGGTGTAAATCTGGTTCATGCGTTTTTCCTTGGCATCCAATTCGGCAAAGGCCGTCCGCAGAAATTCGTGGACCGTCATGCCGGGTGTCAGGTTGGCATACTGGTCCAGATAGCCAACCTTCAAATGCCGCTGCCAAGTGATCTTGCCCTCATCCGGCGTGATCGTGCCTGTCAAAATTTTGATCAGCGTACTTTTACCGACACCATTCTGGCCGATAATGCCCATATGATCTTCTTTATTCAACTGAAAACTGGCATCCTGATAAAGTTGTTTGTCGATAAACCGCTGACTCAAATTTTCAACTGTTAAAACGCTCATGGTCGTCCTCCTCTTTGTGGTTTCATGAAAAGAGGCAGCTCGTTTCGGCTGCCACTTTCAAACGTGTTTTCCTGTAAAGCAGGTTATCACACTCGCTTTCCTTCGTCAAACGTTCATCTTCTGTCTATGCGCCGAATATGCTATACTTAAAGCGAATATAACCATTGTGAGGTAATGAATGTGAGTGATCAAGCAAAAGAAGTTTGGAAAAACATTATTGAAATGGTTGTTTGGATCCTCTTTGTTTGGATTGTTGTGCGGCTCTTGCTGAAATTCGTTGTCGCCAATGAACAAGTCTTTGGACCTTCCATGCAGCCGACATTCCACCAAGGCGATCGCGTCATTGCACTGCGGCATAAAACCGTCAAACGGAATGATGTTGTCATTTTGGATGCGCCAGACGAACCTGGCGAGTTATACATCAAGCGTGTCATCGGCCTGCCCGGTGAAACCGTCGAATCGAAAAACGATAAAATGTATATCAATGGAAAGTATCTGGCCCAGCCGTATTTGAAGGAATACAAATCCAAGATGCCGGCCGGCCAATTATTGACCAACAACTTCACCCTGAAAAACGACACTGCCACGAACCGCAACACCGTTCCAAAAGATTCTTACTTTGTGATGGGCGACAACCGGACCGTCTCCAAAGACAGCCGGATGATCGGTTTCATTAAGAAGAAGAAAATCGAAGGCGTCGTGGTCTTAAGATACTGGCCGCTGAATCGCTTTAAAATCTTTTAGACAATCAGTCTGATAACAACCAAAAAAGGATTCCAAAACAATGTTTTGGAATCCTTTTTTGTATCCTTATTGATTGAACCGCTGCCGAATCCATTTGATGACTTCGAGCGCACAGTCTTGAGCCTGCGGATAAATGCCGAATTTGTCGGTAAAGGCGTGCATCATGCCTTTATAGTTGATGTAATGCGCTTCAACCCCGTTTTGGGCCATCAATTTGGCATAATCATAACCTTGCGGCCGCAAATAATCGAACTCATCGGTCACCACAAGTGCCGGTACCATCTTTTTCGCAACTTCGGCTGGAATCAGCAGTGGTGAGATACTGGGATCATCGACCGACATGTTGCGGACATAAGTTGGGTCGATCAGATTGTTGGAATCCTTCATCTGTTTCATGGCCGTCGAGATATTTTCGTATTCCGATGGGATGATATGATACTGGTCCCAACTCCACTGATGCTGGTCGGACAATTTCGGATCGAGCGATGTGACGGGATACAGTTCGACTTGGCCGGCCAAATAATGATTGCCACGTTGAGCATCAAAATAGCTCATCACAGCGGACAAATTGCCGCCGGAACTGTCGCCATTGACGACAATCTGGTTCGGATTGACCTGATAATCAGCCGCATGCTGATGGACCCAGCTGACCGCCGTATAACAATCATTTGCCGCATCTGGGGCCGCATATTCTGGTGTTAACCGATAATCAACACTGAAAACGACGGCCGGAATCTTTTCGGCATAGTATTTGCACATGTTGCGGGTCACTTCGACCGCACCGGCAAAAAAACCGCCGCCATGAATGTAAACCATTGCTGGCAAATCGCCTAAGCCTTTGCGGTCCCTTGGCGCATAAATTTCCAGCGGGACCCGATTTTCAGCCAGTGCGTGTTCTGTTTTGATATCTTCCGTCGTTAAATCGAAGTTGTGCGACCCGAATGTCTGCCGGATTTGCAGTACTTTCTTTTCGACTCCAGTCGTCGGTGTAAAATTAGCCTGGCTCGTGATTTTCGAAGCCGGCGCATACGGTGCACTCGGTGTCTCCAGTGTCTGTTTCACAATCGGATCGAGCGAACCAGGTTCAACTTTCTTCAGCCGCTTATCCTTGTGCCAGACATGATTTTCATCATGATGAAAAGCTGCTTGGGCCATCAGTTCATGGAGATCTTCAAAGTACTCTTTCGTCGTCGGTGTATAGGCATAATCTGAACGTGCCATCAGAATCACTCCTTTTTAATGCATTCTCACCATTATGGTAGCATCTCTTGAACCAGCAGAAGTAAATTTTGTCTTAAGCCTTCGTAATCGCTTTCTTTTGCCCATCCCAACTGCGTATAATGAGGGTGCAAAGGAGGTTTACGCTATGTTTCAAGCAATTTTATTCGATGTTGACGGCACCTTGGTAGATACGGAAGATGTTGTCATCCGCTCCATGCAGCAGATGCTCCACGACGAGCTCGGCCAAGATGTTCCCGCTGACCAGCTGACATACGTCTTAGGCATTCCAGGGACAGCAGCCATCAAGCCGTTTGCCAGCGATCCGGATGAGGCAGAACGATTATTAGCCGTGTGGGCTGACAATGACGCCCGCTTGACCCATGAGTCGCAGCTGTTTGCCGGCATCCGCCCCATGTTGCAGCAGTTACAAGCACAACCGATTCCATTAGGCATTATCACCTCAAAAACCGATGCCGAATGGCAGACACAAATGCCCCGCTTTCAGCTTGAGCCCTTCTTTAACCTGATTGTCACGGCATCGGATACGACGGAACATAAGCCGACGCCGGTTCCCCTCCAATACGCCTGCCGCAATATGCAGTTGACCCCAGAAAAGACACTGTATATCGGCGATTCAATCTATGATATGCAAAGTGCCCATGCGGCCGGTGCCCAGTTTGCGCTGGCCGGCTGGGGTGCCCACCCCAATCCTGAGTTTGCTAAAGCCGAATATCGGCTGGAACAGCCGGATGATTTATTGAAACTCGTTTCACATGAAACATCGGGGCGGACATTTTAAAAGGAACGCTCTATACTGGGTTTGAACTGAATCGAAAGGAGCGTTTATGATGTCCGCACACAATTCAAAAACAGCCGTCGTCACTGGCGGCGGCACTCAAATCGCCCATGATCAAACTAAGGCACTCGTTGCCCAGGGCCTGAACGTCATCCTGCTAGGGCAGGAACCGCTGCAGCTGATGGCCGTCCGTGAGGAGCTTGGCACCCAAGTCATCCCCTATCAGATCGACACTGCGACGACCTTCGATGAACCTTTATGGCACCATTTCATCCAGAAACGGGTCCCCAGCGTCAGCTTGATGCTCTTCAATCTCGACACACCGCAGGAAGATTCGCTCGACGCCGATTTCGAAGCCGTTATAAATGCGACTGCCAAGAATCCCTACTTCATCCTGATGAACGCCGTAAAACAACTGACGCCTAATTCTCAAATTGTGACCGTTACCCTGCCCAAATTTAAAATCGACAAAATGCCATTTTATCGTGGTGCCCTTGCCGCTCAACAGCAACTGTTCCAATCCATCGGTGCCTTTATCCAGTACACCCCTAAACAGGAACATCAGCCAGCTGATTGGTTGAAAATGGCCAAGGGTGAGGAAGTCCCCGAATGGTTAAGAATTGATAGCAACGATCGGTAATGAAAAAACCTTCGCACATGCGAAGGCTTTTATTTTTTCGGCTGAATATGATTGCGATCCATCTCAGCTAAAACAATGTTGAAATTGTCCCAGCCACTTGTATCGTTGTCTTTGACGGCCGGTTCGACAATTTTACGAATGACCTGCAAATAACCAGGATCGACTCGTTGTGGGTCCGTTACCGACACCAAGACACTGAATTCCTGATGATGCTTCTGAAAATAGTCCACCAGCCGCCGATTGGTAATCATCAGCACCGTGTCGAACAACGTCCCATTGACCGTGCTCTTGCCATCGTTCAGTGCCTGCATCCCCGTCGTCAGCGGATCTTTGATTTCCCACAACGCATTGATGTCATGCGTCACTTGGCTGGCAATATTCAATGCCTGTGAATATTCAGCTGCATTGTCATCGAGCTGTTTTAAATCATCGACTCGTGCCTGCCGTTCCGCCACACAAAAATCGATGAAATCGCTGATGCTCATAAATTGATCTTCCATTGTCATCACTCGGCCCCCTTTTGGATTCGGCTCCATCGTAGCAGAGATGGACGGAAGTAGCTACTGGAAATCGATGTTAATTAACAAATTATATATTAAGCTCTACGACAGTCTTTACAAAAATGAAACGCCACTAAAAAAGACCCCGCACCTGATTGTACGGAGTCTTTCTGACTGTAAAGATTAGTAAGCTGATTTTTCGTCTTCTGGCTGGTAAGGATGGATCGTAACACCCTTGACAACACGGTTGACGGTGCCGGTTGGCGATGGTGTGTCTGGTGTGTTGCCGACTTTGATTGAGCAAAGTAAAGCAAAGGTCTGTGCGACCATAACATCAGGCAATGCCAAGTAGCCTTCTGGCAAGTTCGGGTCGCCGGTCTTGAATAAGAACGACTTGCCGCTGAAGTTTTCATCCTTGGAAACGCCAATGGCAATTTCGTCACGAGCAATCTTGTCGCCATGGATTTCTTCCATGATATCAATGTCGTATTGACGTGTGTAATCATTGTTGTTCAAGAAATCGAAGACCAGCGTATTGTCATTGACGAATGACTTGGGACCATGACGGAAGCCCATTGAGGAATCGAAGATGGTAGCTAAGCGTCCAGCTGTCAATTCGAGCACCTTCAATTGTGCTTCACGAGTCAAGCCCATTAAACTGCCTGAACCCAGGTATGCAATCCGGTCGAAGCCTTCGTTGACCCAGCTTTGAATTTCGGGTTCGCGTTCGATGACTTCATGGCCCATCTTAACGATGGTTGCGGCATATTGTTCCTTTGTCGCTTCGTCGGTTGTGTCGAAAATCAGCATTGCGGATAAGGACATGCAGGAGAAACTCCCCGTCATGGCGAAGCCTTTATCGTTGGCACCGGCTGGTTGTAAGAGAACTAAGTTGTTGTCTTCGTTTTCGGCCCGTTGTGCTAATTTGCCTTCTGGAGCACATGTGATTGTGATTTGATAGAAGTGCTTAATCAATTGTTCGCCTAATTCAACGGTGGCAACACTTTCTGGACTATTGCCGCTCCGTGAGAAGGATACTAAGATTGTTGGCACATCGGCTTCGAAGTAGTCATATGGTGAAGCCACGATGCTGGTTGTCGCAATGCTTTCGAACTTGAAACGGCTGCGATCGCCATGCAATGTCAAATATGGTGTCACAGTGTCACCGGCATAAGCAGAGGTCCCGGCACCTGTGAAGATGACCCGTACGATACCCTCATTTTCATCAGAAATTTTCTTCAAGAAAGCCTCAATCTCGCTTTGATGATCTTTGTAAATCTGAACGGTTTCTTCCCATAATTCTGGCTGCTGTTCAATTTCGTGCGTTGTAATCCCTGCACCCATTGCCTTTAAATCTGTGTCACTCTTTTCAAACATACTAGTCTCCTTCTTTCCTAAATTCGATCAAAACAGTTTCTAACGCTGCTAATGAATAATCAATTTGATACGTCTGACCCTCTTGACGGACAGCCATTGTTTGGGCACCTTTACGTGTCTGAACAGTGACCTCTTTGACGTGCGGCAGCTGGCCGTTGTCATGCCACTTAATCTGCGGAGCGGCATCCAGCGAGAAGTTGGCCACCAGCATTTGATTGTTGGATACCACCAGCTTGCAGGCTGGCATGTCGACTAGATAAGCCGCATCGTCGGCAAGGATCTGTTTTAACTGCAACGACCGATAATCGTTGTACTGTGCTTCCCAGCCGTACTTGGCACTGTCATTGAGCGGCAGCAGTAAGTATTGGTGGTCGATTGCCGTCAGCATTGGGCCGAGTTCTTGCCCATCGGCACTGCAAGCCATTGACAATACATCGACTTCATCGCTGGGCTGATAAGCAATCTGAAAATAATCACCGGTGTGCGACAGCATCGTAATGCGTGTCTGTGGTGCGGCCACCGTTTGTTCGAACGACTGATAGCCGGTTCGAACGGGATGCCATTCGCCCGATTCGGCATGAATCAAATCGCCTAAACCACGCTCTAAGAGCACCGCTGCCGATTCGCCATCCAAGAGCAATAAGTTGTCTTGGAATAGCTGCCGGATTTGTTCAGCGGATAAATCACGTAAAAATTGACCTGAGATTGCAACAACCTCATCGTGAAACTGTGTGTTAGCGGTCATTACAACGGGTGTGACTGCGAATCCAAATGTACCAAGCAATTCGAGCCACTTTGTTTCATGTGGAACTAATTCGGCAATTTCTCGACCGGCCGTCGTATGGACGTGATAAGCAGCGTCCTGCGACATTGGCACTTTGATACCGGCCAGGTGATCGATGTCGATACGAGTAGCTGCCATGGCATTGAGCAATGGTTTGCTTTCCGCCAACATATCAGCATACTGGTCATTTTCATCAACACCGTTGCCCATCATATCGAACAAGTTGAGCATGATTCCGGTGGCGCCGGCCATGCCTGCCGTTTCGATTTGAAATTGGGTGAAGCGTCGTGACTTCACATATGGCGAATACATGTAATTCTCTAATTCCGGATACAGTGTTACCTGATTTCCCAGAAAAGCTGCCGTCGTCCGAGTGTATTTTTCAAACGCCCGACTGTATTTCAGGGGTGAAATCTCATTGTAAGCCGGCAGATGCGGCCGGGCCAGCTCCGTTGCCTGGTTCCCGCTTAAGGCAGCAAACAGACCATGCCAGTCACGGGCCTCGACACAATGCCAGTCAGGATAGGACGTCATCAGTCCTAACAAAGTATTGGGCGAAACACGATGGACTTTTTCTTCAATTAAATGAGCAACGTGTTTCATTTCCTGACGGGCCACTTCAAGATATGCCTGCCGTTCCGGTGTCACCGCACCTGGCTGCAACAACTTGCGGACAAATTCAGAACGAGTAATCGGATGTCCCAGCACTTTGGCATATTCACGCATGTGGGCTTCACAGAAACAGCCCAAAGTCACTGGTGCACTCTTGTAATGCCGAAAATCATCTTCCAGCCACAAGGTATGCGGCTGAATCGTGGCATACTGGGCATACGAATCGCTGAGATATTCCTGCCATTTCGGATCGCCTGGACAGGCAATCGATTCGGTAACCACCCCTTGGTAATTGACCAGCGTGTGAAAACCGATTTCAGGCGCAACATGCCGGCCGCGATCGCCATGGTTCAGTGTCGTCCAGGGATTCAAACCGATTTCGATCTGCTTGTCCCGCAACGGCTGCGCAAATTTTTGAATGGCATCGAGCCATTGTTGTGTTTGCGCTGGCGTCAGGAAACTTTGGTTGAGTTCTTCCGAATTGATGAAGAATACGACCTCATCAATTTGTGCCTGCTGGCAGAAAGTGACAAGTTGTTCAATCTGTGTCTTTGTATAATGCTGCGGATCGAGAGTAAAGCGTAATGCGTAATGATAAGTCATCCTGGTTACCTCATTGTTGGGTTAATCTTCATCCTCGTCGTCATCGTCACTGCTGCTCAGTTTCTCATTGATATCGATTACACCGTTCTTGCCGGCTTCCATCAATTCTTCCTTATTAAAGGTTGTGCCCAGCAAACTCTGGTTGACGTAATCGATCAGCATCGGCAGGTTCAAGCCGCTGACAACTTGCAGCTGCGGATATTGTGCCATCAGACGAACGACCACGTTTGACGGTGTGCCGCCTAATAAATCAACGATTACGACAGTCGGTTCATCATTATCGCCGGCATCTAAGAAGGCTTGTGCTTCTTTCATCAGATCGTCTGGACCTTCACTCGGCTGCAAGCCAAGTGCTTTCGTGTTTTCGATGGTGCCTAAAATCAATTCGGCACTCTTTAAAGTTTCGATGGCCATATTGCCATGGCTGATTAGTAATAAACGCATTCTGGTTCCCTCCTATGATTAAAAAAAGCCGCGCTGAGAAACAAATCTTAGCTCGGCTTCCTGCTTTGTTTATTGTGGACCTAAGATTCCTAATGCTGACAATGCAATTGTAACGATGATCACGATAAAGATCGCACGTGTTGAAGTCATCCGTTTTCTGCCAAGCATCCAGTAAATGGCGCCGACAACTAATGCAGGTACTAACTTAGGAAGAATCATATCAATTTTATCTTGGAAATTGATGGCCATCTTACCAATGTGAGCGACATAAATAACTTTAACGTTGACCAAGGTTGCGACTAAGGCACCAACGATGAAGACACCAAGCAATGTAGCGGCATCTGTCAAGGCATTCAATGTGCCCTGCATCTTAGTAACTAAGGTAACTCCTTGTTTGTAAGCAAACTTCAGTTGAATCCAACGGAACCACATAATAACGAAGTCGACTGCCATCCATAAGAAGCACCCAACAGCATTTCCTTGAACAGCCATGTTGGCAGCAATGGCACCCATGATAGCTGGAATCAACGCAGCGAAGATGGAATCCCCAATCGCAGCGAACGGACCCATTAAACCAGCTTTCAAGCCGGCAACAGTATCGATTGAAGCAGTCCCTTCTTTTTCTTCAAGGGCTAAATCAATCCCAGTGATGATTGTGTTGAAGAAATTACTGGTATTGAAGAACTGATCCTGCATCTTCAGGACTTTCTTCAAGCCTTCCCGGTCGTCACCATAAATCTTCCGTAATTGTGGAAGCATGATGTACAGGTATCCGGAAGCCTGCATCTTTTCGTAGTTCCAACCCCATTGGAACAGGAAGAGGTTCCGAATGTTGATTTGTCTGAAATCTTTATCAGTTAATTGATATCCACTTGTTGGTGTTGGTACGTCAGTCTTCGTCGCCATTGATCTCACCCTCCACTTCGTCGCTAGTTTCTGTTACTTCTTCTTTAGTTGCGGCTGCGGCACCGGCAACTTTATCTTTTTCAATATCACGCTTGTATTGCAGAATCGCAAATGCTAAACCAATCAAGGCAATGGCGAGCATTGGCAAGCTGTTGAAGACAGTTGTGAATTTGCTGTCGACTGTTGTCAAGCCTGTGCCTAATGTCTGCAGACCTGTGAACAGGGTTGAGAACAAAGCTGTGATCATGAAACCAAGAATCAGGTAAGCAATGTGTTTCTTGACAGGCAAGTAGCGAAGCAAGATCGCAAACCCAACGGCTGGCAACAAACCACCGGCTGTTTGCAAACCATTGTTCAACCAGGATAAGTTTGTGTTTAAGTACTTAACAGCTGTGTTAACGAATGGACCACCAAATGCTAAGGCTAAGAAGACTGGAATCCCACGGGATAATGTCCACGGGATGACACCATAGAGATAATTGCGTTCGATACCTTTGAAGTCTAACTTATCGATCATATGGTCAACACGATGCTGGAAGTAGGTGTTGGTGAAACGAGCCAGAATATCTGTTTCAATCATTAAACTAGCAACTGGAACACCGATCGCTGCAACGGCGGTCTGCGGATTCATCCCAGCACCAATTGAAAAGGCTGTTGCTAAAACTGTCCCAGAGTTGGCATCGATCTTAGAAGCACCACCGAATGTCCCGACACCTAAAACAGTTAACTGTAAACTCCCACCGATGATTAAGCCGGCCTTCATGTTCCCCATGATGGCACCGGCAATTAAACCGGCCCAAACTGGCTGACTCAAACTTGTTTGCAATGTTAATTCATCCATGATCTGGTACATTGAGTAGCAGGTCAACAGTATAATTTGCCACCAAGCAATTGAACCCATTGTGAATTACTCCCTTCAGAGTTGTCTAGAAATAATAGCTAAAAAATTAAATTATTTGAACTTCTTTAATAATGGCATGAAGTCTTGAACTGGATCACTAGGTACCATTTGAGCGGTAAGCTTGACACCCTTATCGTTTAATTCATTGAATGCCTTAACATCCTCTGCATCGACATTGATCGAATTTGCTAATGACTGTGTGTCGTCGTTTTGCGACATGTTCCCAACGTTGATCACTGTGATCGGAACACCGTCATCGACCATTTGAAGCAAGATTTCTGGGCGCTTTGCAACGATGAATACTTTTTGTGAATCGTACTTGCCGGCCTTGATATGATCGGCAGCCCGCTTCTCATCCAAAATACTCAAGTTGACACCCGCCGGCTTAGCAAGTTTCAAAGCGGCCTTATCGACGTCGCTCTTTGAAACCTCGTTGTCGACGACCATGATGCGGCTGACCCCAAGCTTAGTTGTCCATAAGTTTGCGACCTGTCCATGGATCAAACGTCCATCGATACGTACTGCTGTAATTGCCATTGTTCATTCCGCCTTTCTGATGCAACTTTGGTAAACATTTATTTGTTTACCAAGTTAATATAAAGAATAAAAAGATTATTTGTTTACTACACAAATGATTATAAACCGCTTACAAATTTTTGTAAACCCTTTTTTTAATCAATTTTTAGCTTGAATATTGATTTATGGGGAGTAAAATTAAGTAAACAATATGAATATTTTTATGAATCAGTATATACCAATTTGAGGTGAATTCCCATGACTACTATTAAAGATGTCGCTGCACAGGCAGGTGTTTCCCCTGCTACTGTCTCCCGTGTCCTCAACCATGACCCGAAATTGAGTGTCAGCGATGAGACTCGGCAAAAGATTTTCACTACCGTTGATGAATTAAACTATCATGGCCGCAAATACCACCGCCGCACCACTAAAAACCATAAGATTGCCCTCGTTCAGTGGTATACCGAAAATGAGGAACAAGATGATCTTTACTATCAAAGAATCCGATTAGGCATTGAAAAGGCCCTTGAAAAAAATCATTACGAACCGGTTCGCCTCTTTAAAGACGTCTCGGCTGCTAGTTCAACCGACTTTGCCGGCACAATTGCCGTCGGAAAATTCAGCGATCCGCAGATTGATGATATTTTAAATTTGTCGCCGCACACGATTTTTGTCGGCTATAATACGATTGCTCATGGCATCGATAGTGTCACTGCCGACGTCGATGACGCCATGCAGAAGGTCATTCAAACCTTTCTCGACAGCGGCATCGAAGATATCGGCATGATTGCCGGCACCGAACAAACCAGTGACGGTCTGGTGACGGTCAATGATCAGCGAACCGATTCGTTCCGCAATTTTTTGCAGACCAAAGGGTTGTACCATCCTGAATTTGTTTTTAGTGCGCCCTTTACGGCCGATGATGGCTACAACGCAATGAAACAAGCCATCAATACCCTAGGCGATCAGCTGCCGCATGCTTTCTTCATTGCAAACGATGTGATGGCGATGGGCTGCGTCAAAGCCCTCCAGCATGCCCATTTGGATATTCCCGAACGTGTCAGCCTGATCGGCTTCAATGACAATGAACTGGCGCGCTATCTCTCCCCAAGTTTGACGACGATTCATGTACCGACTCATGAAATGGGTGCTGAAAGTGTCTACCTATTAAAGCGGCGGCTGCATGACCCGGAAAATTCACCGGCACTCAACGTCCGGTTGCGAACCAATCTGATTCTGAGAAGCAGTACCTTAAAGTAGACGCATTTCCGCCAATTCGACCCCACTTGCAGAAAAACATGGTTTAATAGAAGTGAATGCAAAAGATTGAAGGGGTATGTATGGTCGATACAAAAACAAAATTGGGTCCTTTTCAGTTTCAGAATGTGGTCATGAATGCAGCTGGGGTGCGCAGTTTCACGACCGAAGAATTAGATAAATTAGTGCAATCACAAGCTGGCGGCGTAATCGCCAAAAGCACTTCTCAAACTTTCGAACAGGGCAATCAGGCGCCACGTTACGCCGATACCGATCTAGGCAGCATCCATTCAATGGGGCTGCCACGCGAAGGTTTGTCTTACTATTTGGATGCAGCTTTGAAACAGCAGGATCAAGTCAGCAAGCCCCTCTTTTTGTCAGTCAACGGCAAAAATCGGGATGACAATCTCGCTATGCTGCAGCAGATCAACGCTAGTCATTTCAAGGGCATCACGGAATTGATGCTGGCCTCACCCTATTCGCCGCAAATTTCACTCGGCTATCGGGTAAACGATATGGATGCCCTTCTGAAGGATGTTTTCAGTTTCTTTACGAAGCCACTGGGCGTCAAACTGCCGCCCTACTTTGATGAAGATTTATTCGACCAAGTAGCTGCTGTGTTGAATCGTTATCCATTGCTCTATGTAAACTGTATCAGCGGCCTGCCGAATGGACTCGTTATCAATCCGCACACCGAAACAGTTATGCTGCGCCCGCAGCATGGCTTTGGCAACATCGGCGGTCAGTACGTCAAACCGACGGCACTAGCTAATGTGCGGGCTTTTTATAAACGACTGGATCCCAAAATTCAAATCATCGGGACTGGCGGTGTCCAAACAGGCGAGGACCTCTTTGAACATATCCTTTGCGGCGCAAGCGTCGTCCAAGTCGGCACTGCCCTTTCCAAAGAAGGTCCGCATATTTTCGGCCGGCTGACTCGTGAACTTGAAACGATCATGCGACAAAAAGGCTATGAACATATAGACGATTTCAAAGGCAAATTGAAGACTTTGGATTGAAGAACTTTAAACCAGAATCCCAGCCTTAAAATGAATACATCAGTAAGGTCGGTTTTTTGGAAGACGTTTCTAAAAAGCAATTCGCAGCGATGGCGTAAGTGCTCTGTGCACAAAAAAAAGTTCCTTAAATGCAATTTTGCATTTAAGGAACTTTTTTTATTGTTTGTTAATAAACTGCTTGATTTGTTGTGTCATCCGTATTCGTATCATACGAATTTCGAGCGGTTGAATCATCTGGGGCATTGATGCCGGTCGTATCAGTACCGTCATAATCCGAACTCGAATAGTTCGATGAACCGGAACCCGCTCCGTAGCTAGAAGTACTGCTATCCGACTTTTTCGCCGTGCCGTTCAGCGCCGCTTTAACAGTGTAAAGCCGCTGATCGTTTTGATCGAGCACGTAATGGGTCTTGTTCCGAGTCGACGCATTCTTCGATAAGAAATCCGTATAGATGTTGTAATTCTTTTGTCCGTTATTTTCCGTTGTCGTGATACTGCTGTCAAAGAAGGTTGGATTCAGTTTATTCATCTGCGTTTCGGCATTCTTCAACGTTTCGGCCTTTAAACCTAATTCCTTGCGCAAACTGTTCGAAACCCGCCGCAATTCCTTAGTCGTGGCCACTTGATAAGAAGCACCGCCGATATAGGCATTTTCACCTTGGAGCTGGTCCTTCTTAATGTTCTTTGCCGTGGCTCGATATTCGGACTGCAAGGTCAGCATATCATCCAAGGTCAAGTTGGTGGCCATATTCTTCTTCAAGGTATTCATAATCTTGTCGAAATTAGTCAGCGTGTTCATCGACAACGCCGCTTTGACGATTGCCTTGATTACTTGCTGCTGCCGCTTTTGACGACCATAATCGCCTTCTGGATCTTCATGCCGCATCCGGGAATAGGCCAATGCCATCTTCCCATTCAGATGCATCTTGCCTTTCTTGAAGTGCTGCCCGCCGGTGGCCTCACTTGTGAACGAGAACGGCACATCGACATCGATTCCGCCGACCGCATCAACAATCTTGGACAAGGCGCCCATGTTAATGGTGACATAATAATCAATCGGCACATTGACTAGTTTTTCAACGGTCTTGATGGCCATCGTCGAGCCACCGATATTGTAGGCGGCATTGACCTTCTGTACATTCGTCTTCTTAGTCCCGATGATCTGGGCCATCGTATCACGTGGGATACTGGTCAGCGTCGTGGTCTTCTTCTGCGGATTGATCGTCGCAATGATCATTGTATCCGAATTGCCTTTATCGATCCGTCCGTCAGCGCCTGTATCGACCCCCAGCAGCAGAATCGCAAATGGCTTTTTATCCTTAATATTGGTCGAGACTTTGTTGCCATCGATCTGTTTAAAAATACTATTGGCCGTATCTTGCGTTTGTTCCCACAAACGCAGCGCATACGCCCCTACTGAAAAAAGCAGCACAAAAACGATCAGGATCGCAATTTTACGACCACGATGCAGATTGCTACGTTTATTTTTGTGAACACGTGATTCCACCGGTTCATGATTATCTTGCATAAGTAACTCCTTTGATGACAACTTCTCACTAGATATATATAAAATTATACTGTATTTTACCCGACGCACAACACTTTTGCCAAAAGATAAAGCAATCTTTATATTTGTATTTTGGGATTATGCTATGATGAAGCCGTAAATAATGCTAGCTTACCAGCGCTTCCTTAAATAAAACATAAAAGGAGTTGTTTTTATTGGCAACAATCAAAACCTTACCAGAACGAAAAGACACACCGGAGCCCCTCACATGGGACCTGACGAAAATCTTTCCGGATGATGCTGCCTGGGAAACGGCCTTTCAGCAGGTCCAGACACAAGCACAGCAATTGACAAAACTGCAGGGCACCCTAGGGAAGAGTGCCAAAAGTCTTGTGGACGGAATCGAAACGATTCTTTCCGTCTATCGCCAGTTCGAAAAAGTCTACGTTTATGCCAGCCTGAAAAATGACCAGGATACACGTGACAGCAAGTATCAGGGCTATGTGGCCCAAGCTCAATCGCTGGCCGCCGTTGTCGATACCAACAGTGCCTTTTTAGATCCTGAAATTTTGACGATTCCGACAACCACACTGGCCACCTATCGTGAAGCTTATCCTGATTTAAAACAATATGACCAGTTTTTGGATCAGATTCTCGCCAATAAAGCCCACGTTTTGCCGACCAAAGCCGAAGAGTTGATTGCGGCGGCGGGCGATGTGATGGCAAATCCGGAACAGACGTACGGCGTCCTCAGCAATTCCGACCTCAAGTTTCCAACGGTCACCGATTCTGACGGTCAGCAGATTCAGCTGTCGGCCGGCACGTACAGCAAGCTGCTGGAATCGCCAAATCAAAACGTTCGCAAAGAGGCCTTCCAAGCAACCTACAAAACGTTCGGTCAGTTTAAGAATACATTTGCCTCTACTTTAGCTGGTGAAGTCAAACGAAACAACTATCAGGCCAAAGTGCATGCCTATCCTAGTGCTCGTGATGCGGCGCTCGCACAGAATCATATTCCGGTCAATGTTTATGATACTCTCATTCAGGAAGTGCATGCCCACCTTGATCTGCTGCACCGTTATGTGATGCTGCGTAAACGAATCCTGCAAGTTTCGACTTTGCATATGTACGATCTGTATACTCCCTTAACTGGCACACCAGCCCTTTCCTATACTTATCAGGAAGCCCAGACGGAAGCACTGAAGGCACTTGCCGTGATGGGGCCCGATTATTTGAGTCACGTTAAAGACATTTTCAACCAGCGCAATATCGATGTAGTCGAAAACAAAGGAAAACGAACTGGTGCCTATTCAGGCGGCAGTTATGATACAGACCCTTACATTCTGCTGAATTGGCAGGATAATCTCGACAATCTGTACACGCTTGTCCATGAAACGGGCCACAGTGTCCACAGCTGGTACACGCGGCATAATCAGCCGTATGTTTACGGTGATTATCCGATTTTTGTTGCTGAAATTGCTTCGACTACGAATGAAAACCTCCTGACAGATTATTTGCTGAAAACACAAACCGATCCACAGGTCCGTGCCTACATTCTAAATTATTATCTCGATGGTTTCAAAGGAACGGTTTACCGTCAGACCCAATTTGCCGAATTCGAGCAATTCATCCATGACAGCGACCAGCATGGCAAGGCTTTGACAGCGGATTATATTTCGAAAGAATACCTGCGTCTGAACCAGCAGTATTACGGTGCGGCCGTCGAATCAGACCCTGAAATTGCGCTCGAATGGGCCCGGATTCCGCATTTTTATATGGATTTCTATGTTTATCAATATGCAACTGGTTTTGCAGCCGCATCAACGTTGGCACAAGGAATCGCTTCTGAAAAAGACGGTGCTCGTGAACATTACCTCGATTTCCTGAAATCTGGCAGTTCGCAGATGCCGATTGCAACGATGCAAACAGCCGGCGTCGATATGAGCCGTGCCGATTATCTCGAGAAAGCCTTCAAACTCTTCTCCGATCGTTTGGACGAACTCGAAAGTTTGCTAGTCCGGTTGTAAACATTTGTTCTCCGACTAAAGCCCTTTCAAGCTCGAACTTAAGTCGGTCGCAGTTTCGAAATGGTTTCGTTAAGCTGAAGTAACAAAAGCAGAAAATAGATTTCAATTTGATGACAAGTCTATCGTTTCGTTTACAGACTGGCGATTTGACTGGTATTTTACCGGCTAGGTCGTTAATATGTTGTCTAACGCAACAGATAAATTTGTAAAGGATCGGTGAGAAAAAGGGTGATTTCATTGTTTAGGAAAGATAAACTTCATACGTCATTTAGAGGCAAGCAGCGCATCCTCACACCTGGAATTCAGTCTGAGGTTCCCCCATTTTTCGCAAATTACTTATGGAATTATATCGACGCCCTCTCACTGGAAACTTATTCCTTAGCCCACCTGCTTCATTTTCAAATTGAAAAAGCGGATGGCCTCTGCTACATCAACTTTTCCCAGGAAGCGCCCCATCAAAAGGAACAATTCAGCCTCAGATTATTTGAAGACGACCTGCTCCCTAACGAAATTCTGGTCGTCAACTCCCGTTATGAGCAGAAAATGATTCTGCCAGAAGAATACCAAATGTAAGCACCTTGGAACGCATTTAAAAACAGCACAAAAAAACACGCCGAAACGGCGTGCTTTTTAATTGCCTTAATGCATTGAATGCCGATGATACAAATAAGCACCGGCGTAAAAGAGAAATTCAATCAAAGCGATGAAGAAAGTCACTGGCCAGTTGGTCAAGTAGCCAAGGTAAAGGCCAGTCCAGACGCCGACCAGCGCACAGCCAATCGAAATGCCAATCATCTTTTGAATCGAATTGCCCAGATACTGCGCAACGGAGGCTGGTAAAGTTAATAAGATGAAGACCAGAAGCGAGCCGACAATCTGAGCAGCGATACTAACAGTGACCGCCAAAATCAGCAAAAAGTAAATCGACAAAAATCCTGTCTTCAATCGTTGGGATTGGGCCCCGATTGGGTCGTACGAATAAAAATTCAAGTAGCGATAGACCAGCAGAATCGAAATCAAAATAAGGGCGGATAAAACAACGAGCTGATAAACATCCTGCAGACTGATTCCGATGATACTCCCGAATAAAATGTTGGTCGCATAACTGGCACTTTTATTCGATAACGAAAGAAACAAAATTCCTAAGCCGATAAACAAACTCGAAACAGCGCTGATCGACGATTCCCGCTGACTCTCATCGGTTCCGAGCCGGCCGACGAAAATCGAACTGCCAATCGTAAACAGCAGCATTCCGTCTAATGGCGCAATGCCGGTAAATAATCCAAATGCCGCACCGGCAAACCCGATTTCTGATAACGTGTGCGATAAAAATGACATTCGTTGTGCAATGACGTAAACACCGACCAGGCCGCAAGTAATCGCAATGAAGGTACTGGCAATAAACGCATTTTGCATAAAATCCCAAGCAAACATATTTCCATTTCCTCCTTGATTTATTGAATATCCTGTGTCGTATCGAGCTGGTCGATCGGCTTTTCTTCATACTGACCATTGCGGCGAATCAGCAGAAACTGATCGGCATACTTCTTCGCCAGCGGTAAATCATGGGTAATGAACAACACTGTCAGTCCATCCTGCTGGTTGAGTTTTTTGACCAGACCCATCAGCTCATTTTTAGCTTCGACATCAAGACTGGCCGTTGATTCATCGAGAATCAGCAGCCGTGGTTCATTGACGATGGCCTGGGCGAGATAAGCTTTTTGCTTTTCACCGCCAGAGGCTTGCCCCATCGAGGTGTTGTCGATATTTTCGATTCCCACCTCTGTCAGAACATTGGTAACTCGCTGGTGTTCCTTTTTAGTCAGCCAAGGCCGTAAATGCAGCAGGTTCAGCTCGACAAAATCCCGCATCGACAGCGGATATTCTTCCGAAATATTCCGAAACTGCGGGACATAACCAAAGCGCATCTTTTTCGCAGGAACATCGAATTGAATCGTGCCCCCTTCAGGTTTGCGCTGACCGGTGACAGTTCGAATCAGGGTCGTTTTCCCGACCCCATTTTCACCAATAATGGCTAAGAATTCGCCCGGTTGAACGGTCAGATTTAAATGCTGAATCAATTTGCGATCGCGGAACGCAATCGACAAGTCTGTGATTTTCAATAATGGTTTCGTGGTCATCTCATTCACTCCTTGTTTTGAATCTTTTCGACTTGATCATACTGCTTTGTCATCCACTCTTGATAGGTCATGTGAGCCGGCAGCGTTTCGGTCACTTTAACGACTGGAACTTTGTACTGTTTGCACAATTTAACCATGTTGCGGATGACGGTATCATCAGTCTGAGTGTTTTCCACAAAAAAGGCGATTTTATGCTGCTTGATATCCTTCTGCATGGCCGCAATATCAGCTGGCGATGGATCAGTGCCGTTTTCAATTGCTTTGGCAAAATGTTCGTTGCTGATTCGATAGCCCATCGCACTTAATGAATAATTAAAGACCGGTTCGCTGACTGCCACTTTCTGATGGTGGCTGTGCTGCTTTAAGCGCTGAATCTGCTGCTGGAGCGGCTTCAGCGTCTGCAGATAAGCCTGCCCATTCTGCTCAAAAGTACTTTTATGCGCCGGGTCGATTTTGCTATCAGTCTTGACAAGCCATTTGGTCAGTTTAATCATCGTGGTTGGTTCATACCAGACATGCTCATTGGCACCGTCCTTTTTATGCAGCAGCTGGGTCCCAATTGCTAAAGTCCATTTGGGAGAATTGGTGGCATTGATCAATCGGGGCATCCAATCGTCATAGCCTAATCCGTTATACAGAACGACTTGCGCCTTTGAAACGGCCTTCGCATTGTCAGTCGTCGGGTTATAATCATGCGGGTCGATCGCCGGATTGTTGATAATCGAAGTCACATGTCCATAACGACCGGCTACTTGTTTAGCCACCTGCCCATAAAAATCGAGCGAACTGACGATTTGAATCTTCCCGTTCGCAGAAACTGTTTGTTTCGTTGAACGTGCCTGACAGCCTTGTAAAAGGACGGCCGTGAGGAGAATCAGAACGAGCAAGCCGCCCCAAATGCGCTTTTTTTTCATGCTGTGACGCTCCTTTTCGTCTCTAAAGAGGAATGA
This sequence comes from Lactobacillus selangorensis, assembly GCF_001437205.1. Lineage (GTDB taxonomy): Bacteria > Bacillota > Bacilli > Lactobacillales > Lactobacillaceae > Paralactobacillus > Paralactobacillus selangorensis. Next base: position 61,385 of record NZ_JQAZ01000008.1, on the reverse strand, counting down.
TTACTATTAAGCATAATTTTATTTTACCGGTTTTTTTGAACATGTCAAATAATGGCGGGTATTTTACTGGCAATTTAACTTCATTTCTTCCATAATGAAGTGGAAACAGAATCGCCGAGGGGGTTGTCCAAATGAGTAATATGCAAGGTAGTGTGACGGTCGACGTGATCTTAGTCATTCTTTATGTTGCTGTCATCGTTTGTTTACTGATCGGTCAGAGTATGTTGTCCATGTACCTGATGGGGATTGGGATGCTGTTAGATGCCGTTGTTTGTTTGATCACGGATCTGCACCATAAAAACTCTTAAAATTGGATTAGAAGGTCTTTAAAAAAACACTTCAGGCAAGCATTTTTGTTTGCCTGAAGTGTTTTTCGATTGGAAAAAAGTCCGATACGTTCACGTACCGGACCGCAGTTGATTTGATGGAATCACCGACATCCCCCCATGCGATGATTCCAGTTTGATTCTAACACAACAATTTTGACAAGACCCACAAGAGCGCTTATAAAATAACTAATATTTTTTAATCGTTATTAAACCGCTATTTCAAGCCTTCTTAGCGTTTTGGCAAGCTAGCACCCAAAAAAGAAGGAATGCATGCGATTTCAATGCTATACTTAAAAAGAACAACGATAAAGGAAGGCGATTTATGATGGCGCAGGAAACGATCAGTTTGATCAAGGCTTATTATCCCAACCTCAGTGAAAAAGAAAAAGATGTGGCTGATTTTATAATGCAATCGCCGCAAAAAGCGAGCCAGCTGACGATCCAGCAACTTTCCGGCGCCACCGGAGCTTCAACCGCCACCATCTCGCGTTTGGCTAAATCACTTGGTTTCAATAATTTTCAGGCCTTAAAATTAAATTTGGCCCAGCAATCTTCCTCACACGATAAAGCCAATCCCCTCTTTCGGGAAATCAATGATGACGACTCTTACTTAGTCATGGCCCAGAAGATTTTTGCATCCAATTCGGCAGCTTTAAAAGCTACTTTGCCGTTATTATCCGATGCAAGCTTGCAGCAGGCCGTCGAATATATCGTCCACAGCCATGAGCTCGGTTTGTATGGACTCGGCGCCTCTGCAATTGTAGCTGAGGATGGCTACCATAAGTTTTTGCGGACCAATTTAAATCCGGTTTTCAGCAATGATTTTCATATGCAGCTGATGAGTGCCGCCCGTCTGTCCGCTAAAGATGCAGCCATTGTCATTTCCCACACTGGCCGGGACCGTGACACCCTAGAAATTGCCAAATTACTGAAAAAGCATAACGTTCCACTAATCGTGATTACCAGTTTTGGCAATTCGCCCATGGCTAAAATTGCCGATGTCTGCTTCCTCTCGATTGCCGAAGAAACCAGCTATCGTGCCGAAGCCCTGCATGCCCTGATTGCCCAAATCAGCCTGATGGACAGCCTCTTTATGATGAGTGCCGTCAAGACCAGCGACCAGACCGAAAAAGTCTTCCAGCAAGTCCATGAAGCCATCAATAAAACAAGAATTGAACACTAGAGCGTGACAAGGTGCGGGTGGCAATGAGCAGAACACGACTTTGACGTGGCGAGTGTTTTAAACTCGCAAGGAAAAGTCAGTTCAGCGGAATTAACAGCACCTTGGAACGCGTTTTAACTAGAGCGTGACAAAAGTCGAACTGAGCATGAGGATTAAGGAAATTCGGAAAAAGGACCGCACTCTGGGCCGTTTTCCGAATGAACTTAACCGGAAGGCTCAGACTTTTGGAACGCGTTTAAATGAAAGCATACACAAAATCATCATTTCACGAAAAGCAGGTCTTAAAATGCAAACTTTGCATTTTAAGACCTGCTTTTGTTTTGACAGTATAAATATCTGTCTAACGCAGCCGTTTGCTTCGTTCATGACGGTCATAACGCCATAATATCACGGCGTACGCTAGATAGAGGATAAAGGCCCCGAAACTGATCCCCGAACAAGGCCGCAACCCTGGCACTCGATAATAAAAGGCCACTTGGTGCTCCCCTGGTTTCAATGGAACACCCAAAAAGCCGCCGACAACCCGAATTGGTTTAACGAGCTGTCCATCCACAAACGCCCGCCAGCCGGAATCATACGGAATACTCATAAACAGCACCTTATTTTTCGTATTGGTAATCCGGCCGCTCAAACGCTGACTGTGCCAGTTCTGCTGAAGCTGGAACTGCGAATGCGACAGCTTTTCAATATTGGTCCGGAACAGTTTCAGATTCAGTGTCTGGAATTTTTCCGATAATTGAATCTGCGGCTGTTTCGTATCGAATGTGAAGTGGAACGATTGCCCTTGTTTGTAGTCGCCGACACTCAAAACGGCCTGATTGACGACTCGGAGACGGGTTTTCTTGAGCTGCCCATTGACACGAAAACGGGATTTTTCGATATCCACCTGCGGAAAGTAGACATACAATGGCCCGCTGGCCGTTGTCCGAGCGTGAATATCATAATGATAAACCTGATTCAGCTGGTAGGAACGAACACTTTCAATCTGAACCGGATTAAAATATTCTGCCTGATCGCCGAACATGTGATTCAGCATCATCTGCTGGTTCTGTAACGCCGCATCAGGCTGCAGAACCACCTGTTTGATGCTTGGCGAAACGGCGTAACCGATGCCCAGTGTGCTGGCCATATGCTCATGGAGCGAATCATGATCGAGGTCCATGCTGAGCCGGTACTTGATATCGAACAGCGAATCAGTGACATAGGTCGTCCCAACGGTGCTGATTCGACGTGCATTCTTACTATAAAAGCCCAGTTTCTGCAGCGTCGAACGAGTCTGTTCATTGAGCGTCGAACTGTACAAGTTGACCCCATTCAGGTCAAACAGCAGCGGATCGTTGTAATTGTTATACGGTTCCTGAAAGGCCGCATTGATCAGCGAGTTTTCATTGTTGACTCGGTAAAAGGCCTTCCCTTTCGGCTTGGTCTTCTTCAAATAATTCATTTCGAGCGTGTAATTATGAGCATAAACCTGCTGGTCGCCAGTTTTGGCTGTTTTGAAACTGCCATAAAAATTGGCGCCCAATTCACCGACGACAACGATGCCCAGCAAGAACGCCCACAATAAATGGGTCTGGTGCAAATGGGTGCTCATGTACAGCAGCAGCATTTCCAGCGTCAGAATGACAAGCGTCTGCAGCAAGTAATGGTCTTGGACTGGATACGGCCGTGCCTTCGCCAAATACGCAATATGTTCGGAAACATAGCCTAAAATAATCAGGGCCGCTGCGATAACGCTGCTGCGGCCTAACCATTCCGGTTCATGCTGCCATGGTTTGGTCAGCCAGAACTCGTATGCCAGAAAAATGCAGACAAACGAGAAAAAGTAAGCATTGCGATACGGGAAGCCATTCGGCAGCTGAAACATGTGCCAAATCGTATTCAAAGTCCCAATCCATAAACTAGCAGCCAATGCCAGAAATAATCCGATTGATACTTTCTTGCGGCCCTTCGCAATCTGTTTCGAACCGAAAAAGCCGATTAACAGCACAAAGATGAAAATGCTGATGTAGACACTCGGATTATGCTGCAAATGCTGCGTATAATCGCTGCCGACAATTCCGAACTGACTGAATACCGACGTCCCGAAACGCGGTGTTGGTAAAAAGCTGTGCCAGTTAAAGTGCTGTTTCCCCGTTTTCAGCATTCCCAGCAAAGCGGGGACCAAGATAAATAAAGTCATCACGCCGGCAAAGAGCGAATCTAATCCGTACTGCACCAGCAAACGCTGTTCTCCGTCCCAAAAATGGTGGCGGTGCTGCTGATTTTTCCGCAGTTCCAATAAATAGATGAAGTAGCAAACAGAAAAGAGGCACGTCATGTACCCCATGTAATAATTGGTGACGATTGTCAGCCACAAGCTGAACACATACAGTTCGCTGTGATACCCATTGGCAAGCCGTTGCAATCCCAACGCCACTAACGGCAGCAGAATGACACCATCGAGCCACATCACATCATAAAAATACATTGCCACAAAACCGCACAAACTATAGGCCGCCGCAAATAGCAACGTTGAAACATGCTGCTGATGGTAGGTCAATTTCAGAAACAGTGCCATCGTCAGGCTGGCTGTGCCGACTTTAAGCAGGATAATCCAGCTGATTGCCGTCGGTACGGCTGACGCCTTGAAGCAAACGAGCAGTAAGTTGAAGGGGCTCAATAAATAATAGGCCACTAACGGCAGCACATTATCCCCTAATGATAATGAAAAAGAATACAGGCTCAGCTGGTGCGTAATCAGCTGATGCCGAAACTCGGTGAAAAACGGAATGTACTGGGTCCCCATGTCGCTAATTAGCAGGTTGCGGGTCCCGAACGGTGTCAAATTCAGCGCCCAAAAGGCAGCCATTAAGGTCAGCAGCGCCAGCAGAAAGGCACACAGATAGAATAAACTGCTTTGCAAAAAATGCTGCATGCGTTGTTTCATCGTGCCCCGTCTCCCTTACTTTTTCTTCAACAACCAATAAATATAGTGTACATCTTGATTGTATTGCGCATGTGCTTGGACGACCTCATAATTCTTGGCCACCAGCGGATAATCAACGGCCACTGGATTGCCATACGTCCGGGTGACGACGAAATCAACTTTGCGGTCTCGAACGAGCCGATTTTGGGTCCGCATAATTGCCGGATACCGTTTGACCGGCACATTCTGATTTTCAAAGTAACGGGTCGTCGGCAAAATATCGGCCGTCGTATAGAGACCCAGGTCAAGCTGGTCATAATTCAATAATGTCGCATGCGGATACTGTTTGAGATACTGGGCAAACACAAGCTGTGCCGGTTTTAATGGCTGCGCCGGTGCCGCCGAAATACTGCTGTTATGGGGAAATAATTTTGATTCCTGATAATTCTGATTAACATTGCCCAGCCAGACAACGGCCAAAATCAGGCTGACGAGCCATAGCACCCAGCTGCCCCACTGCGAAACCGGCGGCAACTTTTCTAAGCCGATTCCAAGCACAATCAACCCGGCAATCGCATACGGGAACAAGATCAGATGGTAATAGTCGAAGGCCTTGCCGCCATAAAAGGCTAACAAACCGCAGCACAAGAAGGCCATACTGAACAGCCATTTCCCATAAGCGGTCGGAAAGACAAACCGGGTCAGCAGAATAGCCAGCACTGCCAATCCCATTAGCACGCCGAACACTGGCTGCAGCAGAAAACTATTCCAAAAAAGCTGGAGCGATTCCGATAAGCGGCCGACCAGCGACGTCGAATTGGCGTAAATCGTCATGTTGAATTTGAAATAGACCCCGAATAAGGAATGTAAAGCATGATTGAGTCCGAAATACAGCAGAATCGGAAGTGTCACAATCAGCATCCCTGCTAAAGAGTCCAAAATCGTTTTACCGAGCTGCAGCCATTCGCGTTTGAACAGCATGGCACAGCCCAAAACGAGATAAAACCCAATCCAAGAACCGACTAAACTGTATTTAATCCAGATGACAGCCGCAAAACTGATTCCTTCAAGCACTAGCATCCGGCGGATCGGCCATTGCTGGGTATGGCCCGCCCAGAAAAGCACATACAAAAGGCTCATGATAAACGGAAAGGCAAATTCTTCGGCACTATCGCCCTCCCGAAAATACGGCATCCACATCAGAAAGACCGGCATCAAAAAGGTTAGGCAGTCGGCCCACAACGGCCGCATAAACAGCCGTAGTGTCCGCTGGGCCAGCCATAATGTGACTCCCAGCGAAATCGCTTCGGCTAAATAAACCCCGAAGAAGGTCCGATGACTGACCCAATAGGCCAATGTGTGCAGAAAATACAAGAGCGGTCCCTTTTGTTCGAACAGGTCCCGATACGGCACCAGGCCGTGAGCAGCCCCTTTTCCGACTGTAAAATAGGCATTCGCATCGACCCAGCTATTGAGCCAGTATAAAGGCGACGACTCGCTTGTAAACAACAGCAGGCACAAACTCAGGAGAATCCAGCCCCCCAGCGCCAGCCAGTTAGGCGTCTTCTTCGTTGTCGTTATCGATTTGTGCTGCATGGTCAACAAACTCCTTCTTATCTGGTTTCTGATGTTCGTGCGGGGTATAGAGGTCCTCTTCTATAATAAATCGCGGCCGCCGTTTGACTTCCGTAAAGATTTTGCCGATGTAGTCGCCCAGAATCCCCATCCCAATCAGCTGCACACCGCCTAAAAACCATAGCGACATCATCAGCGACGCCCAGCCGGTGACAACATTGCCGCTGATTTTCTGGACCAGTGTATAAATCATGACGCCGATTGCAATCAGCACACATAAAAACCCCAGATTCATCAGCAGCGTCATCGGCACAATCGAAAAGGAAGTGATTCCAGTCATCGCAAACTTAATCATCTTCTGCAGCGGATATTTCGATTTACCCGCCGCCCGTTCATGACGGGGATAGTAGACCTTCGTCGACGGAAACCCGACCAGCGGAATGATACCCCGCAAAAAGAGGTTGCGTTCCTTAAACTCTAGAAAAGCTTCCGTAGCCCGTTTGCTCATCAACCGATAATCAGCACTATCGGGCACCATTTGGACCCCGAGTTTGCCCATCAGACGATAAAACAGCAGAGCCGTATCCCGTTTGAAGGCCGTATCAGTCTTGCGGCTGTCCCGAACGCCATAGACGACATCATAGCCGGCGTGGTAAGCTTGAATGAAATCTGGCATTTTACTGACATCGTCCTGCAAATCGGCATCAATTGTGATTAAGCAATCAGAATCCTTCACGGCGACCGTCATTCCAGCGATCAACGCATTCTGATGTCCAAAATTGCGGCTGAATTTAAGGCCGGTAAAATGCGGGTCCTGCTGGGTATAGCTGGTGATTAACTGCCATGTTTGGTCGCTGCTGCCGTCATTGACAAATAAAATCCGGCTCGAATCGGCCACTTGGTGGGCGGCAATCATGGCCTGCAGCTGCTTTAGGACAACTTTTTGTGTAATCGGCAGCACTTCTTGTTCGTTATAACATGGTAAAATGATTGTTAATTTTGGCAATGCCTTGGCTGCATTCATTGTTCGTATCCCCTTCATCAATATCCCTATTCCATATTATAGAAGATAATCATGAAAACAGGTAATTTCAGGTCACATCAAAATGGATTAGACAAGCCTTTTAAACCCGTACGCCGTATAATAATCTATACACAAACATTTTTTCAGAAAAGAAATTGAAAGGGACTCCACTATGTCTTACAAATCATTTCGTCATGGCATTTCCTGGCTTCTCGTCGGTATCGTACTCGGCGGTGCGCTCGTCATCGGCATTGATCATTTTGTCACACTTCCCCATGAACGGGCTGCCCAGCAAGTTAAAAACAATCAGCAAAGCAACCAGCAGCGAGCCGAAAATCGCCTTCAGAAAAATAAGGAGCGTCAGAAAAAGCCAGTTGCTGATCCTTATGCTAAAAATGTGGCCAGTCAATTAACACCCGTTCAGACCCAGCTCATCAAAAAATTATTAACCACGAATAAAGTCATCGGCACTTTGCTGGTCGTCAAAAATAATAAAGTCATCTGGCAGCAGGGGTTCGGTTATGCTGATGCGGCGGCCCAAAGGGGCAATAACGCCGCTTCGTTATATCAAATCGGTTCAATTCAGAAATCTCTGACGGCAACGTTGTTTGTTAAAGACTTAATCGACACCGGCAAAGTAAAGTATAACGACCCTGTTGCTAAGTATTATCCGACCATTCCGCATGGCCATCAAATCACAATTCGAGACATGCTCGATATGGTTTCCGGCATCTACCACACCGATTTAGCAGATAAAGTGATGACCGATCAGGAAATTGTCAATTGGTCGGCCAAACATTTAACCGTCAAGCCTGAAAACATTGGTCTTTTTTCCTATCAGCCAATCAACTTTACGCTATTAACCGGCATTCTCGAAAAGGAAACTGGCCAAAATTATCAAGACTTGCTCGACCAACAGCTGCTGACGCCGTTAAACCTCGTCCACACTGGTTTTGTTCAAGCCATGGGCGATGAAAAACACCGTACCTATTCCTATAAAGACGGAACTACCTATCAACGCTATCCCGATGAATCCCAAGTCGAAATAAGCCGGGAGCTCGGCACCGGGAATCTCTATGCTTCAGCCGGCGACTTATTCCGGATGGAACAAGGAATCATCCAAGGCAAGATTATTTCAAAAAAGAGACTGGCCGAGCTGCGCAACACGACTAACGGCAGTTATCGAGGTGGCGCCTACTGTTTTAAAACTTATGTCAACGGTCATGGTGTTGAAGCCGGCTACGATGCGGGGTATGCTTTAGCTAAAGACGGCCGCAGCGGTGTCGTGCTGCTTGCCAATACCTATCCGAAACAAACAACCTCAAAACTGGCGACCCAGATTGCCCAAATGGTTTTGCACATCTAAAAAGGAGTTCTCACATCATGGATTACATTTTTACGAGCCATCCGAATTCGGCCCAGCTCGCCCAATATGAATTTGAACAATATCTGCCCAATGCGACGGCCAGCACGTGGCTCGCTCCTGGCGTCGGCCTGTTGTCGACGGACCTCGATCCCGACCAGCTGGCTGAAACGATTTTAAGCACGCCGCTTTTATACACCCGCCACGTTTTTCCGGTGCAGTTGACTTTGCATGCCGACCAGCCGCAGGACGACTTAGCTAAAGAATTATATAGTTTTGCGGTCAGCCAAATCGACTACAACTTTGCTTATGCCCTGCAGGCCCGCAGCAGCCACGACGACACTGCCAAAATCCTGCTGCGAGAATTACTGCCGAAAGTCACTAAAAAGCTGACTGACAGCGGTTATCAGGAAGATAACCAGCACAGCGACCAAATTGTTTCGCTATTTATCACCGCCGATACTGTTTATGCCGGCTTCTCGTTCGCCGAAACCAATTTAAGCCATTGGAACGGCGGCATTCCTCGTTATTCGCATGATCGGGGTGCCATTTCGCGTGCCGAATTTAAATTAAAGGAAGCCATTGAAACCTTCCACATCGATACCGCCGATTTTAAACTGGGGACTGACCTTGGCGCCGCACCTGGGGGTTGGAGCAACGAACTGCTGGAAAATGGCCTGAAGGTAATCGCCATCGATCCGGCTCACCTCGATAAGCGGGTCCTCAACAATCCCAATCTCCATGATTACCGTGAAACGACTCAGCAGTACCTGCAGCGGCACCTGCCCTACGAGTACGATATGATTGTCAACGATATGAAGATGGACGTCCGTGAAAGCATCGGCATCACAGCCTCCTTTGCACCCCAGCTCAGCGACAAAGGTGTCGGCGTAATGACTTTCAAACTGCCGCATCATTATCCTTACAAACATCTGCGTCAGGACCTCGACAAACTGCAAACTAGTTATCGACTCCTCTACGCCCGCCAGCTCTACCATAACCGGTCGGAAGTGACAGTCGTGTTTGGGAAGAAAAAAGCGTAACAAACTCAAAAAGGGCGTGTGCCAGCAGTCGTATTTTGACTTCGTCGGCTCACCCCTGTGAGGACAGCAAGATTAACCTGTCAAAATAAAAAAGTTTCCAAAATGCAAAAAATTGCATTTTGGAAACTTTTTTTGTGAAAGAGGCCTCTTTATGTCAAGGCCGCTTTTCATATCAACTTTTTCAGTCGTTAATTATTCAGCATCTGCTGATTCTGCTGAGTAACGGATTTTACCATCCAAGTAAGTTTCGGATAAGGTCATGTCTTGGTTCAGAACCAGGAAGTCGGCGTCACGGTCTGGTAAGATCGTACCACAAACATCACCGATCTTGCTGCTGCGAGCTGGAACCCATGAACCCATTAAAACGGCTTCTTCTGGACGAACAATGTTCCAATCAACAACGTTCTTGATGGCATCCTTCAAGAGCAGGATACTACCAGCCAAACTATTGCTGCTATCCTTTAAGCGTGCCATTCCGTCTTTAACATAAACTGGGAATTCACCTAAAACATAGTCGCCATCTGGCATCATGGCAGCTTTCATACTGTCGGTAATCAAAAGAACATGTTCTGGGCCCTTCTTGTCGATTAAGATGCGGGCAACGGCTGGGTTGATATGATGACCATCGCAGATCAATTCATCGTCAACGAGATCCAAACTCATTGCGGCACCGACCATGCCAGGAACACGGTGATTCAAACCACTCATCCCATTGAAAGTATGTGTGAAGACAGAAGCACCGGCTTCAACGCAGGCCTTGGCTTGTTCATAAGTAGCGTTACTGTGGCCTAAAGCAACTGTGACGCCTTCTTCACTGACACGACGGGCAAATTCAACGGAACCGTCACGTTCTGGGGCGATTGAGATTTTCTTAATCATTCCGTTGGCACTCTTCTGCCATTCATCGAATTCTTCAACAGATGGATTCGTGAAGTACTTTGGATTCTGAGCACCCTTATGCTTTTCAGTATAGAAAGGTCCTTCGAAGTGAATTCCTTGAATCTTGGCACCTTTAGCTTCTTTGTAATGGCTGCCGATGGTCTTGCAGATATCGTTCAGCTGTTCCCGTGAAGCCGTTAATGTCGTTGGCAACCAGGAAGTAACCCCAGCCTTCAACAAGCCTTCGCTCATTGCCTGGAGACCTTCCCAATCATTATCCATGACATCATGACCTAATAAGCCATGAATATGTGTATCCACTAAACCTGGTGCAATCCATTGTTCGGACCGATCCAGAATTTCGCCGTCTGGTTTTTGATCTTCTGGGAAGAATTGACCAAACTTGCCATCATCGGTGATTTCAAGATAGCCACCGTTTTCAGTTGTGTTGTGTAAGAAAAATTTAGCCGCGTGAATGTACTTCGACATGATTTAAAACCTCCATAATTTCAATTGGTAAAGCGATTTCCTATACAGCCATTATAACCATCTTCAGCTGAGAAACAAAATGATTTTTCCCGTCAGGACTGGAAAGAAAGCGCCATTTTAGAATTGGTCTAGTCCATAATGTGAGCACCTAAAGCGTCCACTAAACTTTCCTGTGCAGAGTGGTCTAGCTAAAAAAAGAAGTTGAACAAAATTTGTTCAACTTCTTTACGGTTAATCTGTTGCGCCGTTTTCACGAGCAGCCTTCCGATTGGATTCGGCCAGTTCAATCGATTTATCGACAATAATCGATTGGGCATCAATGACCCGATAATGATGATCCGGCGCTTTTTCTTGGGCTAATGACAATTCAGTGCAGCCCAAAACAATCGCATCGGTGTGCATCTTATGCTTCATTTCGCTGAGGATGTGATGGTACAAACTGCCATCAACTTCCCCCCGATTTTCTTTGATGTCATGATAAATCAGCTCATTGACTTCCATTTGGATATCATGGTCGGCCATCACAACTTCACGACCAGCCGCTTCGATTTCATGGTTATAGATTCCATCAGCCATCGTGCCTTCAGTGGCAATCAAACCAATTCGTTTGGCCTCTGGATATTTCTTGACCATTTCCTGAATGGCAACATGCGGCATATTCAAAATCGGAATATCCGTCAGCTTTTGGAAATCATCATAAAAATAATGAGCCGTATTGCAGACGATGACCATAAAATCAGGGTGCAAAGTCGCCTGCTGTTTGATATCTTCAGCAATCACCGGGAAAAAGTTCGGCTTCGTATGGTCCAAAATGTAAGCCGTCCGGTCGGGCACCGTTGCATGGTTGACGAGAATGTAATTCAAATAATCTTGATCGCGTTTAGTAGGGGTCCGTTCATTCAGCAGCCGGATGTAACTCTCCGTTGCCATCGTGCCCATACCGCCAATTACTGTAAAAAAGTCTTTCATAATGAGTCAGATCTCCCAATTGAATTAGTTATTCTGCTTTAATTCATCCGCAACGGTCTTCACAACAACGGGATCAGTTGCGTATGGTGTATCAATCCCTTTGACTTTCTGGTACGGATCTTCACCCTTCCCAGCTACGACAATCACATCGCCGGGTTTGCTGGCCAAAATGGCATCTTTGATTGCTGTCGCCCGATCTAATTCGATCGTCACATTGACCTTTTGATGATCAATATCTTTATCAATCTGGTCGGCGATCGACTGGGCACTTTCGAAACCAGGATCATCCGTCGTTAAGAAAGCATCCGTTGCATTTTCATTCAATGCTTTGGCAAAACCTTCCCGACGGTCGATGCCTTTGTCGCCAGGGCTGCCGACAACAACCAGCATCCGTGGATTCTTGTATTCCCGATTGAGGAAGGTCAGCAAGGCGTGCATGCTGGCGTAGTTATGGGCATAATCGACGTAAACACGGCCATGGTCAGGCACATCAATCGATTCCATCCGGCCCGGAATCCGCACATAACGAATCCCTTCAGCAGCCTGCTGGGCATTCGCACCGGCTAAGCCAGCTCCAATCACAGCAGCGGCGCCATCTAATTCGTTGAAGTCGCCGATCAAACTGATTTGATATTCGCCATCGATATGAAGGGCTGCCGCTTTATCGGTCACGGCCACCAACTTGAAGCGGCTGGTCTTGAGATCGGCTTCTTCGCTTTGGAAACGGAAATCAATCGACAGGTCATCCGGCTCTTTGTAATCCGCCCGAGCAAACAGATAAATACTGTCAGGTTCAGTCGTCGTTGTGGCCGCCGCATACACTTCATCGAAGTGATCAGTTTCGGCATTGATGACACACTTGCGGGAGTTGACCAAGATTTGCAGGCCGCAGTGCAAATAATCGGCAAACGTTGGATGCTCGTTCACACCAATGTGGTCCGGTGAAATATTCAAAAAGAAGCCGACATCATAAGTTAATCCGAACACCCGATTTTTCTTATAGGCTTGTGAAGAAACTTCCATCACAAGGTCGGTCATGCCGCTATCAACGGCTTCCCGCATATCATGGAACAAATCCATGCTTTCAGGTGTCGTCAAATCGGATTTGAATTGCTGTTCCGGTTTTGGTCCGACGATTCGGTCGATCGTTGAGAACAAGGCCGTCTTATTATCATTCTTGAGATCAAGGATCCCCTTCGTGAAGTAGGAAGAAGTGGTCTTCCCTTTCGTGCCGGCGTAGGCCACAATAAAGAGGTCGTCCTGCGGATAATTATAATAAGCCGCAGATAAGAGTGCCATCGCCTTCTGAATATTGCGAACGATCAAAGCGTTCATGCCGTTGCCTTCGACAAGCGGCTTTTCAGCAACATAAGTAATTGCGCCTTTTCCTTTAGCCATCGTTAAATAAATGGGGCGAAAGTTTGCACCCTTGCAGAAAAATAACGTATTTCCTTTTACATTGCGTGAATCATAGGTGATGTCAGTCATTTCAACATCTGGATCAACCTGCAAAGCGCTGCTCTTCAAAAGATGATGTTCCTTCAGAATCAGCAGGCAGGCGTTCAATGTCAGTGCCATGTTGGTCTTCCTTCCATTCATAAATTCCGTACTGTTCTTGAAACCCCATTATACCATATTCATGCTGCGGATAAGAAGCGATCACGAACGACCAGAACAAAAAAACGGCCTGCTTGTGAAAATAGTTTTCATCGGCAAGCTGTTTTAATTTGCTACGCTTTCTCAAGCTCCGGATTAGTCAGTTTCTGCTTCCGGTCGAGCGGCAGATGAATGATAAAACTGGTCCAATCAGCATTCGAAGTGGCATAAATATAGCCACCATGCAGCGCCACAATGCTCTGAGCAATCGCTAAACCAAGCCCAGTGCCGCCCGTTTCCTGCGAACGCGATTCTTCGACCCGGTAGAAACGATCGAAGAGCTGGTGCAGCGATTTAGCTGGAATCGGCTGGCCGTCATTGGCCACTTTAATGATGACTTCGCTGCCGACTTTATCAGCACTCAATTTAATGTGGCTAGCACCAGCGCCGTATTTAAAGGCATTGCTGAGCAGGTTGTTGAAGACACGGCCCAATTTTTCGGTATCGGCCGTCATCTTCAAAGGATCGGGATTCGTCGTTACAGCGATGTCGATACCCTTCTTGTGGGCTTCGAGTTCGAAGCTGGCCGCCAATTGTTCGAGCATCTGGGTCATATCGAATTCGGATAAGTTGAGCGGTGTCGACGTCTGCCGAACTTTAGTATATTCAAACAAATCGTCGACCAGCACCTTCATCTGCTTCGATTTCACATAGGCAATGTGCGTATACTTCAATAAATCATCCATTGAATGGTACTGTTTATTTTCAATCAGCCCAAGATAACCGATGATGGAGGTCAGCGGCGTCCGGATATCGTGGCTGACGTTGGTAATCAGCTCATCCTTGCTTTCCTCCATCTTGCGTTCCTCTTCCATCGACTGAACGGTACTGTCGACTAACGCATTGATACTGTCGATGACTCGCTGCAGATCCCGATTGACCTTGAAGTGAATCCGATGATCCAAGTGATGATCGGCAATATAATGTAATTCGCTGATGACGTGCCGCATTTGCATCGAGTGGTACCGGCGGATTAGGCGCCAATAGACGATGATCGCATCGGCAATAATCATTAAAAGGATGAAGACGTTTTGCCAGCTCCACAGATGAATATCGCTAGGCCCGAATGCCAGCCCCTGTTTGATTTGCCAGATTCCATCATTGAGCTGCTGGTTCGTCGAAATGACTTGGTTGATAATAACGACGATCGACAGATTCAGCAGCAATAACAGAATTACCGTGACGATTCCCTCAATAAAAAGTTCGCTTTTTTCACGACGGGTTAATTTGATTGGTTCATTGGCGACGACCGTTGTGGTCACTTCTGCTTCTGCCTCAGGTTCGACCGTCCCTTCTTTTTTGGGTTCGGCGCTCATCACGCTTCAACCTTGTAGCCAACGCCCCAGACCGTTTCGATCACTTTTTCGCCATCGGTAGCTTCTTCGATTTTGTCACGAAGATGCGACACATGGACCATGACCGTTTTGGCCGAAACGATGCTTTCCTGCTGCCAGACCCGTTCGAAAATTTCGTCGGCTGAGAAAACCCGATTGGGGTGACTAGCTAATAAGTACAAAATGCCGAATTCCAGCGCTGTCAGCTGAATCTGAGTACCCGTTAAGGTAGTGACCTCATGGGAATCCTTTTTAATCGTCAGCGGTCCGACTTCCAAAACATCCGGTTCCTCCGGTGTCACCGAATTCTGGCTGCGCCGTAATAAAGATTTGACCCGCGCCATGACTTCTAAAGGATTAAACGGTTTGGCCACATAATCATCGGCACCTGTAATCAGCCCTTTGATTTTATCCATATCAGCCGTTTTCGCCGACACAATGATGATTGGAATCTGCGAATCCTTGCGCACTTCCTTGATGACGTCAATCCCGGACATATTCGGCATCATAATATCGAGAATCATCAAAGCAATATCGGGCTCTGTCAGCAGTTTAGTGATAGCTTCCTTGCCGCTAAAGGCTTTGACTGGTTCGTAACCTTCGTTTTTAACATAAATACTGAGTAATTCGACGATTTCTTTATCATCGTCAACAATGAGGATTTTCATGGCAGTACTCCTTCTATTCATAAACATGCTTTCAAAAGATTGCCAGCGGCGGTGGATTTTTTCGTCCTAACTGTCAATCGGCTTTGTTTTCACTTTAATTCCGTTTTATTGTAACAGAATTCCCTAAAGAAACTATAAAGTTCCCAAGATTTTGTTCAAAAGCGTTATTTGACTGTTGGGCCGTGTTTCGTGCTACGCTTAAGTTGAATAATAATCGGAAGAATGGAGGGTGCAATTTGAACTGGAGCTTAGTTGCGACAATTTTTATTTTAAATGCTGCTTATATTGCGATCAATACACTGCGGACAATGATGGTCGTCAAGCATCATCACTTGCTGGCACCCCTATTGTCAGTGTTTGAGGAAATCGTTTATGTGGTCGGGTTGTCAATGGTTTTGAAAAACCTCGACAACATCGTGAATTTGATGGCTTATTCCTTCGGGTTTGCCTTTGGGATTTATTTAGGCATGCTCATCGAAGAGAAGCTGGCCCTTGGTTATACCAACTTCAACGTGACCGTTCCCGTTACCCCCGAAGGTGAAGATGACCATGGCAAGAAACTCCCGCAAGCCTTGCGTGACAAAGGTTATGGGGTCACCGAAACTTGGGGCTATGGCAAAGACGGCCCTCGCATGATTTTGAGTGTTCTGGCACCTCGTAATGCTGATAAGGACCTAATCAATCTCATCCAGAGTATCACGCCGAACGCCTTCATCGTTTCTTATGAGCCGACCTCCTTCCATGGTGGCTTCTTATCCCAGCAAGTCGATAAGCACTTCAAGCGCCGTGAAGCGATTAAGCGGAAGGTTTTACGGAAGTAACGCTGCAGCCGAATTGAAGCGGCGTTTCGATCTGAGTACACAAAAAAGAGCTCGAATTTGAAATTCGAGCTCTTTTTTACTTATTTAACACAAATTTAGCGACTTCACCTAATGCATCATCAGCTTGTGGATAATTGCCGACTTCGTCCATAAAGGCATGTGTCATCCCGTTATAACGGATATAGCGGATATCGCCGCCGGCTAATTTAACCTTCTTGTAAAAAGCCTCGCCCTGCAGACGCAACGGGTCAAATTCACCAACCATAAATAAAGTTCTTGGTAATTGTTTCAGTAATGATTCCGGTGCATTTAACGGTGAGATATACATACTCTCAGGATCAGCATCTTTGATGTACCATTTATCGATTGTTTGATTGGCATTAAATGTCGTCAGGAATTGTGCAATTTTATCCTTATCAGGATCGGTTAAATTCAAGTTAGCCGGATCATCGAAATAATGCCGCCGTTTCGGGTCCTTGCCCTGGTAAGTGACTGGATACAAAGTAACGCAGGCTGATAAATAATGAGTGCCCATGGCTAAATCTAGTAATGCCGTTGTGTAAGTTAGATTGCCGCCAGCTGAATCACCAAACATGGTCATTTGTTCCGGATCGATTTTGAATTCGTCTGCATGCTGATGTAAATAGACTAAACCACGATAACAGGCTAATAATCCTTCCGGATACGGATGTTCGGGAGCTAGCCCATAATCAAATGCAATCACTTTAACGGCCCCATCATCGGCCAATACATGGCAAGCCATTGCAATGTTATCCAAACTACCGCCAGTAAAGCCGCCCCCATGAATAAAGAGGATCACTGGCAAAGTCTGATTTTTCAATTCAGTCTGCACATAAGTCTGCACTTTGAGATCGCCGGCAATTGTCTGGTCTGCCACTGTTAATGGGTGCCGGTCCGTGTGTCTGGCATCGGAACTCCCCATCATTTTCCGTAACTCTTCAGGTGGGATTTCCGCATGATTGACTTTATCGAAAATGTCATTCATGCCATTCGGTTGTGTTGCACTGACGATCACCTCCCGTGTCTGCGGCGAAAGCCGGCCTTCTAAGACATCTGCAGAAAATGGTTTCATTAAATAATCTGTGTTCGGTACTGTAACAGCAGCTAATAATTTGCTTTTAGTCATGATAATTTCTCCACTAAGCCTTTACGCTTTTGGATTGCGTTTTATTTTCTAATTGATTCCCGATCCGCAGCACAAACATTAAGACTGCCACGACACCGCTTAAAACAATTCCGGCCATAAATGATTGTGCACCGGCGCCGATTCCAACAGCGGCAATCAGCATGGGTGCAAAGAAACCGGCGATACCAGAAACAAGTGTGTTCATCGCAATGACCAGTGGAAATTGTGTCTTATTGGCCAAGTTGGACAAATCAAATGGAATCGTGGCGTTAATCAGAACGATTCCGACACCAGAGAACATGTTCCCAATGACATGTGTGATTGGATTATTAGTAAAGAGGATAAAGGCAAATGATAAGGCAAACGCAACGAACCCCCATGCCAATGTGTTTTTCTTAGTATATTTACGAATAAATTTAAGTGAGAACGCGGTTAAAATGCCGCCGATATTCCCAAATAGCCGTGATAATGGCTGTATAAGAAGTACCCTGACCCTTTGATGCTAATAAAATTGATTCATTGGCCATAAACATGGTCATAATCAAGGACATGATCAAAGTAATCCCTAAAATAATATAAATGCGACCGTTGAGATGTGCCAGTGTGGACCATAAGCCGACTTTCTTTTCTTGATCATCGGCTGTTTTAACAACACGTGGTGTTTTGATATCCTGTGGAACCATGAAGAAGACAGCAACTAAAATGATAACAGCAATAATGTAGATCCAGAACAAGTTGTGCCAGTTGGAGCCGCCCAAAACACCGCCGATAGCAGTCATCGCCATCATCCCGATGTTGTTGAACCCAACGGACCAGCCCATCACAGTTGCACGTTGTTCACCTTCAAAATGCTCTTGCAGCAAAACAGGCACAACGTTAGTAATCAAACCTAAGCCGAACCCCATGGCAATCATGCAGGCTAGAATCAGATTCAGGCTGCTGTTGAAGAAGACCGGCAGCAAACCGCTGACAGCGACGACTGCAACAGCTAACATTCCGACGTTTTTACGAGTCAAATGATATGTTAGCCAAGCAAAGAGGAAGGTTGCGATGATCTGTCCCAACTGTGGAACTGTGCTTAACATCTGCACCTTTGAAATTGGTTCAGTTGGAAATGATTTTGCAATAGCAGCAATGGCCGCTCCGACAGCCGAAGCACCCATTAAAAGTAGGTTCATACTTAAAATCCCAACGGCTAATCTTAAATTCTTTTTTGTCATCAGAAAAAACTCCTTTTTCAATATTGTGTATTTGTATGCGTTTGCAATTTATAGACTGAGTATAGGCGGCGCTTTCATTTGCCACCATACAGAAAATGCAGTTTAGGTATGTTCATTTCAAAGATATCTGAATAATTGGTATCGATTGAAAGCCTTCACACCAGCAGTGATTACTCACTTTGGTGCGAAGCGGCCGTATTTTTATTGCGAAAATCATTCTTTTTGAGAAATCGGACCTGTTTTAACGCGACTAACGGCAGCAACGGCTAATGTAGCATTGCCTAACGCATAAAGCCCTTCTATGTCGCCGGTATTCAAGGCGGCAATGGCCTCATTCGAGAAGTTCAGTGCCGCAGTCGTAAATTCAACCGTCTTGTTTTTGGCAACTACTCTGAAAGTTTTGGTAGCGGCATGGTTGATCAGACAAAACTGTTCTGGCAGTTCGGAAAGTGTCCCGATCACTTCATTGATTTCAAGATCGGCAACCTGCTGCTGTCGAATCACATTGAAGTGCTCCTGATCGGCTTCAATCAGCAAAGCAGCAAAATGATCATTGTTAATCAGACTGGCAATTCCCAAACGCCCCTGCTTCAAATCAGTTGCTTCCGTCGCCAGTGAAACAGTCAGAATTTCGTCGTGAGACGCTTGACGCAATCCTAAAAAGGCTGGCGTTCCTTGCTGGGCAAGTGTTGTTTCGCCGCCATGCAGCAACAGCATCTGGTGCGTCAGCTTTAAGTTGTCCTTTAGCCCATTACGCAAACTAAGCCATTCAGGCCGTAATTTTGCTGTTTCAAAATGATCTTCAAAATCGGTTGACCGTTGTTCATTAAGCAGGCTCTGTTGATGCTGTTTAAAATCAGCCAGCGAAACAACTTCAGTCGGGACACCATGATTGATGACCGGCCAAGTGTGATTCCAATTGACAGGATACAAAAGTGTTTCACGGCCGAGATTCGTAATTTGCGTCATCCCAACGGCGGCTGGCTGTGTGCCTAAGCAGACCAACCACCAATTGTGAGCGGCATCTTGAAACAAATCGCCATGTCCAATATTCTGCAACGGTTGTTCGGCGCGATCACGATTGGTAAAAATGGGATTGACGCCATCCTTATTTTCGTAAGGCCCCCATAAATGGTCTGATTTAAAAATAGTAATCATATGGCCGACGCCAGTACCGCCTTCTGCAGTCAATAAATAGTAGGTGTGGTCTTTTTTAAGAATGTGTGGTCCTTCAACATCACGGCCGCCAGAACCAAAACTGAGCACCTTAGGGCCAGCGAGAATCTCGCCAGTATGCAAATCGATTTCGACTTGTTGAATGGCTTTGGTTCCTTTGTCATCAATATAGCCTGTGAATTCGACATAAGTCCGGCCATCTTCAAAATAAAGATCCGGATCAATCCCATTCACATTGATTTCAACCCGATCGGCATCCCAGACGATTTCATCGTGGTTATTGAGAACGCCGCGAATAATAAACGTTTTGAATTCAGCAAAATTAGTCGTAATAACGTAAAAGGCACCTTCAAAATACCGGATGCAAACGGCAAAAATACCTTCATTCGACTTGGCATGGGATAAATCAGCCTGTTTCGTCTGAGTGACGACCCCAGGCAGCTGCTGCCAATTCAATAAATCGGTGCTTTTACTGAGTGCAATGCCTGGATAATATTCAAAAGTGCTATTGACTAAATAATAAGTATTGCCGACACGGCAGATGCTAGGATCGGGATACATTCCCCGTAAAATAGGGTTTCGATATGAAGTAACCATAGTCATTCTCCTTGCGTAAATTTGTTTTTCAAACTGTTTAACGCAATTCTACGGTTCAATGAAAACGATTACTATGCCGAAAACCAAGATTGCGACTCTTCATTTTGTACATATTCCAACTTTTAAAATAAATAATCTCGACAAAAAAAGCCCCTGAATCGGATTTTATCCAACTCAGGGACACGTTTTAATCGGCATAATTCTGGTGTTTCTTTCGATAACGGCTCGGTGAAACTCCAGTTGCGTGGCGAAAATAGCGATAAAAATACTCTGCTGAAGCAAATTTTAACCGGTCAGCGATCTCACCAACACTCAGATCTGTCAAACTCAGCAGCTGCTGAGCTTTTTTGATGCGCACGACCCGTGCATATTCCAATAAGGTCTTCTGTTCTTTCTGTTTAAACAAGCGGTTCAAATATTCAGCATTATAATGAACTTCTTGGGCAATCTCATCCCGTGTGACAACACCGAAATGAACTTCGATTAACCGGCGGACTTGATTGACTAAATAATCATCTTTGCTCAAATTCATTGCGACCCAATTTACAGAAAAAGCATTTGGATTCTGCAACGTGGCCAGCAAACGCAGCACTAGCCCAGACTGGAAAAAGCGTGCGCCGACCTTGGCAGTGCTGCATTCCAGCTGCAGCGAATCCAAAATCACCTGGAGTGTTTTATTTTCGATTGGCAAGCTCCGTGAAAATTCCAAATAACGATGCTGCCAATTTTCCTGTTGATTCAAACTGCTTTTTAAAAACTGAAAAACATCACCAGTGAGTTTTTCGGTCGCGTCATGCTGCAAAAGCGAATTGAAAAAATCAGCCGTAAAGTCAACAAAAACAATCTGCGAATGATCTTGGATTTCTTCGCGATGTTTCACCTGACGGTTCATCAAACAACCTTCACCATGCTGATAACGAATCGTGCGGTTTCCAACGTGATTGATAATGCTTCCTTCTAGAACCAGCATCAATTCAAAAAAATCATGTCGGTGTTCCGGCGCATAGTCCTTGCCTTCAAAAGTCGTGATCTGACCGTCTTGAATTTTTGTATACAGCAGCCGCTCGCCATCACGCCGTTTATAAAACAACGCCAGCGGTCCTTCAATCGAAAGAACGGGGACCCCGCCGCTTAAATTGCTTTCCATACGCTGCATCCGCTGATCTTTCATGCCACATACCTCCAAAAAGTCGGCTTTTTGTGTAAACGATTACAAATTAGTTGCTATAACGACTAATATCTCGTTTAAATTTCCAGTATTTTAATAAGTGTACCACCGAAATTGATCAAGGAGTGAAAACAATGCGACAAACCAAGAATCTCGCAAACGGCTGGCAGTTTCATTACGGCAACTTGCCGACCCCTAATAAATTAGTCCGTAAAGCCCATTCATTAGGCGGCATGACCTCTGCACTACCTAATGAAGGCAAACGGCTGCCGGTCAGTACCAGCGGCGAATATTTTCTTAAATTAATTGCACAAGGCGATGTTCAGCAAGGATTGCAAAATCTAGCCGGCACCGATTTAAGTACTCAGCTGGACGGTGATTGGGAACCTGTCTCGATTCCACATGATTGGAAAAAAGATCTCCCTTATGTTCAAAATCCGGCCTTATTGATGAGCGGCTCAAAGGAAAATGGGACTGCATACTATCGACTCGCTTTTGAGCTGACTTCTGATCCAGATACAGAACGTATCACGCTTCATTTTGATGGCGTAATGGGTTTATCTGATGTATGGCTGAACGGTACTTATCTCGGCCACAATAATAGCGGCTATACCGCTTTTGATTTTGACATTACCGAAATGGCCAATTATGACGCTGAAGGCCCCAACATCCTCCTTGTCCGTGTCGACACCACAGCTGGCGCTGAAGGATGGTGGTATGAAGGCGCTGGTCTTTATCGAAAGGTCTGGCTGGAAAAATTGCCAGCTGTCCATTTAAATGCCGATGACGCCTATATTTATACACAAACGTTAAACGGCCAAAATGCCGACCTTGGAATTGAGCTCAGCGTGACGAATGAGCGTTCACAACCTGTTTCAAGCACCCCCAAAGTCCAATTTAACAATCAAACGATTACATTTGAATCCCAGTCGATCCAGCCTGGTGAGACAGCTCATTTTAAAACGACCAGTCATCAAACCGACGTCACTCCCTGGACACCAGAAAATCCCCACAATATTCAAGCAACTTTTATTGCTGGTGACGATCAAGTTACCAAGCACTTTGGAATCCATACCTTTGCTTATACAACCGCCGGCTTCTTCTTGAATGGCAAGCCATACGTCTTAAAAGGTGTCTGTGAACATCAAGACTTTGCCGGTGTAGGTGTCGCTTTAGATCAAGATATCATTAATTACAAAGTTAAACTGTTAAAGGAAATGGGCGTCAATGCCCTCCGAAGTTCGCATCATTTTGCGGCACCAGAATTGCTGAATGCCTGCGATCAATACGGTATTTTAGTGATCGACGAAAATCGTATTCTGGAAAGTACGCCATGGCGGCTGGCCGACCTCAAAAAGATGGTAAGACGCCAACGGATGCACTCTTCAATTGCTTTCTGGTCCCTAGGCAACGAGGAATTGATCGGCAGCACCGAACTAGGCGGCCGGATTTTAAAACGGCTGGCACGGCTCATCAAACAATATGACCATGAGCATCTGACCGTTTCCGCTGAATTATTGAATCCCGAAGGTAAAATCGATGAAAATTATTTGGAGAATGTCGATATTCTGGGCGTCAATTATCCAGAAGCCGATGTAATGGGCGACGGGGCACTGAAGATTCATGCCAATTTTCCACAGCAACCCATTATGAGTACTGAAAGCGGCTCGTATTTCCAAACACGTGGCATCTATCGTGACAACGCTGAGCAATGCCAAGCCAACAGCTTTGGTTCCGACTATTCAATGGTCATGCCTGGTAAACGCAAACCTGGTGAACCAGGTGTTGGTGGTACAGCTCGGCCTGAAAAAGTGATTCAGTTTGCCCAGCAGCATCCTGAATTCGGCGGCGTCTTCTTATGGACCGCCTTTGATTACAATGGCGAACCTTCCCCATTCGGCTGGCCCGGAATCAGCTCACAATTCGGTATTCTCGACCTCTGCGGTTTTCCTAAAGATTACTACTATTATTTCCAAGCACATTGGACGGATAAACCGATGATCCATGTCATGCCGCACTGGAACCGTGAGGGACTTGAAATTGCTGCTGATGGTACCGTCGCCGTCCGTATCTTCTCAAATGCACCAACAGTCGAATTATTTATCAATGGTGTTTCACAAGGCCAGCAGCAGGTCAAAGACTGCCAGATGAATTGGCAAGTGACCTACCAGCCTGGCGAATTACGTGCCGTGGCACTTGAACATGATCAAGTCGTTGCTGAAACGATTGAACAAACCGCTGATTCAGCTGTAAAAGTCGTTGTTTCTGTCCGTTATCACGGCCAGCAAGACACCCTGTACGCCTTACAAGCGGTTGATCAAAATGATGTGCCCGTTCCAACTAGCGATCAATTCGTCACGCTCCATGCTGATGGCGCCATCTTAGGGTGGGGCAACGGCAATCCAGCTGATATCAGTGTCCATCATGCCGATGAACTCCAGCTCTTCAATGGCAAAGCACTCATCATTGCACCAAAAGAAACAACATTAATGGCCACATTAAGCAAATAAAAAAAGAGAAATGGCCGTTAAAAGTCATTTCTCTTTTCTTTACTGATTTCGTTTTCGATATTCATTCGGCGAACAACCGAAATTGTCCCGAAAGACTTTATAAAAATACGATGGATTTTCATAGCCGATCTTGGCGGCAATTTCTTCAATCGAAATGTTGGTATTCGTCAAATATTCAGCCGCAACGTTGATCCGCTGCAAATGAACGAGCTTAATAAAGGTCAACCCTGTCTGGCGTTTTAAATATGATGACAGATAATTGGGATTAAACCCAAAATGAGCCGCCATCGCTTCCAAAGTAATGTATGAATAATTTTTTTCGATGTACAGCAGCAATGATAACAAATTGCTCGGTGCCGTTTTGATTGCTTTCGCCGGCATCTTGGTTTTAGAAGCAATCCGAACTAAACGTGCAAACAAGGTCAAAATTTCAAACCGGATAATCTGATCGGTCTGAATATCCGGATGGTAATACTCTTCGATGACATCATCCAAAGTAGTAATTATCTTTTGATCATGATGCGTTTTGAACAAACTATAACTGCCACCGTCGTTATTGCTGGCCAGCAGTGAAAACAGCATCGATGAAATATTGGTTGTACTGCCGTAATAACGCATGAAATCAAGGTCATTTAGTGAAAAAGCGGCATCTTTCAGCGCCAGATTGACGACAATAGTCCCCTTCTTGATTGGTTCAACTCGATGAATGGTCCGATTCCCCATCACGATAAAATCATCTTGTTTTAAATGAAATGATTCATTTTTGGTGGTCACGACACAATTACCGGCGATCGGAATCATCATTTCCACATAATTATGTACATGAAACGGAATGAAGGATTCGATCGGCTGAACTGAGATCGCAATCAACTGCGTCGTTACTTCCAAAGAATCGGTTAACGTATTTGAAAATTCAAAAACGGGGCTTTTACCGACATGATCCACCATTTGAGGGTGCATCTCAGGTCCAAGGGTGTTCCAATCTTTAGGCTGATTGTTTTTTCGTAATAGATTCACAATGTCTGTGTTCATGCAAAATCCTCCCATCGCATTTCCATTTCAACTTTGAATATCCTTATTCTATCGTATTCAAATATAATCGAAATACATTTTTCGAAACACCTGTAAAATGAACACACTATATCTCTTTTTCCTCAATAGCCAGAAAAAAGAAAACGTTTAGAATGAACTTGTTTAGCAAAATAGAGCGTTTCAGGAGGATACCAAATAATGGTGAATTTAGAAGAAAAACCATATAACTTAAATAAAGCACAAATCGATTATATTCAAAACAAAGTTTCGGAAATGTCCGTTTCCGAAAAGGTCGGCCAGTTATTCTTTGTCATTGGTCAAGATGAAGATTCAGTCGATATCAATCACTTTATCAATCAATACCAACCCGGCGGCATGATGTATCGTCCCGATCATGCTGAGAAGATCAAACGCGAAATCAACACTGCCCAAACAGCCAGCAAAATTCCGATGTTCTTTGCGGCCAACCTCGAATCAGGCGGTAATGGGATTGTAACTGAAGGAACTTGGTTCGGCAATCCGCTGGAAATGGCCGCCACCGATGATTCCGAAAATGCCTATCAGCTCGGTAATGTTGCCGGCAGCGAAGCACGCCAAGTCGGCAATAACATGTCATTTGCGCCAATCGTCGATTTAGATCTCAATTTCCGCAATCCCATCATGAATACCAGAACCTTCGGCAGCAATAAAGGCCGTGTCATCAGCATGTCAGATGCCCAAATCAAAGGGCTCAAGAAAAATCAGATTATTCCAGTCATCAAACATTTTCCAGGTGATGGTGTCGACGAACGCGACCAGCATTTAGTCAGTTCGGTCAACTCCTTGTCAGCCGATGATTGGATGAATTCTTATGGCGAAATTTACCATCATTTGATTGCCAATGGTGCACCAGTGGTCATGATTGCTCATATTATGCAGCCAGCTTGGGAACGGCGGCTTGAGCCTGGCATCAACGATACCGACTTGCATCCAGCTTCTAGTTCAAAGCTATTGATCGACGGCTTATTGCGGAATGTCTTGAAGTTTAACGGCTTAACGATTACCGATGCCACTCCGATGATCGGTTACAATGCCTCGATGGCCCGGAAAGATCTTCTACCAGCCACAATTAACGCCGGGATCGATATGATCCTCTTCAATAAAAATATTGACGAAGATTATGGCTACCTCCACGATGCCATCGATAATGGCACTTTATCAATGGCACGTGTTGATGAAGCTGTCACTCGCATTTTAGCAACTAAATTATCGCAGCAAATTATGGACACCGACGAACAACCTTTGCAAAAGTTGCCAGCTGAAATCAATCTTAATTCAGAAAAGCACGCTCAGTTGGCTGCTAAAGCAGCTAATCAGGCGGTCACATTGGTCAAAGATCGGGATCATCTCTTGCCGATCTCGCCTAAAAAGACTCCACGTGTCCGTTTAGTCGTCTTGGGCGACTCAGACGACGGCGGTTTCAAAGAAGGCGGACACGTTACAAATGCCTTCAAGCAGCAATTAGAAGACGCCGGTTTCAAGGTCACCTTGTTTGATCAGAAACACCTCGACTTCCATGAAACGTTTGAAGAAGGTGTCGCTGACCTGCAAAAGAAGTTCGATTTAGCCATTTATGTGGCCAATGTCGAAACGGCCAGCAACCAAACAACGACTCGTTTGAATTGGGTCCACTTGATGGCAGCCGATGCACCGTGGTTCATGCGCAGCATCCCGACTCTCTTCATTTCAACTGCGAATCCATATCATTTATTCGATATTCCAGAAGTTTCTACCTTTATCAACGCCTACACAGGCAATCCGCAAACAATTACGGCCGTGATGAACAAAATCACTGGCAAAGAACCCTTCTTGGGAACCAGTCCAGTCGACCCATTCTGCGGTGATTTCACTACACATTTATAAAATAAAATGAGGTCATTCAAAAATGAAAATTAAACAAATCACAACCAATCATATGTTTGAACCACTTGGATTTCAGTTATCCGGCTTACGGATTGAATTTCAAGTTGATGCCGAGTCTGATACATCCATTTCAAAGCAATTAAAAATTTGGCGCGAAAAGGATGCTGACCCCGTTTATGTCACTAAAATGATTCCGTTTGACAACAATTATTTCGAAGTTCCACTACAATTACAGCCACGAACACGCTACACCGTTGAAGTGACCATCCGTGATGACCAGCAAACGGCGACCAAACAAACCTTCTTCGAAACTGGAAAGATGAATGAACCCTACTCCGCTGAATGGATTGGTAATTCCGACAAGGAAATTCAAAATACTTTATTCAAAAAGCACTTTGCTACCAAGACACCCATCAAAAAAGCACGTCTTTACATCACTGGCCTTGGTTTGTATGAAGCCTTCCTCGACCAGCATAAAGTCGGCGCCGAATACTTGACTCCTGGTGTAACGGATTATAAAAAATGGGTCCAAGTCCAAACTTATGATGTGACTGATCTGCTGAATGACCCTGCTGAGCATGAGCTCGTCATCAGCACTGGCGATGGCTGGTACAAAGGCCGTTACGGCTTTGACGGCGGTCAAAAAGATATTTACGGCGACCAGCAGCAAGTCATCGCCGAATTGCACATTGAAGATGCCGATGGTCACGAACAAGTACTCAACACAGATTCATCTTGGCTGACCACTTCCGGTAAGATTACTAAATCAGCCATTTATTATGGTGAAGATTATGACGCCACAAAGATGGTTGCCAATTGGAAGCCCGTCGTTCTGACCGATCAATCCACAGCAATTTTGCGCGACCGGATGAGTATGCCGATCAAAATCAATCAAAAGCTGCCTGCCCAGGAATTGATCACAACTCCTAAAAATGAACAAGTGTTAGATTTTGGGCAGAACCAAGCCGGCTGGCTCGAATTTTACAATCGTGAGCCAAAAGGCACTCAGATCACCTTCCAAATGGGCGAAATCCTGCAAAAGGGTAATTTCTACCGGGATAATTTACGTGAAGCACGGGCAGCCTTTGTCTACATCTCAGATGGCAAGGAAGGCTGGGTCCATCCGCATTTCACCTATTATGGCTATCGTTACGTCAAAGTAACCGGCAACACCCTGCCAATCAATATCGCCGATTACAAAGCCGATGTCATCTACTCCAGTTTGGAAGCCACTGGCAAATTAACAACTAACAATTCAATGGTCAACCGGTTGCTGGAAAACATTGTTTGGGGTCAAAAGAGCAACTTTATCGACGTGCCGACCGACTGCCCGCAACGTGATGAACGGCTTGGCTGGACCGGCGATGCTAATATTTTCTCAAACACCGCCGCTTTGAACATGAATGTCTACGAATTCTTCAAAAAGTACGCTCGAGACATGAGTGTCGAACAAAAACAGCATGATGGCATGCTGACCATGTATGCCCCTGCAATGGGCACAACTGATGGCGGCGCTGCTGTCTGGGGTGATGCTGCCACAACAATTCCTTGGAACATGTACCAGGCTTATGGCGACCCAGCGATATTGGCTCAAAATTATACCAGCATGAAGGCTTGGGTCGACTGGATTTCAAAACAGACGAAGACAAAGAATTTATGGACCGGCACCTTCCAGTTTGGCGATTGGATTGCCCTTGATGGTGAAAATCCAGCCCTGCCGACCGGTAAAACGGATGAAGACTTCATCGCTTCAGTTTATTACTACTATTCCAGTCAGTTAGTGGCCAACGCTGCTAAGGTGCTTGGCAATGAAGCTGATTATTCAACTTATACCCACCAAGCTGAAAGCATTAAGCAGCACATCCAGCATGAATACATCACAGCAACTGGACGTCTGGCAATCGATACGCAGACTGCTTATGCCCTAACACT
The DNA here is from genome assembly GCF_001437205.1 of Lactobacillus selangorensis. Lineage (GTDB taxonomy): Bacteria > Bacillota > Bacilli > Lactobacillales > Lactobacillaceae > Paralactobacillus > Paralactobacillus selangorensis. Next base: position 32,460 of record NZ_JQAZ01000008.1, on the reverse strand, counting down.
GTACTTCAAGTTAGTCCCAGCTCAGCAACTCCAACGTGTGGCCGCTGATTTAGCTGCACGTCTGCATAAAGACAATGATCACCTCAAGACCGGTTTCGTCGGTACCCCATTCATCTGCCAGGCCCTTTCCCAATATGGTTATCATAAATTGGCTGTCAAGATTTTCTTGCAAGAAGATTACCCTAGCTGGCTATACGCCGTTAAAATGGGCGCAACCACTGTCTGGGAACGCTGGAATTCAGTGGAAGAAGACGGATCAATGAATCCCGACGGCATGAACTCATTAAACCATTACAGTATTGGTGCCATCATGGAATGGGTCTATAAATATCTGTGGGGCTTGCAATCACATTCCGCCGGTTACCAAAAGATTTCGATGGCGCCTTACTTTGATGCCCGTTTATCAACGGTCAAAGGCACCTATGAAACACCTTATGGCAATTTGACGATGGACTATCAAATCGAAAGTGATGCCAAGCATACGATCAAAATCAATCTGACCGTTCCATTCGGCGTTACCGTTGATTTAAGTTTGCCACGTGTTAACGTCAGCACCTTAACAGTTAATGGCACCCCTGCCGATAAAGAAGTACTGACCTTAACCGCCGGCACATATGCCATTGCCTATCAGCCAACGCATGATTATATCGAACGTTATAACGCCGACACACACATCGTCGATATTATGGCCAATAAAGACCTCGTAGCTGCAATTGATGCGATTGATCCCGTTTTGGACTTCTTCAAAGACAATCCCGACAACCTGAACGGCGGCTTAGGCAAATTGTCTTTGACCAAGATCAACACCATTTTGCCGATGATCAACATCACACCAGAACACTTGCAGCAAATCAATCAATTATTAACAGAGACACCGCGAATTTAGCAGCTGCACAATCGTCTCATCTGCTTATTGATAGAGCGTCACATCTCAAGAGCTCCAAATATCAGAGCTGCTTTTAAACGGCTTCTGGCCGGACTGCTTCCGATCTTCGTTCGGAGGTAGTCCGGCCAGTTTTATTATGCATATCTTTCTGCGGCAAACATCATAAAATCCTCTGAGTTGGATTTTGTGCAACTCAGAGGATTCATCAGAAATCGTTTTTGAAAACGAACCTGCTTTTCTAAAAAGTAAAATGATACCGTGTTTTTTCTTGCCGTGTCTGACCAGAATGAAGCCGAATATCCCCAAATTTAGGATCTACAATGGCTCGTGGTGCGGTTTGTGCTTCCATTGCAATCCCAATGTGCGGCCTAGCCTGTTTGCCGATAAAATGCAGCGATTCATCAAAATCATTGGCTGTAAATACAACCAGCGCATTCCGATTCGAAAATACATCTACTTTAATGTTGCCTTGGCTGAGCGTGGCTGCCAAGTTCTGTTCCCTGTGTGCATTTAAATAATAAATGTCATCTAAGCCGTTTTCAGGAGTTGATTGTGCTTTTTTAAACATCTCCTTTAGTAATTGCGGCTTGCGAAAATCAAAATATGATGCAGCTACATCAAGCAGTTCACCGGTGGGAATCTTTTTGCTAGTCAGCTTAAACCGCTGGCTGCTTGGAACTGTCAAATGATGATTACCGATATCCGTATCGGATGCATTCAAGTTGAAATAAACATGATTCGTCGGATTAAACAGTGTTTCAGCGTTCGCAGACGCAGTATAAGTAATCGTCACATTATTCTGGTCATCGAGCGTGAAAATAATGGTGACATCGATATCGCCAGGAAAACCATCTTCTGATTCAGAAATATGCCGATTAAAAATAATTTGATTGTTTTTTATCTCGCCATGCCAATTTAATGTGCTGAAGCCGTGCGGGCCGCCATGCAAAGTCGTACTGCCCTCATTTGTTGGTAATGAAACTTCTTGGCCCGCTTGCATATATTGTCCTTGACCGATTCTGCCGGCCACACGCCCGACAGATTTTCCATGGTATGTCCCGACATAATCATCTATTTGCGGCGAAGAAAGAATCAACTCTTGCAGGTGCCCGTTTACTGGCACTTTCAGACTTTGCCATGCTGCTCCATATGATAAACAGGAAAGCTGAACGCCATTTTTATTTTCGACCGTATAACGATAAATCGGTGTCCCGTTCATTTTTCCAAATAATTTTACGGCTGTCATGTTTGCACCTCTTATTTATATTTTGAAACTATTACTAGCTTAAAAGAAATTGAAAGCGTCAACAATGGCATTTGTACAGATGAACATTGCAAGAGTACGGATGTTATCTTTTAGGCCTTTTAAAGACATATTTCATGGAAATCAACAATATTTGGAGATGATCAAATGGACCAAAAACAGCTTGATGAATTTCTTCGCAAGGAGGACCCCATTGAACGCCTGCAAAAAGAGCGGCAGCAAAATATGAACCCCATTCATTTAGATTATCGTGATGGTAATATTCCGACCATCCCCTGCAAAACGCTCTTTAAACAAGGCAATATTTTCGTCAATAAAAGTCGGCGCTTTTCTTATACACCGGCACATCGCCATAACTTCATTGAATTTAATTACATGTATTCTGGTCACTGTACCCAATACATCAACGATGAAAAAATAGTGTTAAACCAAAACGACCTAATTTTAATGGATAAAGATATTGTTCAACGGATCGACTCCATTGGTCCCAATGACATTCTGATCAATATCGGGGTCCGTGATGTTTCTATTTTCAACAATATTACGCACAATCTTGCGGATTCTGAAAGTCTCGTCACAAAATTCATGCTGAATGCGGCAATTGTGAATGCAGTCCACAATAATTTCATTTTATTTAATGTCGGCCAAAACGAGATGGCAAATGAGCTCATCAAAATGATGATTGTGAAGAGCCTTTCTAAAAATCAGGATCGTAATAAATCTTTGAATCTGCTGCTTTCAACCTTGCTCATCGAATTAGCTAATACGGTTGAATCACAAACGAATCAGATCGCAAAATCGGCCGACCCTGAGCTCGCAATCTTACAATATATTGACACCCACTATAGTGATTTGTCACTTAAAACCCTTGCAAAACATTTTGGTTATAACAAGAATTATTTAGGCAATATGCTCAAGAAAACAACGGGCCAAACTTTTCAAAGTTTGCTTGATCAAAAAAGATTGGCACGAAGCCGAACTCTCCTGACGAATACGAATTATTCAATTGAAAATATTTCCGAAATGATCGGCTTTAAGAGTCCAACTTCGCTATTCAAATTGTACCGAAAATATTTACATACCACCCCAAAGACCTTTCGTATGCAGCATCAATAAAAACAGAATCTTTTTTTAGCGCGCAACAAAAGGCCGATTTTAATCGACCTTTTTAACTATTCATCTTAAATTTCATAATGACCGCTATTTAATTTCAACTTTTTTCCGGTCGGAGAAACGACATCAGCAGTTGTTCGAATCGGAATATCCACGACCAATTTCATGGTAGGTATACTCTCCCAATAAACATTTATCGTTCCATTAGGCACTTTTAAGCTTCCGCAAACCCAATCAACTTGATTGCTGTACAATGGATTGATTTTATAATTTTCATCATGTCCTTGTGGCAATTTGATTCCTAAAACATCCTCAATCAGGAAATCTTCAATTGCACCATAAGCATAATGATTTAAACTATTCATCTCAGTTCCGCTGATCCTTCCATCTGGCAAAATGGAATTCCAGCGTTCCCAAACCGTCGTAGCACCTTGCTTGACTTCATAAAGCCAGCTTGGCATTTTATCACGCAAAAGCAGCTCATAAGCTTGGTTGGTTAACCCTGCCTTAACCAATGCATGCGGTAATTCTGGTGTGCCGATAAATCCAGTATCGAGAGCTCCTTTATTGTTAGTCAACAATGTGTGCAAAGATGAACTTAATTTCAAACGGACATCATCATTTGGATATAAACCATATCTTAATAATAACGCTAATCCTGTTTGGGTAATCGGATTTAAATTCAATTCATAATCGGCTGTATAGTAAGTTTGTAAAATAGCATCTTTGATTTCTTGAGTCAGTAGTTGATATTTATCTGCAGATGGCGCTTTAATAATTTTAAGTGCACGCACTAAATTGCTAGTTGAACGATAATAATAAACACTTGCAATCAAATTAGGATCAGTTGCACCAATCGGCGAGTCCCCATTATCAAGTGCCAACCAATCGCCAAGTTGCTGATCGAAATTCCAAAGGTGTTGATCACCATGCTCATGATCACGTTTTGCTAAATAGTCAACCCAGCCTTTCATAATCGGAATCGTCTTTCGTAATAAGCCTTCATCATGATAATGATCATAAAGTACCATCGGTAAAATCGTCGCAACATCCCCCCAAGTCGAGGCGCCATTTGTAACCAAAAACGGATTGATTCCCTCAAATGGTTTTAATTTAGGATATGGAACAAAAAACGGAATCGAACCATCAAGTTGTTTTTGTTCAAGTGCCATGTTATACAAATAATTTGTATAAAAGGCCCGCATGTCCATGTTGTAGGCGGCCGTATTACTGAAAAGTGTTACATCCCCGGTCCACCCCATCCGTTCATCTCGTTGTGAACAATCAGTTGGAATACTTAACGAATTATCACGTTGCCCCCATTGAATATTCTTAACCAATTTGGTCAAACCGGGATGAGACGAATTGAACTTAAACCGATCTTCCATATCGCTATAAAGTGAATAACCAACCCATTTTTCAGCATTTTCAGTGTTTATTCCTTCAACCGCTACATAACGAAATCCAAAATAAGTAAAATGCGGACGAACATCACGATCAGCAGTATTATTTAAAATAATAAATTGTTGTTTGGCGGTCCGTAAATTATCTGTATAAAACACACCATCTTGCAGCAACTCGCCAAATCTAAATTTAACATTATGCTCGGACGCAGTTAATTTACCTTCGATCCAACCAGTTATTTCCTGACCAAAATCCAAAATCAACTGCTGCTTTTGGTCACGGAATACCCTCACCGGCTTTAACTGATGCATCTTTTTTACCGGCGGATCAAGACGTGCAGTTAATAATGATTTATCATCTGACAATACTGTCAGTGTTAATGGTTTAATTTCTTTTGAGAAATCAATTATCTCGCCGTCATAAATCGAGTTATTTTGAATCCGGTTTGTCATAACCTGCCAAGTATCGTCAGTTCCAAATGTTTGCGTCATTCCATCTGAATAACAAACAACTAATTCTGCGATTGCCTTTTGACGTGACCCATAAATATTTTCTTGTCCCCCGTCAAAGACAAACCGTCCTTTATACCAGCTGTTACCTGTAATCATTTTTAAATTGGTTTTTGAATCTAAATATTTTGTGACATCATACGTTTGATAATATTGAACAAGATCGTAACTATGATAACCCGGCAATAAGTATTCATCTGACACATGACAACCATTTATTTCGAGTTCATAAACACCATACGCACAACAATACAAACGTGCCGAACGAATCCTTTTTTCAAAATGATAATCTTTTTGAAAGGTCACACTTGGTTGCGGTTTTCCTCGATAGCTGACCCAATCGGCTTGCCATGGTTGTTTCATCTTGGCTGTTTCAAAAGTACTTTCTGCAATTGCATCGCCACTTGAAACGGACCAATAATATTTCGTTTTCGGTTGCAAAAATTCGCCGTCAATCGTCAATTGATTGTCCTTAGCACTTGTCTTGCCTTCATAAACAACTACATCATAGTTCGGATCGGTTGCAACAACAATTTCTTGTGCATCAACTTGTTCAGAATCTGTACTATCTAAGCGCCACGAAAAAGTCAAATACGGTAACGAATAACCTAATGGCGCTGTTAGTCCATTAACTTGTAACTCACTAATCTGCATTATTCATCAACTCTTTCAGTTTAATGTTCTTACAATTCGGATCAATTGGACTGTGACCTTTGAACTCCTGTTCACCGACTAATTTTGCAACTGCTGCTTTAATAAAATGTTCATAATTACTATATGCATTTACGACTGTTTTAACCATTGGCATATCAAACATATGATATGGATTGCCAAAACTAACAAGCACAGTTGGCACTTCTTGTACAAACCATGGCAGATTGTTCCCTAGCCCATAAAGTGTCTTCCAATTGATACGTGCCGTTGTTTGGTTACTTGCATTTTCAATATTGGCTGCATAAAGAACTAAATCATACTTACTCTTAAAATCGGCAACAGACCCAAGATCTACAAAATTTTTTTCCGGCCGATAAAGAGTTACTTCAAATCCGCGTTTTGTTAATTCGTTCTGTAATGTCTCTTCAACTCGCTGATTAGATGCAAATCCGCCTAAAACTTCAAGCAAAACTCGCTTTTGTTTTTGAGCTGCTAATGGCAAAATGTTTTGATCATCTTTTACTAAGGTAATTGATTGATCGGCAATTTCCTGCTGCTCCTTTTTATAATCAATTAACGGCTTCGACGGTATGGACACGTCTTGATTCAAATTTAATGACGCCTTGGTTGCTAAAATCCGTAATACTGCTTCATCCAAACGCTTTTCTGTTAGCAAACCATTCTTAAGCCCATCTTTCATATAAGAAACATCTTCTTCAAAGTCGTGATTGAACAAGAACATATCGCAGCCATTTTGAATTGCAGTCGGAACGGCTTGATAACGCGGCATTGCCGTTGAAAATCCAACCATTGGTGTGGCGTCGGTAATAATAAGCCCATTAAAACCTAAATCATGCCGTAACAATCCTTCCAATAATTGCTCGTTTAATGATGCCGGAATTTGATTATGCGAATAAGCAGGGAATGCAATATGGCCCACCATTACAGCCTTGGTTCCAAAATCAATCAGTTCACGATAAATCTTGCCGTAAGTCTTCCACCAGCTCGATAATGGCAATGAATTAACAGAGGTCAGCAAATGCTGATCACGCTCATCAATCCCATCACCAGGAAAATGCTTAATTGATGTCATCATATTCTGATCATGAAAGGCTTGAATAAACTGCTTTGAAAAAGCAATATCACGCTCTGTGTCATCACCATAAGTTCGAACATTCATGATTGGACTGTGAAAATTCAAATCTAAATCAACGACCGGTGCAAATCCCCAATTGATTCCGGCAGCTTTTGCATCTTCAGCGGCAATCTTGCCTAATTCATAAGCATATTTTTTATTACCAGCAGCAGCCACAGCCATTTGTGGGGCATATCCTGTGCCTTCTAATACTGCACCATCACCGCCACTTTCCAAATTAGCCGGTGTTAATAATGGCACCTTGCTATTTTGCTGTGCATAGTTAAAAGTTGCTCGTAATTCTTCTAAGTGAGCAGACCGGAAGAATAATCCGCCGATGTGATGCTTTAACAAGCTGTCAATATAATCGTGATCAGTTGAATATCCGATTGGCACGAATAATTGACCGATTTTTTCGTCTGTTGATAATTTTTCTGCCGTATCTTTGACCCACTTAATTTGATCATCATTTAAGTAAAATGGTTTTTGATGCATATTTAACATATTCTCTTTCCTCCAGAATGATAATTGCTAATCTGCCGATGGTGCCTTCGTCTTTTGACTATCAAAAATGAAGACAACCAGAACAATTACAGCAAGTGCTACAATTACGTATCCGGCATTACGCAAGGAAAGCACTGCAGTTGCGCCCAAAACACTAGCTAGAATTGGAGCAACAAAGGAACCGAGGTTTGAGCCCACCAATGCAAACGCATTATGTAATGGCGCTGTCTTCGTATTTGAAACTTGCGAAATGCGGGTGAAAATATACGGAACTGCTAAACCGCCAAATAATCCGCTTAATCCGCCAAGCAGCATGATCATGCCATTAGATTTTGTGAATGTCATTAGAACCATCAGAATCCCGCTCAATCCAACCCCTAAAGGCAGAACGTTACGGTGTAACTTTTTATAGGTCAATCCGAATAAAGCACCACCAATTAACTGTGCAAAGCCCAATACACTGATTACCGTGCTGGCCTGTGAAGGAGACCCGATACCTGTCTGAATATACATTAACGCCATTTTAATATATGAAATCATTGCACAAGCCATATAAACCATTAGCAACAGACTCAACCCAATTACGATCAGCAAAGAGGAATGTCCATTTTCAGTAGCTGGTTCTGTATTTGTTTCTTCTGATTCTTTTTTTCCATCTTTATTTTCAGTTTCTTGCTCTGCGACCATTTTTTCCGGCGATGGAACAAAGAAGAAAAATAGGATCAATGCTGGAATAAACAGTAAATAAACAAGGTATGAGGCATGCCAGTTAATTTTCAATAATTGCCCAGCTAAGAAGGTCATCACTGAAACACCGATACTTGCAACGGCTGTTCGCCAACCCATCAAACTTGCTAATGTATCTCCATGAAAAAACTCACCAATCAAACTAATTGCCAATGGATTGACTAACCCAATCCCAATCCCTAAAACAACTCGTGAAATCATAATTACGTTAAAACTATTCGAAAAAGCCGGAACGATTGAAGCTACTGAGGCAATAACCAAGCCTAAGATGGCCGTTTGTTTTTGACCGATTTTCTTAATAACTAAACCACTGACTAAAACAAAAATTGTAACTGAGATTGACACAACTGTTGTTACTAATTCAATTTGAACTTCCGAATGTTGCGGAAATGATGCAGCCATTTGTGGAATAGAAGCAGAAATTGCACTCGCCGCCTGTTCAACAATATTCAAAAGCAGCAGTGAAACAATTAACATTACTTTCTTAAAACCGGATGCTGTTTTCATTTTTAATTCCTCCTTGATATTATCGTTATTAAAAAATAACTCTGTAAGCTTACAAGAAAAATTGTAATCGCTTTCTAAAGGCGATTCTTGTACTTTTGTATTATTTTTTGCATAATAAAGCATAAAGATGAATTCTATTTTAATAGAAAGGCTGGCAAATCATGCTTACAGAAGAAATTCTTAAATTATTTTACGCAGCAACTGAAGTTCCTTTGTTTTTATTTGATTCTGAATTAAATCATTTAACTTGGCAATATCCTGCTTTAAGTCATCTTCCGCCGCAGCACTTCATTGATGTTTTAAAAAAACATATTACTGATGACGCCGCCGTTTATATTTTCTTAGTTCAGCAAGCAAATATACTTTCATTTATTCGCACTAACAGTGATCATTACTTGATGCTTTGGAGTCAGCCGCTCCCAATCTATACAAACAACAATGAGCAGTTAGAATTTAAAAATGGTGTTCAGTTTTTGCCAAAAATGATTGCCATCACTAAACAACTATATTTCGATCTATATCAAGAACTTCCAAATCAAAATATAATTGATGTTAAATCATTAAATATTGAATCTGAAAACTCAAAAAAACTAATCGATAATATTCATCCGCACAATAGTAATAACGCAGAATCGCGGATGCTAGATGCTCTTAGCAAAGGCGACGTTAAAAGGTTCACAAGTTATTTTGATGACTTTTTAGCTTCCGGCGAACCTGGTTTATTAAATACAACTAGCACCCTGCGTAATCAAAAGGATTTAGCAATCGTTGCCACCACTCTCTTCACACGTGCCTCATTACGAGCAGCTGTACTTCCTGAAGAAGCTTATGCACTCAGCGATAACTATATACAAGAAATCGAACAAATGCCTAGCATCGATGATTTACATAATTATATTTTAAATATTGGACTAAACTTTATCCAAAAAATTCAACACAGCAAACGAACAAATTCCTTGCCTTTAGTGACCAAAGCCCAGGATTATATTGCTAAAAATATTTCTCATACTATTTCAGTTTCAGACATTGCTTCCTACTTAGGAATCAGTTCATCCTATCTTATGAAGCTTTTCAAGGAATCAACCCATATGACCGTTGGTGCCTATATTACCGAACGAAAAATCCAAGAGGCTAAAACCCTTCTAGCCTATACTTCCAATTCAATCGCTGATATTGCAAATCAATTAGGTTATTCAGATCAAGCTTATTTCAGTCGCCAATTTTCAAAAGTCACCGCACATTCACCTTTTAAATATCGTCAGCAAAAACAAAATAAATTCATTTAGCCAAAAAAATCGCCAAAATCAGTTCTGATTCTGACGATTTTTTAATGTCTTTATGTATGTAATCCCTGGATTTGATAATGCTTCAATTTCCGGAAGATATGAGTATCGAAAAAGCCGATCAGTGAACCTTGAAAAAGCAGGCAAAATAGCGTTCCGATATTCACGGCCCATAAGTGATGTGTCCAAACAAACGTGACCAGCATAATCATAAGCGGCGGAACGTAATGAACCATTTGTGCCCTTGCAGCACTGCCATGCAGATAACGGTAGCGCAAAATCTGCATTAAGTCATCATTCGGATGCAAGATCAAGTTGACACGCTGATAGATTGAAGTGGCGAGTGCTACCATCATCACACCGATAATATCAACGCTGATTTGTAAGATGAGCGGCCAGCTGCCAATTTTGAAAATGGCCAGTTTTTCAACGAAAAATTGAATCAAAATACTAAACGGGATTACAAAACCCAAGTTGCCGATAAAATGCCACCAGCTGAAGTGATGGATCAGCGCTGCATTAACGAGTGCAACGACAAATCCACACAGGAAGAGCGTCATTCGCAGGCTCAAGGGCCACAGGTGGTAAATATTTACAGCCGAGGCCGTCCAAACAGCACTGCCAAGATTAGCCGCAATTGTGAGTGCATGACCGGTTGCATTGATCAAGAGTGCTAGAACCCAATACAGCCAGCGCTGCAGCAATCGTCTGAGCTTATTCTGCATTTTTTTCATAAACAGACCTCTTTTCCGTAAAAAAATAGACCGGCTGGAGTACCGATCCATTTCAAAAAGATTCAATAGGAAACACAATCAAAAGAAGGATTTGATCATCAAATTAAGGCTTCTTGATGTAGAGGAATTCACGGTTTGCAGGCAAATCAAAACGGTCGACCAAATCACGGAGGTCATCATCGGTGATGCAGTTGATCATCTTGCCACCTTGAGCCTGAATCGTTGTAAAGATTAAAGCTGACTTTTCAATGGTTTCGATAATTCCAAGTGTTTCATCCAAAGAATCACCGGCAGCAAAGACACCGTGATGCGGCCAAATAACGGTTCTGAAGCGTTCCATTTGCTGAGCAGTTGTTTCACCGATTTGAACAGTCCCTGGGCACATATATGGAATAACAGCTAAGCCTTCTGGAATGACAACGATGCCTTCTGGATGCATCTTCCAAATCGTCCGTGTAAATGATTTAGAATCCAACGGCTGGGTAAAGGTCATGGCAACAATATTGGTTGGATGACAGTGCATGATAATCCGCTGATCTTTATCAACTGCCTGACGCGCAATGTGGCTCATCAGATGAGATGGAAATTCACTGGTTGGTTCGCCGCCATCATTGAACCCCCACATCAAGTCGACGCTGGTCCCATTGTCAGCGATTCGAACTAAACCGGTATCACGTTCTGGAAAGTTTTTAATATTTTTAAAGTAACGGCCAGTGCCGGTTACTAAGAAATATTGACCGGCTAATTTAGTCGCATCGAAATCAATCGGAATGTTGCGAAGTACTTTGCCTGTATCTTCAAACTGAGCAACTTCATCATCCATGATCCGGTAGCTGACATTGCCGCCATTACGTTCATCCCACCCATGCTGGTACAAGTTAGTCGTTACATCGCCAAGGCCTTTTACAAATTCAGAATCGATAAATTTAGTCATTTTTTGCTTCTCCTTTAAAATTAGTCTTCTCGTTTGAATTGAACATCTTTTTCATACTGATGGATATTATTCAGCCAATCCGTCCCGACTGGAACATTATTCTGTAAACAGAATTCATCCCAAACAGCACCAAATGGATATGATTTTAATTCTTCGGTAACCGCCAGACGAGTGGTAAAGTCATACGTGTTTTCTTCCTGCTTTAATTGGTCGATGGGAGCCAGCATCGCTTGTAAGAAAGCTTTTTGAGTAGCACGTGCGCCGATGACCCAAGCAGCAACACGATTGATCGTCGCATCAAAGAAATCAAGTCCAACATTAGTCCGATCAAGCTCGTGATCACGAACTAAAGAACGTGTGATCCGCATCAAAGCATCATCCATAATGACAACATGGTCACTGTCCCAACGAACTGGACGGGAAACATGGAGCATCAAGCCACGTCCGAATGGTAGGAAGGCCGAGAATTTATCGGAAACATCTTCCGTTGGATGCCAGTGACCTGCATCAATTGTCCATAACTTGTTGCGAGTAATGGCGTAATTGTTATAGAAGAGGTGTGAGCCAACGGTGAATGATTCGATTCCCGTCCCAAATAATTTGCCTTCAACGGCTTCGATCGTATTCTTTTCATCGTATTTCTGCTTCATGATTTCATCCAAAGAATTCATCAACCGCAGACGTGGTGATAATTTGTCGATTGGATTGTCCTTGTAGCCATCTGGAACCCAGAAGTTATTGACGGATTGCTGACCTAATTCCTCCCCAAAATAGTTTGAAATTTCACGGGACTTTTTCCCGACCTCAATCCAGTAATCACGGACTGCCTTTTCAGGACTGGCTAAGGTGAAATTATTTTTAACCATTGGATGCGAGAAGAAAGTTGGATTCATATCCAGTCCGACACCTTCTTGTTTTGCCCAATCGACCCAGTATGAAAAGTCTTCAGGACCAACTTCATCGAGGTCCTTCTTCTTATCCGTAACGGCATAAATCGTATGTAGCTGTACTTTATGCTTGCCAGGAATCAAAGACAAAGCTTCATGGAGGTCGCCGGTTAATTCATCAGGGGTCCGTGCCACACCAGGATAATTGCCACTAACACCAATCCCGCCAGTTAGTTCCTGATCGGGATTCAAGAAACCATGGATATCATCACCTTGCCAGCAGTGAACTGACAATTTAATCTTTTTTAAAGCGGCCATTGCAGCATCAGTGTCGACGCCTAATTCGGCATAACGTTCTTTAGCAACTTGATATGCGGATTCAACTTCGTTTGTACTAACCATTTTCAATACCTTCCTTTTGTTCTGATTGTTGGGTTAAAAATTGTTTATATTGCGCTAGAACTTGTTCCAACTGCTGTGATTTTTGTGGTACATATTTTTTTAATGGATATGAGGTACGAATCAATGCACGTGCAGCTTGAACATTCTTGACATCGCCAGTCGAAATCATCTGAACTAAGATGTTGCCGATTGCCGTTGCTTCGGTTGGACCAGCGACAACATTGATATTTGCCAATGAACTCGTTAATTGATTCAACAATTCAACATTCGAACCGCCGCCAACAATATTGAGTGTTTCAAACGGCTGTTTCAAAATCTGACTTAACTGGCCTAATTCGGCGGCGTAGCATAGGGCTAAATTATCGTAAACTGTCCGAGCCAGTTCACCTGGTGTCTGCGGGACAAATTGCTTTGTTTCACGTGCGTACGCCTGGATTTCATCAATCATATTAGTCGGATTTTCAAACCGTTCATCATTAACATTGATGAACGTCCGAAAGCCTGGTGTTTTCTGAGCCATGTCGGCTAATTCTGGGAATGAATATTGATCGTTTAAATCGGCTTTGATGCGCTGAATAATCCATAATCCCATAATATTTTTCAAAAAGCGGTAGGTTCCATAAGCACCCCACTCGTTTGTATAATTGGCATGAAAAGCGGCTAAACTATTTTCTGGTACATTGGTCTCGGCACCGAGCAATGACCAAGTTCCTGAGCTTAAGAAAGCCCATTTATCGCCCTCTGCCGGTGTTCCAATCACAGCACTCGCTGTATCATGCGAAGCTACTGTAACGACAGTCGCATCTGGCAGCTCATATTCTGGAAAACGCTCCTTTTGCAACTGGCCCAGGATCGTCCCGGATTCGACCAACTTGGGAAACTGATCATCACGAACATGGACGTCAGCCATCAAATCGGAATCAAACAAACGTTTTCGCAAATTAAGCATCTGGGTCGTCGAAGCATTCGTAACTTCTGTGACTGCATTTCCAGTCAATTGAAAGCCCAGATAATCAGGAATCATCATGATTTTATCGGCTTGCCGCAATTCGGATTGATCTTCCTCGTAAAGCTGATACAGGGTATTAAAGTTTTGGAACTGAATACCTGTTTTTTCATAAAGATATTCTTTCGGCAAAGTACTGGTTAATTCATGAATCGCATTTTGCGTCCGTGCATCCCGATAACTGATCGGATTCTGCAGTTTGTGTCCGTCTTTATCAGTCAGGACATAATCGACGGCCCATGTATCAATTCCTAAGGTCACTTTTGAAATACCAGCACGTTTTACCTTTTCAAGTCCAATCAAGATTTCTTTGAGAATCTGGTCAATATTCCACCGATCGTGTCCATCCTCTCTGAAAAATCCATTTTTAAACCGATGAATTTCAGTTGTTTTTAATTTTTGATCACTGATTTGCGCCATTACCAGCCGGCCGCTGGATGCGCCGATATCAACTGCAACAAATACATGCATCAAAATTCACCTCTTTTTGTCAGAATATGTACGTAATGAAGCACCAAAATCACATATTGTTTACTTGGTTTACCTCTCGCTTACAGTTACTATTTAACCGTTTTCAAAGCGGACTAACAATGACATATATTGTGACTAATTGGAACATATATACAGGAGCATTCAAAATAGTTGTGAGAAATAAAAAAGGTCTGATTAAAATCAGACCAAGTTCATTTTTATTCAAATTTACAAAGCAGTGAGGAACGCTGCCAAACCAAGAAAGATGCCGGGCACATTTGCAATTACTACTGGCCAATCTTTTTTCGGCTTAATGGCTCCATAGGTAACCCATAAAATACTGTTAATGGCCGCACATAATGGTTGAATCGGATTGCCTCGGACACCAGCAAGATTATTGATGATCTGCGGAATGTATGAAACATACATTAAAATCGAAAAAAGGGTTGCAATGCGGCCAACACTAAATAATTGAATATACTTATTTTTCTCCATCTGTTTCATTGATTCCTTTCCTTGCCCCAGTAATCTGAATCATGAGATTATCAGATGTACCAATATTACACATTTTCAGGTTTGCATGAATTTCGTACCCAGTTAATATTTAATCGTATTTATGCTATGCTAGCAATAACAGATATTGTGAGTAATTGGAACAGATATACAGGAGAAGCTTCAAATGGATATTCGCGTCTTAAATCACCTAAAAGAATTGACTGCCGTTGAAAAAAGGCAGAAAAAAGAACGCCGGACGAGCGACGATCTGCCCTTCGACGCAATCGATGTTACTTCAAGCAAATCGGCACAAGTCCCAGTCCTTAATGATTACTTTTTTAAAAATAAAAGTGTCTTCATCAGCAAGCACAATCGTTTTGCGCCCTACCCACTGCACAGTCATCTTTTTTTTGAAATCAACTACATGCTGCAGGGCAGCGCCGTTGAAACAGTGGCTGGACAGCAGATTAATCTGCAGCAGGGCGATATCCTGCTGATCGATATTGGTACCAAACATGCCATCAATGCACTGGGGCCTAATGATATTCTGATCAATCTGCTGTTCCGTGACCAGAACATTTCACTGGAACTTCTCAAGAAAATTAAAAGCAGCCAGAGTGTCCTTTATGACTTTCTAGCCCACCAAGTAACAAGTACAACAGCGTCTTACCTGCTTGTAAAAAATGGGCATACTCATGACGTTCGAGATACAATCGACACCATTATCAATGAATATTATTTGAACCAGGACTATTCGGACAGCATTATCGAATCAGAGCTTTCCGTTTTACTGCTGAAATTAATCCGCAATTATCACCTGAACAATGCCGATGATATTTCACCTTCACAGCAAGTCGTAATCGATATGTTAACGGAAATCAAGGAAAACTATGCCACCACCAGTCTTGAAAAAGCAGCCGCTAAGTTTGCTTATAACAAAAACTATTTAAGCAATTTATTCAAGGCCAAAACACATAAGACCTTCAGTAGTGCCCTCACTGAAGAACGCCTGCTGCGCGCGCAAGATCTCCTGCACAATAGCAAAATGCCGATCAGCGAAATTTGCGAACGAATCGGTATTTCAAATAAAACTTACTTCTATCATAAATACCGAGCCTACTTTGGCTGCTCGCCAGCCGAATCACGGTAAAAAAGAACGTTTCAGGGGTCATTAATGACCCCTGAAACGTTCTTTTAGTCTAATCCTGTACCCACTTTCTCAGTTTGAAAAACATATGGAAAATCGTAATCACCAGCCCCAACCTCTAATGAGTAAACCTGCTTTTCAAGAGTCGCACCAGCTGGAACATTCTGTACATCTTGATAAGGCAGTATGATTTCAGCTGTGACCCCTGCTGGGATCGTTACATGCAGCAAACTGCCGTTTTCAGTGTCTTCACTGCTAATCTTAATCAAACCGCTGACTGCTTGGTAAGTCAGTTCAAAGCGGTCGACTAATTTCACTTTCGGACTAATCATGATGGTTTGATAACCAGGTTCTGTGGGAGTCAATCCAATCACGTCTCGGATGAACCAATCGAGCACACACCCCATCGCATAATGATTGAACGAGAAAGTCCCCACTTTGCCATCCGGTTGAATGCCAGACCAAGATTCCCATAAAGTCGTGGCCCCATGGTCAACCTCATACAGCCACGATGGACATTTTTCTTGTAAGAAAACTTTTTTTGCAAGAGCGGCATGACCATTATCAACCAGAACATCCAGCAGATACGGAACAGATAAGAAACCAGTATCCAAACAATCGTCGTTTTCATGAATCAATTCGACTAAACGAGCTACTAAACGTTGTTTGGTTTTTTCATCGGTAATCAGGCCAAAAGCAAGTGCCAAAACATAGCAGCCCTGGTAATCAGCTGTCAGCAAACCCTCTTTAGTCACATAATATTTTTCAAAAGCATGGCCGACTTGATCAGCATACTCATAATAAGTTGCTGATGGGCGGCCAAGGACATCGCTGATTTGACCTAACAAGCGGGCACTATTGGCTAAGAATGCTGTTCCGACCAGGTTACGAGTGTATTTCGAGGTGACCATCGGATCGCCCATTTTCGCCATCAAACTAGGCAGCATCCAATCGCCATAATGAAACTTAGTGTCCCATAAGTAGCGGCGGTCATCCGTTTTATTGCCAGCGGCACTCTGTTTTGCAAAATGATGCCACTTAACCATTGCCGCATAATTGTCCTGCAAAGTCTGCCGATCGTCAAAACGCTGGTAGAGTGTCCAAGGAACCATCACAATCGCATCGCCCCAGCCTGCTGACGACATTGATCCAGTAAAATCGAGATCCGCATAATAATCCTTTGGCGCTGGTGTATAATCGATCACTTCACCGCTATCCTGCTGCTCCAACCGCACATTTTTCAGCCAGCGGTTAATAAAGGAGTCCGTATTGTAATAAAAGGTCGATGCCGGTGCAAAAACCTGCATATCGCCCGTCCAGCCAGCACGTTCACGTTGAGGACAGTCCGTTGGAATCGAAATCATGTTGCCACGTTGACTCCAAGCGACATTTTCCAGCAATCGATTGATTTTCGGATTGCTCGTCGTTACATGACCAGTTGCTTTCATATCGCTAAAAATCACGATTGCTTGGATGGTTTTCAGATTGCTTTGCTTTAATCCAGTAATTTTGACATAACGAAACCCGTGAAAGGTAAAATCAGGTTCGATGGTATCAACCTGGCCACGGCCGATAATGACATCCTGCTGGTCCTTATTACGACCGACAATATTCTGGAAGAAATGTCCTGCTTCATCAAGTACTTCGCTATGGTCCAAAACGACTGGCTGGCCGTCGTCAAACATGGCCGTTAATCTCACTCGTCCCGCAACGACCTGTCCGAAGTCAACAATCAGCGCATTTCCTTCCGGCCAAATTTTTTGTGCGGCCAGTTTCATTTTGCGTTTCACTTGCGGCCCTTCTTGCGGCACTAAATGACTAAAATCAGCATCGATTTCAAGTGCCTGCTCAGTCGGCTGTAAATATTCTTGACGGAGATCTTGTTTTTCGCCGATCTGAATATCGGCGTATCGCCATTTGCCAGTTCCTACTTGAAAACGATGATCTGTTCCAATTACTTTTTGCGAACCATCCGCAAAACACAGCGTCAAATCAGCCAAGGCGGCCAGCTGACCTCCGAATTGGGCACTGCCGCCCGAAGTACTGATCCGGCCAGCGTACCAGCCATCTGCGACTACAATCACCAGTTTATTTTGACCCGAATGCAGCAACTCAGTGACATCATAAGTCTGATATTGAAGCATTTTATTGTAGTCAGTATAATCTGGTGTCAAAATGGCATCCGTAACATTGCGCCCATTCAAATAGGCCTGGTAAATGCCGTGTGCTGTGATCGTCAGCACGGCTTGACGCACTGTCTGATCAAGCTGAAAGTGTTTGTGAAAGACTAAAGCTGGACGTAAACGTTGGTCAACGGGTTCCTGCTGGGCGTGACTGCCTTTGACAAACATATCAGCCAGTGTAAAGGTTGGTTCCTGCCTGACAGTTCCGAAACTCGCTGAAATCCATTTTCCCGTCCAGACGGGATGTTCTTGGCGCATCAAATTTTTCTGCATGACTCTTCTGCTCCTCTTCTTTAATCTTTAACGACTGACCGCTTGGCTTTCTCCTGAACACCTTGTTTGGTCACGTGTTTGCCAACACGTCCGAACAAGCAAAACAGCCCCATAACGGCACTTGCAATGATTCCGACGAAAAAGGCATCGTTACCAGAGCTGATATGAAAAGCCCCTAATACCATCGGACTGAAGAAACTGCCTAATGAGTTCATGAATTGGAACAACGACATTGCAATCGCCAATTCCGCACCGCTAGTGACTAGCGACACATAATAGGGAAGGGTCGACATAATCGTTGCCATCGCAAATCCGGACAAGAAGGAGCCAACCATCGCCATTGCTAAACTGCCGGCAAAACGAATCAGAATAAATGTCAGCATCAATGAAGCAAAACCAGCAACGAGGATGTTGTCTTTAAAAAGACGCTTAATATATTTCATGCTGAAGCCGGTAATTAACCCGCCGACCGTTCCAATCGCATTGACAATCCCAGCTGCGCTCGTTCCGCCCAATGCTTTAGACGCTAGAATAATGGATAAATTGGTTTGGAAAATCGTATAAACCATCGACATAATCAACGTAATCCCAACAATCACAAAAACATATTTATTCAGCTTCTTCACTACTTCCAATGTATTTGGCTTTTTCTGTGCTGGGCCGGCTGCCGAAGTCGGCTGAACGGGAACATGATCATTCGGTAATGTGAATAAGACGATAAAGAATACTAAAATTGTGATTGCAAAAATATAATAAGTATGTGTCCAATCGACGGCACCTAACGTACTGCCGCCAACTACCATGATAATGGAACCTAAACTTGAGAAAGCTGTACTTTGGCCCATCATTTCAACCCGATCATCACCATCAAAGAAGATTGAAATCAGCATCGGATAAATTGGTGTTGTAAATCCTAATCCAACACCCATCAACACACCGAATGCCAATAACAAATTAACATTGCTATGGAAAGCAATCGGCAGCAAGCCGCCGAGTCCAATCAGAAAAATTCCAATCAAACTTAGGAGTTTCTTTGAAAAACGGGTTGCTAGGACACCAACGAATAAGGTGGTCACTAAGGTTCCTAACCCTGGAACAGTCCCTAACATTTGAATTTTTGTGACCGATTCATTTGGAAATGATTTGATAATGGCACTAAATGCACTCGTAATTACTAATCCGCTCATCCCTAATAAACATATACTAAGGATACCAATTCTAATCTTGAAATTCTTCATATCGTTCACCTTTCGCTTAAGAAAATCACAGTATCTTTTAAACAGTTTCAATGGTTGCTAATCCCATTGCATTACGCGCGTTCTGTTGATATGATAAGTATCGCCTGAATAGCAAACGCTTACAATATTCTGGGATGACTATTTAGTGTGAAAATATGACTTCTAAATGGAGATGAAATGTGTGAATTTACAAGAAAACATCAAGCAGCAGCTGGCTTTTATGGCACCAAATACACAGCAATTAGATGCACAGGTCAGCTTTTCACGTTTGCAAGCCGACCATCGAATCCCTGATGAAGACATTTTCATTGTGGCGCATCAAATGCAACAAAATGTCCCGCTGCACCAGCATGATTTTTACGAATTCATTTACGTAATCAACGGCACTGTCTTGAATCTCATTGACGATGAAGCCATTTATATTCTGCCAAACAGCTTGTTTCTGATGAATCTCCAGAGCCGCCATGCTTTAAAAATTGTCGATTCGCAGGCAATTATTATTAACATCGGGCTCCGCAAAGAACTCTTTGCTGCCGGTGTCTTTGCCCAATTCAAAGCCGAAACTAATCCCGTTGCCGATTTTTTGCGGAACAAAGGCCATCATTCTTACCTCTATTATCCGCTGCCGCATGACCTGCAAATCAATGCCACCATCAATTATTTAGTCGGCGAATATGCCAGAAATCAATTTCACAGCAGTTACTCTTTGCAGGCATTTGTCCTGCTGCTGCTTGACCAATTGCAAAAGGAAAAGAAATATTCCTATTATGGAGTTAATCAGCGTTGCATGAAAATCATCAGCATGATCAATTCAGATTGCCAGCATGCCTCTTTGTCCGCTTTAGCTCAGAAACTGAACTTCAATGAAAACTATTTATCCCGCTACGTTAAGAAATATACCGGCAATACGGTTTCTGAGTTAATCCAAGGAATTCGCCTCAAAAAGAGCTGTTCATTGCTGACTGAAACCGACCTGAGTATTGAAAAAATTGCACAGCAAATCGGCTATGCCAGCACGAGCCATTTTTATCGTATTTTTAAGGCCAATTTGAATGTCACACCAGAAACATACCGACAAAATAGTCGTATTCAGTCCAACTAAAAAATAGCGTTCGGATAAAAGTGCGACTTTCACTTTGAGCAGTTAAAAAAATCGCTGAAAGTCCGAACTGGGACATTCAGCGAATTAAACTTAAATGGAACGAGCGGACTTGTGTCACTCGTTTAAACGAAATCGTTTGTCATACACAAAGAGGCCATGACTAATGTCACGGTCCCCCTTTAATTTGTTATTGCACTGAATAATTCGGTGCTTCTTTGGTAATTTGAACATCATGCGGATGCGATTCCCGTAATCCGGCGTTCGAAATCCGCATAAATTGGGCGTTATCCTGCAAGTAGGCAATATCTTTGGCACCGGTATAACCCATGCCAGACCGGATGCCGCCAATCATTTGATAGATCACATCGGCAACGGTCCCTTTGTAAGCCACCCGTCCTTCGATTCCTTCCGGAACAAGTTTGTTGGCTTCGTTGATGCCGCTCTGGAAGTAACGGTCGGATGAACCATGTTTCTGTTCCATCGCACCGATACTGCCCATGCCACGATACGTCTTGAAACGACGGCCTTGGTAAATTTCTGTTTTGCCAGGAGCTTCATCGGTACCGGCCAACATGCTGCCAAGCATGACAGCATTGCCGCCGGCGGCTAAAGCCTTGACGATATCGCCGGAATATTTGATCCCGCCATCAGCAATAATCGTTTTGCCGTATTTACGGGCAACGCTGGCGGCATCGTAAACGGCGGTCAGCTGCGGCACACCAACACCGGCGACAATCCGAGTCGTGCAAATCGAGCCAGGCCCGATACCGACTTTGACGATATCAACGCCGACTTGATAAAGGGCTTCGGTTGCTTCAGCAGTGGCGACATTTCCGGCAATCAAAGTGACCTTTGGGAAATGTTCCCGAATTTCTTTGATTTTGCGAATGACACCAGCGGAATGACCATGCGCCGTATCAATGACGATTGCATCAGCACCGGCATCCAGCAAAGCTTGTGCGCGTTCCAAAGTATCGCTTGTGACCCCAACAGCGGCTGCGACTAACAACCGTCCCTGGTCATCTTTGGCAGCATTGGGGAAGGCAACTTTCTTTTCAATATCTTTCACGGTAATCAAACCGCTTAATTTGCCGGTACTGTCAATCAGTGGCAGTTTTTCGATCTTGTGGGCTTGCAAAATCTTTTCGGCTTTTTCAAGGGAGGTCCCAATCGGTGCCGTGACCAGATGATCACTGGTCATGACTTGGTCGATTGGTGTGTTTTCATCGGATACAAACCGAAGATCACGGTTGGTGATGATGCCGATTAAGCGTTTGTTATTTTCATTTTCAACGATCGGCACACCGCTGATTTGGTATTGATCCATCAAAGCTTTGGCATCACGAATCGGCCGTTTGCCAGTCAGATAGAATGGGTCGATCATGACGCCGCTCTCAGAACGCTTTACTTTGCGGACTTCATCTGCCTGTGCTTCAATACTCATGTTCTTATGAATGACCCCTAAGCCGCCTTGGCGTGCCATTGCAATCGCCATTTGGGCTTCGGTCACGGTATCCATCCCAGCACTGATGATCGGAATATTTAATTTCAGATTATCAGCCAGCTGAACGGACAAATCCGTGTCCTGCGGCAAAACATGACTTTCAGCCGGAATCAGCAAAACATCATCGAACGTATAGCCTTTACGAGCAAACTTTGTATCCCAATTTGACAAGATAGTTCCTCCTTAAAATTGTTTAAATTAGGAACATCATAGCAGAAAACCAATGGCCGATGCAAGGTGAAATCCGAAGGAACGCCGTTTGCTCTGACACCCTGCTCACTTGAAAACAACCGGCAAAAGCCAGACAGTGACCGGCTCGCCGTGCTTTTCAAGGCAAAATAAAAAGAACCGCTTTGATTCGGTTCCTTTCAGAAAATTTGTTTAAAAAATAGTTCCTTTGATGTGATAGTAACGCTTGAAGAAGAAACGCACCCCAAATGTGATTACTGCCAGAACGATGTAGACCATCCCAGATGGATTTGGATTGAAGCTGGCTGGAAGATGCGACATCAAGCCGATAACGACCAGCAAAACCAGGAAGACGCCGACGAACATCAGCAGCATCTGCCAAATCGGCCGAGTGTGCTTGCCGCGATTGTTGGCCCACATTGTCGAATAGGCCATCATAAACCCGACGGCAATCGAAATGACAATTGTGCTGACAATCCCAGTCCCCTGCTGCGAAGTACTGTTCTTGGCAACCAGATCCATAATCCCATAGAACGCCGTAAACAGACCAAAGAACAGCAAAGTATTATCAATGACTAATTGCCAGTAAGGCGTCTGCTTTTCAGGCACAGGGGCATGCAAAATGTCGTCGGCCTTCTTCAGCGGTGAACCATACAACTGATTGGCTGGATGGCCTTGATGCTGGGCCTTCAAAATATCCGGCAATAATTCGTTGACCGTTTTTTCTTCTTCGGCCGCACTCATGCCGCCCTCTTGCAAGGCTTTGCGCAAACGGAAGACATAGTCGTCGTTCCGTTTCGACAAATGTTTGATCATCTGGTCCGGTGTTTCGGATTCGATAGCCTGATTCTTTTGCTGCTGTTTAGCAGCGGCCGCATTTTTATCAGCCGCATTCGAAGCCGTTTCAGACACTGCTTCGGAAGCTTGTGAAGTCGTCGCTGATGCTTGCGAAGCAGCCGCTGATGAAGCTTGCTTATTCTTATCGTCCATTTAGAAAATTCTCCCTCTTTTGTGTGTTCGTTTTAAACATTGAACCGGAATTCGATGATATCGCCATCTTGAACTTCGTAGTCTTTCCCTTCAAGGCGGAGTTTGCCGGCTTCCTTAACGGCCTGCATACTGCCCAGCTGATCGAGATCCGTAAAGGACACTGTTTCGGCCCGAATGAAACCACGTTCGAAATCAGAATGAATAATGCCGGCTACTTGCGGTGCTTTCATGCCTTGTTTAAACGTCCACGCACGTGTTTCCTTGCCGCCGGCTGTGAAGAAAGTGGCTAAACCAAGCAAATGGTATGAAGCACGAATCAAACGATCGAGTCCTGGTTCCGAAACTCCTTCGGCTTCGAGGAATTCGGCCTTTTCATCGTCATCCAATTCAGCAATTTCCTCTTCGGTCTTGGCCGAAATGGCAATCACTTCAGCATTATCCTTCTTGGCGTATGCTTCAATTTGCTGAACGTACGGCGACTGTTCAGGATCGGCCATATCGTCTTCGGCAATGTTGGCCACATACAGAACGGGCTTGGCTGTCAGTAAGAATAAGTTATGAACAATCTTCTGTTCATCTTTATCGAATTTGATCGAACGAACGGAACCGCCGTCTTCGAGCACAGGTTTAATCTTCTTGAGCACATTAAATTCGGCAATGGCATCTTTATCCTTGCTCTTAGCCTGCTTTTCAACTTTGGTGTAACGCTTGTTGACGGAATCCAAATCAGCGATGCTTAATTCCATATTAATCGTTTCGATATCATCGATCGGATCGACTTTGCCAGTGACACTCGTGATTTCATCGTCATCGAAGGCACGGACAACATGGACGATCGCATCCACTTCACGGATGTTGGCCAAGAACTTATTGCCTAACCCTTCACCCTTGCTGGCCCCTTTGACGATTCCGGCGATATCGGTAAATTCGAAAGTCGTCGGCACCACTTTTTTGGCCGGAATGATTTCTTGAATCCGATCCAAACGTTTATCCGGCACTTCGACCATTCCGACGTTGGGGTCGATTGTGGCAAATGGATAATTGGCCATTTCGGCACCGGCCTTGGTAATTGCGTTAAATAAAGTGGATTTCCCGACGTTCGGTAATCCGACAATTCCTGCTGTTAAAGACATAAATTCCACTCTTTTCTATGATTTTAAAAATGCGGCTGTTGTTTCGGGTCCACATAATTTGGTTCAGCACTTAAAGCGACTTTTTCAGCCGGCACAAGCACCTTTTTTAAACGTTTCTGAAAATCGCGGCGCGGCATCATGACGACATGGCCGCAGCCTAAACATCTGGCTTTGATATCCATGCCCATGCGAGTGACTTCCCACCGATTGGTGCCACAAGCATGCGGCTTTTTCATTTCAATAATATCACCTAATTTGAACATTCCGCGTCTCCTTTCGTTTAATCCAGATTGACATCGAGCAGTTCAAGGATTCGATTCAGATCGTCGGTCGACAAATAGTCGATTTCGATTTTACCCTTGCCCTGCTTATTTTCTGAAATATTGACTTTGGTCCCGAACTTATCGCCCAGCTGATGTTCACTGGCCTGCAAGTACGGCGATTTCGCCTTGGCCTTCTTTTTCGGCTTGGGTTTGACCTGATTCATCTCATTGACCAGCTGTTCCAGCTGCCGCACAGTTAGATTATCCTTGACCGTGCGTTCGGCCAACCGATTGATCTTCTGCTTGTCTTTCAGCCCCAAAAGGGTTCGGGCTTGCCCCATCGACAGTTTTTTAGCCTGCAGCAGTTTTTTCGTCGCCGCCGGCAGTCCTAGCAAGCGCAAGTAATTGGCGATGTACGGCCGGCTCTTCCCCAATCGTTCCGAAATTTCAGCTTGGGTCAGATGGAGTTTCTTAAGCAGCGTATCGTAAGCTTCGGCTTCTTCAAGCGGCGTCAAATCTTCTCGCTGCAGATTTTCCAAGACGGCGACCTCCATCATCTTCTGTTCATCGAAATCACGGACAATGGCTGGAATTGTTTCTTTTTTGGCCAGCTGCGATGCTCTAAAACGCCGTTCGCCAGCAATGATTTCATAACCGTTGACACTTTTACGCACTAGAATCGGCTGAAACACACCGGATTCTTCGATTGAAGCGGCTAATTCCTTCAGTGCTTCATCGTCGAAGGTCTTGCGAGGCTGGTAGGGATTCGGCCGGATTTCGTCTAAATTGATTTCCGTAACGGTCTCTTCGGGAGTCGTTTCGGTTTCAGCACCGAATGCCGATGAAAAGATCGCATCGAGCCCTTTCCCTAAGCCCTTACTATTTTTATTCGCCATGTGCTTGCAGCACTTCCTTTGTTAAATCTTCATAGACTTGCGCACCCTTTGAACGTTTGTCATAGTCGCTGATTGGCAGACCATGGCTAGGCGCTTCGGCCAGACGCGTGTTGCGGGGAATGACCGTTTTGTAGACCCGCTCGCCGAAGTGTTTGCGGACTTCTTCGATGACTTGGGCACCCAGATTGGTACGGGCATCGTACATCGTCAGCAGGACCCCTTCGACCTTGAGATCGGGATTAAAATGCTTCTGCACGAGTTTCATTGTATTTAATAATTGACCGAGTCCTTCAAGGGCATAATATTCGCTCTGGACAGGAATCAGAATCGAATCGCTGGCTGTAAAGGCATTGATCGACACCTGACCCAACGATGGCGGGCAATCGATCAGAATATAATCATAATCAGCCTGAACAGCTTTGAGGCCCAGCTTTAGCCGCATTTCACGTGCCATCTGCGACATCAGTTCGATTTCGGCCCCTGCCAATTGAATGGTAGCTGGGACGACATCAAGTCCTTTGTGCTGGGTCTTTAAAACGGCTTTTTCGAGTGGATATTCATTGACTAAAACATCGTACATATCCTTTTCGACGGCCCCCTTTTCGATTCCGACGCCGCTGGTCGCATTGCCCTGCGCATCGGCATCGACCAACAGCACTCGTTTGCCCTGATCGGCCAAATCGGCACCCAGATTGACAGCCGTCGTTGTTTTGCCAACGCCGCCCTTCTGATTGGCGATTGCAATCGTATACGCCATTACCTACACCTCCCGATCCACAAGCGGCTTTTTATTCGGCACGCCCGCCTTGCGGGGATAGGTTTTCGGCGTCTGCCGCTTCTTGGTAATGACCAGAATATGACGCTGGTCGCCGGTTTCAGGCAATTCAAAAGCAATATCCTGAGTTACCTGGCCGCCCAATTTCTGAATCGCATATTGCGCATCAGTCAGTTCTTCTTCAGTATGACTTGCTTTCAAAGCCACAAACTGGCCGCCTTTTTTGACCAGCGGCAAACAGAGTTCAGCCAGCACATTCAGGCGTGCGACGGCCCGTGCCAGCACCATGTCGTACTGTTCCCGGTGTTCGCTCCGTTTGCTGCCAAAATCTTCCGCCCGGCTGTGGATGAAGGACACCCCAGTCAGGTCCAGTTTCTGTGCTAATTCATTCAAGAACTTAATCCGTTTATTCAATGAATCAATGATGGTTACTTGAAGCTGCGGGAAAACAATCTTCAGCGGCAGCGATGGAAAACCGGCGCCAGCACCGACATCGCAGATTGAAATGGCGTCTTTAAATTCAGGCACATAAAAAGCCGGCGTCAGCGAGTCATAAAAGTGCTTCAAATAAACTTCAGGTTCGGCTGTAATCGCCGTCAAATTCATTTTCTGATTTTCTTGCACTAAAAATTGATAATAATCATGGAACTGTTTCATTTGTTGGTCCGTCAGGTGAATATCATGTTCGGCCAACGCTTGTTTAAATTCTAATGGGTTCATATTCGCCTCTCATTCTGTGGAACAATCGCATGTTTCACACATAGGCTACTTTACCCTAAAAAACAAGGAAACGCAACCGTTCTCAAGGAACTCAGCGGCGTGATTTTTTTGACGAAACAGGCCTAAGAAGGTTATTATGGAAGAGAACGGGAAAACTCGTTGAACGGCAAAAATTTTGTGAGGGAAGCGCGAAAAATGGAATTAGATAATCAAAAGGTTGAATTCGATATGAAGTTGAGCGACGCACAGCTCGACGAATTACACAAGGATTACCGTCATCTCTGGGATAAGCTTAAAACATTACAATATTCTGATGACAAAGAAACCTTGGACGTTTTATTACAAGAACCTGATAACGTTCAAAACTACGAGGCGGCCTTCTTTACCCTGCAGATCCGTCACGTCAACGATACCTTTGATTTTGACCAATACGCGATCACCATCAACAACAAGAGTACTTTCTCTGATAGTGCCGATGAACTCGTCTTGGAAATTTCCAAGTTCGACACATGGGACGCTGTTGAAGATAAGGCCATGGAAGCTGCTGAAAAGTGGATCAAAACGGTTAAACGCTAAAATAAACCTAGGAGAAGCCAATTGCGGCTTCTTTTTTCTTCCCGACATGAAACCGATTTCTATTTTAAAAACGTTTTTTGGTCAATTAGCTTGCGTTTCAATTGTAAAGGCGTAAAATCGACGGTACAAAAAGAGTTTTTCTGATAGGAGTGTGTTTGAAGATGAAAAAATTCTACAATCAATATGGGTTGCGCTTGCACCCCGAAGATGTGCAAGACGAAGCAGTTGTTTTCGAACAAAACCCGACCACGACCGCTCCTGCGGAATCTGAGCAAAAATCACGGCTGCACTGGCCCGACTTATCACAGTTACGCTACTTAGTCGTTTCCATATACGTTTGCTAATTAAAAAAGATTGAGGAAATTTCCTCAATCTTTTTTTGTCCGCACATTTTGGTTGATTTTAAGCGCCCGTTCGAAGTAAGGGCTGCGATACGAACTATGAACGCCCCATTCGTAGAAAATAAGACTGACGATGATGATAATCACAAAGTCCCATGGATAGTGCAACAGGTTGCTGCCATTGAACTGGCGGCTCCCAATGTAGGAAATTACCGCCAAAACGACCAGATAGCTGACCATCCACAAGCCGCTTTTCAAGGCCTGGCGTGTATCCCGCCATTGCTGTTTGGCCTCGAAGAAGAAGTACATCGGAAAACCGAGTACAATGACGCCGATAACTTCGATTGTCGTCGGCCACATCGCCCAGTAAATCGCCAGACTGGCCAGCACAAACGCAAACGGCGCCATGAACGGCAGCCATTTCGAATGGACCGGCCGTTTCAAATCCGGTGCGACCCGTCGCAACGCCATCACAGCTACCGGTCCCGTCAAATAAGCGATCAGCGTCGAAGTTGAAATGACGTTGGCTAAAAGACTCCAGCTCCGAAAGACCGACACCATCACCATGCTGAGCACCATATTCGTAATCAGCGCCACACGTGGGGTGTTGTACTTGCGATTGAATTTGCCTAAAAGCTGCGGCACATGCTCGCCGGACGACATCGATGCTAAGACACGAGCAGTCGATGCAACGAACGACACTCCGGTTCCGACAGGCGAAACAAACGCATCGACATATAATAGGATGGCTAACCAGTTGATTCCCAATAAAATCGCAATATCGGCAAACGGTGAACTGAAGTTAATCCCCCGCCAGCCGACCCGTGCAAGCAGTTTTGGTGCCACAGAGCCGATATAAGTCACCTGCAGCATAATGTAGATCACACCGCTGATCAGCAGCGAAATCGTTATGGCTCGCCCAATATTTTTGTGCGGCTCTTTAATCTCGCTGCCCATATTGATTACCGTCTGGAAGGCATTATAGGAAAAAATAATCCCAGACACTGAGGTCGCTGCAAAAACGGCGGCCGTCCCATATGGGAAGAACGTTCCGACACTATGGCCGAAATTGGCGGGATGAAACCCGGATAGTAATAAGGTCACAATTGTCAGCAGCGGCACTCCGATTTTAAAAATCGAA
The DNA here is from genome assembly GCF_001437205.1 of Lactobacillus selangorensis. GTDB lineage: Bacteria > Bacillota > Bacilli > Lactobacillales > Lactobacillaceae > Paralactobacillus > Paralactobacillus selangorensis. The sequence goes on along the minus strand of NZ_JQAZ01000008.1, from coordinate 3,054 downwards.
ATGAAGTTGGTGAAATGGGTCAGCAAACTGACCGACCAGTAATTTAATAAGGTAAAAACTAGAATAAATAGGAAGACAACACCTAATCCAGGCGTCGTAATCTGCCCATTGGCTAAAAAGCGATGCGTCCAGTTAGCCCATGACCATGGCCATGAACTCATGTATTGCACAGCGGCGACCGCTTCAATCGGAATGATCGTCAATAGCGACAACCAATTAGCCCACGCAGCGATAAACCCGACGAACGAACCATGTGTGTATTGGGCATACTGGCTCATTCCGCCGCTTTCAGGAAACATCGTCCCTAATTCAATGTAATTGAAGGCGATTGTATCGATCACGACTGCCCCGATAATCCAGGACAAAATGGCAGCTGGGCCAGCGACTTTAGTGGCTTCCCATGAACCGAACAGCCAGCCGGACCCGATGATTGCACTTAAGGCCAGCATGACCGTTGTAAATAGATTTAATTGTTTTTTCTGCACCCCAAGGATCTCGCTTTCTGAAAAAAACCGTCCATATCAGTATAACGCTAACCAAGCGGCTGCGGGTGAAAAATACCAGTTAGAAGTAGTCCCAGAGCATCGGCTGCCCCGTTACAAGCAGGCGTTGCAACTTTTGTAACGCCGTTATAGAGCCCGTTAATTCCCCATATTGGTGCTGACTCAGCAGCGAACGGTACCCAAAAGCGGCCTTCGTCAGCTGCTGTACGGTCAAAGTAATCTCAGCGGGCGCCGTTACTTTTTCAGCCGTTGTCTGCCCATTATGCGTCGTTAACCGCCAAGTCCCTTCATTTTCCGGCAGAAAACGATCTTCCAGATTGAAAGCCAGCGTCTGATCGGCCGCTGGCTGGTACGGGTATTTGGCCAAAAAATCGGCAACATCGACAATTCGGGCCATCATGTACGGCACAATCTGCGTTTTCAATGTCTGCGGATCGGCAAATAAATCATGCAGCTGCACCGGCGCACCGCTTGCATACACAAACTGGCGATATGCCGATTGATGCTTCCGCACGAAGTTGAATAATTGCTGACGTGCAGCAATCGTTTCGACAAAGCACTCATGAATCAGAAATGTGTCTGGTTCCCGTTCATAAATCAAATAACCCTGCACCGTTTCCTGAGCATCAAAATAAACAGCGACCTCCCAATCAGGATGCTTAAGGACATCATACTGCCACCACCAATTCTGCCGATTCGTTCCGGCATGCTGATTCAATGGATGCTCGTTGTGCAGTTTGCTGATCAGCGGAATTGCATCTGCAAATGCCAGCCGCTCAACGTGACCGTCTGCGACTGGAAATTTGGTGCGGGGCAGGTCGCGACTCGCCATCTCGTGGCGAGCCTGATCGAAGGCGTCCTCATAGCCGAAACGCCGGTAAAATGCATCTGAAAATGGTGCCAAGTATGATAAAGTCACATGCTGAGCATGCATATCATGGAATGCCAGCGTCATCAGCTGCGAAATGCTGCCATGGCCGGCAAATTCGGGATAACTCGCCACATAACCGATGCCGCTCATCTGAAACGGCTGACCGTAAAAATTGACCCCGAACGGCGTCCCCAAAAAGCCGCTGACCAGCTTATCATCGACAAACAGGCCATACCCCCGACTATTGTCATAAAGCTGCTTGAACGCTCGCCGCCGGTCCTCAGAATCCCGTTTGTTAAACGCATAGACCGTCAGTGCATAAAACGCCGACACATCGGCTGCCGTCAACATTCGTTTCGAAATCATCTAATCCCCTCCTCTAATAAATTTATTATAGCGTTTTCAAACGGCGAACCCAATCGCTTGATTGCTTTTTAGAATGATTTTGATACACTTAAGGCAAAAAATGGAGGTCTTTTCATGACAACAGTTTACACAACTCAATTCAGCACCCATGGACACACCTTTTGGCTAGGAACGACCCTGAACGGGTTGTGTTTCGTCGGTTCACCCGACGCCAGTCAAAATGAAATGGCCCAATTTCTGCCCGCCGACACCACTTATCAGCTGGACCGTACTCATAACGAACATGCGCTCAACGCCCTTGATGCTTATTGGAATGGTCAGTCGCAATCTTTTGACCTGCCGCTCGATTTTCTGCAAGGCACACTCTTACGAAAACAAGTCTGGCAGGCGTTGCAGACGATTCCTTATGGTCAGACCGTCACTTATACCGAACTGGCTGAGCAGAGCGGCCATTCCGACGCTGTCCGTGCCGTTGCCAGTGCAGTCGGCAAAAATCCGCTCTTGATTGTCGTTCCTTGCCACCGAGTGCTCCGCAAAGATGGCAGTTTAGGCGGCTATCGGGGCGGCGAACCAATGAAAAAAACGTTGCTAGCATTAGAACAGCATTAACTTAAAAAAGGCTGCTAAAACAAAATTGTTTTAGCAGCCTTTTTGTATCTTATTTTAAGCTTGCAGTGCGACTCGAACGCGTTTTTCAAGATGGCTCTTCTGAAAAGCATCCTTCGCAATCATCAGCTCTTCATTCGTCGGGACGACCATTACCTTGACCTTAGACGCTGGCTGGCTGATGATTCGTTCCTTGCCGACCACTTCATTCTTGACCGAATCAAGCTTAACGCCAAGAGCACCCAGTTTGGCACAAACTAGTTTGCGGATTGGGGCACTATTTTCACCGACACCAGCTGTAAAGACGATGGTATCGAGACCCTGCATTTCGGCAGCATAACTGCCAATATATCGAACGATGCGATTGACAAACATATCAACAGCCAGCTGAGCACGTGGGTTGGTGTCACGGGCAGCCAGCACATCCCGCATATCTGGTGAAACGCCTGAAATGCCTAGCAAACCGGACTTTTCGTTTAAAATATCATTCAGACCATCCGCATCCACATTCAATTTTTTCATTAAATATGGAAACAGAGAGGCATCAAGGTCGCCGGCGCGAGTGCTCATCGTCAGTCCAGCCTCCGGTGTGAAGCCCATCGATGTATCAATGACCTTGCCATTGTCAAAGGCCGTCATCGAGCAACCCGAACCTAAATGGAGCGTAATCATTTTCTGATTCTTAAGAACGTGTTTGGATACTTTGAC
>NZ_JQAZ01000007.1 GCF_001437205.1 Lactobacillus selangorensis | reverse complement strand
TCCAATTTTTGGGGTTCACTTCAGCGTGCTTTTGTTGTTTTCTGATTAACCGATTGAACCTTCCATTTGATATTCAATCAAGCGGTTGAGTTCAACGGCATATTCGAGTGGCAGTTCTTTGGTAAAGGGTTCGAGAAAGCCCATGATGATCAATTGTGTGGCGGCTTGTTCGGTCAGCCCCCGACTCATCAAGTAATAGAGCTGTTCTTCGGATACTTTTGAAACTTTGGCCTCATGTTCCATCGAAACGGTCCCGTTATGGATTTCATTATAGGGAATCGTGTCACTGGTCGACTGGTCATCCATGATGATTGTGTCGCACTCAACATGAGCGTGTGAATAGTCGGCTTTCGGGGTAAAACGGACGAGGCCCCGATAATCGACGGCACCGCCATCTTTGCAGATTGATTTGGAAATGATCGTCGAGCTGGTATTAGGGGCGTTGTGGATCATTCGGGTACCGGTGTCGAGATCGACGTTCTGGCCGGCAAAGGCAATTGAGAGCATGCTGCCATGCGCTCGAGGCCCATCCAAGTAGACACTCGGATATTTCATAGTCACTTTGGAACCTAGATTGCCGTCAATCCATTCCATGGTCGCATCGGCGTCTGCTTGCGCCCGTTTCGTTTCCAGACTATAGACGTTGTTGGACCAATTCTGAATGGTGGTATAACGGCAATAGCCCTTTTGATGAACATAAACTTCGACAACGGCGGCATGGAGGCTGTCTTCTGAATAATTTGGGGCTGTGCAGCCTTCGACGTAATTTACACTGGCGCCGTCTTCGACGATGATCAGGGTATGTTCAAATTGTCCCGACTGACCAGCGTTGATCCGGAAATAACTTTGGATAGGCACCATGCATTTGACGCCTTTAGGGACATAGACAAAAGCACCGCCAGACCAAACGGCCATGTTGAGGGCGGCCATTTTATTGTCACGAGGGGTGACCAGATGACCGAAGTATTCTTTGACGAGCTCAGGGTATTCTTGCAAGGCTGAATCCATATCAGTAAAGATGATACCCAATTTTTCGAACTGGTCTTTCATATTATGATAAACCATTTCGGATTCATACTGGGCAGCAGACCCGGCTAAGTATTTGCGTTCCGCTTCGGGAACCTTCAATCGTTCGAAAGTCGCCTTGATTTGGTCCGGCACATCATCCCAATTACGGGCGACATGATCGGTCGGCCGCTGGAAATAAGTTAATTTGTCAAAATCGATGACACTGAGGTCAGGCCCAAAGTCGGGCATCGGCAGTTTTTCATAAATATGAAAGGCGTTCAGGCGAAAATCGAGCATCCATTGGGGCTCGTTTTTTTCGGCCGAAATCTGGCGGATGGTTTCCTCCGTTAATCCGGTTCCAGTCGTATAAAGGGGTGTGAAGTCGTCTTTTGGCCCCCAATCTTTCTGCTGTGAATCTAAATGATCGAGTGCACTCATTGCTGCGCCTCCTTTTGCGTGATGAGCTGCTCTAAGGCTTTCCAAGCCAGTAAAGCACATTTGATGCGGGTCGGAAACTGATGAATCTCATTGAAGACGGCCGCATCGCCAAGCAAGTCGGTAGCTGTTCCTGTACCAGTTACCAGCTGGTCGAATTGGTCGAGTTTGGCCTGCACCGTTGTCAGCGGCTGGTCGGTCATCTGGTCGCAGAGCATGCTGGCACTAGCTTGGCTGATTGTACAGCCATCGCCGGTAAATGTGATTTGCTTGAGGCGGTCACCATCGTAAGCGACATTTAAGCTGATGGTGTCGCCGCACGTCGGATTGTGGACCGTCAGGGTGGCGTCCGGCGCAGGCAATGTGCCCTGATGACGTGGATAACGGGCGTGGTCGAGCAGCACCTGCCGATACAGTTGATTTAAATTCGATAAACTCATGCAAAAAATCTCCTTGTTGCTTGAATGGCGTGCCCAAAACGGGCGCATTCATCGATTGTGTTATAGAAACCGACACTAGCCCGCACGGTTGCATGAACGCCTAGTGCTTCCGTCAATGGTTCGGCACAATGATGGCCAGCTCGAACGGCGACGCCTTGTTGGTCTAAAGCGGTCGCTACGTCATGGGGATGAATCCCAGTTAAATTGAAACTAAAGACGCCGGTGTGCGCGAACGGATTGTTGGAACCATAAACGGTGACGTCCGGTTGATCAAGGGCTGCTTTTAAGGCTTGGTCCAATTTGTGTTCTTGAGTTTGAATCGCTTCATAGCCAATTTGTGCAAGATAATCGATGGCAGCTCCCAGCCCATAGACACCAGCGATATTCGGAGTGCCGGCTTCAAAGCCCAGCGGCGCCGCTTTAAAGGTAGCTGTTTGTTGGGTTACGTCTTCAATCATTTCACCGCCGAATTGGGTGGGCGCCATTTCCTGAAGCCGTTCTGTTTTACCGTATAAAACACCAACCCCAGTCGGGCCGAACATTTTATGGGCGGAAAAGGCGATAAAGTCAGCGTTCCATGCCTGGACATCGATTGGAAAGTGAGCGACGGCTTGGGCTGCATCGACCACGACAGCGGCGTTGACAGCATGGGCTGCGGCAGCAATCTTGGTAATTGGATTACGCGTTCCTAAGACATTTGAAACGGCCGTGACGGCAACCACTTTGGTTTGATGCGATAAAGCGGCCTGAAAAGCCGACCAATCGAGTTGTCCATCGGCAGTGATTCCAATCACTTTCAAAACGGCATGCTGGCGTTGCGCCAGTTGCTGCCATGGTACGAGGTTGCTATGGTGTTCCATTAAAGTAACGACAATTTCATCGCCGGCATGGACGTTTAAATCACCCCAGCCACGTGCCACTTGGTTTAAGCCGGCAGTGGTGCCGCTAGTAAAGATAATTTCATTGGCCTTGTCCGCATGGATAAAGTCGGCGGTTTGTTGGCGAACGGCTTCATAATGTTCAGTTGCCTGAGCGGCCAAGGTATAGACGCCTCGATGAACGTTTGTATTGACGTTGCGGTAGTAATCTCGAATCGCATTGACAACAGGTTCCGGCGTCAGACTTGTTGCGGCACTATCAAAGTAGATGAACGGCTCGTCGTTCATTGTTTCAGTTAAAATTGGAAAATCGTTACGCTTCATTCGGATCAATTCCTCCTAAACGCTGGCCTAATAAATGATCGACTTGATCGGCGATCGGACCGGCCGGTAAGGATGATAAAACGGGTGCTAAGAAGCTGCGGACTAAAATGTTTTCTGCCGTTTCCTTTGTTAAACCCCGACTCATCAAATAGTACAGCTGTTGCAGGTCAACTTGTCCCACGCTGGCAGCATGTCCGGCCTGGACATCGTTTTCATCGATCAATAAAATCGGATTGGCATTGCCTTGTGCACTGGGGTCCAACAGAAGCAACCGGCTTTCCTGCTGAGCATCGGCACCATGCGCACCATGGTCGATTTTGCCGATTGCATTTAAATTTGTTTCCGCTTGGGCGAATAGTGCACCATGCTGCAAAATCCGGCTCGTCGTATGCGGCGCATGATGGCCGACCGTTGTTTGCAAGCCGATATGTTCATCTTTTTTAGCAAGACTGACGGCTTGAATGTTGGCACTGGCGCCAGTACCGTTTAATTCAGTGTTGAATTCGCCAAGCACGTTGCCGGTCCCAATCTGGGCGATCGACCAGTTTAAGGCGGCGTTGCGATCAAGATTGGCGTTTTGATGGAAATAGGCCCGACTGCCATGGTCAAATAGATTTAATTCAGCAACTTCTAATTGCGCATCGGCACCGACTGCGATTTCGCCGATACTATTGAGACCGATTGCACCGGCTTTCTGGGTGATAATCACGGTCGCACGGCTGTTTTTACCTAAACGGATTGAAAAATGAAAATTGCCATTGCCTGGTGTCGTCGGCTGCCAATCGACAAGTAGTGGTTTGGTCAGCTGGACCTGGTCGGGGACCTCGATTTGTACCGTTTGGGTCAGCTGTTCGAAATGAGCTGCCAGATAGGCGTTTTCAGGGTCAGTCTGACGATGGGCGGTCTCAACATCACTGGAAATGTGATCGGCAACGGCAAAGGTACCGCCGTTTTGCAGCAGTTCATCCTGATTTGCCAGCTGAATTGCCAAGTCGGCTAATGGGGTCCGCAGCGCATGCAGGCCCCATTTCGCTGTTTTCATTTGGGCGTAACGTGGTGTGTGCATTTTCATTCGTCCACCAGCTCAATATCGAGACCAAGTTCATCCCGCAAACAGGCATAACCCGTTTTTTCCAGATGCTTGGCTAAATCGGGGCCGCCGGTTTTGACGATTCGGCCGCCCATCATGACATGGACAACATCCGGTACAATGTAATCCAATAACCGCTGATAGTGGGTAATCATCACAGTTGCAAATTCGGGGCCACGCATGGCATTGACGCCCTTGGCAACGACCTTCAGGGCATCAATATCGAGTCCCGAATCAATTTCATCGAGAAGCGCAAATTTCGGCTTGAGCATCAATAATTGCAGGATTTCATTGCGTTTCTTTTCACCGCCGGAAAAACCGGCATTCAAATAACGATTGGCCGTCTTCTGGGACATGTCGAGTAAATCGAGCGCGTTATTCAGTTCGCTCATGAATTTTGGAATGGCGATCGGCTGTTCCGGATGGCGAGCATTGATGGCAGCTCTCAGAAAATTGGCGGTTGTGATACCGGGAATTTCGGCTGGATATTGCATCGCTAAGAAAAGGCCGGCTCGAGCCCGTTCATCGACTTTTTTAGTCGCTAAATCGACGCCATCGAGTAAAATCTGGCCATCGGTAATGTGATAGTGGGGATTGCCCATAATGGTTTCGGCCAAGGTTGATTTACCCGTTCCGTTTGGACCCATGATTGCATGCATTTCGCCGGTGTTGACGGTTAAGTTGACACCATGCAAAATCGGATGATTATCGGCTTCGACTTTTAAGTTCTTGATCTCAAGTTTTGTCATCATAAAATCCCTTTCGTGTCTTTGAAATATCCTTAGTTTAGCACAAAAAGTGCCAAGAAAAAGGACCATTTGAGCGATAATTTAAACGTTTTCCAATAAAAAACGTTGATTTGGACATTTTAGGGATTAAGGGTCAATTTGCTGGGATTACTTTGACGTTGGAAGCGGTTGTGCGGTACACTAGACACCAATAAGGAGGGATTTCTTTGGAAATTCGAGCAGCAAAAAAAGCAGATGTCGATGAAGTATTGCCATTGATTAAAATCGTGTTTGACGAAATGGAAATGCCTATTTTTGAAAAAATTCCCGATCAGGATCTCTACCATGTTTTGAGCGAGGCCTATGCAACTGAGGATTATCGTTATAGTTACCGCCACACGACGGTTGCCGTTGAAGACGGCCATGTCGTTGGCATTGCAGTTGGTTACCCTGAGGTTGAAGAGGCGACCATCGATGATGCAATTGCGCCATTTTTGCCAGAGATAGGGTTGTCGAAGGACTTGAAGTTCTTTACCGATAAGGAAGCCCGACCAGGTGAATGGTACCTTGATACGTTAGCCGTTGCCGAAAACAAGCAGGGGCATGGAATCGGGACAGCACTCCTCAAGTATTTGCCGGAGCATCTGCGGCAGCAAGGCGAACAAGTCATCAGCCTCAGCGTTGATTTTGAAAATCCGCAGGCCGAAAAATTGTACAAACGAATGGGCTTCGTTGAAGACGGCGAATTGATGATCGGCAATCACCGCTATAAGCATTTAATCGAAAAACTGTAATTTCAAAAAAACTGCGGCCAGTTTAAGGGGTCGCAGTTTTTGGGTGGGATTTATGTGATTTTGGCAAAACAGGCTGTCCGCAGCCTTTTCTTAAAGCCGTACGATTAGGGAATCATCGGCATGCCGACGGGACTGCCCCAAATCGGGCGTCTGTCTTTTTGCTTCGTACGGGCCCAATGATTCAGAACGGCACTGATCAGCAGACATGGGACGATGTCGGAGTCGTGAGTGATTTCAAGTGCCATCCCATTGCCGGTTGGCAGGAGAATTGATTGTGCCGTCATTAAAGTACTTGTATGATGAAGAATCCGGTATTGATTATGGACAAGGTCGCCGACAATCAGCCAGTTGTAGCCGCTAACGAAGGTAAATTCCCGCCACATGCCGAATAATTTTTTCAAGGAGGCAACTTTCTGCTGGTCGATCCAAAGATCATAACGAGGGCTGAAGCCAAGCGACATTTGCTGGATTTCGCCGAGCAGTTCGCCGCTGCTGGCATATAAACTGATTTTATTGTGCCGCAAACCGCGATTTCCGACTAAAAGGTATTGCATCCGTTTGTGGGCGTCATAAATGAACGTCACACCATTCAGGTGACGTTCCGGTTCCCGAATAACAAACTGCATTCCGCCGGCCCCTTTCTCAATTAACGGTGTGTCATTTCATATAATTCAGAAGCATTGAAAGCAATTGCATGGCGAATAGCCTTAGCTACCCCGTTTTCAACGTTAGTTGCCGTTTGATAATTGGCTAATTTTTTGATGACTGGATTGGCATTGCCCATCGCAACACCGATTCCGGCCATCCGAATCATTGATTTATCGTTCAGATTATCGCCGATCGCCATCGCCTGCGACATTTTAATGCCACGCTGCTTGGCATAGGCTTCAAGCGCAAACCCTTTTTGGGCCCGCCGGTCATTGATTTCGATGTTATTAGCGGAGCTGGAAGTGACGACCAGGTCTGGGTCATCAGAAAAAAGCTGCCGTGGTTTGTCTAATGAAGAATAGTCGCCCTTACTGAAAGCGATAATCTTCAAAATCTCACGCTTGGGATTCGCGATGATTTCTTGATAATTGTCGACATAATGAATGTTCATCAACTCCAAACGAGCCGATGCCAGTACGACTGCTAATTTGTATGGAGTACCGGGATTGAGGGTGGCAAGGAGGTCGGCAACAGTTTGGATGCGCTGGGCCTTATTATCAGAAACAACCCCTTCATCGGTCACTAATTCAAAATATAAACCCTCCGCACGCAATGTTTTCGTAATATAGTCGATGGCACGTTTCGAAAGGGGAATGTTGACGGCCAATTTGCCTAATTCATCATAGACTTGTGCCCCGTTCAAAGTAATAAATGCGGGGTGAATATCCTGAGCAGCAAGCAACGGCTTGGCCTCCGCCAGCTGCCGGCCGGTAGCGACGATGAATTCGATTCCGTTTGCTTGTGCTAGTTTAATTGCTTTAGCGTTTTCGTCCGAAACTTCCATTTTATCGTTGAGTAAGGTCCCATCCATATCGGATGCAATAATTGAGATCATGACGTGATTCCTCCTTGTACTTTGGCTTTAGTGTAGCATAAGTTATTGGGGCACGAAAGCGATTTCGAAGGTCCCCGAAGAAGTGACTGGTAACGGAAGCGACAATTGGTTAAAATTAGAGTAGGAACTTTTGATGGGAGAATCGAATATGACGAAAACCTTAATCCATAACGACTGGCAGCAAGTTTTAGGGCCAGAGTTTGAAAAGCCTTATTACCGTCAGCTCCATCAGTTTTTGAAGCACGAATATCAAACTGAAACGATTTATCCGGACATGTATCACATTTTCCAGGCCTTCGAATGGACGCCCTTCGACAAAGTGAAGGTCGTCATCCTTGGTCAGGATCCGTATCATAATCCTAACCAAGGAATCGGCGTCAGTTTTGCCGTTAAACCTGGGGTGCAGATTCCACCGTCCTTGCAGAACATCTACAAAGAACTGCAGGATGATTTGGGAATTGCGCCGGTCCAGCATGGTTATTTGAAGAAGTGGGCCGATCAAGGAGTGCTGCTGCTCAACTCAGTTTTAACTGTGCGGCAGGGGCATGCTTATTCGCATCGTGGCAAGGGCTGGGAACAGTTGACAGATACGGCAATCGCAAAGTTGTCCGATCGTGGGCACGTGGTCTTCATTTTATGGGGCAACGCTGCTAAGAAAAAAGCTGAATTGATTGATACGACCAAAAATGCGATTATCGAATCTTCACATCCGAGTCCGTTGTCGGCTCGATACGGATTCTTTGGGTCACGGCCGTTTTCACGAACGAATGCTTATTTAGAAAAATGGGGCGAGACGCCAATTGATTGGCAATTGCCTGAACATGTTTCAGAGGAGGACGCATAAATGGAATTATTCGCAAGTTTAAAGGAAAAAATCAAAGGGAAGTTTATCCCGATTGTATTCCCAGAAGGCACCGATGAACGGATTCAAGGGGCCGCTATTCGTTTGAATCAGGAAGGTTTAGTCAAGCCGATTCTGCTGGGCGAACCGACTAAAATCAAGCAATTGGCCGCTGATCGCAATTTAGAGCTGGGTGATATTCAGATCATCGATCCGAATAATTATGACCGTTACGAAACGATGGTCGATGAATTTGTGCAACGCCGGCATGGCAAAAATGACCATGACCAAGCCGAAAAGATGCTGCGGGATCCGAACTATTTCGGCACGATGTTCGTTTATCTGAACTGGGCCGACGGGATGGTTTCTGGGGCAACCCATCCGACTGGTGATACAGTGCGGCCAGCATTGCAGATTATCAAGGCAAAGCCAGGCGTCAGCCGCATCAGCGGAGCGATGATTATGCAGCGGCAGTTCGACCACAAACGGTTCTTGTTTGCTGACTGTGCCATCAATATCGATCCTGATGCGCAAACGCTGGCTGAAATTGCGGTTGAATCGGCGCAGACAGCCCAATTATTCGATATCGACCCGAAAGTCGCTTTGCTGAGTTTCTCAACCAAGGGTTCAGCCAAAGGTGATGTGGTCACCAAAGTGCAGGAGGCAACTAAGCTGGCCCAAGCCAAAGCACCGCATATTCCAATCGACGGGGAATTGCAGTTTGATGCGGCATACGTCCCATCGGTGGCTGCTTCGAAAGCGCCTGGCTCCAAAGTGGCCGGCCAAGCCAATGTCTTTATCTTCCCAGAATTGCAATCCGGGAATATCGGCTACAAGATTGCGCAGCGTTTAGGCAATTTTGAAGCAATCGGACCGATTTTGCAAGGTTTGAATAAACCAGTTTCTGATTTATCCCGTGGCTGCAACGAAGAGGATGTTTACAAACTCGCTTTGATTACAGCCGCACAATCCTTGAATCAATAAATGTTAAAAAGCTGACCAATTTGGCCAGCTTTTTTAATATTATTGTGTCGTTTGATAAACATCTGTGGCAGTCGTCGAATAAGCATGCGGAAAGTCGCTTTCCATTTTAGCGGCTCGGATTAGCTGATCGAGTGTTTTTTCAGCTTGTTTAATTTGCTGATCGGTCACGTTGTTGCCCTCCAGCTTCGTTTCATTGGCTTTGTTGGCCGTGATCAGCTTATCGAGCGCCGAGTCGTCCTGTTTTTTGGCACTCGTGATTACGCCGCCGATGACGGAAGCGAGTGCTTCGCGACCATTGTAGGTGGCGTCGCTCAGATTATTCGTCGCACTCGGCAGCAAAGTTTGGCTGGCGATGCGGGTGTAGTTGTCTGCCGTTAGTTTCTTGGCTTGGACCAATTTCAGCCGTTTTAAAGTGGCTGTGAGAGCGGTTCGATCGTAACTTGTCGGTGCCTGCAGCGTGTGGGCAATGGCTTGCGTCGGCGACATCACTTCATTATCACGCTGCGGTGCATGGTCAAGCCCCAATGCGTGGCCGAATTCATGGATGAAGACATTTTCGATATCGTTGGCATCGCCGCCGTCCAGCACGCTGGCATTGAATAATAGCAGATGGTTATTACCGGTCAGCCCAGAAAAGTTGAAATATTTGCCGCTGACGGGTGCTAAGTATACATCGGCACTCTTTTGATTGGTTTGGGTTTGAATAATGGTGTGTCCAGCGAGCTGATTCCACCAATGAGCGGCCGCCTGAATTTCAGTGGTATATTGGGGCAGAGCAGTTGCATTGTAAGTCAGCGTGCCATTTGCACCGATCAGCCACCATTTTTCAAGTGGTTTCCAGCCAGACGGGGTCGTCTGTTCAGAAGCTTTGGTGACTTTCTGAGTAAATTGCTGGTCGAGCTGGAGCGACTGAAGGGAGGCCTGCCAACGGGGGGCAGTGATGTACAATCCGGCGGCGATCAGCCCCCAAATGAACAGCGTCCTAAGAAAATGCATAAAATGACGCATCGTAGGGTCAACCTTTCTAAAATGGATTCTATTTTGTGAAATCAGTATCCTTCTGTATAATAAAGGCAATTGAAAACGAGGGTGAAAAATAACGATGGGATTTACAAAAAAATTAACAAATGATCAAGCAACCATTGCGTTTGGGAAAGAATTAGGGCCGCTGGTTCAGCCAGGGGATGTCATCCTGCTCGATGGCGATCTCGGTGCTGGCAAGACGACCTTTACCAAAGGATTGGCTCAAGGTCTAGGAATCAAACGCCACATCAAAAGTCCGACGTTTACTTTGATTCGTGAATATCAAGAGGGACGCATTCCTTTATATCACATGGATATGTATCGGCTCGAACAAACGGGTGCAGCCGATCTTGGTCTGGAAGAATATTTTGATGGGGACGGTGTTAGTGTCATCGAATGGAGCCAATTTGTAAAGGATTTGCTCCCGGATGATTATTTAATGGTGCATTTGGAGAAGGATCCGGATGATGATAACCGGCGAATGCTGACGATTGAAGGCAAGGGGCCGCACTATCAGAAACTGGCACAAGAGTGGGAGGAAGCCGATGGCAAGTGAACAGCTTGAAATTACAATCCGTGAAGCCGTGCCTGATGATGCGGCGGCCTTATTAAAAGTGTTCGAACAGCTCAATCAGGAAACCAATTTTGTGGTGCTGACGCCCAGCGAGCTAAAGCTGACGCCGGAAACCGAAGCCATGGAATTAGCCGATTTATACGATTCCGATAATAATGCATTGTTCGTTGCCTTAGCAGGTTCCCAAATCATCGGCCTCGTTCGAATGACAGCTGATTTGGATGTGCATACGGGTCATATCGGTGATCTTGGAATTGCCGTTTTAAAGGATTACTGGCATTGCGGAATCGGCACAGCCCTGATGGAAACAATCATGGATTGGGCCGAACATTCACCGTTGGCACGGCTTGAGTTGACTGTGCAGCGCCGCAACAATCGTGCGATTGCTTTGTATGAACGCTTTGGTTTTGAGACCGAAGCATTGATGGAACGCGGTTATTACGATGAAACAGACGGCTATTTGCCGATTTTACTAATGAGTAAATTGATTCACTAACCTCAAACGAGGCCTGACATTTGTCAGGCCTCGTTTTTAGTTTTATTGAATAAATTTGACCATCGGCTTTAAGGCGTTGTCGCCAAAGTGCTGTTCCTCATGGAGCAGAATATTAGCACAGGCAACGCTGTCATCGAGCGCATTATGATGGTGATGCAGGTCAATATCGAGCTGGTCGCAAATCGTATTGAGTTTGTGATTGGGAAACTCAGGATAGAAATGGCGGCTCGTTTTGAGCGTATCGAGTGCTAGATATTTCGGTGCTTCGATGTCGTAGTAGTTCAATGTGCTGCGCAGAACGCTCGTATCGAAACGGGCGTTGTGGGCAACAACGAGTTTATTCGGTTCGAATAAAGTTTGGATATGGGCCCAGACTTCCGGAAATTTCGGTGCATCGGCGACATCGCTGGCATGCAAACCGTGAATCTTGGTATTCCAAGCGCTGAATTCGGTTTCCGGTTTGATCAGTGAATAAAATGTATCGACGATTTGGCTATTGCGCACGACGACGAGCGCCAGCGAACAGGCACTGTAACGTTTCGGGCTGGCCGTTTCAAAGTCCATTGCGGTAAAATTCAACGTATTTCCTCCATTTTAAAAAAGATTGTGGCGTTATTTTAAGCAAACTCGTTTTTGATGTCAAGTTCGATCGGGCAGTGGTCGCTGCCCATGATTTCGGTGTGAATCGCCGCCGCTGTGATTTGCGGCTGCAGACTGCTTGAAGCGATAAAGTAGTCGATTCGCCAGCCGGCATTTGATTTACGGGCAAAATGACGATAATCCCACCAGCTGTAGGTCACCGTTTCGGGATGCAGCGTCCGGAAGGTATCGATGAAGTCGTTTGCTAGCAGGGCTGAAAAATCGGCTCGTTCAGGTTCGGAAAAGCCAGCATCGCCCTGATGGTGTTCAGGGTGTTTGAGGTCGATTTCATGGTGCGCAACGTTGAAGTCGCCGCACATGATGACTGGCTTTTTGGCAGCTAAAGTGCTGACATATTCATTGAAAGCCTGGTCCCATTGTTCTCGAAATGCGATTCGTTTGAGTTTGGTCTGTGAATTAGGCGTGTAGCAGGTGACCACAAAAAAATCGGAATATTCCAACGTGATGATGCGGCCTTCGTGGTCGAGCGCTGGTACCCCGAGGCCATTGGTAACGTGTAAAGGCTGGTGTTTGGTAAAAATGGCGGTGCCAGAATACCCTTTTCGTTCTGCATAGTTATAATATTGATAATAATCAGGCAGATCGAGTTCGAGCTGGTCGGCCTGAAGTTTGGTTTCTTGAATGCAGAACCAGTCGGCATCCAGCTCCTCAAAAACGGCTTGAAAATTTTTGCGGACGATTGCACGCAGTCCGTTGACGTTCCATGAGATGAATTTCATTCTGATTTTCCTTTCGCTTTGTGGTGTGGTCCGAACAAATATTTGCTAGAATAGATTTATGAATTTAATCAAAGGTGACGATAATTTGAAAACAGATGTAAAAGCAGCCTTAAACGGCATTGAAGTGCATACTAATGAACCCTTAAGTCATTATACATTTACGAAAACCGGCGGAAAAGCAGATTTAATCGCTTTTCCGACGGATACCGCTCAAGTGCGCACATTGGTCAACTACGCCCATCAGGAACAGCTGCCTTTGACGGTGCTGGGCAATGCCAGCAACTTGATTGTTCGGGATGGCGGCATTCGTGGACTCGTCCTTATTTTAACGCAGATGAATACCATCACTGTCCATCCAGAACAAAATCAAGTGGTAGCTGCCGCTGGGGCCCGAATTATTGATGCGGCCGAAACGGCCTATCATGCTGCTTTAAGCGGGCTTGAATTTGCGGCTGGCATTCCGGGCAGCATCGGCGGTGCTGTCTTTATGAACGCCGGTGCATACGGCGGCGAGATTAAAGATGTGGTCACCTCAATCACAGTGATGACGCGTGACGGCGAAATCCATACAATCAGTGGCGATGGACTTGATTTCGGTTACCGGCACAGTGTCGTTCAGGAGGATAACGGGGTCGTTTTAGAGGCGACTTTTTCGCTGACACCTGATGATCCAGTTGCGATTCGAGCTCGGATGGATGATTTCAACGGACGGCGGGCCGCTCGTCAACCGTTAGAATATCCGTCTTGCGGCAGTGTCTTCAAACGGCCGAAAGGGCATTACACCGGACAACTGATTCAAGAAGCCGGTTTGCAAGGCCGGATGGTCGGGGGCGCCCAAGTTTCGACAAAACACGCCGGTTTCATCGTCAATGTCGATCATGCTACTGGTAGTGATTACGTCAATTTGATTCATTTGATTCAAAAAACAATCTGGGAGCGATTCCAGATCCACCTCGAATGTGAAGTGCGCATTATTGGGGAGGAGTAGGCTCTTTTCGAACGTTTCCGCAGCTTTCGTATTAAGATGAAGGTAGTGAAATACGAAAGGGAGGTTTTCAAGATGAGTGAAAAGCGCAAGCCGATTCCAGCATTATTAGCTTATTATGATGATCAGTGGGGCAAGCCAATCCATGACGATCAGAAATTGTTTGAATTGTTGAGTTTGGAAATTTTTCATGCCGGCCTGAATTGGACCGTTCTATTGGAAAAAGAAGCCGAATTGACGAAAGATTTTAAGCAGTGGGACATTCAAAAAGTGGCTGATTTGACCGATGGCGAACTCGACCAGATTCTGGCCGATCCGAAAATGATTCGGAATAATGAAAAAGTCCATGCAACCCGCAACAATGCGCAAGCTATTTTAAACTTGGAACAGTCCAATGGCAGCTTCAGTAATTATCTCTGGAGTTTCGTTGACAATAAACCAATCATCAATCATTATCCGAACCGGACTGATGTGCCACGTCAGACACCATTAGCCGACCGGATTTCCGGCGATATGAAGCAGCATGGCTTCTTCTTTGTTGGCGATGTCGTCGTTGAAACCTTCTTGGAAGATGCTGACTTGATTCAGGATGACTTTGCCGATCCGAGTCAAGATTCCGATCAGGATGATAACACGAACAATAAATAATTAAATTTAAAAATTGTTTGTCAATTCACTGCAGATGCGCTAAACTTTAAGCTATTAACAGTAAAGCGAGGATGATGACAGTGAAAAGTATTTATCTAGCGGGGCCTTTTTTCGATACCCGTCAGTTGGAACGATTACGCCGTGTGCAGGCCACGTTGGCTAAGAATCCCACCATTGGCAGCATCTTCGTGCCGATGGATGAATCGGCCGAAATTTCGGAGCCGGAGGGATCTCCAGCGTGGCGGCAAAAAACTTACGCCAGCGATTTGAATGGCATCAACAGTGCAGACTTGATGGTGGCTCTGTATGATTATCAGGCTGGCGAACCCGATTCAGGCACCATGTTCGAGATCGGCTATGCGGCCGCTCATCAGATGCCCGTCGTGGTTTACCATGAAGGTCCCGAAAACGTCAATTTGATGATTGCCGAAGCACTGACGTATTATACTGATACGCTGAAGGACCTTGAATTGCTCGATTTCGACGATTTACCTGCCCGTCCGTATACTGGCAAAGTCATTTAAAAAATAAAAAGAGTTTCGGAAAAAGTTTCCGAAGCTCTTTTTTAATTTAACTGATTTCAACGAGTGTCCGCTGCGGCAATTTGGTCTGCGGGCCAGCTTTGAGGATTTCCGGCAGTTCATCGAAGGCGACCACCTTAGCAACTGGATGCGGCCAATCTTTGAGATTGAATTTTGTCGCTAACAAATGCCACATCTTTTTGCGTTCGTCCTCTTTTTGATAAACAGAATCGATGCCGTATAAGGTAATACCACGCAGGATAAATGGCAGCACAGTCGCTTTGAGCCGGTTGCCGGCACTATTGCCAGCCATCGTGACCCGGCCTTCATAGGTGACATGGGGCAGGATGGCAGCCAGCAAGTCGCCGCCAACGCTGTCCAGCACCGCTGAAAATTCTTGGTGCTGCAATGGTTTCGAAGCTGTTTGCAGGAAGTAGGCTGGTTTCAGCAGATGCGTTGCTCCTAAACGGCTCAATTCATCCTGCAAGATGATTTCCTGCTGACGAGAGACGACGGTCAGGTTTGTGTAGCCCAGCTTATTTAAAATGGCTAATTCAAGACTGCCGACACTGCCGGTCACACCAGTGATCAGGATTGGAGCGTCGTAATTCTGCAGGGCCGGCTGGTCAAGCAGTTTGGAAACGGCTAGGGCAGCGGTTAAACCAGCCGTGCCGTAATACATGACTTCTTTCAAGTCCATGCCGTCGGGCAGCGGCTGCAGCCAGTCGCCGGGAACGGTGACAGACTGCTGAAAACCGCCGTCATGATCCGTTCCGAGTCCATATCCGGTTGCAAACACCGTTTCGCCGGCAATAAAACGAGCATCGTTTGAGGCGGTGACGGTGCCGGCAAAATCGATGCCGCCGACACGGGGATATTCATAAATTACTTTGCTGTCAGGCTTTAAGGCCAAATAATCTTTATGGTTGAGATCAGCCGCCTGAACCTTTACCGTCACTTGATGCGCCGGCAAGGTCTGACAAGCTTCTTTTGTTTGGATCTGCGGCATGATCTGATGATTGTGCGGTACCAATACCAATGCCTGGTAGGTTGCCATTATAAAGGACCTCCCTTTTCCTTATCGTTCATATCCCTACATTGTATCATGAAAGCGCTCGAAAAAGGGTGCAGAACTAAGTTGCTATTTTGAAGAGAGTTTGTATAATAGGGTAAGGCAAACTAAACTAGCAGTTTAGTATTAAAAAACTTGTTGAGGAGATACGCATGGATATTGGGAAACGATTGAAAAAATTACGGCAGCACAAAGAACTGACGCAAGAAGAATTAGCCGAACGAACGGATTTGACCAAGGGTTATATTTCGCAACTAGAACACGACCAGTCGTCGCCGTCGATGGAAACTTTTTTTGCCATTTTAGAAGTACTCGGCGAAAAACCGGCCGATTTTTTTCAAGATCACGTGACCCAGAAAATAGTTTATCCAGCAGCGGAACAAACCGTTTACGCTGATGCCGAGAAGGGCTACA
The DNA here is from genome assembly GCF_001437205.1 of Lactobacillus selangorensis. Taxonomy (GTDB): domain Bacteria; phylum Bacillota; class Bacilli; order Lactobacillales; family Lactobacillaceae; genus Paralactobacillus; species Paralactobacillus selangorensis. The sequence continues at coordinate 105,093 of NZ_JQAZ01000007.1, read as the reverse complement.
CTTTAAATTGGCTTGTGCCGGCGTCCAATGAAAACGAGATGGAACCCGTTTTGATTAAATTGGCACCACATGGGTCATTCAAGCCGTTTCAGCCGTCAGCAGCGGAAACTTTTTTGTATGTGCTAAGTGGTCAGGTCGGCCTGCAATTGGGTGCCGAAAAATATCAGGCTCAAGCCGGCGACAGCTTATATTTTCATGCGACGGAACGCCATCAAATTCATAATTTAACGAGCCAGACGAGCCAGCTGCTGCTCGTCGCAACGGCATCTTACTTATAAAACTCAGGTCAGGGGAGTGATCTTGTGTCGAAACCAATCATTACATTAAAGCATGTCTATAAAAACTATGGGGACACCAACGTCCTGCATGATATCAATATGACTTTGGAAGCAGGCAAATTCTATACATTGCTAGGGCCATCCGGTTCAGGCAAAACGACGATTTTACGAACAATCGGCGGTTTTGTGACGCCAAGCTCTGGAGACGTCCTGTTTGACGGCCAGCGAATCAACGACTTGCCGGCCAACAAACGCCAAGTGAACACGATTTTTCAGGATTACGCCTTATTTCCGCACATGGATGTTTACGATAACGTGGCTTTTGGGCTGACAATCCGCAAGACACCGAAGGAAGTAATCGAAAAAAAGGTCTTACGGGCGTTGAAATTAGTTCAATTAAGCGGCTACGAAGATCGGTCGATTTCCGAACTTTCTGGCGGGCAGCAGCAGCGGGTCGCCATCGCACGTGCGCTGGTCAATGAGCCGCAGGTCCTCCTGCTTGATGAAGCTTTATCAGCTTTGGATATGAAACTGCGTAAGGAAATGCAGGTCGAACTCCGTGATCTGCAGCAGCGTTTGGGAATTACCTTCTTGTTTGTGACGCATGACCAAGAAGAAGCGTTGGCAATGAGTGATGAAATTTTTGTCATGGATGACGGCAAAATTCTGCAGAGCGGCACGCCGGTCGATATTTACGATGAACCCGTCAACCATTTTGTTGCCAATTTTATCGGCGAAAGCAACATTGTGCCAGGCAAGATGCTGAGCGATTATCGCGTCGAATTTGTCAATAAAGTGTTCGAATGCGCCGACGCTGGGATGAAACCGGATGAAAACGTTGAAGTTGTTTTGCGGCCGGAAGACCTTGATATCGTCGCACCTGACGCTGGCAAATTGGTGGTTACGATCGACACGCAGTTGTTTCGAGGCGATTATTATGAAGTGATTGCTTATGACGATGACCATAACGAATGGCTGATTCATTCGACGAACCCAACCAAAGACGATCAGCGGGTCGGGCTGTTTTTCGAGCCGGAAGACATTCACGTCATGCGGTACGGCGAATCTGAACAGGCTTTCGATGCACGCCTGGAAACGTATGAAGATTAAGGAGGGGGCCCATGAAACGCAAACAAGTTTTATTTGAGATGCCCTACTTTTTCTGGCTGGCTTTTTTTGTAATCGCGCCGATTCTATTGATCGCCTACCAATCTTTTTTCAACATTCGCGGCCAGTTTACACTCGGCAACTATGCAACGTATTTCACATCAGCCACTTATTTGCGGATGACGCTCAATTCGGTTTGGTATGCTTTTTTAATCACCTTGTTTACACTGCTGATCAGCTACCCGACGGCCTATTTTCTGCATTACACCAAGCATAAACAGCTCTGGCTGCTGCTGATTATTTTGCCGACCTGGATTAATCTGCTGTTGAAGGCGTACGCTTTTATCGGCATCTTCAGCCAGGATGGCAGTGTAAACCAGTTTTTGACGTTCATCGGGATCGGCCCGCAGCAGATTTTGTTCACGGATGCGAGCTTTCTGTTTGTGGCGACTTATATTCAGATTCCCTTTATGATTCTGCCGATTTTCAATGCGATCGAAGACCTGCAGCCGTCGTATATCAACGCTAGCCGGGATTTGGGTGCTAATAATTGGCAGACGTTCACGCGCATCATTTTTCCGATGACGATGAGCGGGGTCAAAGCCGGCGTTCAGGCCGTCTTCATCCCGTCGCTGTCCTTATTCATGCTGACTCGTCTGATCGGCGGCAACCGTGTCATCACTTTGGGAACGGCGATCGAAGAGCATTTCTTAGTGACGATGAACTGGGGAATGGGGTCGACGATCGGCGTCGTGCTGATTATCGCCATGTTTATTATCATGTCGCTGACCGGCGAGCATAAGAAGAAAGGACGGAAGCACAATGACTAAAAAAACAAAATGGTTTGCCAATGGCTATCTGACTTTAGTTTTTGTGCTGCTGTATGTGCCGATCTTCTATCTGATTATGTATTCGTTCAGTACCGGCAAAACGATGAGCCATTACCAAGGCTTCACTTGGGCGCATTATGTGGCGTTATTTCAGGATGCCCGGATGATTCAGATTGCTTTAGACACGCTGTTATTAGCATTACTGTCGGCGCTGATTGCGACGGCAATCGGCAGTTTGGGTGCGCTGGGGATTTATGCGACTAAAAAACGGCAGACACGGAACGCACTTCTGTCGCTGAATAATATTTTAATGGTTTCGCCGGATGTCATCATCGGGGCCAGTTTCCTGATTTTCTTCACTTTCTTAGGCATCGGACTCGGTTTCGGTTCCGTTCTGATGAGCCACATTGCCTTTGAAATTCCGATTGTGGTCTTGATGGTGCTGCCCCGTCTGCAGGAAATGTCGACAACAATGATTGATGCGGCCGAAGATTTAGGCGCTTCCAGCTGGCAGGTATTGAGCCGGGTAATTTTGCCCGCTATCATTCCAGGCATTCTGGCCGGCTATTTTATGGCGTTTACGTACTCACTCGATGACTTTGCCGTTACTTTCTTTGTGACTGGAAATGGTTTTGAAACCTTGTCAATTGAAATCTATGCTCGTGCACGACAGGGAATCGACCTTGAAGTCAACGCCTTGTCAGGGATTTTGTTTGTCTTTGCCTTATTATTAGTTGTCGGCTATTATCTGCTGACCCAATATACGGCCAAACGCCAGAAAGCTGGGGTGAAGCGGCCATGAAAAAACTAGTTGCAGCAATCACGACAATCTTGGTTTTCTGCGGATTGCTGGCCTTTACGAGTGACCGGTTGGCCAAGAGTCAGGTCAAAAGTCAGTCCAACACTTTAACACTGTATAACTGGGGCGATTATATCGATCCGGCCCTCCTGAAAAAATTTCAGAAGGAAACCGGCTACCACGTCAGTGTGGAAACGTTTGACAGCAATGAAGCGATGTACACCAAAATCAAGCAGGGGGGGACAAGCTATGATTTGGCTGTTCCGTCCGATTATATGATTCAGAAAATGAAAGCGGCCCATTTGCTTGTGCCGCTCGATAAAAGCAAACTGCATGGCATGAACAATATTTCACCGCAGTTCCGCAATTTGGAATTCGATCGGCATAATCAATATTCTGTCCCGTATTTCTGGGGTACGTTAGGCATTATCTACAATGATAAAACAGTCAAAGCCAGCCAGGTTCAGCACTGGAAGCAGCTGTGGAATCCTCGCTTCAAGGATTCGATTATGCTGGTCGATTCGGCTCGTGACGTGATGGGCTTTGCGCTGATTCGAGATGGTGATTCGGTCAACACCAAGAATATCAAGCAGCTTAACGCCGCTAAAAAGCGGCTCGACAGCTTGACCCCGAATGTCAAAGCCATTGTGGCCGATGAAATCAAAATGTACATGATTGAAAATGAAGCACCAATTGCCGTTGATTGGTCCGGTGAAGCCTCCGAAATGCTGTCGCAGAATTCGCACCTCCATTATGTGGTGCCGAGCGAAGGCAGCAACCTCTGGTTCGACAATCTGGTCATCCCGAAAACGGCGAAGCACTACAAAGCCATTTATGCCTTTTTGAACTTTATGCTGAAACCGGAGAATGCCGCCCAGAATGCCGAATACGTCGGCTATGCAACGCCGAATGAGCAGGCAAAAGCGCTGCTCCCAGCTTCGGTGCGGAATGACAAACAGTTTTATCCGGATGCCGAAACGATGAAACACCTGCAGATTTATAATAATCTGTCACCGGAATTGATCGGCACCTATAACGAGTTGTACCTTGAATTTAAAATGTATCGAAATTAAACCGCTGAAAAGGGCCTCACAATTTTGTGAAGCCCTTTTTGATATCTTTTAATGACTATGCTTAAAGATTTCCAATGTGCCGTAAATCATCATTTGAACGATAAAGAGTAGGAAGGTAAACAGCAGCATTCGCGGCGACCACATTGTCAGGATCGGTTTGATGATCAGACTCGGGGTCAGCAAGTAAACGGTATGAATCCGCAAAAACCGGCCGATGTAGATTCCGATGGAAGAGAGCAATAAGAGAAGCGGCACAAACACCAGCTTGGTGCGTTTGCTCGGCCAATGGAAACGGGCCAGCATGACATTGGCAACGTGATTGACACTCCACATCCCCAAGTTGGTGCAGACAACGGTCGAAATCAGCAAATACGTAAAATTGATCCAGATATACGGATCGTTGCGAATCAAGCCAGTGGACAGATTATAGGCATGCAACAGAGTTAAATGGATCAAGTCGGTCAGCAGGTAAGGGGCATTCGGAAAGAAGAGCAGCCACAAAACAGTGATCGGCCAGAACAGCCAATTCGACCGGGGCTTGTCAGGATGTAGATGAAAGGCAAGCTCAATCGGAATGTAACCTAAAAAGGTATTTAACAGCAGGAACGAGAAGGTTCCTTGTACAAATAAGAACAGATAGATAAAATAAAGGAGAAAACATCCACGGATGCTCCACATTAGTTTTTTATTCATGATGATACCCCAGCCCTTTTCATTAGTTTAAGTGTAACAAAGTTTGGCGGAAAAATTTTAAAAATACGTTTAAATTTTGAAAAGACTTTCATGGACGGCCGGCGGGATAATTAGCGTTCGTGGTATAATAAAAACAATAAAAAAGAGAGGGAGGTAGCCTATGAGCTTTAATTGGAGCGATCTGCTGACATGGCAGTCGGTTGCAAACGTCCTCGACATCGTAGTCGTCTGGTATTTCATCTACAAGCTGATTATGCTGGTGCGGGGCACCAAGGCCGTCCAGCTCCTGAAGGGGATTGCCGTCGTCATCCTGATTAAACTGGTCAGCTGGGCGTTCGATCTCAGGACAGTTTCCTACATCGTCGATCAGGTAATCAACTGGGGGGTCATTGCCCTTGTCGTCATCTTCCAGCCCGAAATTCGGCGTGGCTTGGAACACATCGGACGGGGCTCGCTGTTTGCCCGCAGCGGCCAAAAAAAAGTGGCCCAGCAGAAACAGCTGGTCAATTCGCTCGATAAAGCAATTCAGTACATGTCCAAACGACGGATCGGGGCGCTGATCACGATTCAGATGAATACTGGGCTCGAAGACTATATCGAAACTGGGATTCCATTGGATGCTGACATTTCGGGTGAACTATTGATCAACATCTTCATTCCGAACACGCCGCTCCATGATGGGGCTGTCATTATTCGGGACAACCGGATCGCAGTGGCTGCCGCTTACTTGCCGCTTTCGGAAAGCAATATGATTCCCAAAGAATTGGGGACCCGGCACCGGGCAGCGGTCGGAATCAGTGAAGTGACTGATGCGCTGACGATTGTTGTATCGGAAGAAACCGGCGGCGTGACCATTACCAAGAATAATGAATTGATGCGTGATTTGACTCGTGACGATTATTTGAAGTATTTGAATACACAGCTGGTTGTGCCGGAAGAAGTGGATCAGAAGCTGAATCCAGTACAGCGGTTTATTGAAGGCTTCCGTCATGCTGGTACACAGAATCGAGGGGGGAAGAAGAAATGAAAAAATTTCTGACTGGCCCTTGGTTGTATCGTTTGTTGGCTCTTTTCTTTGCGCTGCTGCTCTTTGCCTATGTGCATACCGATCGGATCAATACGACACGGCAGACGAGCTCGAAGAGCACTGAAATGCTGGCGCAGCGCAGTAAAAGCATCAAAGTACCGCTGCAGATCGATGCCGATACGGATCGTTATTACATTACCGGTTATCCCGAAAATGTGACCGTCGAACTGACGGGACCGAGTGCCCTCGTTACGGCGACTTCGAATACACAGAATTTTCGGGTCGTTGCCAATCTTGAAAAATTGAAAATCGGCAAACATACCGTTAAATTGAAGCAATCGGGCATCAACAAGGCATTGACCTACAAGATCAAACCCAGTTCGGTGACTGTTAATATCCAGAAACGGCAGAACCGCCGCTTCCCAATCCAAGTCAACTATAATAAAGAAAGTTTAGCGACGAATTATACGGCGGGCACACCGGATTTATCGTCTGAAACGGCCGTTGTAACGGGGTCGCAGGCAGAGGTCGATAAAGTCGATCAAGTCGTGGCGACTGTTCCAATGTCACGGAACACAAAGAAGAAGGTCAGCCGTGAAGTGATGTTGCAGGCGCTTGATAAGAAGGGCAACACAGTCAATGCTGTTTTGACGCCGCAGACAGTTCATGTTGCGCTGCCAATCTACTTGCCCAGCAAGAAAGTCAGCGTCAAACTGACAACGAAGGATAACGGTGTCAACGGATATACTTACACAGCTGAATCGAGTACGACTAAGATTAGGGTCTACGGGGCACGGGATGTTCTGGATAAACTCGATTCGATCACGATTCCAGTCAGCGTCAAGGATATCAAGTCGAAAACGACGAAGACAATCAAAGTCCCCGTTCCAAAGGATGCGGATCATACCGATCCCCAAACAATCAAAGTAACCATTAAAGCAACGGATGCAGTCGCAACGGCGAGTGTTTCCAGTACGAATTAAAAAAGCAGAAATGAGGAAATAACATGACAAAGTATTTTGGTACAGATGGTGTTCGTGGTGTTGCAAACAAGGAATTGACTCCGGAATTGGCCTTTAAGCTAGGCCGTGACGGCGGCTATGTTTTAGCCAAGCATAATGATTCAGACGAACGGCCCAAGGTTTTGGTTGCTCGTGATACCCGGATTTCCGGCCAGATGCTGGAAAGCGCATTGATTGCCGGTTTATTATCAGCTGGTGTCGAAGTCTTGTCCTTAGGTGTTATCACCACACCAGCAGTTGCCTACTTAATTCGGGCCCAAGGTGCCACAGCCGGGATTATGATTTCAGCTTCACATAACCCAGCTAAGTTCAATGGCATCAAGTTCTTCGGTTCCGATGGCTATAAACTGTCCGATGATGAAGAAGAGGAAATTGAGGGTTTATTGGATGCGCCGAAAGACGATCGTCCTCGTCCGGACACAGACGGTTTAGGCATCATCACCGATTATCCAGAAGGTGTTTTGAAGTATACACAATTCTTGGAACAGACTATTCCAGATGATTTAAGCGGCATGAAGATTGTGCTCGATGCAGCCAATGGGTCAACCAGTGCATTGGTCAGCCGTGTCTTCGCTGATTTGGATACTGATTTTACGACAATTGCGACGAATCCAAATGGCATCAACATCAACGACCAAGTTGGCTCAACGCATCCCGAAAACTTAGCCAAGGCTGTTGTTGAAAACAATGCGCAAATTGGTTTAGCCTTCGATGGCGATGGCGATCGCTGCATCGCAGTCGATGAAGAAGGCAACATTGTCGATGGCGATAAAATCATGTTTATCTTAGGCAACTATATGGCCAGCAAAGGTCGTCTGAAGAAAGATACAATCGTCACAACCGTCATGAGTAACATGGGCTTATACAAAGCCATTGAAGCAGCTGGCTTGAAGACTGCCCAAACAACTGTTGGGGACCGTCACGTGGTCGCTGAAATGCGCAAGAACGGCTACAATCTCGGCGGTGAACAATCCGGCCATATTATCATCTTCGATTACCTCAACACAGGGGACGGGATGCTGACTGGAATCCAATTGCTCAATATCATGAAACAAACAGGCAAGAAATTATCCGAACTGGCTGCACCAGTCAAGACATACCCGCAGAAGCTTGATAATGTCACGGTGACCAACAAGACAAAGAATAACTGGAAAGACTTCCCAGCCATTCAAAACGAAATCGATGCCGTTGAAAAAGAAATGAACGGTGATGGGCGTGTTCTCGTCCGTCCTTCCGGTACGGAACCATTGCTGCGTGTTATGGTCGAAGCACCAACTCAGGAAGAAACCGACCGGTATGCCGACCGCATCGCTGCCGTTGTCAAACAACAAATGGGCGCCTAAAAAAATAGCGTGTGAACACATTTCAAAAAAGTCATCTCAAATAACAATTTGGGATGATTTTTTTTGTGCCTGCTATTCACGTCACTGAGTCTCATTCCAACCATTTTAATTGGGAACGTGCTTTAATTTGGTTACCAGCAGATGTTTTGTAAAAAGCGGTTCCAATTGTGCTCTGGAAAGATTTGTGGTGTGGCCTAACATTATTGAATAGTCCAATTTTTATGAATGATATATACCAATTTAAACTTATTAAACTTTTTAGTTGACAAAATCGTGTAATACGCCTATTCTTTTAATTGCAAACGAAATGAACCAATTATTAAAATACTGATATTTCAGCATATACCAATTTAAAAATCTAACGTAAGAGAGTGACGAATATGTGCGGAATTGTTGGTGTCATCGGAAATCCAAAAACAACTGATATTTTATTAAAAGGACTCGAAAAACTGGAGTATCGTGGTTACGATTCGGCCGGTATCTATGTCAACGACGAACAGGGCAATGACTTCTTGATCAAACGAAAAGGTAAAATCTCCGAACTTGAAGCAGCTGTGACGCCTGATGTTCAAGGCTTAATGGGGATTGGGCATACTCGCTGGGCGACACATGGTGTACCGAGTGATCAGAATGCGCATCCGCAGGTTTCTAACGACGGTCGTTTTTATTTGGTCCATAACGGCGTGATTGAAAATTATCAAGCCCTGAAAGATGATTATTTGAACGATGTTGACTTTGTCAGTGACACGGATACGGAAGTGGTTGTGCAATTAGTGGCCAAATTTGCACGTGAGGGCCTGTCTGGTCATGATGCTTTCCAAAAGGCACTGCGCCTGCTCCAAGGCTCATTTGCCTTCATCTTAGCCGATCGTCAGGAAGCAGACCGCCTGTACGTTGCTAAGAACAAGTCGCCATTATTGATCGGCGCCGGCAAAGGCTTCAACGTCGTTTGTTCCGATGCCTTGGCGATGATTGATGAAACCAATCAATTTGTTGAAATCCATGATGGTGAAATGGTCACCTTGACGGCCGATCAAATCAAAATTGAGACAATCGCCGCTGGAACGCCGGTTGAACGTGCACCGTATACCGTTGAGATGGATCCTGATGCAGCTAGCAAAGGGACGTACCCATACTACATGCTCAAGGAAATCGACGAAGAACCAGCCGTTATGCGCCGCATCCTCAGCAATTATCAGACGGATGATCAATCGCATGAATTCAAGATTGATACTGAAATTCTGGATGCAATGCAGCAGGCCGATAAGCTGTATATTGTTGCCGCTGGGACCAGCTACCATGCTGGCTTAGTCGGTGCAACGCTGTTTGAAAAATTGACAGATACACCAGCCGAAGCTTATTTAGCCAGTGAATTTGGATATCATATGCCGTTATTGACCAAGCATCCGTTCTTTATTTTCTTAACGCAGAGCGGCGAAACGGCCGACAGCCGTCAGGTTCTGGTCAAAATCAACCAGATGCATTTGCCGACACTGACCATTACCAATGTGCCGAACTCGACTTTGTCACGGGAAGCCGATTACACATTGCTGCTGTACGCTGGCCCTGAAATCGCCGTTGCATCGACGAAAGCTTATACAGCGCAAATCGCTGTCCAAGCTGTTCTGGCTAAAGAATTAGGGGAGGCCAAGCACGTTCAGGCCGCCCAGGCATTCGATCTGCAGCAGCAGTTAAGCCTCGTTGCCGCTGGTCAGCAGCAGTTAGTCGATGAGAAGGATCACTTCAAGGAATTGGCTCATGATTACCTAGCCGATCAGCCCAGTGCTTTCTATATTGGACGTGGCCTTGACTATGATGTCAGTCTTGAAGCCGCTTTGAAACTCAAGGAAGTTTCCTATATTCTGGCCGAAGGATTTGCCGCCGGTGAACTGAAACATGGGACGATTGCTTTAATTCAGGACAATACACCTGTGATTGCTTTCTTGACCGATCCAACGACTGTTGGGTTGACACGAGGCAACATTAAAGAAGTGCAGGCACGTGGGGCGCACACGATGACCATCGTCAGCCAAGCCTTGGCGACCGCTGACGACCAAATCATTTTGCCGGACGTCGATGATTTATTGACGCCGCTCCTGAGCATCATTCCAGCCCAATTGTTTGCTTATTATGCCAGCCTTGAAAAGGGATTGGATGTCGATAAGCCACGTAATTTGGCTAAGAGTGTCACCGTCGAATAAATTATTAAAATAAAAAAAGAAGCGCTGGCTCGCTTGCGAACGGCGCTTTTTGTATGTCGCAAAAAAATATGCGTTTTATGTGTATATTATTCAAAATTAGTTTATGGTATCATTAACGATAATTACTTAGAACAAAAAATCAGAAATAGGAGTCTTTGTTTAAATGGATAATGAACAATCAACGGGTAATGGCAAAAAAATTGGTTTAGTTGCCCTCGTTTTAATGGCCTTCTCGTCAATCTATGGACTGGGGAATACTACCCTGGCCTATGAACAGATGGCTTATGCGGCGATCTTATGGTATGTCTTTGCCGCAATCTTCTTCTTCCTGCCCAGTGCTTTGATGTTTGCCGAATATGGCTCAACTTTCAAGGAAGCACATGGGGGAATTTACTCATGGCTGGCGGCCTCAATCGGGGATCGACCGGCCTTCATTGGGACGTTCATCTGGTTATCTGGCTGGATTATCTGGCTGGTTTCGACTTCATCACGTCTCTGGATTACTTTCTCAGTTATTATTTCAGGTCACGATACGACCGGTACTTGGTCGCTTTTCGGGTTGAATTCAACTCAGACGATTGGGATTTTAGGGATTTTACTGATGCTCGGGGTCACATACTTCTCAGCACACGGTTTTTCAAAAATTGCGCAGTACACATCCTTCAGTGGTATCTTAGTCTTTATCATCATGGGGCTCTTTATGTTATTGAGTGTCATCCTGATTTTCTTGAATCATGGTCATCTGGCACAGCCATTGACGGCCCAAAGCTTGGTCAAGTCGCCTAATCCGGCGTTTGAATCGCCAACGGCTGTCTTCTCGTTCATCGTTTATGCGATCTTCGCTTACGGCGGAATGGAAACCATGGGCGGTGTAATCGATAACGTGAAGAAACCTGAGAAGACCTTCCCACGTGCGATGATCGTCACAGCGATTATTATGACGTTCTTCTACGCTGTTAGTATCGGTCTCTGGGGTGTTTCAGCTAACTGGCGTTCTGTCATGGGGGTCAAAACGACAAACCAGGGGAACGTTACTTATGTGTTAATGAACAACTTAGGGATGGAATTCGGGAAAGCTTTAGGCCTCTCAACTGGCGGTGTGACGACCATGGGAAACTGGTTTGCCCGTGTCAACGCTATCCAGCAGTTTATTACCATGTTAGGTGCGATGTTTGTGCTGGTTTACTCACCGCTGAAGTCGTTCATCTTGGGTTCGCCTAAGAAGTTCTGGCCGAAGAAGATGACACAGCTGAACAAATACAACGTGCCTGGCTATGCAATGTGGGTTCAGGCTGTCATTGTGATTGTCATTCTCTTCTTCGTGGCCTTTGGTGGCTCCGGTGCGACAGCCTTTTATGCTGTTTTGACGGATATGTCGAATATGTCTTCGGCGGTGCCGTACTTGTTCCTGATTGGGGCTTATCCATTCTTCCGAGCTAAGAAGAATTTGGAGCATCCGTTCATTGCCTTCCGTAAGAAATCGACGGTATGGGCCGTTACGATTGTCAGCTGGCTGCTTGTCTTGTTCGGAATCATCTTTACGGCCATCGAACCGGTGCTGGAAGGCGATATGTACACTGCCTTTTGGACCATTGCCGGTCCAGTCGTCTTTGCTTTAATTGCGGTTGTCTTCTATAACATGTCGGAACGCAAAATAAGCAACAAATAAAATAAATGCCAAAAAGGATGCGGCTGCGGCCGCATCTTTTTTTGTATCATCATGCAATTGAATGAATAAATTTCTGTCTTAAGAATCCTATTAGAACGGGAAGTAACAATAAAGTGAATAAAAAGTCACAAAAAAAGTATTTTATTCATTCAGAAAAGGTGCTACAATGATTTTCAATAAGTGATGCAGAAAATAAGAATTTGCTAAGCACGATGAAAGCGTCGTTTCCAGACCTGAGCGAGCTTCATCGCTTGAAAAGTAAGTTCTAAATGATAGCATAATGATAAAATGATTTGAAATTGGAACACTCACAGAAGGAAGCTTGGCAATGGAAGAAGAAACAAACGCACCAAAGACAAAGAAGATTGGGCTCATCGGCCTGGTTCTGATGGTATTCACCTCGATTTACGGGTTAGGGAACACAACAGTTGCTTACGATCAGATGGGGTATGCTGCGATTATGTGGTACGTCATCGCTGCTGCGCTGTTCTTCTTTCCGACGATTATGATGTTTGCGGAATATGGTTCCTCATTCAAAGCTGTTCGGGGCGGGATTTATTCGTGGCTAGCCGGTTCAATTGGTGAACGGATGGCCTTCATCGGCACGTTCATCTGGTTATCCAGCTGGATCGTCTGGCTGGTTTCCGAAGCGTCAAAAGTTTGGATTCCATTTGCCGTTTCCTTCTTCGGCCATGATACGACCCAGACGTGGCATATCTTTGGATTAAGTTCGACTGAAACAATTGCCCTCTGCGGGATTGCACTTGTCATCGTTGCGACGTATTTCTCCGTGCATGGGTTTAAGCAGATTGCACGGTTCGCTGCTTTTGGCGGGACGATCACATTGTTAGTGACAGGGGCCTTTATGTTAATGAGTCTGGTCTTGATCGTGATTCAAAAAGGCCAGCTCGCCCAACCATTTACCGCAAAGAGTATTGTTTCCTCACCGAATCCGCAGTTCTCATCACCGGTTGCCATCTTATCGTTTGTTGTCTACGCCATCTTCGCTTACGGCGGGATGGAAACGATGGGTGGCGTGATTGATAACGTTAAGAAGCCTGAAAAGACCTTCCCACGTGCCATGATTGTTTCGATGATTATGATGATGGTCATTTATTCAGTCGGCATCCTATTATGGGGTGTCAGCGCCAACTGGCATAGTATTGTCGGCGGCAAGACGACCAACCTTGGGAATGTCCTGTATGTTTTAATGAATAACTTAGGGATGCAGTTTGGGAAAGTCTTGGGATTATCCCACGCCGGCACGATTACACTTGGCAATTGGTTCGCCCGCATCATCGGAATTGAAGAGTTCTTGTCTGATATGGGTGCCTTCTTTGTTCTCCTGTATTCGCCATTGAAGTCCTTCATCTTAGGTTCGCCTAAGAAATTCTGGCCGAAGAAGATGACACAAATCAATAAGTACGGAGTACCTGCCTTTGCAATGTGGGTACAAGCGGCGATTGTTTCCGTCATGATTTTTGCCGTTGCCTTTGGCGGTTCGAACGCCAAAGCCTTTTATACCGTTTTGACCGATATGGAAAACATTTCTGGGACGTTCCCATACCTGTTCTTAGTCGGTGCTTTCCCGTTCTTCAGAATGAAAAAGGGCCTCGATCGGCCGTTCCAGTTTTATCATAATATGACGACCGTCTGGGTTTCGACTGCAATTGCCTGGTTGACGATTCTGTTCGGAATTATTTTCACCGAAATCGAACCGATTATGACAGGCGATTATTACACCGCCTTCTGGACGATTGCTGGGCCGATAGTCTTCGGCATTATCGCACTGATTTTCTATAACATGTCTGAACGGCGGACTGCCGCTGCTCTGGACATTGATTAACTGCAAAAGCAGCCTGAAAAAGGCTGCTTTTTTTGGTAAAATGAAACTATTATTGCGATAAAGGAGTTTTTGAAACGTGCAGATTTTAAAAAAGTATAAATGGCTATGGGGCGCACTAGCAATCATGCTGATTCTGTTTTACAGCTCTTCGATGACTTATCATCAGCAGACGTCGGTGCCGTTTTTGGAAAAATATTTAGCCAATGAGCCATTGAAAGGGTGGTTGTCGCAATTCTCATTTACTTATGCCGGCACTGTCGAGAGCGTCAAAACAGTTGGCTATTTCAAATTTGTCGAATTCTTTATACGTAAGGCAGCCCATTTTGGGACTTATTTCCTGTTCGGCTTATTCGGATATTTATTTTTACAGCCGAAATTGCAGAATCGGTTCATTACGATGATAGTTACCTATTTAGCAGCGACTGGGTACGCAGCTTTAGATGAATTCCATCAGATGCTGACGGGCGATCGAACGCCATTATTTCAAGATGTGATTTTAGACAGTTTGGGCGCATTGACGGCTATTCTGCTGGTTATGCTGTTTTCACGTCGCAAACTCAAAAAATAATTTAACTAGAATGCGCAAGTGGAGTGCCATTAAACGGCACTCTTTTTTTGTAAAAAAATGACAGTTATTCACAATCAGCTAGCACGAGTGAAAGCATTTCGCAGTCGGCTTCAACAAGCGTCAGCACTTCGAAAAGTCAATCAGTATCAGAATCAAGTAGCGAAAGCTATTCAACATCAAGCAGTGTTTCAGTTTCAATGAGCGCATCGACTTCAACCTCAATGAGCATGAGTCAGTCGGGGCATACTTCAACGAGTCCTAATCAACAATTGACCGTAAATCATCCAACGACAGCCAGCCATAATAATGCAGTATCTGGCACAGGGACGCCTGGTGACACAATTGCCGTTACAATCTACGGACCAACCGGCGAGATTGTTGGCACTTATAAGACGATAGTCGAACCAAACGGAACTTGGGCACTTACAAATGCGGCGCTAGAAAATGCTAGTCGTATTAATGTTGTTGAAACAAGTCCAACCGGTGATGTTGTTTCTAGATTGATGGGAGTCACACCGAATAAAATAACATCTGATAACACGGCAATGCAGCATAAAAAGACAAACGCGATGCAATTCGCCTTGCCAAACACCGGTGAAACAGTTACAAATACTTCAATTTTGGGAATTGGAATTTTAGCGGCTATATCAGCATTTGTCAAAAAAATGCGTAATAAAGGATAACAAATTAAGCGAAGAGCTTCTCGAAAATGAGAAGTTCTTTTTTCATATTCAGCAAATAATAAGTCGTTTCAATAGGTAGTAAAAAGGATTGATGATACTATAAATATGACAAAGATAATCGAATAAATAGCTGATTTTATAAATCAAGTTGTGGCTTATACAAAAGATAAACGAGGTATTGACATCAAACAAATGTGATTAGCTTTACAGGAGGCACCATATTATGATGGGAAAACGTGGAAAAAAGCGTGAAATGAAAGAGGACTATAAAGAACATTTCAAAATGTACAAAGCCGGAAAACGCTGGGTCTTTGCAGGTATTGCGACGTTCCTTGGCGTTTTTTTGCCGCGCACTGTTGCTCATGTTCATGCGGATACTGTGCAGACAACAGCACAGGCCACTAAGACACTGGATTCAAAGCAGGTCCTAGCTACACAACAGAGCACCAACATTCCGGCTGATTCGACGACAGCCAATTCCCAATCTGGGAGTCTCTCTACTTCAACTTCAACCAGCGAGTCGACCAGCACTTCGGTCAGTGAATCAACCATCCACTTCGATGAGTGAAAGTACTTCAACAAGTGAGTCAACTTCAACGTCGGTACAAGATTCGGCTTCGGCAAGCAACTCAAAGTCGGATACTTCGACATCTACTTCAACAACGGACAAAGGCAGCACGAATGTTGTTTCGACAGCGTCGGGAACAACGAGTGACTCTAAGACAACGTCAACACAGCAACAGACGAATGAATCATCAACATCCGCTTCGACTTCGGCCAGTCTTTCTGACTCAGCGTCGACCAGCACAACCACAAGTCAATCTGAAACACAAAGTCAGTCTCAAACAGTTCATCAGCAGCTGAAGACACAAACGACAGCTGGCAAGTCAACCAGATCAACATTTACATTTACTACTTCTGATGGTTCGACATCAGTTTATGCGGGGACAACAGTCACACTTTCAGGAACAGCTAATTATGGGGATAGTATTCGAATCTGGTATAAGGATTTGAGTGGAAATATAATTTGGCTTTATGGTGGTCAGGATGGTTCAATGCCAACGACAATGAATGCTGATGGGACTTGGTCACTTACATTAGATATTCCGACGGATGCGGAGAGTGGTAGTTTTCATGTTCAGGATATCACTCAGAACGTCTCACCAACTATTCCAATTGTTTCTGTGGCTGATAGTCAGTCAATGTCAGATTCTGCCTCAGTTTCGGATTCAGAATCAGAGAGCACCAGCGAAAGTATTGCTAACAGTATTTCGGACAGTAATTCAATAAGTCAGTGGCCATCGCAAAGTACTTCGATGTCAACCAGTGAGTCGACTTCGACCTCAACGAGCGAAAGTACGTCTACATCTTCCTCGTTATCAGCTGTAGTAAGCACATGGGAGTCGAATAGCGAAAGTGATTCTGCTGAACTTAGTAGCATTCAAAGTACTTCGGTTTCGACCAGTGAGTCAACATCGACTTCGACGAGCGAGAGTACGTCAACTTCAAATAGCGAATCTACTTCAACATCGACAACAGAATCAACATCGACATCGGCAAGTGAGAGTACATCAACTTCAAATAGTGAATCGACATCTACCTCGACAAGCAAATCTACTTCTACTTCAATATCTGAATCAACATCGACTTCGACAAGTGAATCTACATCCACATCAACGAGCGAATCTACATCCACATCGACAAGTGAGAGTGCTTCAGCTTCAATGAGTGAGTCAACATCGACTTCGACAAGTGAATCTACATCCACATCAACGAGCGAATCTACATCCACATCGACAAGTGAGAGTACTTCAACTTCAACGAGTGAATCAACATCTACGTCAACGAGCGAGAGTACATCGACTTCAACATCTGAATCGACATCCACCTCAACAAGTGAGAGCACTTCGACTTCAACAAGTGAATCGACATCGACCTCGACAAGTAAATCAACATCCACATCGACGAGTGAGAGTACTTCAACTTCAACAAGTGAATCGACATCGACAAGCAAATCGACTTCGACGTCTGAATCGACATCCACATCAACGAGTGAATCGACATCCACATCAACGAGTGAATCGACATTCACATCGACCTCGACCAGCGAATCTACATCGACTTCAACGAGTGAAAGCACATCGACCTCAACATCTGAATCGACATCCACATCGACAAGTGAAAGTACTTCAACTTCGACATCTGAATCGACGTCCACATCAGTGAGTGAGAGTCTTTCTACTTCCCTTTCCGAGTCGTTATCTACGTCGGAAAACAACAGCGTGCCGGATACCATGAGTGAAAGTAAATCGACATCTATGTCGATTAGTGAAAGTACTTCCTCTTCAATGAGCTCTAGTCTATCGGTTAGTGAATCGATGTCGACCTCAACCAGTGAAAGTACTTCTATGCCGGCAAGTGACTCTGCAGCTGCAGATCATCACTTGACACTGGATCCACCATCACAAACAGCAAAGAACGATACGCTTTCTGGAACTGGGACTCCAGGAGATACGATTATTGTGAATATCTTTGGGCGCGGGCACCTGTTTATGGGTAGTTTTAGAACACGAGTCGGCACTGATGGTACTTGGTCTGTGACAGATTCTATCATTAGCGTCGGACAAGAGGTTGATGTAACTGAATATGGACCAGATGGTAGTTATGTCGGTGATATCGATAATGCGCCAATTGATAAAGAAGGGATTCCAAGTGAATCGGCATCTACTTCGATGAGTGAATCGGACTCAAATCACATGAATTATCAGGTAAATGTGGATTCTGATACGACAACCAGTGATAATGACACAATTTCTGGGACGGGCCTGCCTGGCACTACAATCACAGTTACGATTTATGGACCGAATGGAGACGTTATTGGCACATTGACGACAACAGTTGGGTCTAATGGCACTTGGTCGGTTACTAATCCAACTTTGAGAGATGCAAGTTATGTTGATATCAAGGAAAGCAGTTCATCTGGCAATACGGCTGCGACATTGAATGGTGTCACGGTTTCCAAGCACGGAACACTAACAAAATTGCCGCAAACGGGCGACAACGTTAATAATAGTTCCTCAATTTGGGGCTTAGGTATCTTTGCTGCATTAGCAGGATTGTTCGGCAAGCGTCGTAAGAAGGATAATGAGGAAAAATAGTTTTTAAACAGAAGAAAGGGAGTTCCTAGTAATAGGGACTCCTTTTTTCGTGCAGCAAAAACCCAACCACTTTAATAGGAAGTAATTGGGTCCAAAAGCGCTCTTTTTTTTTAGAAAATTTTCTAGTTCGTTATAATAAAAGTAGTGACTAATGGCTAAGTAACGGTCCAAGCAACATCGAGAGGACATTGAGGAGAAGAATCAAAAATAAAACACCCCCCGCAATGATTTCCACAATATGACGTTTCTTTTTTGGAGCTTGTTTTGGCTGATATTTTTTCTCTTCAGCGAACCGTTTTTCAATGTCATCATTTAACAATTTATTTTTCTTACTCATAACTTAAATATACCATGCTCGATGAGTGTGTCAATTAAGAAGGGGGGACCAAGGTGTCGAAAATCAATGACTGGCATTTACGCAAGTATCGCAGATTGACGAAGAAGATTATTGCGCTGGAACCTGATTATCGCGAGCTGAGCGATGCGGAACTGCAGCATAAAATGGTTGCGTTTCGTGAGCGGCTGGAAAAAGGAGCCTCCTTAGACAGTTTATTAGTTGAAGCCTATGCAACGGTTCGAGAAGCCGATGATCGTGTGCTAGGCATGCGTCCCTATCCCAACCAAGTTTTAGGCGCAACGGTCTTAAACGATCGAAATGTGGCTGAGCTGGCAACTGGGGAAGGCAAGACTTTAGTTGTGACGATGCCCTTATACTTAAACGGTTTAGAAGGTGTCGGGACTTATTTGGTCACGGCAAATGATTATTTGGCGAGCCGTGATGCAAAAGACATGGGGCGTGTGTACCGTTGGCTGGGTTTAACGATTGGAACGGTTGCATCAGGCGACAATTCAATCAGTGTGGCGGCCAAAAAAGCGGCTTATCGTTGTGATATTGTTTATACAACACATAGTGCCATCGGATTCGATTACTTAATTGATAATTTAGCTTCCAATAATAATGACAAAAACATTGTTGCATTTCGTTATGCTTTAATTGATGAGGTCGATTCTGTTTTGCTTGATTTGGCCCAGACACCCTTGGTAATCTCTGGGGCCCCAAAAGTGCAGTCGAATCTTTTTACAAGTGCGGATAAAGTCGTTAAAAACTTAGTTGAATCTGAGGATTATATTATCGATGACGACCAAAAGAGTGTCTGGTTCACTGAAAAGGGAATCGCAAGCATGTCGCGTTACTTTGGTGTGAAACATTTGATGGACAGAGAGGGCGCTGATTTATACCGCCATCTTGTGCTGGCGCTGCGTGCGAATACGCTGCTGACTAAGAATCGTGATTACGTTGTGGATGACGGCAAGGTTGTTTTGCTGGATATCCAGGATGGTCGTGAAATGAATGGGATGAATTTGCAAGCTGGGATGCATCAAGCTCTTGAAGCTAAAGAAGGGGTGAAATTATCGCCGCAAGATCGGGCGATGGCCTCCATTACCTATCAAAATTTATTTCACTTGTTTACAAAACTAGCTGGAATGACAGGGACAGCTAAAACAGATCGGCGCGAATTTGCAGAAGTGTATAATCTGCTCGTTATCGAGATTCCATCACATCAACCGAACATTCGGATTGACAAACCGGACCAGCTTTTTGTCGATACACGTGAGAAACTCTATGCATCTATCGATGTCATCAAAAAGGCTTATGCAGCAAAAAGACCGGTGTTAATTGAAACGGGTTCGGTTTCATTGTCGGAACTTTACTCACGGATGCTGCTTGAAAACGGAATTGTGCATAACTTGTTAAATGCTCGCAGTGCGGCCAAAGAAGCACAAATCGTTAAAGAAGCTGGACAGCCAGGTGCGATTACTGTTGCCACTTCGATGGCTGGACGTGGGACTGATATCAAGTTGGGACCCGGCGTGCGTGCCAAGGGTGGTTTATTAGTCATCGGAACTGAACGAATGGCTAACCGGCGCATTGATAATCAGCTGCGGGGCCGTTCTGGTCGTCAAGGCGATCCTGGTGAAACGATGTTTTATGCTTCTTTAGAGGACCGGGGCATTTTGGAAAATGGCTCTAAAAAGCTGAAACGGCAGCAAGAAAAATTGCAGGAACAAACGGCAACTGGGAAACGTAAATTCGGGCAGCCGATTACAAAACGAAGGATTAAACATGCAGTTACAGCTGCGCAAAAGACCTCTTCAAGCGGCGCATATGATGGCCGAATGGGTTCGATTCAATATGACGCCGTACAGCGTCGGCAACGTAATGCCATGTATCGTTTTCGTGACCAGACAATGGCTCTTTCCTCCGAACAATTGATGGTGCTGGCACAACAAGTGATTACGCATGATATTGATGATTTAATGGAAGTGCCCGACCTTTCCTTGCAGCAGCTTAGCGATTATATTAATAACAACATTGATTATAGTTTTTATAAACCAGATGAGCTCGCTGCTTTGGTGGACGATAAAAAAGCACTGCGTTCGTTTTTGCTTACAACTGTGCAGAAGCGTTTGGACCGGCAGCTTAATCTGTTATCCAAACAGCAACGCGATTATTTTTTGCGGCTCACGATTCTGCATGCGCTGGATAATGCATGGATTGAACAAGTTGATAACTTGCAGCAATTACGTGCGATTGTATCGAGCCGCAGTTCGGCACAGCATGATCCAGTTGCGGAATATCAGCTGGAAGCCGTTCGTTCGTTTGACAAGATGAAAGCAGCTTTCTGGCGCTCAGCAGTTCAAAATATGATGCTGTCGAAATTAATTGCACAGCCGAACGGCAGTGTTAATCTGGAATTTCCATAACAAGGGGCGAAACAAAATCGATAAACAAGTCAAAAAAGGATTACAAGTCACTCTGATCGTGCTCCTTGTCATGCAACTCGGTCAACAGATTCCGATTCCAATGCTGGGCCGGACACTGACGCTCAATCTGCTTAATTCCAATCCAATCGTGCAAGTTTTCACAGTCGCAACTGGAGCGCAATACACAAAACCGACGCTGTTTTCAATCGGAATGGGGCCCTATATGGTCACCATGATTTTAGGCTCAGCAGTGCAAGCATTAGGAGTGGGTAAAAAGTGGTCGATGCGGTTTCGGAGTTACGTCCAACGTACTTTTACCGTAATCGTTGCGACTGCTCAGGCCTATGAGATGTTGCTCTATCTGACTTCGGCAACGAAGAAGACGCTGCCGGTGTCTGTCTGGGTGAGTTCCATCATTGTGCTGGTCGCCGGTGCAATGTACGTTACATGGCTAGCCGATTTTAATAATGTTCATGGGATTGGGGGACTCGGCATCATGATTGTCCCTGGTATCTTATCCGGCGTAATTCGAATGTTTTCGAGTACGAATGGGTTCACGATGAACTGGCAATTTTACACATTGATGGCCGTGATTACCTTTGTTTTTACCAAAGTGACTGTGTTCTTAAATCGTGCCGAATTGCGAATCCCGATTCAGCAAGTATTAGTTGATAATGATTTTGCGGATTCATATCTACCGATTAAAGTGCTGCCTGGTGGTGCAATGCCCTTAATGTTTTCGATGTTCGTGTTTTTACTGCCGGAAACAATTTTGGGGCGTTCTACAAATCCAACCATTCAGCATCTTATTTCAACGTGGTTTACGTACAATACGCCGCAAGGAATTGGCGTTTATTGTCTGGTTGTGATTGCGTTAAATTATTTGTTCAGTTATTTAAGTTTAATGCCACACAACATGGCAGAAGATCTACAAAAGAGCGGTAATTATATTTTTGGTGTTCTGCCGGGCGCGCAAAAGGAAAAGTTCTTATCCAATCGGATGGACGGCATGATTTTTGTCAGCAGTCTTTATGCTATCTTTATTAGTGCGACCCCATTGGTGATTGGGCTGTGGTTTCAACCGGCAACGATTTTCTCATTTTACTTCACAAATGTGTTCATGTTGATTTTTGTGCTGGATACCGTGATTATTCAGTTCAAGGCTGAGCTGAAAAGTAGCCATTATAAGTTGGTATAGGAGGGAAAATATGTATTCTTTAATTCCAGATTGGTCCGACCAAGCCAACTTATTAACAGATCCTTTAGCAAATGTCGCCCGTTTGTTTCAGCAAAGCGAATTGCCGTTTCGGATTTTGTTATTAAAGCCACGTCATGATTGGCGAACGTATTTAAACCAGAACGGACTGCTCAATATGCAAACTTGGAATGCACTTGATGCAGCGTTAGGAATTCATTTGACCGCTGGAAAGGGCCTAGCAATTGCAGACTTGCCGTTGCCGTCAAATGCTGAATTTGTCTATGATGTTTACCAGTTGCGGATTTATCAAAATAATAACCTTTATTCGACCGTTCATTTTAACGATGACGGTTTTGTGACGGATATTTACTATGAGCGTCAGGAGAATGGCCTCGTCCGCCATGATAGATACGATGAACGTGGTTTTAAGATTAGCGAGTCTGCGGAAGACGAACAAGGACAGATGGTGCGCCAAAAGTGGTTCAACGAATACGGTGACTGCATTCTGGTTGAAACACCACAAAAAGTGACGGTTCAGCCGCTCGCACAAAAACGTTTTTTACGTTCAGACTATGCTTCACTTGAATTGTTGTTGCGTGAAGTGGTCGAACGGCAGCTGTCTATCTGGAAAGCTGGGGACAAACAGTTTATGCTGCTTTCGACAATGTCGGCGTCCCTTAAGGTCATCATGGAGCGCTTGCAAACTGTTGCCCCGACACTGTACTTAGTTGCGACTCAATTAACCGAAAATCAAGCGTAGCTGCACACGTGCCAGTCGCTTTTGGTAGGCGGCAAAACCTTATTAGTCGCCAATGCAGCTGTACAGCAAAAATTGGCGGCAAAATATGACACACCGGTCGAAATCGGTTATCCATTTCAAACCCGTTTGGCATTAGGAAAAAGCAATGAAATGGAACAACAGATTGTGCTTTGGAACATCAATCTTGACGTAAACGCAGCGCATTTATTTACGCTATTTCTTGAAAAAATGGCGACTAATCCACAGTTGTCAGTGATCATCTTGCAAAGCTCCGAACAACAACGGCAGCAGCTGCAATTGCAGTTCTTAGAGTATTGCCAGTCACAATTTGCAATCTTACAAGATTTTTCACAGGCTGCGCAAATGGATGTCATTCGTGACCATGATTATCAGCCGATTTTGAAACAAATGAAAACAAAAGCCGGCACTGAAAAACCTTCGCAAGCAGTTGTCGATGGTTTGAATCAATTTTTCCGGTTGAGCAGACGTCTGCAATTCAGCCCATCGTTAACACGTAAACTGGTTTTGGAATATTTTGACCAGGCTCGTTTGTTTGTCGATTTAACGGAACATCCAGAGGCGTTTCTCCAAGTGCAGGCGATTAGTGCTGGCATTCCCCAGTTAACCCGCCAGGAAAGCCCCTATATGCATGCGGGCGAAAACGGTCAATTAGCTAAAGATGACGCAGGATTAATGGCGGGGCTAAGCACATACTTGGACACTTTAACGTATTGGAATGAAGCACTTGTCCAAAATGTGCGGCTGATTGAAAAATTTTCAAGCGAACGATTGATTCAATATTGGGAGGGACAGCAAAGTGGCAACGTTTGATGTAAAAGCAATTCAAATTGGCGGCACGCCGCTGAATCTCGATGACTGGATTGACTATCGCTACCTTAGCTTTGAAGATTGCCAAACTGCTGTTATAAAGGATCAGCCCGTTTTTAAAAACGGGCGTGTCACGCCGAAATTTTATGATTGTCGGTATTTGATTCCGGCGGATTCACCAGTTGTACGAAATCTGGAATGGCTTCGTCATCTGCCTGCTAACGGAATTGTGTTGGCGGATTCTGTTGCGATTCCGGCGGCACAGCAACGCTTGACGGAACAACTGAACGTTCAGCGCGTTTCGTTTGCGGATCGGCAGCAGTTGGCGCAGACCTTAAAGCTGAACTTTTTCACAGGACAGTATGGATTTCAGTTTCAAACAGAACATCTACAGGTTGCACCTAGTTATCTCGGCGTTGTTAAAAAAAGGGGCATTGAAAAAACAATTTTTGCCGGTCCATTTACAGATCAGATGCAATGGCTCGGCAGCTTTAACTTTCCCTATTTTGCCAAAGCTGCGACACAATGGGAAATTTTGGCTGAAGTCGGTGTTACTGGCAATGTCGATCTTGAATTACGAATGACGCTGCTTGCTACGAATTCTCAATATGAAGATCAGCAGATGTGCTTTTCATTAAAGCAGTTACTCAGTGGGGCAATTGTGCTCCCGCCGTTCATGAAAACAGGCTATAACGTGACCTTTAGTCTTTATGGCTGCGGAAAGGGAACCGTTGAAGTCGGGACGATCTTTTTCCGGCAGTCGCATAATGGGCGTGGTGCGATGATGATCGGTGGGCAAGCCGTTATTGATCCTAACGATATGAATCGCAGTTGGCTCATGTATTTCGATGCAGGGGACTTAAGACCGCCTCTAAATGTGTATTTTTCAGGGAATCGTGCCGATGACGGTTTTGAAGGAAACTTCATGATGCGCCGTTTAGGAGCCCCATACATTCTCGTTTCTGACCAGCGGTTTACTGGGGGCGGTTTTTACGTCGGCAATCAAAAGTTTGCACACGCACTGGTTCAATATATTCAGGACAAGTTAGCCTTACTTGGTTTCACGTCGGATCAATTGATCATGTCAGGAGTGTCGATGGGCACCTATGGCTCAGAATATTATGCGGCTGATTTAAAGCCGCATGCCATTATCGCCGGGAAACAATTGGCGGGATTAGGCCGAATTGCCACGAATAACCGTATTAAACGACCAGATGACTTTGATAATGGACTTGATATTTTAAGTGGTGTTACAGGTGGTTTAACGGATGAGGATGTTGATAAAGGCGACCATATCTTGGTCGATCATATGGCAACCGGTGATCTTTCGCATACGAAATTTGCCATTACTTATATGAAAAATGATGACTATGATGATGAAGGTTTCAAAACCATCAGTCAATTTTTATGGAAGAACTATCCAGGGCTTAACTTTCGGCACAAAGGCCTGATTGGTCGCCATATTGACCAACCTGGCGCGATGTTCCAATGGTTCTTAGATCAATATAAAGATATTATGGTTCATGATTTCGGCCGTACTGAGATGGCAGCGGATGAATTAAATTATATTCCAGGAGAGGAGAACGATTGATGACACCCATTTATTGGATTCGCTGGGGTCGGAAACTAGCTTCGAACTATCGTTATGGAACACGAATTACGATTCAGCCGACACAGAATCGGTTTGTGGACCCACGTGAGTCGCCAGGAAAAATGGTGCATGTGTGGATGTCAAAAAGCCGATATTTGGGCGGCCGTCAAACGGCTGACTTACCTTTGCTGACGCCGGATCTGGATTATCGTTTTAAATTAGTCGGTCAGATTGAACCGGCTGATACCATTCATCTGCGGCTGACTTACTTTGATGCTGATGAAGAAGAACTAGATACCGAGTATTTCAATGAAGCTGGCCATTTTCATTATCCGGATGAGGCACGAAGTTATAAAATGGAATTAGTCAATCTTAATAATCAAGTGCTCAAATTTACGGGAATTTGGTTAGCTGCCAGCACAGTTTTTGATTCTTTTGATGTGACGACTGAAGTTGTGAATGGACAGCCGGTGGTGCGTGCCAACAGCAAATTGAAAACGAAGGCTTGGCAAACGACTGTGATCGGCACATCGGATGAAACAACCACTATGCCGTTGCTGCCAGAGCTGAATAATTTGCTGCTAGGTGTCGAGCCGCAAGTTGCAGTCGCAGCCGTGCCCGTCGATTTGCCTAAACAGAGCACCATTCGGACGTTTGGCCGCCAAGGAATTGGTGTTCAAGCCATGGAACGCATGATACAAGCACAACAGGAGGAGACAACAAAATGAATTTTTTTGTAAATCAAGCAATGGGCATCGGCAACTCAGGCGTTGAACATGCTGAATTTTATCGTGCGAAACGTTTCGATCAAGCTGGCTTGCCTTACCGGTTTGTTTTTGTCGAATTGATTAAAAATCTGCATGACGCCATGAATCGTTGGAACCTCAAGCCAGACCAGGTCATCAATATGTGGGAATATTTTGTTTTAGGCCCAGATTACGGGCAAAAGGGTCTGCAAAAGACCATTCAGCCGCATTCCAATATGGTGATTGATGATACCCAAACGAATCGTATGATGGAAACCGTTACGGATTCAGGGCTGCGCATCAATGAGTACTATGTGAAACGTGCAAATCCAGAAAAGCCGGAAACATTACTGGTTAGTTTAGATCGTGTCGAACTATTTAATGAGGCTACTGGACAGCGAAAAGCAACTTATCGTGTTCAGAAGCAGCCCAAACACGATACTGAAATTGTGAATATTCATTTATTTGCACAGCCTGATGGGGCACATCTGTATTTTGAAAATATCGTGCAGCTGAAACGGTATTTCTTCACACAATTGGATGCACTGTTTGAAGGCAAGAGCACCTTTATTATTGATCGCGGCGAAGCAAATGAAGTCGCCTTAATGAATGCGCCCGAACGGAACTGGAATTTAGTCGACGTCATCCATGCCGATCATCTGTCAGATCGTAAAGTGGCCTCAGCACCGTTATGGAATAATTATTATGAATATGTTTTGACCCACATGAATCAAATCAATCGGTTAGTCGTTGCAACCGAACTGCAGCGCCAGGACCTGCTAATCGACTTTCCCGATGCAGCTGAAAAAATTGTTACGATTCCAGTGGGCGGCGTCAGCGATGACGTCAATGAGTTCCAAGCACGCCAGTTAGGTTCGCCGCTTAAATTAGTCACCATTTCACGTTTAGCTGCAGAAAAGCATATTGATTTAATTATAAAAGCCGTTATTGAATTGCATCAGGAAGGCAAAGCAGTGACTTTGGATATCTATGGTCAGGGCGGTGAAATGGGCAAATTGCAGAAAGCCATCCAAGACGGTGATGCTGGCGATTATATCCAGCTAAAGGGGCAAACAAACCATCCGGAACAGGTTTATCCGCAGTACGATGCGTTTATTTCGGCTTCTTATTCAGAAGGCTTTGGGTTAACTTACATTGAGGCAATGAACGCAGCCTTGCCAGTGATTACATTTGATGCACGTTTTGGGGCCTTAGAACTGGTTCATGATGAACAAAATGGATTTCTGCAGCACTTTAAGCGTGACGATGAAGCTTACAATATTAGTCAATTAAAGGCAGGCATCGAACGATTATTAGCTGTGAAAGATTATTCACGCTTGCAAACACAAGTTGTGGCATCTGTTTCTGATTACCGTGACCAAGTGATTGCAGACAAATGGGGGCGTTTGATTAATGAATTATGAAATTATGAATGTTTTGAAGCCGGACGCTGCGGATTGGAAGGAACAGAAGGAACGGATGAATCGCAACCATACACGACTCATTACGCTTGCGCCGGACCCGACAACGCCTAAGTTTGCGAAGGACGATTATCCACGTATCGTCAATATTGTTGATTATGTTACGGGCCGCACTTACGACCCAAACGGATTTCTATTTTTCGATCAGGTGCAGACGGTTGACGGTGCTGAAATTTTTATGAACCAGGATTTTTCAATTGATATTAAAGCAGACGGCAATCGGATTGGCACAATGCGTCTTTATCCGAATACACGTCGATTTGTGAATAATATTACCTATTTAAACCAAGATGGGACACGTGATTTTATCGAAGAATATGCTTACGATGGGAAGCTGTTCAGCCGAATCTTTTATGACAAAGAGCAAGTGCAGGAAATTCTATTCTTCAACGATGAACGTGAGGTTGTCCTTACTTATTATTTCTATAATGGCCAGATGAACTATATTACCGTTCAAGATCCTAAAACGCGTGTTATTAAAGAACGGTACAATAATTTGGGCAATTTTTTAGCGACAAAAGTTGCAGAAATCGTACGTCCGGAAGATAAAGCAGCCATTTATTATTTAGGAATCGAATTAACGGCGTTATCCTATACAAAATCCAAAAATACTTTGTTCATGTCCGAATCAGCGCTTGATGATAGCGGACAAGTCAGAGGCAATCTAATGTCGATTCTGGACGACAAGCTACCCTTTATTCAAAAAGTCGTGCTGACATTGAAAGATGCCGAAGACTTGAAGCGGTTAGGAATCGAGTCCGATAAAATCGTGGCAAAGTAGGTGTACGTAAATGGATGTACCAGAGAACGTTGTGATTACAGAATACATCACTGGAATGTTTGATTTTCAGCGTGGCGACCGAAAATCAACGGCTGATTTATTGCCGACAGCACATGATCTGGTTGCGTCGACCCAACGCTTTCATGTGCCTGTGTATTTGCTGACGAATAATAAAGTCGATTACCAGACACCGGCATTCACCA
The DNA here is from genome assembly GCF_001437205.1 of Lactobacillus selangorensis. Taxonomy (GTDB): domain Bacteria; phylum Bacillota; class Bacilli; order Lactobacillales; family Lactobacillaceae; genus Paralactobacillus; species Paralactobacillus selangorensis. The sequence continues at coordinate 76,442 of NZ_JQAZ01000007.1, read as the reverse complement.
TGGTGTCGATGCCCATCCAAAAGGAATTTCCGCAGCTTTCCTTATATTTCCAGCGGTGGCTGATGGCCTATCATTTTTTGCTGGCTCATCCGGAAATAAAGAAAGCAGCCTTTACAGATTTAGGGGATGTGGTGATGCTGCACAATCCGTTTGCCCAGTTTAAACAAGATGAACTTTATTTTAGTGATGAACCTAGTAATCTGACGCTAAATATCATTTCACGGGACACGACAACCGCAGAAATCCGTTCGTTTTTACAGGCCAACTATCGGCAAACGGCACTTAATCCAGGTGTAATTGCGGGTTATCGTGCGATTGTGCTAGAGTTCTTGGGGATTGTTGCTAATCTGATTGTGACCGCTAAAATGGCCGAAAAACGTGATGACTCAGCCAGTCAACTAGGGGCGTTTGAAATGGCAATTATCAATTACACGGCTTATCGTTATTTTGGGAGCCGGCTCAGACATGGTCGGCAGGTTACCACGCCATTTTTGTATAATCGCAGTGACGGACCAGCATGGTTTAAACATAAATAGGGTGACGAACACGTGACAACAGAAGGAATTTTTCACAGCATTCAAAATTATGTTTGGCGCTTTGCAAAAAACGGCTGGGTCAATATGGTATTAGGCAAAAACGCAGGTGTCTGGGCGTTCCAATTTAAGCAAAATGGTTGTTTAGATTATGCGGCCACTGTCATCGACTTTCTGCCTGCGCCGCGTTTTTGGCGCTGGAATGAGAAACAGCAACAAATCGAATTATTAAACGAAAATATGCAGCTTGTGTCTGTATTGGAAATGCCATACATGAAAAACGGCGAGTATATCCTGCGAATTAAGGATTCGGACGATCTTTTCCATTGTTATCCGAGTGTAGAGGTGAATCGGATGGCTAAATGGGCACCAGCACCGCTGCTGGCTGCTGACGCACACACTGCAACCGCTGCGGCGCTGGTGCAGCTCACAGCCGCTGATGCCCCGACGTTGTTCCCGTCTTTAGAGCTACTAAGTGTTTTTGTGGGGCCTTCGATTCACACCAACCAGTTTTGGAAGCAGGCTTACCAAGTGTTATTGGATCATCCCAATTGGCACACCGTTTTTGCGTCACAAGCAGGTTCAGAAAAGCTGCTGAATCAGTTTGGTCCGGATAAAATCACAATGATTTACCAGCGTAACCAATTGGTGGGAATTGGCGGCACACGTGCCATTTTGATTGAGCTTTTGGGACAGCTGCAATTTGAAGAAACATTAGCGCCAGCTCAAATGACAGACAGCACTTTAAGTGCGTTATGCAATCAATATTTTGTGGGTCGAATCCTAAAACTTCAAGCTGATGGGAGGGCTATGACAGATGAATGATGAGATTTATCAGTTAGACGAAGTGCCGGTAATGGGACGGCCTCATCAAGCCGTTCAGCGCAATATCGTAATGGCTTATGAACCATTACCGGATGTGAATCAGAATGCGGAAAAATTGAAACAAATTCAGCGCTTGGCTACTACGGTAACGGCTAAGATGCTGCCGCTGTATGTAAAGACAAACTTATCAGTTCCCGAACAATTTGGTTTATTTGTCGATCGGAGTGCCGTTAAAACACAAAATAATAATTTTGCCCGTTTGCAATGGGCCTTTTCATTTCTGCAGGAACATTCGGAAGTTGCCAGTGCGGCATTTTGTTCGGCCAACGAAGTGCAGTTATTGAAAAATCCATTTGATGAAATGGCTTTACATAAACTGTATGTGGCGGATGATTTTATTGCGATTGCAGGACTGGTGATCGGCAATCAGGTGACACCTGAAACGGCCGCTTTTTTGAAACAAAATCGGCGGCTTCAAGCGTTAAGCAATTGTTTAATTTTAGGCGATCGTTCCATTTTGTTGTCCTGCTTGGGAATATTGATCCAAAAAGGACAGGAATATATGCATGAATTTGCCCAGACAGATATCAGCAATCAGCAACTGCTTGCACTTTTTAATCAAGTGGCTTATTCCTATTTTGCCGCTCAGCTTGTTCACGGTCGTCAAGTGTCATCCATTCTCGGTTTTGAACAACAGCACAGTGATGCTTGGTTTAAGTGTCGTTAGGAGGAAAATATGGATCGGCAGGGCATTTATAATCAGTTAAAAGGACATCGGTGGATTCTGCGGCGCCAAGGCACACAAGTGATTAAAATGGGAGAAACAGGCGGCTTATTAAACTATTCGTTTTCAGAAACAGGCGAGCTGTTTTCGGAAGCACATTTTGACTTTGATCCAGGGCTGCATTATTGGACCTTTGATGAGGCCCAACAATTCGTTGAGCTGCGGGATGCAGACAAAAAAATCGTCCAACGGCTAACCGTTCCTGAACAAATAGCGGATCAGTTAGTGATGCGTGACCCGAATGGAACCGATGTCTTTTCTTGTTATGCGGCGATTGATGCAATTTTAAATCTGCAAATTGCGCCGCAGCCGTTATTTGTACGGGCCGCAGTTGTTACGCCGATTGTGCAATCAGGCCAAGTGATTATTCAAATTGGTATGGGAACAACGTCACCGCTGCAGCAGAGTGCGTCTGACTTAGGCATACACGTTGTGCCGGCTGTCCTTAGAAAACGTTCCGACTGGTCCCAATTAGTCCAATTGATTCTGGCACATCCGCAGTGGCAGCAAATTGCACTTTTGGGTGCCCATCATCGTGTGCTCAGAAATCCCTTTTTAGAAATGCAGGCTCATTTATTGTACGTGGGCGACACAACGGAATGGATTGCCTTAAATGAACAACGCAAAGTGCAGAAGTTAGACCCGACGGTTTTATTGGGCAGTCGTTCAATTGTACTAGAATTTCTAACCCTGCTTTTAATTAGAAAAACGATTTCTACGGAGGGCATCAATCGCGTTCTGTATGAAAACATGGGGGCACGGCTTGTTCATGGCCGTCAAGTAACGACATTAGGACAGTATCAAACGGCCAAAACCTGGATTAACTGAAAGAAGACAACAATATGACAAAGTGGATAACAAGAGTTCTGGAGCCGGAATCGAAAGATGCCGTTTCTAAATCGAAAGGTGATTTAGCATTGATTGCCCATCAAATGGGATATCGCTATTTGGATATTCAGCGCTACGACCGTAAAGGTGAAAGCATGGATGGTCTTTATGGCCGCATTGATGGCTTGACGGCTGCGGTGCGGCCGGGCGATTTGCTGGTGTATCAATATCCGGCTTATATTGGCAACCAATTTGAAGTCAGCTTTGGCGAGCACATGTATGTCCGTCATGTCAACTTTGTGCCGTTTGTGCATGATGCTGAAATGGTCCGCTTTGGTGTAGATCCTGGGTTTGATGAAATTTTGTATCTGAACTTGACGGCGGCGAATGTAGTGGCTAATTCGAGTTTGGAAAAAGTACTCCGTGATGCCGGGGCACATCAACCGATGATTTTGCAGCATGAATGGGATTATTTGACGACTCAGCCGCTGAATACGAAGCCATTGGAACGGAAAGTCGTTTTAGCAGGGACTTTTATTAAATCCGATTTATTGAGTACGTGGCAGCAGGAAACGCCGCTCATTGCATTTGGGCCCAACAATGATCAGATTCCGGCCCCGAACGTTGATTATCGCGGCCAATTCGACCAGACAACCTTATTCGACCAGTTGCCGAATGCCTTAGGACTGGCATGGGATACTGGCGATACTTATGGTAATTACACGAAATATAACAATCCTTATAAAATTTCACTATACTTAGCCAAGGGATTACCCGTGATTGTGTGGAAGGATGCTGGGATTGCGCCCTTCATTGCTGAAAATCATTTAGGTTATTTAATCAGTTCCTTGGATGACATCGATGTTTTGATGAGTTCGCTTTCGGACCAAGATTTAGCAGAACGCCAGCAGCATGTGCAAAAGTTTGCGCCATTGGTTCGCAATGGCTATTTTGCCCGGCATTTATTATTGAATGTCGAACAGCAAATTCTATATGGTGAAAAACTACATTTGCAAGCAGATTAGAGGTAATCAGACAATGAAAAAATGGGTCACACGAATCATTAGCGCTCAGCAGGACACACTTGCCGATAAAGAGGTCAATGATTTTGCGGCGTTTGCACATGAAATGGGCTATGAATATCTGGATATTAACAGCTATCAGCGTGGTGCGGAGTCGTATGAAGCTTTGACGGCGCACATTGATGGCTTTTTAGCGGGTGTTCAGCCAGGTGATCTGTTGATTTATCAATATCCGTCACATATTGATGCCCAGTTTGAAGTTACCTTTATTGAACGGACGGCCTATCAAGGAATTCAGATTATGCCGGTACTGCACGATTACCATCACTTCCATCAACTGGCAGATGATGGTTTTCATGAAGCACGGTTGATGACGATGGCTAATGCGGCGATTATTCCAACTGCAGCGGCTGGCCAGTTATTACGGCAGCAAGGGGTAGGGGCTCCCTATATTCTTCAAGAATGCTGGGATTTTAAAACAGACACGCCTTTTCATGCAGCTTTGCCAGAAAAAAAAGTTGTTGTTGCTGCTGATCAGGACGCAGCAGGCACCTCCTTGCCGGATTCGATTCGGGTCGTTCATGCCCAAACGGTCGACAAGCTGATTGCTGGGCTGCCGAATGGTTTCGGTTTGGCACGTCAAACGGATGATTCATATCGGATTCCGCCAGAAGTCATGTTGTATCTTGCTTTAGGGATGCCGGTTTTTGTTTGGCAAGGAACGCCAATTGCACAGCTGGTTGCCGACAATCATCTTGGCTATGTGATTCAGTCTGCGGATGAGATTCAAACAATTTTTGCCCAAATCGGCGCCAAGGAATTGTGGGAGCTGCAAACACGTGCGCAGGCTTTTGGGCAACTGCTGCGCACCGGTTATTTTACACGCCAGACCCTTTTGAAGGCGGAACATTTCTTTTTAAACCGTGATTGGCATTTGAAAAGTCAAACAAAGCCACAGCCGATTGACGGCATTCATGTCATGGATATCAGTGATACGATTACCTATATTCTCGACAATCATCCTTCAGTAGCTCGGTTTGGGGATGGTGAATTTGATGTTATCCGTGGCGGCAGCATCCCGTATCAAACGGCAGATGCGTCGCTGGCTAAACGGCTGAAGCAAGTTTTGGCGTATCAATCGAACCAGGATTTGTTAATCTGTTTGCCCGATATTTTTGGTAATTTAGACAAATTTAAGCCGTTTATGCAGCCGTTTTGGCGGCGCCGGCGTGGGAATGTGCTGACGATGTTTAAGGATATCGATACATCGGGATTTTATGGGACAACGGATATGTCGCGTCCGTATTTTAGCTATGAAGATCGTGCGCAAGCCGGTCCTCGTTTTACAGCCCTGAAAAAGATTTGGCAGGACCAAGACTTACTGATTGTTGAGGGAAAACTTTCTCGTTCAGGGGAAGATAATGATTTATTTGCCAATGCGCACTCGATTGAAAGAATTCTGTGTCCCGCCCAAAATGCGTATGCCAAAATCGATGCAATCGAGGCTGCAATCGAACAGTATGGCGAAAATAAATTGATATTGCTCATGCTGGGCCCAACCGCAAAGGTAATCGTCTATGATTTATTTCAGAAAGGCTTTTGGCTGATTGATAGTGGCCATATGGATTCCGAATATGAATGGTATCGCAGGGGCGCCCGCTTAGAGAAGATTAAAATTCCGCACAAGCATACAGCTGAATTTAATTATGATGCGGAAGACCTTGAACAAGATTCTAAGTTTGATGCGCAGGTGGTTGCAGATTTATCAGACTAGAGAGGATGAATGAAGTTATGAAAAAGTGGGTCACACGAATTATTACGAATCAACACGATGATCTGCTTCTTAAAGAGGCACAAGACTACACCGAATTTGTTCATGAATTAGGCTATGATTATGTCAATATTGAGACCTACCAGCGCAACGATGAATCCTATGAAGCGTTGACAGCAAGAATTGATGGCATTCTGGCCGGTGTAAAACCAGGTGATTTATTGATTTATCAATATCCGTCTCACATTGACGAGCAATTTGAAATGACATTTATCGAACGTGCCTCTTTTCGAGGAATATATATTGTTCCGGTTGTGCATGATTATAAACGGCTTCATTTTTATAATCCGGGTTTTGATGAGGCTAGATTGCTGCGAATTTCACGAGCAAACATTATTCCAACGCAGGCGATGGAAGCAGAATTACGCCAAGAGGCTGTTGGGACGCCGTTTCTCTTACAAAATTGTTGGGATTTTAAAACGGACAAATCATTTTCAGAAGCTTTGCCGGATAAAAAAGTCATTTTAGCCGGTCATGATCAAGACAGCGATGTCATAACGAACTGGTCCGTTAATGCCCCGATTATCGCAATTGGAAACTACAATCATCCTGATTCTAATGTGATCCGCACGACCTCGACGCATGAAATGATTGACAAGATGCCGAATGGGTTTGGACTTGCCCGGCACGGTGACAATTATTCAAAATATAATCTGCCCTGTGAAGTTGTGATGTATTTAGCATTGGGGATGCCCGTTTTTGTCTGGCAAGGGCCCCCCGCCGCACAGCTAGTGACTGAGAATCACTTGGGGTATGCAATTCAATCTGTTGATGAAATTGATTCAATTTTCGCAGCGCTGCATGATTCTGACTTATGGAATTTACAACGACGGGTACAGGCATTCGGAACAATGTTAAGAAATGGCTATTTCACACGCCAGGCAGTGCTTAAAACGGAACAATTGTACTTAGATCGTGATTGGAAGTTACAAATCCATGATAAACCGGCTTTAATTAATAATATTCATGTGATGGGCATCATGGCGACGATTGATTATATTTTGGACCATCATGCGTCTGTTGCCCGTTTGGGCGATGGTGAATTTGATATCATTCGTGGTACTGCAATTGCTTATCAGTCCGCTAATCAAGCACTTGCCCAGCGTTTAAAAGAGGTGCTGGCGTATCAATCCGACCAGCATTTGTTGATTTGTTTACCGGATGTTTTTGGACGGTTAACCCAATATACAGCAGATGCACAGACTTTTTGGCATCAGCTGCGTAGCAAAGCAATTAAGATGTTTAAGGATATCGATACATCAGGCATTTATGGAAATGCGAATCTTTCGCGACCTTATTTTATTTATGAAGATCGTGCGGAAGTCGGCGCCCGTTTTCGTAAATTAAAGGAAATCTGGGCCAACCAAGATATTCTGATTGTCGAAGGAAAGAATACACGTTCCGGCGAGGGCAATGATCTTTTCAAAAATGCACATTCGCTTCAGCGGATATTGTGTCCCTCTCAAAATGCTTATGACAAAATCGACGAAATTGAAGCCGCCATTGAAACCTTTGGTAAAGGAAAGTTGGTTTTACTGATGCTAGGCCCGACGGCGAAAATAATTACGTACGATTTATTTTCCAAAGGCTACTGGCTGATTGATACTGGGCATATTGATACAGAATATGAATGGTATCAAATGGGCGTGCGTTTAACAAAAGTGAAAATTCCGCACAAGCATACGGCAGAATTTGATCAGGATGTTGAAGACCTTGAATCAGATCCGGCATTTGATAAACAGGTGGTCGTGGATCTCTCAGAGTGAAGGAGCACATGAAATGATCAAAGATAAAAATATTATTTTAAGTGAATTTATTGGCGGCAAGGGCGACCCACAGCGGCTCAATGTCGAGCCACCTCAATTAAATGAATATGCACAGGCGCTAGTCAAGTCAACGATGCGCTTTACGACACCTGTTTATGTGGTGACTGATCTAGAAGAAAAATCCAATCAGGCGGGGCTGCACATTGTGACAATGCCTTTGCCGGAGGATTTTGATGAATTAAGTATGTATTACCAGCGCTGGATTTTAGCGTTTCATTTTATTCAAGCCCATCCAGAAATCGAGCACGTTGTTTTAGTTGATTTAAACGATGTTGAAATGCTGCATGATCCGTTTGACGATCTGGATCCTGACAAATTGTATATTGGCGATGAAGTAAATGATTTGACAATGTCCTATATTGTCGACGATGACCAGCAGCCCTTAGAGATGCGCAACTTTTTCTCGGAACATTTTAATTTTCAACTGCTTAATCCTGGTGTCATCCTTGGGTCACGCAAGATCATCCTTGAATTTTTAGGCATTATGGCCAATCTTTTTTTACAGGATTTTCGGGACCATGTTTATAAAGGCCGCTATTTATTTCCGTTTGATATGGGGCTTGTAAACTATGTGGCTTATCGTTATTTCTATAATCGGTTGGTTCATGGCCGCCAAGTCAGCACAGTCTTTAAATTTTTGGAAACGCAGAGCGGCGCTTGGTTTAAACATAAGTGAGGATTGTTATGACAAAAGAAGAATTAACAACGTTTATTTGTTCTACTTATTGGCAAGTCTTTTTTCTGTGGGATGGCAGCGATAAAATCGGCGACCTTGAAATTGGGCATGCTAAATTATGGATTAAATTTGAAAAAGACGGCCGCTTTACATTTCCGACACCAATTGACTTTATTCCTGGTGAATTCGGGAGCTGGGCGTTTACGCCAGCCATGGATGGGATCGCGGTCACCGGAAACGATGGTCAGGTCGATATGATTCTAAATTTACCTGAACGGCGCAATGGCGGTCAATTTGAAATGAAATATCGCGGTGTGAAACGATTTCTTTTGGGAATGCCGGAAATCTCGCCCAATATTCAGGCGTACAATGTGCCGATGCCGCCATTGGATGCAATTGACTTGCAGTTTATCTTACGGCATGAAGATGATCAAGCCATTCGCAAGCAAGCTTGGAAGCAAGGAAGCGCAGTGCGGTTAGTGGACGATAGCGATTCATTGTATGCACAATTGCAAGCTTGCTTTGATTATCTAATTAATCATGCGCACTTAAAGAAAATAGCGCTCACAATGCAACTGCTGCCCGCAAACTGGGGCGATTCTATTCGAGAGAAAAAAATGACGACTGCGGTCACAAATGATTTCTTCTGGATTGCCGGTGATCGGGGCACAATGATTGAATTTTTAAGTGCGGCGTTTATCGAACTGAATAAAGAACAGGTTGCACAAGAAAAGGTCACGGTCACTGTGGCGGATCTGCAGCATCTTTTAGCAGTTACTTTTGGTGAGAAGCAGCGTCTTGTAAAAAGATAGCGGGAAGGAAAAAGTATGACAAAATGGGTGACACGTCTTTTTTCAAGTGATAGCAATTTGTCATTAAAATTAAAAACAGACTTTGCGAAGATTGCTCATAAGATGGGCTATCAGTATGTGAATATTCGTGCTTATGATCGGACCGGCGAGTCCTATGATGACCTCAGCAAGCGTATCGATGGCTACTTAGCGGCCGTATAACCTGGTGATTTGCTGGTCTATCAGTATCCATCCGCAATTGATGAACAATTTGAAGTTTCTTTTGCAGAACACGTTGTTTTCAGTCAAATTAAATTTGTGCCGGTTGTTTATGATTATCAACATCTGCATTATGGAGAAAATCCTGGTTTTGATGAAATTAGGATTCTAAACATGGCAAGCTGTGTTGTGGTTCAAACAGAACAGATGGCGCAACAGATGCGGACGGATGGCGTCACCGCACCGCTTGTCCTGCAGAATGGCTGGGATTTTTTGACCACGAAGCCTTTTTCAAAAGAGCAGCTGCAGAAAAAGATTCATCCGGCTAGCCAAGCGGATTCTAGCTGCGCCGTTTGGAAAACTAAAAATGCTACAAGTGATTTTGGGGTGGCCCAGCCAGCGGATTCATATTCGCGCTATTCCTTAGCGCCCGAAGTCTTTATGTATCTTGCGATGGGAATGCCGGGGATTGCGTGGCAGAATTCGGCCGTTGCCAAATTAATTAGTCATAATCATTTAGGTTATGTGATTCAGTCTTTAAACGAAAGCGAAGCACTTTTTTCGTCTCTAAACGAACAAACGCTCAAGGAACTGCAACAACGGGTTCAAGGGTTCGGACGCTTGCTGCGGAATGGTTTCTTTACACGTTTGCTGCTTGCAGCAGTTGAAAAAAGTGTTTTTAAAGATACATGGCATTTTGAACAGAAATTAACGGAACAACCCGTTGGCAATATTCATGTGTTGAGCATTCCTGAAACCCTGACATATATCAAAGAACATCATGCGTCGGTCGCACGCTTCGGCGATGGCGAATTTGAAATTATGAAAGGCAACGACATTGCGCTGCAGCGGGATAATCCTGTGTTAGCAGAAAAACTAAAAGAAGTTGTTTCCTATCAGTCTGATGAAAAGCTTTTGATTTGTTTGCCGGATGTTTTTGCCGATTTAAGCAAGTATAAAGACTCAACGCAATATTTTTGGCAGCGCAGACGACGCAACACAGCTGAATTATTTAAGGGCATCGACACAAGTGGTGTTTATGGAAGTGCCTTTATTTCACGTCCGTATTTGGATTTAAAAGATCATTATCCATCTCAGTCTTATTTTGAACAATTGAAAGACTTATGGTATCAACGTGATATTTTAATTGTTGAAGGCAAAAATACGCGTTCGGGCGAAGGAAATGATTTATTTGCCGACGCACGTTCAATCGAACGGATTTTGTGTCCATCGACGAATGCTTTTTCAAAATTGGCCGCCATTGAAACAGCCATTAAAAAATTTGGGCAGCACCGGCTCGTTTTAGTCATGTTAGGGCCGACTGCAAAAATTATTGTGTATGATTTATTAGCAACGAATGACTGGCTGATTGATATTGGCCATATTGATTCTGAATATGAATGGTTCAAATTAGGCGTTTCGGAGCGGGTTAAAATTCCGCATAAACATACTGCTGAAATCGATTTGGATTCGGAAGAATTAATGGATAATCCCGACTTTAATAAACAAGTTGTGCTGGATTTATCAAGCAAGTAAGAGGGGATAGAAGTAATGACAAAATGGGTGACAAAAATTATCCCGGCTAAAAATGAACCAGCTTCCTTAAAGAAGGAAACCGATTTTGCCACAATCGCACACACAATGGGTTATCAATATGTCAATATTGAACGGTATGACCGTCAGAATGAATCTTATCAGGCTTTAGGCGCCCATATCGAAGGGATGACGGCGGCCGTTGAAAAAGGAGACCTTTTGATATACCAATATCCATCCGGAATTGATGACCAGTTCGAGGTTTCCTTTACGGAACATGTCGTTTACCGTGGCGTCCACTTTGTGCCGGTCGTGCAGGATTACCGCCGGCTTCATTTTGGCTACAATCCGGGTTTTGATGAGGTGCGCCTGTTTAATATGGCGTGTGCTGTGGTTGTTCCAACAGCGGCGATGCGGGACCAAATGCGAAATGACGGTGTTAAAACGCCGATTATTTTGCAAACAGGCTGGGATTTTTTAACCAAACGAGATTTTGACGATACATTGCCAGAACGAGCAGTCACCCTGCTTGGCAACTTTGAGCATCAGACGCTTTTACAGGATTGGACGCAGCATACCGATTTGATTGCAGTGGGGAAAATCAATCCGGAACAGACGGCTGAAAAAGTTAGCGCTGAACCAGCCGCTAATTTGGCGCAGGCGGTTCAGAAATTAACGAACACATTCGGCATTGCCTGGCAGGGCTCAGATTATACGTCCTATAATCTGCCGTATGAGGTTTTTGCTTATTTAGGGATGGGCATGCCGGTTTTTGTGTGGTCTGATTCAGCAATTGCTGCTCTTGTCAGTGCTTATCAGGTAGGCTATGTCATTCAGACCCGTCAAGAGATTGACCAGATTTTGGATACATTATCGGATGAGGACTTGCAACAGTTGCAAAAAAGAGTGCAGCATTTTGCCATTTTATTACGAAATGGTTTTTTTACCCGGAAACTGTTGATTGAAGTTGAAGAGACTGTGGCAGCAAATGTTTTGAATGTTTCCACAAATGTTTTACCGCCGGTCCAGGTGATGGGAATTCATGCGACATTGACCTTCATTAAAGAAAATCATGCTTCAGTGGTGCGGTTTGGGGATGGCGAGTTTGACCTTATTAGAGGAAAAAGTATTCCCTATCAAGACTATGATCCTGAGTTAGCCCAGCAATTAGCCAATCTTTTAGCGTCTCCGTCCAGTGACCAATTGTTGATTTGCATTCCGGATGTTTTTCAAAATTTGAATCGTTATCAAAAATCCGTCCAGCGTTTTTATAAGAATCGGTTTTCAAATCAAAAGTTTGTAAAAAGCAGAATCGCTACCGACAGTATTCATGGCAGTACGTTTATTTCACGTCCTTATATGGATTTAGCGGATAAAACACCTGCTAAGAATTACTTTGCCGATTTAAAGGATCGCTGGTATGGACGCGATATTTTGATTGTCGAAGGAAAATACACTCGTTCAGGAATCGGCAACGATTTATTTGCAGATGCGCACACGATTGAACGTATTTTATGTCCGGCTCGAAATGCCTATCAAAAAAAAGCAGCGATTGAAGCTGCTATTAAAAAATATGGGCAGCATAAATTGGTTTTATTAATGCTGGGGCCGACTGCGAAGGTAATTGTTGGCGATTTGTATCGTCAGGAAAACTGGCTGATTGATATCGGACATATTGATTCGGAATATGAATGGTTTAAAATGGGCGCGACTACGAAAGTGGTGCTGCCCAATAAACACACTGCAGAACATAATTTTGATGAGAATGTGACCGACCACATTGATGATCCAATCTTTAAGCAGCAAGTGTTGGTGGATCTAAGCGATTAAAATGTGTGAATTTTGCTTAAGTGAATCTCTTTTTGAGTGCGGGAGGAACTAGAATGACAAAATGGGTGTCAAGATTGTTACAGGATGAAGACAGCGGATTGTCGAAGTCGCGAGATGACTTTGCTGAAATCGCTCATGAGACGGGGTATCAATATGTTGATATTCGCAGATATGAACGTGGTCAGGAAAGCTATGCCGCATTGGGCGCACGCATTGATGGACTGACAGCGAGTGTGATGCCGAATGATTTGTTTGTTTATCAATACCCTTCAGAAATCGATGCACAATTTGAAGTTTCCTTTATCGAGCATGTGGCCTATCGACAAACTAAACTGGTCATTTTAGTTCGTGATTATCACAGTTTACATTATGGCTATAATCCTGGTTTTGATGAAGTGCGCCTTTTCAATTTGGCCAAAGCTTTAATTGTTCCGTCCGAAAGAATGCGCACCAAACTGCGTGCTGATGGGGTGAACACGCCAATTGTTCTGCAGTATGTAGGAGATTTTCGGACAGCTCGGAACATGAATCAGAAACTGTCGGAACGCAGTGTGGTCGTTCTAGATGCTGCTGCGCAAACGAATATTTTAACAGCGTGGCAGCAAAAAACGCCGCTGATTGGTGTTGGCAGGCACGAAAAAAAGTTAAATCTGCCGGCGAATGTGAACAATATTCAAACACAGTCGGTGCGGGAAAGTATTCAAAAAATGCCGTTGTTTATTGGGCTGGTTTTGGAGAAAAACGAGTATGCAAAATATCGTAGTTCTTATGCTGCCGCAGCATTTTTGGCGTTAGGCATGCCGATTATTGTTTGGGAGCAGTCCGCCCTTGCGGGTTTTATCAAAATCAATCATTTGGGCTGGACGCTTAAATCAGTGAAGGACGTGGATGGGCTGCTGAAGTCCTTAAGCGATACAACCATCCATGAGTATCAAGAACGGGTACAATCCTTTGCACAGCTTTTGCGGAATGGCTATTTTACACGTCAGGCACTGGTCGCTATTGAAAAGATGGTGACCGATATCGGAGTAAAAAAACCCGTCGAGAGAGCGGATACCATCGGCAATATGCATGTGCTGAGTATCCCCGATACATGTGATTATTTACGGAAGCATCATGCGTCCATTGCTCGTTTTGGCGACGGAGAAGTCGATATCATGCATGGGAAAAGCATTCCCATGCAAGTTTATGATGAAAATTTAGCGCAAAAATTAAAAAAACTGCTGGCGTATCAATCCGATGACAAATTGGTAATCGGACTGCCGGATGTCTTTGGAGATATCAGCAAATACCGCAAACCGGCTCACGACTTTTGGCTGCGGCGGCGCAACGACCACCAGCAATTATTTGCCGGCATTGATACATCTGGGTTTTATGGGAATGCCTTTATTTCACGGCCTTATTTTGATTTGATCGACCATAACCAAGCCGTTCATAATTTTGACCAGCTTAAAAAGATTTGGGCGGGGCGGGACATTTTAATTGTAGAAGGCAGCAATACTCGTTCCGGCGAAGGCAACGACCTGTTTAAAGGAGCCAAATCGATTCAGCGGATTATCGGGCCGCAACGCGATGCATATGGCAAGATTGCTCAGATTGAAGCAGCAATTGAAAAGTACGGCCAGCATAAATTGATTTTATTGATGTTAGGACCGACTGCTAAGGCGATTGTGGGCGACCTTGCATTAAAAGGATACTGGCTGGTGGATATTGGGCACATTGATCCCGAATATGAATTGTTCAAAGCTGGTGCGACTACAAAAATCAAGGCGCCACACAAACACACGGCTGAGTTCAATTATGATGTTGAGGATTTGCTGGACGACCCAGCTTTTAATGCCCAAGTCATTGCTGACTTTTCCTGAGATAAATGTTTTAAACAACGGTGGGGTCTTGCACTTTTCTGAAAATAAATAGCGTTAAAATAGTCAGGTCGTCTTTTTTTTGGTATGCTTGAAGTGAATTTGAGCATTATTAGTTGAAAAAACGGCTTTTTTGCTGTTCTGATGACGGATAATGCGGATGGAACCGTATAGGAGGAGACCTTTTTGACAACACGTAGTCGTTCGGCCCAGCAGGGTGGTAAAGGCAGCCTTAAGTGGTTGGTCTGGCTTTTTCTAGCCCTGAGTTTTGCTTTTTTTGCGTATTTATCGGCAACGTTGCCCATTACGGGCGATGATTTTGGCTGGGCCAGCGGATTCGGAGCAAATTATTTTAAGAGCGGCCGCTGGCTGACTTACGATGGTCGTTATTTAGGGGACTGGCTGATTATTACGATGATGCGGGTCCGGTGGTTTAAAATTGTTGTTTATGCGGCCGGGTTTACGGGAATCCTTTATTTGATTAGCCTGTTTTTTCCGAAACGGCGTTTGTTCTATACGGTCGGCAGTTTTGTCCTGCTGATGGGAATGCCGGTCACGTTATTTGCCCAAACGTTCGGCTGGAATGCCGGATTTGTCAATTACGTGCCTTCTGTCCTAGTGCCGTTGGGAATGCTGTATCTGTTCCGTAAGTATCTTTATTATCAAAGTGTGCCGTTGCGCAAAAGAACTGATTACTGGCTAACGGCGTTCATTTTGCCGCTGGCGATTCTAGGGCAGTTCTTTGCCGAACATATTACGCTTTTCAATGTGGTGCTGAGTATTGCCGCACTCGGTTATTTTTGGTATTTTCAAAAACAAAAGGCCCGTTTCTTATGGGGGTATGCGGCCGGCAGCGTGATTGGTGCGCTGCTGATGTTCAGTGATGGGGCGTATCATTCGGTCGCTAAAAATGCCGACCAATACCGGCATGTGAAGCTGTCGCTGGACACCGTTTTGGCGACGATTCGCAATACACTGTTTACCAATCTGGCCAGTAAGAATCTGCTGATTCTGCTGGTCGTCAGTGTTGTGGCGCTGTTTCTGATTGTGCGTGCGGATTGGAAACTAAGCCATAAGGTGCTGCTGGGCGTTTCTTTGTGGCTGGAACCCCTTTATCAGATTTTTCTGCGGACAACCGGCATTTCCCACACCCATTTGATTTTGAATGTGAATATGGGGCTGACGCTGCTCTATTTCGTGGCCCTGCTTGTTTTTTTGTGGCGCTGCTTGCCGCACAAGCAGGCGGCCGAACTGACGAGTTATTTGGTGATGGCTATTTTGCTGGTGGCACCGTTCGCAGTTGCTTCGCCAGTCGGGCCTCGCTGCTTTTTTGCCTCTTACATTCTGCTGATTTTATTTACATTGCTGCTGATTAGCGAGACGGTTGGCGAGCAGCTTAGCTCGCAGGGGACACTGTGGCTGACAGTGCTGCTCATGGCAGCAGCACTTGGACAGGCAGTGCCGTTAATGCGGGATGCGCACGATATGCAGCAGGCTCGCCAGCTTCAAGTGGCGTACTTGTACTTTCAGACGCAAGACAAGCAAAAGAGCTATGCCAAGGTAACATTGCAGTATCTTGAGGTTCCCCACCGGCATTTGATTTGGCAGGTGGCGTCGCAGTCGAATGACTGGGAATATAATGAGTATTACCTGATTCCTGGACATGCCGGCGGAACGGTCATTCCATATTCGCAGTGGCACAAAATCTATCTGAAAGAACCGAATACGGAACAATTTTTCCAGCGGATGTACTGGGGACAATAGAAAAGAAATCGTTTTAATAAAAGCCGGAGGGGTTATTGTCACCATTCGGTTTTTTTGCTATACTATTAACGGTTCTTGACCAAATTTTTCAGACAGAAAAAATAGAAATTGGTGGAAAGAGGGAGAAATATGTCAGGACATTCAAAATGGCATAACATCCAAGGGCGCAAAAATGCGCAGGATGCTAAGCGTGGAAAAATTTTCCAAAAATTATCTCGTGAGTTATTCATGGCTGCAAAAAGTGGTGGTCCTGACCCCGCCGATAACCCATCCTTGCGGCTGGTCATGGATAAGGCACGTGCTGCCAATATGCCGAAAGTCAACATCAAACGTGCTTTGGATAAAGCTGAAGGCGGAGACGACACACATTACGACGAGATCACATACGAAGCTTATGGCCCAGGTGCCATTCCAGTTTTGATTCATACATTAACGGATAATAAAAACCGGACGAACTCGGCTGTCCGTGTTGCGGTCACTCGTAGCGGCGGTAACATGGGTGCAGCTGGTTCGGTCAGCTACATGTTCGATCGCAAGGGCTACATCGTCATTTCCCGTGAAGGTTTAGATGTCGATGAAGACCAAATGCTCGAAGATGTTCTTGAAGCCGGTGCCGAAGATTTGCAAACATCTGATGATGCTTTTGAAATCTACACTGATCAAAAAGACTTGGCCGCCGTTCGGGATGCTTTGGAAAAGAAGGGTTACAAGTTGGAAACAGCTGAATTGACCATGATTCCAAAGACGAAGACGGAAATTCCAGCCGATAAGGTTGAACAATTTGATAATATGATCGATAAGCTTGAAGACGATGATGATGTGCAGGATGTTTACTATGCTGGCACATTCCCAGAAGATTCTGAAGCTAAATAAATTTATGAATGGAAAAGACACAAACCAAAAACGGTTTGTGTCTTTTTTTGCGTAATTATGAATGAGAAGGAGGGATGGCGATGATCGAATTTGAAAAATTAGCGAAGTCCATCTTAATCGAATGCTGTCGAAAGGGCGTGCAGGATCTGCACTTTTTGCCGCAGCGTTCGGGATATTTATTGAAACGACGCACACAGGAGGGGTATCTGCCGCCAGAGGAAATTTCCGATGACTGGGCGGAACGCATTCTGAACCATCTTAAGTTTAATGCCGAAATGGATTTAACCGAACACCGGCGGCCGCAATTAGGTGCTTGGCAGATCAAGGATTCTGGCCAGACGATTTACTTGCGGATGGCGAGTGTCGGTAACTTTTTAAATCGCGAGAGTTTGGTAATCCGTTTCATTTATCCATTGCGGGAACAGCTGAATTGTCTGTTGCCAGCTCAAATGATGCAATTGCAGGAACAATGTCAGCAGCGTGGCTTGATTGTTTTTGCCGGGCCGACGGGAGCAGGAAAAACGTCGACGATGTATTACTTAGCACGACAACTGCAACAGGACAAACTGGTCATGGCCATCGAAGATCCAATTGAAATCTACATGCCTGATTTTCTGCAGGTCCAAGTAAATCTGGATGCCAAAATGAGTTATCCCAAGTTGTTAAAGGCAAGCTTGCGGCACCGGCCCGAAATTCTGATTATCGGTGAGATCCGTGACCATAAGACAGCAATCGCAGCCGTCAGAGCCGCTTTGAGCGGCCATTTGGTTTTCAGTACCGTCCATGCGCGCAGTGCCCAAGGAATCTGGGCCCGGCTGACCGATTTTGGGGTACGGCCGGAAGAACTGCGGATGGCGCTGAATGCGGCGTGTTACCAACGACTCATGCCCCGTACGAATGGCGAAACAGCCGTTTTATATGATCTGCAAACGCAATTTGAAACTGACGAAAATCCGTTACAGCAGTGGCAGCAGAACTTGCAGGAGGCACAACGGCATGGCAGTATCGATGCACAAACCCGGCAGCAATTTTGGTACGGTTAGGACGCAAGCACGTTTTACGACCCATTTTACGGCGCTTTTTCTGTCCCAGCTGGGGGTCTTTTTGACAAATGGTTTTTCGCTGCGGCAAAGTGTTCACTTTTTTCAGGCGCTCTTTCCCAAACAACGGCCGTTATTAGCGGCCTTAGAGAACCAATTAGCAGCTGGGGAAGAATTGGCGGCGGCTTTAGCAGCATTAGGCATGCAGACCGATTTGACCCAGCAGATTCAACTAGCTCAGCAGCATGGACAACTGGCACAGTGTTTAAAACAATTAGGTCGTTTGCAGCAGGCCAAACAGCAGCAATTGCGCAAACTGCAGCAGCTGCTGGCTTATCCATGTGTCATTCTCATTTTTTTAGGCATTCTAATGATTCTCGTCAAGGTGATTGTTCTGCCGGAAATCACTGGTATGTCGACGACGGCTAACAAACGTTCGCTGGCTGATTGGGTCTGGCTGGGGTTAGGAATGCTATTTCTGAGCGGTTTGCTTTGGATGGGACTGCAGTGGTTTTTGTTAAGACAATTACCATTAGAACAGCGGCTGAAAAAACAGCTGCACTGGCCGATCGTCGGACCGCTGCTGAAGCTGTACCACCAGTATTGTTTAACGTTTGATCTGGCACTGCTGATTGGCAACGGCCTGCATTTGGAGCAAATGTTGCAATTAACGACGGGATTGCAGGAAGCGTCGCTGTTGTCGGTGGTGGGGACTACGACAACAACCCGGTTGAAACAAGGAGCTTCTTTGAATGAAATCATTCGGGAGTCGCCCTTTATCCCATCTGAACTCGACTATCTGATTGTCAACGGCGGTCAGCGGCAGCAAATGGCCCGAGAGGTGGGAATGCTGGCGCAATTACGGTATGAACAATTGCTAGCAGCACTGGAACGGGCGCTAATCCATGTGCAGCCGCTGATTTTCGTCGTGATTGCCGTGATGATCGTCTGTGTTTATCTCAGTATTTTATTACCGCTTTATCAAATGATGGAGGGATTATGATGTTTTTCAAAAAACACAAAGCTTTTACATTGATTGAAATGGTGATCGTGTTGTTCATCATTTCATTATTGATGCTGCTGGTCCTGCCGAATGTGTCGAAACAACGACGCAATGCAGAAGTTAAAACGAATGACGCCTTGGTCACAACCGTCGAAACACAAGCCACTTTGTATGAGGAAGATACAGGGCATCCACCGGCAACCTTGGCCGATTTGAATGATGAATATTTAAGTGATCGGCAGTTAAAACAAGCGAATGAAGCACAGATCACGATTAAAGATGGGGTGGTGTCACGTTCCGGCAAATGAGAACGGCCGTGACCCTGCTGGAAACGACAATTGTCTTATTGATCGTCTGCCTGATGATTGGGATTCCGACAATCCAATGGCAGCATTTTACGCAGGTTCAGGCCGAAAAACAATTTTATCAGCAGTTTCGCCATCAATGGGCGGCAATCCGTGAAGAAGCATTTATGCGGAATGCAATCATCAATTTGTATTATGTTCCGAGCAAGCATGCCTTTGTATACCGGCAGCGTCAGATGGATGGGACAGCCAAACCAATCGCAACTTTGTCGTTGCCGAAAACGCTGACGTATGTGGGCGGTGAAAAAGGCAAGAAAAAGATCAGTTTGAAACGGAATATGCAGCCGCTAACGCTGCAGTTTAATTCGTCGCTCACACCAAAACCGCCGACGCATGAATTTGCGGTGCAGATGAAATGGGGGCTGCTTAGTGAACGGGATGCGCCATAAGGCATTTATTTTAATGGAAAGTATCGTCGGCCTGCTGCTAGTCCTGCTGGGATTACTCACATTTAGCACGATATTGCAGCAAAGCAGCCAGCAGCTGCAAAAGCGCCAGCGTGAAGTGCAGATTCTGCGGACGGCCGCCCGTGACAGTCGTTGGAAAACGGCGCCGCAGACGGGACCGTATCGTTTGAAACGGGCTAAAGGCGAATGGCAGGTGGTGGATCAGAATAATGAAATCCAATTCAAAGTGGTTTGGTAGACGGCCAGCGTTTACAATGCTGGAAGTTGTATGTGCTTTATTCGTGCTGCTGTTATCGGTCCGGACGATTGCTTGGGAGGTCGATTTATTCCAGCGGTTTCAGCAGAAAACAGCGGCTCAGGAAACAGCCAATTGGGAAGTTGCTGTGCTGCAGCTTGATGAATGGCTGGAAACGGAGAACGTCCGTTTCAAAGAAATCAAGGCAAATGATCATGACCAGTCCGTGGTCAGCTTTCTGGTCCCCGTTAAAGATAAGAAGGGCAAAGTGCAGCAAGCCACGTATCGTTTGGAGCCGTACGAAGACCTTTTACGCCTGACCAGTCATCAGGGCGGGCACATGCCATTGCTGGATTCAGTCAGCAGTTTTAAGGCCACGTATCAAGAACCTTGGCTGGACCTGAAAATTCGTTCTTCGCATCATCAAACTTATCACGAGGTGTGGTATGTTGAAACAAAATAAAGCTAGTGTGCTGCTGACGAGCGTTTTATTATTAAGCACGTCGCTGCTGCTAATCGGTGCGATTCAAATCATTTATCAGCAGCGGCTGCATACGTATCAATTATTGAAGGACCATTATCAAGCCGAAGTGCTGTATCACATCGGACGGACTGAAAAGAAAACACGCTTAACAACGTCATTGGGGACGGTGGTCGCTGCACCGGCTGATCAGTATGAAATTACTTTAAAAAATGGGTATCAAATAACGCTTCCAAACACTTCTGCGGAGTGATGCTTCTTGCCTAACGACGTAAAAATCGTTAGAATATAAACAAAATCATTGCGTGAGGAGTGAAGAAATGGCGGAAGATAAAGTTGAAACCTTTTTTAAACAAATGGATGAATCAACAGAACTTCTGCAACGGAGTTTACGCAGTTCTTATTTGGATGCGCTGATCGAAAACGGCAACAACTTAGTTCAGCACCGGGTGCAGGTTGAAGACGGCCTTCCCGACGCCGCCGATCAGGCTAAATTACAAACGATTTATGCACAGATGGACCTGGCCGGATTAAGCAACGATCAAATTCGCCAGGCCTTTCAGCTGTCTGTTTTAAAAGGCATGCGTGATCTGAAGGTCGAGGCCAATAAACAGATGACGCCAGATACACTGGGCTATCTGATGGCATTTTTGGTAGAAACACTGACCACACTCCATAATGGCGATGCCTTATTGGATGTGGCTGTGGGGACAGGCAATTTACTAACGACCGTTGAAAATCAGCTGCGTCAGAACTTAAAGTTGGACATTAAAGGGTATGGCATCGATAATGATGAAGACCTGTTGGAATTGGCAAGTATCAGCAGTGCGCTGCAGCATTTGCCGGTCGAACTCTTTCATCAAGATGCGATCGATCCGTTAGTCGTTTCAAAAGCCGCCGTCGCCATTTCAGATTTGCCGGTGGGGTATTATCCGCTCGACAAGCGGGTGCAGAAATACCAGACGAAGGCCGATAAGGGTCATTCGTTCGCCCATCATCTGCTGATTGAACAGAGCATGCGGTATCTGACGGAAGACGGCTTCGGCTTTTTCTTAGTGCCAAGCAAACTGTTCGATTCGGAGCAGGCCCAGATTTTTATGCAGTGGATGAAGGACAATGTCTATCTGCAGGGCTTCTTAAACCTGCCGAAGTCCTTGTTCCATTCTGAAGAAACGCAAAAGGCCATTCTGATCCTGCAAAAAAAGGGTCCGCAGGCCAAACAGGTCAAGGAAGTCTTGCTGGGTGAATTCCCAGATTTCACGGATCAGAAGGCCTTCGCACGGTACACTGCTGAGATTCGACAATGGAAAGCGCAAAACTTGAACTAAAGAGGGGAAAATAATGTTAAAGATACTCGCAATCAACGCTGGAAGCTCTACACTGAAGTTTAAATTGATCGACATGGATACCAAGACCAAGCTTGCCAAGGGGATGGTTGATCGGATGGGCATGCCAGGTTCGACGTTCTCGATGACTTATGGCGATCAGCCGAAATATAAACAGGACATCAAGATTGAATCCCATGATGCAGCGGCCAAATTTATTTTGGACAAACTGAAGGAATTTAAGGTGATCGGTGCCGACGATGAGATTAAAGGAATCGGGCATCGAGTCGTTTCCGGCGGCAATATTTTTACGGATTCGACTTTAGTGGATCAGCATGTGCTGGATCAAATCCGGAGTCTGGGCGACTATGCGCCCTTGCATAATCCAGCTGAAGCAGACGGGATTGCTGCCTTTATGAAACTCCTGCCTGGTGTGCCGGAAGTGGCCGTCTTTGATACGACCTTCCATCGGACGATGCCGCCAGTCAATTACTTATACAGCATTCCGTATGAATATTATGAAAAATATGGCGTCCGCAAATATGGGGCGCATGGGACGAGCTATCGTTACTTATCCAAGCGTGCCGGCGAGATTTTGAACAAGCCGCTCAAGGACCTCAAGATTATTGCGATGCATTTGGGCAGCGGCGCCTCAATGTGTGCCATTGAAGACGGCAAATCTTTGGATACTTCGATGGGCTTTACGCCATTAGCCGGCATCACGATGGCGACTCGTTCCGGCGACATTGACGCTTCGCTGGTGGCCTTTCTGAAGAAAAAGCTGAATGTCAGCACCGATGAGATTGTTGATATGCTCAACCATAAGTCAGGAATCTTAGGAATCTCTGGGCTGTCGCCAGATATGCGTGACCTCGAAAAGACACGCTTTACACGTGATCGTTCACAGCTTGCGATCGATATCTTTACCAATCGAATCGTCAAATACTTTGGTTCATATGCGGCGATTATGCATGGGGTTACCACTTTGGTCTTTGCCGGCGGAATTGGTGAAGGCGATCCAGTCATGCGCAAACGGATCTGCGATCAATTGGATTATTTTGGGGTCAAAATCGATGCCAAACAGAACGATGAAGAGGGAATCGAACGGATTATCAGTACCCCTGATTCAAAGGTGACTGTCATGGTCATTCCGACGAATGAAGAAATTGTCATCGCCGAAGATGTCGTTAAATTGATTAAGAAGTAATTGCTTTCAAAATGGGGCGACAAGTAAATTGGGTTTTAAAAAGAGGACGTGACTTAGGTTGCATCCTCTTTTCATAAGGAGGACGATCGAATGCTGGATTGGCTTTATATTATTGTGGCCTTGGCATTATTAGCGATTTTTGTGGCGGTACAGCTGCGGCTCGTGTTTCGAGCACTGCCGAATCGTTTTTGGCGTGGCTTTTTACTTGGCTGGGCCGTTTTGATCCTGATCGGCACGATTTGGCTGAGCCGTACGCCGAGCGACTATATCAGCGGGATTTTTATTGTGATCGTACTGGTTTTATTTGGGCTGCGGCAGCAGGGATTCACTAAAACGTGGATCATCGGCGGTGCCACCAGCACACGGGCCTTTACTGGCGTCAGTGAATTTGTTATTTATCCCACCAAAGATTCGGCTGTGCAATATGTCGAAGTCAAAGCAGGCGATTTTATTACCAATCGGTTCTATTTCCGGACATCACAGGACCAATTAACACAATTTTTACAGAAACAAGCTGCTGGACGTAAGGTCGTTGTTTCAAAAGTGGTAAAATAGAGGCTTCAAGAATACTTGAGGAGGAAATTGAACCATGAGTAATAATGAACCCCACTTGGAACGTAATCTGAAAGGCCGGCACGTTCAGCTAATTGCGATCGGCGGCACAATCGGGACCGGCTTGTTTCTCGGTTCCGGCAAGGCAATTCATCTTGCTGGCCCTTCAATTTTGCTGGCTTACTTGATCACAGGGATCATTTGTTTCTTTCTAATGCGGGCACTAGGCGACCTGTTGTTATCAAACCTCGACTACCCCTCAATTATTGATTTTGTCAATCAATATTTGGGCAAAGATATTGGGTTTGTCGCTGGTTGGACGTATTGGTTTTCCTGGATTGCATTAGCAATGTCCGAGGTCACAGCAATCGGACTATATATGAAATTCTGGTTTCCCGCTTTACCGCAGTGGATTCCGGGACTGGTTATTTTGGTCATTTTGTTAGGGCTGAATCTGATTACGGTCGGATTATTCGGCGAAACCGAATTCTGGTTTGCATTGATCAAAGTAGTTGCAATCGTCGGATTGATTGTCATTGGGGCTTGGATGATTCTGATTCATTTTAAGACACCGGTCGGGCATGCTAGCTTGCAGAATCTATGGCAGTACGGCGGTATTTTTCCACGTGGCGGCAAGGGTTTTGTGATGTCGTTTCAGATGGTTGCATTTAGTTTTATCGGAATTGAAATGGTCGGGATGACGGCATCCGAAGCTCAGAATCCGACCAAAGTCATTCCGGAGGCAATCAATCAAATTCCGCTGCGGATCATTCTTTTTTATCTCGGTTCGTTGTTTGTAATCATGTGCATTTATCCATGGACAAATGCGACAGCTAGTCAAAGCCCATTTGTGCAGGTTTTTTCAGTGCTGGGAATCCGCAGTGCTGCTGACATTATCAATTTGGTTGTTATTACAGCGGCGGCTTCGGCTTGCAACAGCGCACTGTTTACGACGGGACGGCTGCTGCTGTCACTGACTTACGGCAGTAAAAACCGGCAGGTGGCTAAATTGGGAAAATTATCACGGCGTCACATTCCGGCGAATGCACTGACTTTTTCGACGATTATTGTTGCAGCGGCAGTGATGCTGAACATGTGGTTTCCAGGCGGCGTCTTTACGCTGGTATCAACGGTATCAACGATTTCGTTTTTGTTTATCTGGGGGCTGATCATTATCGTGCACCTGAAATTCCGGAAAACGCCGGCAGGCCGGCAGAGTACCTTTAAACTGCCGTTTGCTCCTTGGAGTGACTACTTAGTGCTCGCTTTTCTGCTTTTTGTCTTCGGAGTGCTGGCATTGAGCCGTGAAACGTTGATTGGATTGATTGTGGTCATCGTCTGGCTCGTGGGCGTGTACGCATTGCGGCGTTATGGCGAACAAAAACGGCAGCAGCGATCTGAATGAGTTGCGTAAAATTGATAATTTGTTATAATAAATGTGTAACACGATTTGGGGATGTTACGGATTCGACACGCGTAGGTTGCGCATTGACCGCACTTCGCAGGTTACGGCTGCGTCATCAACGTTACAGTTAATTATAACTGCAAACAAAGAAAATTCTTACGCTTTAGCTGCCTAATAGCAGCTTAACGTGATCCGTCCGGATTCACCCAAGGTTCGGAGCCGGGTCTCAAATGAATTGGGTTACGGTACAGACTGACACCTGAGGAATGTACAAGAGATTTGCAGGATAGTAAAGTTGCGTTAGCCTGGCTTCACGGCGCTGCGATTTTATGAACTTCAAATAGTGAAACTATGAGTGTAGAAGCTGATGTGGCAATACGTGTGGACAGGGGTTCAACCCCCCTCATCTCCACTTTAGGTATACCACTGTGAACTACCGGCAACCTAAAGCCGGTATAACAGCAATCTTCAAAACCAAGTGGTATACCACTGAGTACCATTATTTACCAAAATGTGTACCATTTTGTGTACCAGTTTTTTGAGCATCGGGAGACCGGTGCTCTTTTTTATTGTCTAGAAATTAATGTGTTTTTCCCACAAGTCTTCGGTCGCATCTTTTTCACGATCGGTCGTGTGGATATAATGCTTTTGTGAAAAAGAACCGTCATAGTGACCAAGTTCAGCCGCGATTTGTTCGGCATTTGCTCCTGATTCTGCGAGCAGGGTAGCGTGAGTATGACGCAGACCGTGAACCGTGATAAACCGAATGCTATACTGATCAGAAATATCTTTCATCCATTTGCGTGGACGAGAGGGCGTTAGAAACGAGTTCTTGCCCTGCGCGGTAAATACTAGCTGATCAGGCTTAAGTGTTGTTACACCGATGCCAGCGAACCGTGAGAGCTGTTCTTTGCGCCAATCATGCAACTCTTGCATAGTGATTGAATCGATACGAATTGTACGGTACGAGTTTTCTGACTTTGGTTCACCAAGGTAGAGACCATTTTCGTCACGTTTAACAGCATGATTGATCGTGATCGTACGATCGTCGAAGCTTACATCCTGCCACTGTAGTCCCATAGCTTCACCTTTACGGATGCCAGTAAATGCCAGCAAACGTAAGAAAATGCGGGCTTTGTCCCAATCCACAGATGGCTGTTTTTCTACAGCGTCATCGAGCGCATCGATGAATGCTTTGAGTTCATCTTTCTCATAGAAATTCTTTTTGATTTTCTTATCGTTTTTCTTTCTTCGATGTGGGATGATCGTTGCGGACATCGGATTGACTTCAATCAACTGAAGATGAAGTGCATAGTGAAAAATACGATCGGCAAGGCCAATGAACTGTTTGAAGTTGACAAGCTCTCTGTGAACTTGATTGACAAAGTCCTGACAGTCTTGCATCGTGATTTGGTCGATTCGTAAATCCCCGAAAAACGGCAGAATGTGGTTTTTAAACATTGCAGTTGCCTTGTAAAACGTTGGAGAGCGAACGGTTTGTTCATACGCCTTAGACCACACATTATAAACGTCTGTGAATGTTTCTAACCGAACTGGTGTCATTGTCCCATAACGGTCGAAATTGCTCTGTGAGCGCTCATAATCGAGTTTAGCGGCCGCTTTGGTAGCAAATCCACGATGATGGCCTTGAACTTTCTTGCCAGTCTTGGGATTTGTTCCCAGATATGCGTGCCATTTCCATGCTGTTGCTTTATTTTTACCTTTTGTATATTTTTCATAAGTCGCCATTTTTTATCATCCTTTCATGCGCCACACACCGGATTTTTTAAAATGGGAACTGGCATCACCTCCTTTATTGGGGTAAAATTATGTATAGAAAAGAGACCGCTTTTGAAGCGATTGATTTTAGCTGACGTTTCCCGGACTGTCCAAGGTGGGGAGACGTCTTTTTTTTAATTTACAAAGTGCAGTTCAGAGTCACTATCTGAATTCTTCGCAATCACTGTTCCGTCAGGCAATTGAACGACAATTTTTACATTTTGAATGCCGTATTTTGCTTCGTATTTCAGCGAGCGAGTTTGCAAAATATTCATCGATTTTTGAAGTTCGCCATCACTCCAGTTGGCCCAGTCATCATAGCCGGTCCAAGTTACTGTGTTAGTCGAAGCGTCATAAGTGACATCTGTCGCCGTGCCTTTATCCACAGAGGCTAATTTGTCTGCGTATGCTTGCCCTTGATCGGTGGAAGACGAAGACGATGAAGCCACGCTATTTGCGCTTGACATAGAGTCTTTTTGCGTTTGATCTAAAGCGAGCTTCGTGGATTTAATTGATTTTGTTTTGTTCTTTAAACCGGACACGTTACCGTCACTATATTTGTGATTGTAATTTTGAACGGCAAATATCTTTGCAGAATTTTCGCCATCATCGTTAAAGCCCGTTACAAGGCCGAGAGAGATGTCAAAGTCAACTTTTCCATTTTTTACGGACGGCCATTTAACGCTGTTTTTAGCCTCGGAGCTGTTAAATCCGTCTGTCATGACAATAATTTTAGAGCCGTCTGGTGCTTTTGTGGTGCCTTTGACATTCCAATCGTCGCTCATATTTTTGTCTGTAGAAATACTTGTGATGTCGATCGGGTACACCGTAATGTCTTTTTTCTTACTAACTGAAGTCGGCTCTAAATCATGACTATGCTTTGCAGCTTCCTTGCTTGCCGAAGTATTCACTTTTCCGCATCCGGAAAGTAGCAGCAAGCTCACAATACCCAAAATTATTCCCTTTTTCATAATTTCCTCCAATGATATAATATCGTTGTCTACATATATCAAAGAAGTGATCCCTTACTCGCTGGAACGGGTAGGGGATTTTTTTTATTTCAAAAAGTATCGTTAGCGATATCATCCAGAAAATCAAGATTATCGTCTGAATCTTCGGCAATCATTGGTGTAACGTTTCTGTTGTGTTGATTTTGTACCTTTTGCTCCATTTCATCTTGATAATTTTGGAGAATTCCAAGCTCAAAGAAGGTTGATCTTGAACCGCAATAAGGACAGTAACGAGCATTTCCACTTAGTAAATGCTGGCATCCCTCGTTGTCTCCGTTAGCAAAATCTGTAGAATTGTACCGATAGTAGGTCTCATCAGGATTTACACCAGAACATCGATTTACCAAATAAGTTCCACAAATCTGGCAAATATCATTTTCTATTTCTTCATTTTGACAGACTGGACAAATTTTGGCGCGACTATTTTCGTCTAAAATAAATTTGCTATAAATCATAGTCTCTGACTCCTTTTTTTCGTGAAAATTAAACGTTTCTTTGCTTGAAGAAATTGCTAAATCCAATATTTTTCCGCAGATTGGACAGCATCCTATACTTTCCGAATTTAAAAAAGCAAAATAATAATGACAATTTTCGCAAAATGCTCTGTTAAAAACAATGGCCCTACCGTGAGCAGGGTGTGGCTCGTTTAAAAGTCGCTGACCACCTATTCTAAAATTATTCGAAAACACAGTTGGATGAGCCCATGGCTTGCTTTCGAACTCGTCTAAGGCTGTATTTAATGCCGAAGAGCTTACATCAAAAATACATTGCAAATATTCTTTTGGCAATAAAACATCGACCGACTTTAAAACGGGGTATGGAATGAGAATGTTTTGTGCAAATAAATTAGCTTCTTTTTCTAAAACACTATATTCCGATTTGCTCATGCCTTTTCTAATTTTTCCACGTGAAATTCCATTGATGAAGGGATGCTTCAGAATTAAATGCCCAAGTTCATGCGCAATTGTGAAGCGAATTCGTTGTATCGAAAGGGTAGTAGTGTCATCGTTATAAAGAATGATATATTGATTCAATCTATCCCTCATTCCAAGCAGAGCGGCATCAATAGAACCGTCAGCCAAATGTTCTTGTACCCAGTTCTCGTCCGCAGAAAAACCGTGGTCAATGAGCATTTTTGACATTTCAGTATATGTCATAATAGCCACCCCAATCTTGTCAGCTAGTGTCAGAATCGGAAGAGGGGCCACGTTCAAATTGTATTTTGATAAAGTTTTCATTGCAGTATTGCGAACGAAGCTCCATCGAACTTTATTTATCATTGTCATCGAACTTTTCTTTAAAAATTTGTTCCATAATCCCGTCAAGCATAGAAAGATCAGAATCATCAAGTTTACTTGCGTTTCTTGCGATTTTTTGGAGTTTGGGACGATTATCACCATGTGTTTCATCTGAATTTCCAAGCAGATAATCAGTCGTTACTCCAAAATAGTTTGCGATCAACTTGACCTTGTCTGCACTAGCTTT
This sequence comes from Lactobacillus selangorensis, assembly GCF_001437205.1. Taxonomy (GTDB): domain Bacteria; phylum Bacillota; class Bacilli; order Lactobacillales; family Lactobacillaceae; genus Paralactobacillus; species Paralactobacillus selangorensis. The sequence goes on along the minus strand of NZ_JQAZ01000007.1, from coordinate 46,951 downwards.
CCCAGTTTTCCATGTAGAAATTATTCCGTTAGAAAGTCCCAGTGTACGCTCAACTTGAGCCAGACTTTCGTGCTTTTCTTGGGTAAGTTCTTTTATTCTCCTATATAAAACACTCTCCATGATTTATCCTCCGAAAATATTTTGCGCTTTGGCTTGACTTCAGAATATATTCGATGGTATCATGTATTTGTGCTTGAGGGAGTACAAAAAATACAACCACCAAATAATTGAACGGTAGTGGGTAAAACGCTTATGGTTACGTGCCGAGTCACGTCTCGATCGGCTTATTTACTACACTCTGATAATAGAATATATTCGGAGAAAAGTCAATAAATGGAGCGTATTTTCTTAGAAAATATTTTATGGAGGTGAAACAATGTCAGTTTATACCGTGGTCAAAGGATTGGCTCAAAAAAAGTCAGTCAGCGTAGCACATATCGAACGCGAACTGAAATTTGCCAATGGATCAATTTCTAAATGGGATAAAAGTGTGCCTCGTGCGGATCGGCTTCAGGAAGTTGCTGATTATCTTGGGGTCACAACTACTTTTATCTTGAATAAATCAAAGGAGGAATCAAAATGAACGAATTGCAAAACTTCGATTTCAAAGGCAATCAAGTGCGAACAGTTTTGATTGATGATGAACCATATTTTGTTGGAAAAGATGTGACAGATATTTTGGGATACCAAAATGGAAGTCGAGATTTGAACACACATGTCGATGATGAAGATAGGCTGCAGTACCAAATCAGTACCTCAGGTCAAATGAGAAAGCAAACGATCATCAACGAGTCAGGTCTATACAGTTTGATTCTTTCCAGCAAGTTGCCATCCGCCAAGGAATTCAAACATTGGGTTACATCGGAAGTCTTGCCCACAATTCGAAAGCATGGTGCTTATATGACGCCAGACACGATTGAGAAGGCATTAACTGATCCGGACACAATCATCCAGCTTGCTACACAACTAAAGCGAGAACGTGAAGGGCGGATGCTTGCCGAACAACAAGTAAACGAACTACAACCAAAGGCCACGTATTATGACCTGATCTTACAGAGTAAATCACTGTTATCGGTCAGTAAAATCAGCAAAGATTATGGCATGAGTGCCCGCAAATTTAATTCGTTGTTACACGAATTCGGCGTCCAATTCAGACAAGGTGACATTTGGTTACTGTATGCAAAATATCAGGACAAGGGTTACACACAAACCTCATCTTACGCGATTGACGATTCATATTCACGTGTATTGACCAAATGGACACAAGCGGGTCGTTTGTTCTTGTATCAACTGCTGAAAGAACACGATCTACTCCCACTCATCGAAAAGGATGGAGTTGCCTAATGCCACAAAGCCTAAATGATTTTATGTGTCTATTCATGGTGGCACTGTTCGTATTTATTCTGATTGCGTCAGCATCATGAAAATAACAAATGAACTAAAGGAAGTGCTTGAGTTGGATGCAAACTTATCAATTTTAAGTGACGCGATGCAGCAACAGATTACCGATCGGATTATCGAGACGAACCGCAAGGCTGTATTGCAATGGCTTGAGTCATTTCAGCAACCGCTACTTACTCCGAAGCAGGCCGAGACGTATATCAACGGCTCATCCAAGAAACTTCATGAGCTTGAAGTAGCAGGGTTGAAACGCGTTCAAGTCGGGCCACAGTGGGTCAGATACGACCGACGTGATATCGACAAAATATTGCTAAAATTCAAAATCTAAAACGCTACACACCGGATTTTTAGGGAGGAAAAAATTATGAAAACACAAGAAACGCTAAAGAACTTATTTGACGCACGAAACTGTTTTGCAAAAGGAAACATTGAATTCCCACACCGTTTCGATGACTTGATTGCCATTACAAACCGGCATATCAAGGAAATAGCGGATAAACAGCGAAAGGAGGTGGCATAGATGGACGGATTAAAAACAACGATTGCGATGGATCTAGGATATTTAATCGGTGAATTAAAATTCGCCGGTGCACCAACAAGCAATATTCCTGAAGAGGTCCTCACACTGACTAAATGTTTAGATTTTGCATATAGCCATGGCAATGATCGTATTGGAGGCTTCATCGACAATGAATTTGACAAATATGAAAAAGCTAATAAATACAGCAAATACGATGAGATTCTAAAAATGTTGAAAAGCTATCACGCCGTTTTAGAGGCACAAAAATAGCCCGTACTGGCATACGGACTCAACAAAAATACTCACAGGAGGATTATAACATGGAATTCAGTCGCGATGAAGTCAGAGAACTAGCGAACGCGGCATATCAACACGGACGAGCTGATATGTATTATCTAACCGCTGTTGCGGTAGGCGAAAATGTTGAAGAAGCATTTTCTCAGCGCAAAAAAGTAAAAAGCCAATATAAAAAGATTCTTAAAAAGCTTGGATTAACGGAGGATGACAAATAATGGCGACTTTATATGAACTCACAGGATTTTATAAGCAACTTCTTGAACTGGAAGAAGACACCGATCCATCAGTCTTTCACGACACGATGGACAGTATCACAGATTCTCTTGAAGATAAAGCAATCGGATATGCAAAAGTAAATGCGCAGTTAAAAGCGGATGCTGCTTCTTTAAAAGAAGAAGAAACGCGCTTGCACGATCGGCGTGTAGCAATCGAAAACAAACAGAAGCTGCTTAAAGAAGCACTCTCACAAGCCATGATTGAAACTGATCAGCGCAAGTTTAAAACACCACTTTTCTCTATCTATATCCAAAAAAATCCGGTGAAAATGGTTATTTCAGATCGGGATAAAATCGATAAAAACTATTTCCACAATGAAGAAGTGCTTGATAGTTCGGCTTTAAAAGATGATTTAAAAGCCGGTAAACAGGTAGACGGAGCGGAACTTCAACAAACAGAAAGCGTGCGAATTCGTTAATGTATAAGCTTCGTGATTATCAGCTAGAAACGATTCAAAAAATCGTAAAAGAAATGAAAAAAGGACATCACTCCATCATGGTTCAGCAACCACCTCGGACTGGTAAAACGGTAATTATGGCTGAAATCGCTAGACGAACTACTTTAACCGGTGGACGTGTACTCTTTATCGTTCACCGCAAAGAAATCGTCGATCAAGTCAAAGAGACGTTTCAAAAGCAGGGCGTCGACATGGATCTGGCTACCGTTGGTATGGTTCAAACATTAACCAGACATGTAGATAAGCTGCCTAAACCGGCTTTTTTGTTTGTTGACGAGGCTCACCACGTTCTAGCGAAATCATATTTACGAATACTTGATGCTTTTCCGGATGCTTACAAGCTACTTTTCACAGCTACTCCGATCCGATTGAACGGTGAGGGGTTCGAGAGTGTAGCGGATGTGCTGATTACAGGAAAATCGGTTAAATGGTTAATCGATCATGATCGACTAGCACCGGTTGACTACTATGCACCGATTGCGATTGATAATACGGCGCTTAAGACGAAACGAACTGGCGAGTTTACTGAAGATAGCATTGAAAAGGCGCTGAAACCAAAAATTTATGGTAACGCCGTTAAAAACTATCAGAAGTTAGCGGCCGGGAAGCAAGCTATTGCATACACCTACAACGTTGCAAGTGCCGAACGATTAGCGAATGCCTTCAATGCGGCCGGTATCAGTGCCAGAGCAGTTTCCGGGAAAACAAATAAGGATGAACGGAATAAAATCGTTTCCGACTATAAAGACGGCAAGATTCGGATCGTGACTAACGCTGAATTGTTTACTGAGGGCATTGATTTGCCCAATGTGGATTGCGTGATCATGCTTCGACCAACTCAATCACTGTCACTATTCCTGCAGTTTTCAATGCGCTCGATGAATCCGCGAGAAGGTAAAACAGCGATCATTATTGACCATGTGGGCAATGTGGAACGGTTTGGACTTCCAACGGATGACCGCGAGTGGTCACTTACTGGAACTGCTAAAACCGAACAATCAAGCTCTGCTGTTCCCGTAAAATCAGTTTCTGTTTGTCCAGAATGTTTTGCAACGTTTTATCGAAAAGGCGATACATGTCCATTTTGCGGGGCAAATCTTGGTGAAGAAAAAAAGATTGAAGTAGTAGAAGACGCCGAATTAAAAAAAGTCATTGCTAAACGTAAGGACCGTGTAAAAAAAATTATTGAAAACAATGCCATACGAGCAGTTGCTGATAAGAAACCAGGCGATTTACACTCGATGGCTGAGCTAAAAGCTTATGCAGAATTACACAACTATAAAAAAGGCTGGATTTACTTCCAAGCAAAAGCGAAAGGACTGATAAAACAATGATTTTACCAAAAAATCGGCCACATCAAACTATTGACACACCGCACAATTTCTTCATATACGGTGCGACGATGAGCGGCAAGAGCTATTTAGCTGGACATTTTCCAAACCCAATTTTTCTCAATACTGATGGGAATTCACTGGCAAATGAAGCACCCTCGATTCAGCTCAAAAACGATTTAAAAACTGGTCAATCAGTTATTGAACAACTTGACGAGTTTACAAAAGAAATCGAAACGATGAACAGTCAAGATGATTATGGATATGAAACTATCGTAATCGATGTTATTGATGATGTTGCTACATTGATTGAACAAGCAATTTGCCAAAAAGCTAATGTCAAAGCTCTTTCAGATATTCCATACGGCAAGGGCTACGCCACATTCAATTCGGTATTACAGGGACTTGTGATGAGCTTGAAAGCTATGCCAGTCAATGTGATTTATATCAGTCGAGTTGCTGAGAAAATTGAAGACGATGGCAGTACAAAAGAAATTCCATCGTTGAAAACTAAGTATTATAACATTGTGAATGGCAATTGCGATTTAGTCATTCACACTCAACAAATCGGATCACGTTATCTTCGTACGATCGACAAGAAACGAAAAAATTACTACGAAAGCAAAATCGATGATTCAAATATTTTAAGGCTTCTAAAAGCCATTCCTGGAGCAATTACAAAAGAACAAAAAACAGAAAAGGTAGGTAAATAACTATGAGTTTACGTGATATTGCACAAAAGAGTTTAGCAGGTTTCGATGCAAAGAAAGATTCAGTTTCAGCACCACAAGGACTACCAGCTGGAGAATATACAATGATCGTCACTAAAATTGACCACCGTGTATTTGACTCCGGCTGGGATGCCTTTGGAATCACTTTCGAAGTCGTAGAAGGCGATGAAACTGGGCGGCATGAAAATGTAAATATTTCATTTGCTGAAACATCCAAATCAGGCAAACCGATCCCAGATTTTGTACTTGATCGAAATATTAAGTTTGCCAGCAAACTGGGTGCACTGCTGGGCGTGGATATTACCAGCGATGATTTTGCTTTTGACAGTGAAACGGATATTCATGAACATCTGGCTCAAAAGATGCACGGCCAAGAAGGCAAACTTGTGAAGTTGGAAATCATTGAATCACCTAATAAGAAAGACCCTTCACATCCCTATCGTAACTATGATTTAAAAGAAGCTGAACAACCAGAAACAATTGATGTCAAAGATGATGACCTTCCATATTAATTAGATAAAACGCACACGTCGTATACGTCGAATGGGGTGAGAAGCCCATTAGAAACGAGGCAATGATGAAAAACCTAGTTAATTACGCGGTTAGCTATGCCCAGCATGGATTCAGTGTTTTGCCCATGATTGGCAAAAAGCCGCTGATCAAATTTGCGGATCAGCCTCCTTTAACAGTCGATGAGATCGAAAATTTATGGAAGAAAAAACCTTACGCCAGCATCGCGCTTCGAACAACAAACTTCTTCGTAGTTGATATTGACCGGCACGAAGACGGCGCAGACGGCTTCAAATCACTAAAAGAGTACAACCACCCCGAACAATTTAAAAAAACGTTAGCCCAAAAAACGGCTGGCGGGGGCAAGCAGCTTTTTTACATGAAGGACGGCGATATCGTTCAACAAAATATTGGCTGGCTTCCTGGAGTCGATATTAAAGCTCACATCAATAATTATGTGGTCGTTGCTCCAAGCGAAAACCATGGCAAGCAATATAAATGGTTGAATCATGAGCCTATCGTCAAGCCTTCTTCTGAGCTCATTACAGCGATTAACAAACGCTCTGAGTCTGATTACACGCCGACGGCTTACTCACACTCAGAGGGGCATTCAGCAACCGCAGAACTATTTGAAAAGATTGTTAACGGTCTGGGGGCAACAGGTGGACGTAATAATGCTCTTGCTTCATTTGTCGGCGGCCTCCTTTTCAGAGATGTAGGAGCTGAAGAAGTCTATCGGCTTGCACTAATTGCAAATAATAACACGGAAAGTCCACTTCCAGAAAACGAGGTCAATCGGACGTTTGAATCAATGCTTAAGAAAGAAATGCGTAGAAGGGAGGCTGAAAATTGAGTGTAGAAGAAACAATTAAAAAATACGATGAAATGAAAAACAACGTTGAGCCAATGCCGATTCAGGGCTTTCGAAAAAATGATAAAGGTAAAATTATTGCAAACAGCATTCAAAACATTGAATTGATTTTAGAACATGATCCTTTGCTGGCACACAAGATTGCTTTTAATGAATTCACATACGAGATTGAATTATTAGAAGATATTCCAGAACTGATGCTTGAAAAAGGGACGATCGATGATGATTATCCACCTGCAATACTTGGCTACATCGAAAAGAAATATCATGTACTTTTCAAAGACAATTTACTTCGAGGGGCATTGACCAATGTGGCACGGCGGAACGTATTCAATCCAGTTCTAGACTATTTTGAAGAATGCGAAAAGAATTGGGATGAAACCATTCGCAGCGCTTCATTATTACCAGATTTTCTTGGAGTTGAAGCTTCACCAGTCACCACTCTTCAAACACAAATATTCTTTGTTGGTGCTGTAGCAAAGGCCTATCATCCTGAAATGAAATTCGATTATGTTCTCGACTTAGTCGGAGGACAAGGGGCCGGCAAAACAACATTCTTAAAGAAAATGGCAAATGGTTGGTACACTGATCAATTCACTGATTTTGAAAATAAGGATAACTATTCCAATATGCTGCGCGCCTTAATCGTTAATGATGATGAAATGACTGCTACCAACCATTCAAGTTTTGAAGTATTAAAGAAATTTATCAGTTCTGAACAGCTTGAATATCGTAAACCATACGGCCACATGGCTGTAAGACGCTATAAATCATTCGTTATGGCTCGTACCACTAACGAATTAACATATTTGAAAGATAAAACAGGCGATCGGCGTTTCATGCCGAACCTTGTCAGCAAGGAAAGACAGAAAAAATCACCGCTTACTGATTTAACACCTGAATTAGTTGCGCAACTTTGGGGCGAATTTACAGCAATTTATCGTGATGGATTTAGTTTCTTGCTTTCAGATGATGAAGAATCAATGCTTGAAGAACATCGCAAAGATTTCATGTACATCGATGCTGAAGAAGAAGCAATTGATGATGTACTTCAAAAATGGAACGGTGATTTTATCACAAGCGCCGATATTGCTTTACAATTAGGCGAAGATAATTTAGTTAAGAATCGTCAACTGGCTAAAAAAATTAAGTACGTGATGGACAACCATTATGGTTGGACCGCTGATCATCAAAAAGTAGGAAAAAGTGTGAAAAGAGGATATAGACGCTAAAAGTTTACACTAATTTACACTAATTTCGTCGAAGTGTAAACCAGCTCAATCTTATGCGCCCCAACGGGTACAGCTATTGTGTTTACACTATTACACTATTTATATATATAAATAATAAATATATATATATATAGGGGGGTATAAGGGTATAGAAAAGTTTGGAAGTGTAATTTTAGTCGAAAACCGATTAAATCCCTTGGGAGAGTAAGAAAATCTAGTGTAAACCTTAGTGTAAACAAGTGTAAATAATTATGACTGAAGAACACAAAATACAAAACGATATTCGCGTGGCTGTATCAGCTCATGGCTGTACAATTTTCCGCACCAATGTGGGCAAAGTCAAAATGCAAAACAACAGGTGGTTTGACACTGGACTACCGCGTGGTTTCCCCGATTTATTCGGGTTCAAGCATTCGGACGGAAAGATATTTTTCATCGAAGTAAAAAACGAAAACGGACGACCGCGTCCAGATCAAATTAAGTTCCATGATTTTTTAACTCGCGTGGGAGTAATTCATGGAATTGCACGATCGTCAGAAGATGCCTTAAAAATCATTGATGAGGAGTTAGTTGGATATGGATATTAAATTTCGCGCGTGGCATTACGTCAACGGAAAACAGCATGACTGCTTAGATAAATTGGAGGGATAAAAATGAAAGTAAAAGTAAAAGGGTTTATAAATAGTGCAGCTCAAAATGGCCTTGTTCGCTCACGTTATAACCACGATTCAATGGAAACGGAGTTGAACGTTGCTGCAAGTTTTAAAGATGTTGACGTCCAGCCAGAGCCTGTCGAACTGCCGCAAGAAATCGGAAAAGAAATGGATAGATTGCAGCATAATGGGCTTTCTTTTGCAGAGTATATTTATGCGATGCGGGAGCTTGAACTTACTGATAAAAGCAGCGAACGGCTTCTCATGCAGGCTTGGCTATTCGGCTGGGTGGCGAAGCCGGCCGAGGAGGGCAAAGATGACTAAATATCGCAAGGCAGCACTGATTGAAGCAGGAATGATTAAATATGGTGTTGGATATTCCAAACGTGATACGGCTTTCTACGTATTCAATTTGTTTATCATTCTTGGCCTATGCATAACTTTTAAGGCGATTGCAATGGTATTGTGTGGCATTGATTTGGTTGGACTGGAAATTAAATATGGAGGTGCTGGTCGATGACAACAATCCCCGCTAACGTGATCCATTCGATGAAGAAGCTCGATTCAATGGTTGACGATTTAAATAAGCATTTAGATTATTTTCCAGAAGGTAAAATCTATCAATACAAGTTTACTTGGTCGGATATTTCTGATTCTAATGAAGATATGCAAGTTGTTGAGAAATATTTCAGGGGTCTCTCAGATGAGAAAAAGATTTCTTATTCGAATAAAAACGAAACACTTACTATGATTGATAGTTTTTTGCTGAAGAACCGCAACACATTCACGCCGCCGACACTTGCTAAGAAATTAGGCATTGGTGTTGCCGATGTTTATAAGCATTACGCGCTGCTGGGCATTAAGGATTATAAACACAAGCTACGGGTTAAAAACAGCAGAGCTCATTTCAAACAATTTGAAGATAATTTTATCGTTGCAAATTATGGACAAATGAGTATTTACGAAATGACGAGAAATATTCATCATGGTGCAGGAGCAATCAAGAAGGAGATTGCAAAGCTGATTTCAAATGGACGTATTAAAGAGAAGGCGACTAAATGATTTATTATTTGATAGCTATTTTGGACGGTAATGGCGAAAAATTAGGTAAAGAGCTGCTAAATGATTTATCCGATCGTGGTTATATTCTCTTTGACCCAATACGCTTAACTGTCAAAGGTATGAACCTAGTTTATCCATATCTATAAGGAGGCAGACACACATCAGAACGTCGATAAAACACGCTGTCGAGGACATACTACGCGACTACCCGTATTTACCCACATACATCAAAAACCGCCGAGAGGAGCTGTTACACCCTATAGAAGACGTTGATGAAAATGTAGGTGGTAGCCGCGGAAATAAAATTAATAAACCGCAAGAGCAGATGATTATCACACTTGATGATGACCGGCAGCTGCACGCACTAGAACGCCAGCAGAATACGATCGCGGCAATGCTGGAGCACACCGACCACGACACTCGTGTGATACTCAAGGAGTTATACTTCAAGAGGTATCCGCAGTACACCATGGGTGGACTAGCACAACAGCACCTTATCTACTGCAGCCGTGCGTCAGGGTTTAGAAAGCGCGATGCATTTGTTGAAGAGCTATCTAAAAACCTTGGTATGTATGTGGCCGAGCGGTAGATTAAATTGAGACTGACAGCACTTGTATACATGCTAAAGTAGTATCGTAGATGATTGAGCGATCGAGTATCCGCCTCGGCACCTCGTCATCTATATCTGATTTATACAAATCGGCAGAAGCATAGATCGCGATGGTGTAGGATCAAATCCTACTGCTTCTGTTAAAGCTGGCGGAACAGTAAATGAGGAAGCCAATGTAGAAGGCCAGCTTTAAAACTCTCTCTGTCCGTGGAAAAGACAGTGAGACTTAACTATATAGACGGCTGATGGGCAGTATCCTAGCTTACACGGATCGAACCCAGAGGTTATCTGTAATCGCGTGGCGGAATAGGCAGACACTAGAACGTTAAACGGTAAATCGAGATTGTGGACTGACGAGTTGACAAGCTAGAGCGTCCAACAACGGAGCTAGACCAGTCATACAGGGTGCAAATCCTTGCCGTGATTATTCCCACCTTTTTGCTTTGTTAAAGAACGCAAGCAAATAAATTAAAGCACACGCTAGCATACAGGCGAGAGAACATGCGGGTCTGTTCTAAACCCATTAAAGGGATTGCGCACGCTACCCGAACTGGCAGTAGGGCAATCATTGATACCAATCGGCATCCGCTTATGCGGGTGTTTTTTATTTGGAGGTAAACATATGACAAAGCCAATCGTTAAAGCAACACGGATCCCAGACGTTCAAGATGCACTCACAGTTAATATCGACAAGAACGCCACCTTTGATGAACTCTCGGCGGTTGCTAAACAGATTGCTACTTATGCAATCTCAGGTATCATTCCGTTAGTTCGTCAAGATAAACCAGAATTAAAGAACGATGAAGTTATTGAGACTGCCATTCAGATCTATATCTCGATGATTTACTCAGCAGCAAAGGAGGACTATCAAAGTGAAGGTAGCATATAGAATCAGAAATGATTATAAGGTTCCAGAAGTCTACATTGATGGTGATAGAGTCATGATCGAGCGTTGTTATTATGACTATGAAACGTTGAAAGATACTCCACTCAGCGGATTCTCCCATTTCAAAGCTATTGCTTTTTATCATGACAAACGATATATGATCAGCTTCAATAATAATACTGGAGAGGCAACCATAGATGCCACGTGCTAGACGTTGTCGTTATCCGAACTGTCATGGCATTGCCATGCTTCCTGATCACTATTGTGCACGACACATAGAGCATGAAGCAGAGTACCTAGCCAAGCGTGAGCAGTGGCACGCACGACGCAGTGCTATTAAGACCAAACACTACAACGACACGGCACGGCAAGCGACCGAGCAAAAGGCCGAACAGAACGCCTACTATCACAGCCGAGAGTGGAAGCAACTGCGTGAGTTTGTTCTTCAGCGTGATAGCTACATCGACCAGTACGCCAAGCTGGTCGGCATTATCCAGCCGGGGAAGTTGGTCGACCATATCGTGCCGATTGAATTCGATTCTAGCCTTCGCGATGACCCTGATAATTTGATAACGACTTCTTATCAATTTCATTACAAGAAAACAAAGTGGGAGCAGGATTACTACGGAACGGGTGCGAACAATAAGTTAAAGTGTGTGTCACCTATAAGAAATGTGTATGACTTACCTTTCCTGCGAAAATAAAAAAGGCCCCCGCCCCTACTGTGAGTAGGAGAAGCGCACACAGTGAAGTCCGCTCGTAAAAAAATGCCAAAAATTAAAAGTTTTCGATAAAAAGTGAGGTGAGAGTGGATGAATCCAAGAAATGCTGGACGTAAGAAGAAGTTAAATGCCACAGACGATGACCGCAAGTACCAACGCGAGCAGTCTAAGGAATTCAAGAAACAAAATGAAAACTTTTCTGAAATCTCTGAAACTCCGCCTACTTATTTGGACGGCGTAGCTAAAGCGGCATGGCGAACGATCGTTCCCGAATTGAAAGGGAACGGTTTGCTCAGAAATATCGACCGCTATGAGCTGGAGCTCTTCGTGAAGAATTATTCGGCCTATCGTAGTGCCGAGAAAGCTCTGCAAAAGTTTGGCGCCGTCTATGAAAACGATAAAGGAAACTTACAGAAAAACCCCGCGATGAACGTTTTAGATACGACTACGAAGTCGATGAAGTCGCTTGCTAGTGACCTTGGCCTAAACTTCAATTCGCGTGCTGAAATGCTTAGTAATCGCAAGCCTGACGACGATGAGGTCGATGTGGGCAAGCAGTTGCAGGACTTACTGGGGTAGGAGGATTCTAAGGATGAATTTGAATGAGATTTTAGGTGTTCGCGAATCGTATGAGGTTCCGACCGCCTTGATGAACGCTTTAATTGTTCGATGAAAAAGTACTTATTGCAAAACATGCTTATTTAAAGGCAAAAAACATGGATAAAATCGACTTACTGAAAACTAAAGATGTCCTCGGCGCTTATCGCTCACAGGACTATACGAAAATAAAGGCTAAGTATACCGACCCTGGTACGCAGTATGCTTTTTCAGTCCTTGACGGGAAGCAACTGTCTGGCTACATGATGAAGCTAGCTTGCTTCCGCCACCTCCAAGACCTTAAGCGCGCCGAAACAGACAGCCCCGACTTTCCTTATCACTATGATCTTAAGAAAGTCAGGGCTATCTTAAACTTCGCTAAGCTTTGCCCTGATGTGGAAACGGGCAAGCCGAGTGAGCTCATGCCGTGGCAAAAGCTCATCTTGTGTGAGCTCATCGGCTGGCGTGACGTCAACGGGAACAAACGTTTTGCACAGGCTATCGTGAGCGTCGCCCGTGCGCAAGGCAAGACGTACTTCGCTTCGATCATCGCTTGCTACTCTTTGCTTTTAGAAACGATTGGCAAGGAAAATCAGGACTTGCTTGTCGCTAGTAACGTCACTTCGCAATCGCAGAAGCTGTTTGGCTACGTTACGACAATGGTCAATAAGCTCATCGACACCGTACCGGCTTTCGGTCAGCTTGCGAAGCAGTGGGACTTACAGCCACAGCATGATCAAATCATCGCTAAGAAGCCCTATAATCGCCTTGTACGGCTCTCTAACGAATCCGGTAAGTTTGATAGCTACCATTTTCTAACCGCCGTATATGATGAAATCGGGGAGCTGAAGGACGACAAAAACATCTCTAAGATCACGTCCGGGCAAGTTCACGTTGACGATAAACAATTCATTCAAATCTCGACGGCATACCCTGACCCTAGCGTCACATTTCATTCCGATGAAGATATGCTTCAAGAAGCCATGGAACAGGACTATAAGCGTGAAGCTGATACCTATCTCTGCCTTGTGTGGGCACAGGATAGCCTTGATGAGACCTTTAAACCAGACACTTGGATAAAGTCTAACCCGCTTTTAGGACTTCCTAGCATGCACGACAAGCTTTTTAAAGGCTTGATGGACGAGCGTGATACGAAGCTTCTACAAGGAAAAATCGCGGATTTTCAAAACAAAAATATGAATGTTTGGCTTCAAGAGGACGTCGACAGTTACTTGAAACTCGATGAAATCGAAAAGGCCACCATTTCGCACTTTGATATCCGTGGACGGGACGTGTATATCGGCTACGATCTCTCAATGTCGAGTGATAACACGGCTTTGGGCTTCGTTTTCCCGTACTTCGAAGGCAACGAAAAAAAGTTTCACGTCCGTCAATTCAGCTTCATTCCATGGCATGCCGCGGGGTCATTGGAAGCAAAAGAAAAGCAAGACGGCATCGCCTATCGGGACTTGCCAGACTTTTGCAAAATCACTAGTCACGAACAGGGCCTTATCTCGCTTGATGAAGTCTACGCGTGGCTTTTGGATTTCGTGCATGAAAATAATCTGCACCCGGTTGGCTTCTTCTACGATGCGTGGCATATGGACTCAATGGTCCAGTCACTCGATATGAACACGAATTGGCAAATTGTACCAGTTCGCCAACGCACAAGCGAGCTGAACGACCCGACAAAATTTATGCAGAAACTCTTTATCGAAGGCAATATCACACGCCTTGATGACCCTATCATGGCAAAGGCACTGCAAAACGCCGTACTAGTATCTGATACGATTGGAATTCAGGTCGACAAGAAACGTGCCACGTTAAAAATTGATGTGGTCGACGCGCTTATAGACGGCTTTTATCAAGGTATGTACCACTTTGAAGATTTTGCCGATGTAAACGACAAATCGAAAGAGTTTGAACGCATGTCTGAAACCGACGTACAAAAATGGATCGAAGAAAACGGCATTGAATTTTAAAAAAGGTGGTGAGAAAGTGGTCAAACAACTGAAGAAAATGCTCTTAAGAGGAGTGATCTGGGTCATCGACTATCTGTCGACGATCCTTTTTTTATCCGGTCTGATCATCGGGAACACCGCAATTTTCCGTCATGATAGCTTTTTTGGAAGTCTTACGATCGCCGCAAGTCTGATCCTTGTCGCCTTTATCCTTGACCGCGCGAATAGCGGGAAAGGAGGTGATAAATAGTGTTTTTTAGGAAAATGAAAAATTTGGTCGACGCTAGTCAGACCGTGTCACTCTCCGACCCGGCTTTGATCAACTTCTTTAATCCGGGCAAAACGTGGAGTTACGTGTCGGCTGACAAGGCCCTCGAACACTCTGACTTGTACGCGGTCATCTCTCTGATCAGCTCTGACTTAGCACGGGCCGACTTCAACAGCGCGAAAAAATCAGTGCAAGGACTCATCAATAATCCAAGTCCACTGACGAACCGCGCGGCCTTCTGGCAAGCAATGTATGCCCAATTACTGCTAGACGGAAATTCGTACGCGTATATCTGGCGCAACATCAACGGCACACCGCTCTATCTCGAGTATCTGCGGCCGTCGCAAGTGCAAGTGAAATTACTCGATGATGGGTCAGGGCTGGTTTATGACCTCACTTTTGACGAACCTAGCGTTGCGATGAAAACCAACGTTCCGGCAAGTGATATGATTCACTTTCGTTTGATGTCTAAGAACGGCGGAAAGACGGGTGTGAGTCCACTCTATTCCCTCACTGTGGAATTGAGCTTGCAGGACTCATCTAACTCGCTGGCCCGTGACGCGCTATCTAGTGCGATCAATCCGACCGGTATCTTGAAACTCAATAAGGGTTCACTTTTGAACGCCGGCCAGAAAGCGGCCACACGTCAGTCTTTTGTGGACGCCAACAAGGGCGCTTCAGGGCCACTTGTCCTCGATGATCTCGAAGACTATGTGCCGCTTGAAATCAAAACGGACGTATCGAAGCTTCTCGACTCCACGGACTGGACTGGCGATCAGATCTCAAAGGTCTACCACGTTCCGAAGGATATGACTGGGACCGAGTCCGAGCATTCAAACATCGAACAAGTAATTCAGCAGTATAACACCACGATCGGGCGCTACAGTGAGCCGGTCGTAAGTGAGCTGGAAAACAAGCTGCACTCTGATGTGAGTGTTGATGTGAAGCAGATCATCGACATAGACGGCTCGCGGCTTGAGAAACGCGTACGTGGACTACGGCTGGACGGTATTATCTCAAGTGAGTTAGCTCAAGAGATCCTTCTACGGTCTAACTCCGATGTGCTGACCCAGCAAGATATCGACGCCGCACTTAGTGCCGGGAAACCTATCATTCCGCCAGCAACAGAAAAAACATCGAAAGGAGGTGAACCAGATGGGGGAACAGGAAGTTATTGATGTAACTGCCGAGATCGTGGATAACGACACCGGCTTTTTCTATGACTACTTCGGCATTGGTGCTGTATATCCGAGCAAAATCAAGCAGCAACTTCAAAACGCTAACGGACAAGATGTGACGGTAAATGTCGCTAGTCCAGGCGGTGATGTGTTTGCTGCAAGCGAGATTTACTCCGCAATTCGTGGGTATCAAGGCCACGTAACGGTCAACATTCAAGGAATGGCCGCTAGTGCCGCTAGCGTTATCGCGATGGCAGGAGATACAGTCAATATTGCACCGACAGCGATGATCATGATCCACAACGCGCAAACGATCGCGCAAGGCGATTACAACGCGTTTGATAAGACTTCGGATATGATCAAGAAAGTCAATGGCTCGATTGTAAATGCCTATGTCGCAAAGACCGGCATGAGTGATACGGACTTACTCAATATGATGAATAGGGAAACTTGGATGACCGCTCAAGAAGCAGTCGATAACCACTTTGCCGACGCAATCATGTTTGAAAACAGCAAAGCACCGCAGTTTATCAACTCTGCCGCGCCAATTTTGAGTCGCGATGGCTTGGATAAATTTAAATCCTTGCTGAAAAATAGCGCCGTACCGCAAGCCAACAATCCAGAATTGCAAACCGACGAGCCAGAACCGCAAAACACTGAACAGCCAGCTTCTTCTAACTTACAGAAGAAACTGGCTATTTTAATGCACAAAAAATAAGGAGGGTCACACATGACCATTGATGAATTAAATAACACATGGATCACTGCCGGGCAAAAGGTCTCTGACTTAAACGCCAAGGCAAATCGCATGCTCGTGGATGACAACGCCACGGAAGACGATGTCAAAAACGTTCAAAAAGAAATCGCCACTGCAGAAAGCAAGCGGGACTTGGCTAAGAACCAACTCGACGCCGCACGCGCTGCCGAAGCGGTAAGCGACAAAAAAAACAAAGAACCTTTAAATCACGAAGAAAAGAATTTGAAACAAAAATTCGTTCGTGATTTCGTCGATATGGTTCAAGGCGACCCAAAGATCGTCAACGAATTGAAGTCTGACTTGGATGAAAACGGCAACGGTATCGGCTTAACGATCCCTCAAGATGTGCAAACGACTATCAACTTGCTGAAGCGCCAATTCAACTCTTTGGAACAGTACGTTGACGTCCAAAAGGTCGGTACTAAGTCCGGCTCACGCGTCATGGAATCCTTAAGCGACATCAAGCCAATGGATAACTTAGACGCCGAAGACGCTTTGATTCCTGACTCTGATGAACCAAGCTTCCACTTGGTCAAGTACTTGATCGCACGCTATAGTGACATCTTGACGCTTACAAATACTTTGCTCAAGGACACCGCCGAAGATATCCTTGCATACCTTAATCAGTGGATCGCTAAGAAGTCTACGATCACACGTAACACAAAGATTTTGTCCGTTTTAGGTACCTTGCCAGCCGCACAGAAAAAAGCTGTTACGACAATTGACGACATTAAGACGATTGCAAATGTCAATCTCGATCCAATGATCGCGGCAACTTCTATCTACATCACAAACCAAAGTGGTTTCGATATTTTAGATCACGTCAAGGACGCCGAAGGCCGCTACGCTTTACAACCAGATCCAAAACAACCAACTCAAAAAACGCTCGGTGGAAAGCCTGTCGTAGTTATTTCTGACAAATGGTTGCCAAAAGATGGGGCTAACTTCCCGCTCTATATCGGGGACTTAAAACAAGCCGTAAAGCTTTGGGACCGCGAACAAATGAGCTTACTTTCAACAAATATCGGTGCGGGTGCCTTCGAACACGATCAAACAAAGATTCGCTTTATCGACCGTTTTGACGTCACTCTTTGGGACCAAGAAGCTGTCGTATATGCTACTTTCTCAAAGATCGCGGATATGACACCGTCAGCCGGTACAGCGACTACATCTGCGTCAACTAAGTAAGCGAGGTGAGGTCTGATGACGGCAACGCTTGACGATCTGAAGAACTCGCTCCGCTTGGATAGTGAAGCCGACGACAAACTGCTGACTGGCTTTCTATCAGCCGCGCAAAGTTGGATAAAAAATGCCGTTGGCACCGATGACGTGGAATTCTACGCCCGTCCGAACGTGTCCGACTTATACGACACTGCGACCCTTGCGATTGCTAGTGCTTACTATGAGCGTCGGTCTGCTGCGACACCTAGCGTGTCAAATCAGGTCAACCTCGTATCTAATAGCATTATCGGTCAGCTTCGTGGCGAGTATAGCCGCGTCCAACGTGAAAAGAGTGAGCAAGATGGCTAAAAATATCAATCCTTCGCGCTTGATCTACCGTATCCAATTCGGTTCGATCGAGCCCAATGTGCCGGACGATAATGGTATCTATCATGAAGAATTCGTAACTGGCCGCGAAGTGTGGGCGGGACTATATCATCTGACGCAGAATCAGCGCTACACCTTAGCCGGTCAGGACGTCAGCCAGTCAATTGCCTACTTCGTTCGTCACGACATGGGGCTTATGAATTACAGCCACGTCCGTGTGGATAAGACAGTCTATCAGGTCATCGACTACGCGCCCGACTCGGACAACGCTCACAACTCTTTTGACGTTGTGACACTGAAGGCGGTGAAGAAGCGTGGCTGAAGACTTTGACGGGCTCAACGCTTGGCTTGACGATATCAAGAAGGCCGTCACTTTGACGACCGCACAAAAAGCGGTTATCACATCGGCCGGTGCGGCTGCCTTTGCAGAGGTTTTGAAACGCAATACTCCACGGAGTAAGCGCAACAAAACGGAGCATTTAGCCGATATGATCACTTATAAACCGGGCTTCGACATTGAAGGAAACTTCACGGGTAACACCGATGTGGGCTTCAAAAAAAGCAAGGCGTATATCGCACGATTTTTGAACGATGGGACTAAGAAGATGAGTGCTACGCACTTCTTTGATAAGACTGTCGATGAAGCCCTTGTCGCCGCTCAAGAAGCCGAGGCCGCCGCTTACTACACGATCGTGGGAGGTGGTCTCGATTAGCTATGTAATGGATTGCGTCCGTATGGTGCAGACCGCGAAGCTTGACGGTATCGACTTTGTTTTCCCACGAGCGATACCGTCCAAGTATCAGGACGACTTAGAATCGAACATCGTTTGTATCACTGAAATCCGTGACTTGCCGGTCAGCTATGGTAGTGATCGGTCTACGAAGAAGCTTCAGGCCGTGGGCGTCAATGTCTACTACGGTTCGGGCAACACTGTGAACACGGAGGACTTAGAAGACCAGCTTACCGGACTTTTCGAAGCTCATAAGTGGTACTGCATATACTCGCCGGGGTCAACGCTTGACCCCGACACAAATCAATTGACGAAAATATTTCAATTTCAGAGGACTAAGCGGAAGCTTTAGTCCTTTTTTATATAGGAGGAAAAAACTATGGCAACAGTAGGTTTACGTGCATTTGCACTCGCTTTACTTGATCCCAAAACACATCAAGTCATCTCCGGTAAAGACGCTGGATTGACAGAATCCGGCGTATTTATCGCTGATTTAAGAACATCAAAAGGTGCTACGACCGCCAACATGGCGAACCTTACAGGTACCGTCACTAAGAAATACGGTTCTAACGGTGTGGCTTATACGTCCACAGGCGCCGCAGAACCGACCGTAACACTCGGTGCTAATGACTTGCCACACGATATCTTAGACAAGTGCTTAGGCCGTGTTGCCAATGGTAAAGGCATGGCCTTGCAGTATAACAAAACAAACTTACCTGACTTGGCTTTGCTCATCGCTACAGATTCACTTGACGATGATTTCGGTGTGTTCTTCAGCTTCTTCAACGGTAACGTGTCACTTCCAAGCTATAACGTACAAACAAACAACCAAAGTGCCCAAGAAACGAACGATTCGATGACTTATACTTCAATCGCTCGTGCTTCCGATGGTGCCGCTTATGGCGTGTTCTATGGTGCAGATACCGGCTTCGATAGTGCTGCGATGATGAACGAAGTGTTCCCCGGTGCAACCGAAAAAGAAATCCCAGGCTTTGGTATGATCTCCGGTAATGATCCTACAGACGGGCAAACAGCCTAATTTAAATGGAGGTTTAATTTATGAAAATTCGTATTGATACGCGTGACGTGGGCCTGAAACGGCCCATTTTTATTACGCCTACTCACAAGATTGTACGTCTTATCGTGAGCGCCAACCGCGCTATGGCGCGCTATGACACTATCAGTGAAGGTATGTCTGACGATGAAGTCATCGAGATCATGTATGAAGCAATGCAAAAGCCGCTTGACGCTTTGACTGATATCCTCGGCTTAAGTGAAAAAGAACGCGACACACTTGATAGCTTGCCGGCCGAAAAATTCACCCAATTCGTGTCCTATGTCACAACGATGATTTGGACGAATGGAAAGGGGCGCGACGAAGAAGTCAAGCCTGAAAAAAGTCAGCCCGCGAAGAAGACTATTCGAGCTGGACGGCATGCTCGCCGATCTTGATTTCAACGAAAAAGAAGCACTGATCTATCTCCACATCTCACCTAGCGAGTATGAGAAGGAAGACTACTTCAACATGAACCGCGTTTTAGCCGCTAAGTCGCCTGAAGAACGGCCTGTCGATCCGATGTCGCTTGTACGGTCGCTTGGTTTAGGTAACGGCGAAACTAAGCAAGGAAGGAGGTAAAGTAAATGGCAGGAAATATTCCGGGACGTGAGATCGCGGCACATGTGTCCTTAAACGGCACGGTCGAATCCACGACCAGCTTGCGACAACTCCGCGACTCTGTATCTGCCCTCACGAATTCATGGAAGGCACAGCAAGCCGAACTTCGGTCTGCTGGTGATGCTACCGCCGCCGCAACTGCTAAGGTAGACGGCTTAGGCCGGGCTATGCAAGCGCAAGAACAGTATATCCAGCGCTTGCGGTCTGAACAAAGCCAGCTCGACGCTTCTACGGCTGACGGTGCTGATAAATTTGCCAAGTATGGCAAGGATATCGCGTCGGCTTCAAAACGCTTGGAGTCCATGCGTGGGCAGTCAGATCGTGCTAAAGAGTCGCTCGAGTACTATAAGAGTGGCTTGGCAGAGCTCCAAAACACCATGCGTAACAGCAATCAAATCGCTGAAACGCACATCAAATACTTGCGTGCAACTGGTCAAGAAGACCGCGCGAACGCCGAAGAAACGAAAAATCTCGAAGACAAAATCAAGTCTTTAAATGACATTCGAAATGTAGAAGTATCTAAGCTCACGCGGGTCGCAGTCGAATCAGGCAAAGACTCACGGGCCTATGCCGATCAGCGGTCTAAGGTCAATGAACTTGGCGCTGATATCGCCAAGTCGAACACAAAACTCGACGAACTCACGTCCTCACTTTCCAAAAATCGCTCAACGCTCGAAAATATGACGTCTGTATCAGACAGCTATGTCAATATGCTTCGCGCCCAAAAAAAGGCACATGAAGCCGATGTGGTCGAGCTGAAGAATTTGCATTCGCAGTACGGACAGATGAAGAGCGTCTACTCTGGCGAAGTGGAAGAGCTTGGCAAAATCAAGTCCAAATCTGGCGAAACGTCCGATGCTTACGCAAAGCAAGCGACTAAAGTCAACGAACTTGGTACTAAGATGGCCGAAACTACGGGCAAAATCAAGGACTTAGATCTTGCAGCTGGTGGCACACCACTCGCCCTCGCTAAGATGAAGGACAGCATGTCGCACGTCAAAGGCGGCTTGTCCGATGTAAAAAACAGCATTTCAAGCACTATATCGAAGTTTAAGGGCTTAGCCTTAGGCGCTGGTGTAGCGGCGGCTGGTGTCGGTGCGGCTTTCATGAAGTCCACCGAAGCGGCCAAAACGCTTGATAACACTTTCCGCGAAGTTACTAACTTAGCCGTTACGGGTGGCGAAAAGCAGTCTGAAGCGCTGAAAAATGTCGCCTTGATGGAACAGGATACTTCTAAGTATTCCAAGGAATACAACGAATCACAGAAAAACATCGCGGCTGGGTATGAAGACTTAGTCAAGCGTGGCTATACGTCACAACAAGCCCTTGGCGCGATGAAGTCAGAACTGCAAGCCGCCAAGGCTTCCGGCGATGGCTTTAGTGATGTGGTCAGCGTGGCTAGTCAGTCCCTTGAAGCTTTTGGGCTCAAGACTGACTCTGTCACTGGTATGACTAAGAACACGAAGAAGGTCGTCAATGAGCTTGCCTATGCGGCTGACGCGACCTCGACCGGGTTCAGCGACTTAGGTGTCGGCATGTCTTATGTCGGTTCCACAGCCCACCAAGCCGGTTTCAGTCTTTCTGAAACCGCGTCCGCTATGGGTATCTTATCCAACAACGGTTTGGAGGCGGACAAGGCCGGGACTGGACTTCGAAAAGCAATTAACAGCCTGATTTCCCCAACAAAGAGTGGTACTGAAGCGCTTCAATCCTTAGGATTGACGACCAAAGACTTCACGGATCAAAATGGAAATATGAAGTCCATGACTGATATTTTCGGGACTTTAAATGGCAAGATGGCCGATATGACCAAGACACAGCGTACGGATATTTTCCATGCGCTCTTTGGGACGACCGGGCAACAAGCCGGGCTTATCTTACAAGAAAACGCCAAACAACTTGGCGAATTAAACAACAAGGTCGCAGATTCGACTAAAAATAATTACGTCGGCAAGCTTGCTTCACAAAATATGAAGTCAGCTCAAAACGAGCTTGGCAAATTGAAGATGACTGCCACAGATCTCGGCATGACTTTTGCGAAGTCTGTCTTACCGTATGTATCACAGACCGCCGAAAAGCTTGCAACAGAGATGAACACCAAAGAATTTAGCGACGGCGTCCACGACCTGTCCGACGGGCTGGCAAACGCTGCTAAGCATGCCGCAGACTTCTTCGGATATCTGATCAAGCACGCCGATGACCTCGGCGGTATCACATCGAGTATCTTTACGATCGCTGGCGAGCTCGCAAAAGGTGTGTGGGATGACTTCGCTACGACGATGAAGATCATTGGCACCGCAATGGGCTTGACTTCATCAAACGCCAAAGACGCAAAAGACCCGCTTCACACGGTTAATGAAACTTTGAAGGCGATTGCTTCTCACAAAAAGGGTGTTGAAGCTGTCGGCGCAGCAGTTGGTGCTATCTGGGCCGTGGGCAAAGTGACGAAGTTTATTACTGCGCTTGGCGAAGCTAAGCGTGCAATGGTCGAGCTTGGTATCGTATCAAAAGCCACTGGTGGCGATATGAGCACTGGCGTCGGTAATGCGACTAAGGCGGCAGAAACGACAGCTAAGACTGCAGAAACAGCTGGAACAGCTGAAACAGCTGGAACAGCTGGGGAAGCGGCCGCCGGGGCTGCAGAAGCCACTGGGTCAGTCAGCAAACTGGCTACACTCGGAAAAGGTGCCTTAAGCGGTGCCAAAGGCTTTGCACCAGTCGCCGCACTCGGGTCGCTTGTCGATCTGATCGGCATCAACAACAAAAATAAAGGCGAAAAAATCGGGACTGCGTCCGGTAATTTAGCCGGTGGGCTAGGCGGTGCTGCTGGCGGTGCCGCTATCGGGTCAGTAATTCCCGGTGCTGGTACTTTGGTCGGTGGTGCCTTAGGTGCTGCTGGCGGTGCGCTTGGCTCGATGGGCGGTTCTAAACTCGGCGGCGAGCTTGGAAAACAGGTTCAAAAAGCATTTGATGGCAGCTTTAAGCCGACCGCTAAAAAAGTGGCCGTCAAGCCTGAAATGTCGAAACTTGCCAAAAAGCAGTATGAGAAAGACCAAGATGACTTGACCAACCCTGGTCGAATCAGCAAGGCTACTACTAAGATAGCCGCAAGCTACAACAAGATGATCGCTGACTTAAACAGCAGTGTGAAAAAGGCCAATGGCAAGCTTCGCCCGCTTAATACGACTACGTATAACGCGGATATGGCTAAGCTTAGCAAAGCTGGCAAAGCCGTGGATAAGTACTACAAGAGCCAAACCAAGGCCGGTACAGAGCACCTCAAGGTCTTACTGAAAAATGGCGATATCACCCAAAAGCAGTACGACAAAGATGTCAAGAAGCTGACCGACTCCAACAACAAGAAAGCTCAATCTGCAAAAGATAATGACACTAATATGAGTAAGCTACTCACCGAGTATTATAAGCAGACTAGCAAGACAACGGAAACGTGGGACAGCAAAATTCTTCAGGACGAACAGCTTTACGGCAAGAAGTCCACACAAGTGCAGAAGGACAAGGCCGCTAAGAAGAAAGCTCTTCAAACGGACGAATCCACTTACACCGATAAGATGAACGACCTTGAAAAAAATTCAAACGATAAGATGACCAAGTCACTCAAGACTTCGTCAAATAATCAAGTCGAAATCCTGAAATATTTGAAGGATAATGCGACAAAGCTTTCTAAAGCTAAACGTGAAGCCACGGTAAAAGACGCCGCGTCAGAAGCTTCTAGCGTGATCAGTAACGCGAAGAAGCTCCGTAAGTCAACCGTGGCCGAAGCGAATAGCAAGTACCGCGAGACAGTCAATGCCGCTAAGAAAGAGTATCAAGAAAACGGCACGATCTCGTACAAGCAGTACAAGGATATCGTAAAAAAGGCGCAGGACACTCGCAACGCTTCTAAGAAGTCAGCAAACGACAAGTACACAGACGCCGTGTCCGCGGCTCGTAAAGAGTACAGCAAAACGGTCAAGTTGGCGACTAAAAAGGAAACCGATATCGTCAACGCTGCCAAGAAGCAAAGAGACCAAGCCGAGCAAGCCGCAAAAGATGAAATGAATAAGACCATCGCCGCCGCTAAGAAGAAGTACACCGGCAACAGCGACTACGCTAAGCGACAGCGCAATGAAGTGACGATCGAAGCCGGTCGTGAGCATGACAAGGCCGTTGAAGCGGCAAAAGACAAGTACAAGAAGACCACCAAGAGTGCCAAGAGTCAGCGTGACGATATCACAAGCTATGCTGAAGACCAGCGCAAGAAGACTATCGACAAGGCCGATGACCAAAAGAAACAAGTTACGGCTGACGCTGAAGTCCAGCGCAAAGAGACTTCACAAAGTGCTAAAGATCAAAAAGACGAAGTCACTTCCGAATCTAACGACCAAAAAAATGCTGTCAACGACAACGCCGATAAAACCAAGAGCCACATGAATTCAGTGTGGGAGGGCATCACAAAAACCGTCGGAGGTTGGCTGGGTGGTATCGCTCACTCGCTTAACACTTCGGCAAAACACCAAAACGATAGCTTTAAGGCGTATGGCGGCTCTGGGTCGACCTTAGCGACTAATATCCCTGAAAAATATCCAGCTAAGCAGTATGCAACTGGTACAGGTATCTTTAGCGACATCCGCAAGGCGATCACTAAGCCGACCTTCGCCATGCTCAACGATGGCAATGACTCCCCTGAAACGGGCAACCGTGAGATCGCCTTCATGCCAGACGGCGGTATCTTTACGCCAAATGTTCCAAGGTGGAAAGGCATGCTACCGGCCGGAACAGAAGTCGCAAATGCGACCGAATCGAAGTTTCTAGCACCGTTACTTGGCTTAGAACACTTCGACACTGGTACAGGTATCTTACAGTCCGTCAAGAACTTCTTTGGCGGGGCTGGGAGCTGGTTCAAAGGCATTTGGGGTTCCATGAAGGACAAGATTTCGGCTGCTTCCAACATCTTAAAAAATAGCGATAAGAGTTGGGGGTCAGTCTTTAGCGTAGATACCAAGCTCCCCGGTGCGGTGGCTCAAAACCTCGCTGGAGCAACGCAAAAGAACTTCAACAAGGCCGGCTCGTCGTGGTGGAAAGAAGCATGGAATCAAATCAACGGCGCTATCGATGGTACAGACGGTGGCGCCGCAAGCGGCTTACTGGCCGCAGTAGAAAAGTATGGGAACGGAAAACCTTATGTATGGGGCGCGGTCGGGCCGGACAGCTTCGATTGTTCTGGGCTGGTCATGTACTCACTCAAGAAGGCTTTCAACATCCTTTACCCACACTTCTCTGGATCACAAATCGCGAAAGCAACAAGCATTTCAAAGGGCGACCTGAAAAAAGGCGATTTGATTGGAAACGATGAGCATATCGGTGTCTACGCTGGGGGCGATAAGTACTACTCCGCTATGTCGCCAAGTTCAAAACCCAATATCGGTATGAGTCCGATATCGACTTTTCCCGGAACGCCTAAGTATGGACGTGTCCAAGGTATCCCCGACGCCGATGAGGATAAGAGCAAGGATAAAGATACGACTAAGAGCACTGGCCTATCTGCTTTGGTACACAAGGAATTGGGCCCCGGTGTTTTCGATTGGATCGCTAAGAACCTTGCCCCATTGATGGAATCCGATGAGGGTGCCGGTATCAGCGGTTTTGGTGGTGCGGCAACGCCTAGCGAAGCCAAAGATGTCATCAAAAAGGCCATGAAAATTGCCGGTGTATCTGGCAACGATTGGCTTAATGGTATGGAAATCATCGGTCAACATGAATCAAATTGGCAGAACACCGTCAATAACTGGGATAGTAACGCCAAGGCCGGAAATCCTTCAGCTGGGTGGTTCCAGATGATTAAGACGACCTTTGATTCAAATGCTATGCCCGGCTACACATCGTGGCGGACACCACTTGACCAAGCTATTGCCGTGATCAGATATGTCAAAACGCGATACGGCGGTATTGGGAATGTTCCCGGCGTTAAGTCGATTGCAAACGGTGGGCCTTACTTGCCGTATGAAAACGGCGGCCTGATCGACAAAGAACAACTGATTCATGTCGCTGAAAATAACCAGCCTGAAGCGGTCATCCCGCTGTCGCAGATGAAAGCTTCGCGTGGGTATGAGCTACTGGGCAAGGTTGCCGCGATGTTTGCCACCCGTGACGGCGTACAGACCCAGCAGACGGCCCCAGCGGCTTCTACAAGCAAGATGGAACAGCTTCTGGATAGAAACAATAAACTGATGGAAATGCTTGTCAACGTCAATGATAGCCAGCTAGACGCGATGAAATCCACGCCTTCTGGTAATGGCTACGACGCCTTACTGACGCAGATGGGCAAATCCAAAAAGCTTAAAATGAATCAAGCTTTGTGAGGTGATGAAAATTGATTGATAAACTTTTTATTTTACGGGACGGCGAGCCCGAATTTGAGATCGGGGACGTGACAGGCGGACAAATCCAGCCGCTTTCTTTTGACGCCGGTGCACCACAGCCCACCACGATCTATACAGCAATTGCCGGAGCGGACGGAGAAATGCTAAACAGCACGACTTACGGGCCGACTACTGCTACGGCTACTTTCTTTCTGCGTGGAAGAGATATCTATGACTACAAACTGCAAGCCGCAAAGCTTTACAGCTTGCTGACCTCACGCAATCCTGTCAGGGTACGCGATGGGGTGGATGAGTACAAAGTAGCCTATCTGATTGCTAAGCCGATTACACTCACGCCACTCAACTTCACGGACGGAGATGTGACAGTGCAGTTTGACAATCCCGCGGGGTATCGACAGTCATATGACCGCTCGGACCAGCTCACACACTGGCAGCACGGTATGAACCTTCCGTCCGACTACATCCCGCAGTACACCTTTACGGAAAATGAATTTGACGTATTTAACGCAAGTGACTTCCGGGTCGACCCGTACAAGTCGCGCCATGATCTAAAAATCATTATCCAAGGTGTAAGTGGGAAGCTGACAGTCGAAAATCAAACGAACGGCACGACTTTTTCAATCACAAAAGAACTACAGCCGTCTGATCGCTTTGAAATGGACGGGGTGCATGCTATGCTCAATGGCGTTCCGGACTCGCAAGACACGGACTTTGGCCACATAGAGCTGGAAAAGGGAAGCAATCACATCATCGTAACTGGCACGATGACGGGCATCACTTTCAGTTTCCCCTTCGTGTACTTCTAATGTACACGCGCGATAAAATTTTGGTTCAGGACCGCAAAGGCCAGTATACGGAGGTCCTGACAGGTGTGGACTGGTCATCGGTCACGGTGTCGTGGGAAAAGAACGCTAGCTACACACTAAGCTTCAACGCTTATGATGACGGGTCGATGGCCTTCGGCTTACTTGTACCGGGGTGCTACATCTGGTGTCAAGATGAAGAGTACGTGATGGGCCAAACGTCTTACGACGATAACGGTTCGGTGCGTATGCTGACCGTGACAGCTACACAGTATATGTATGAGTCATCACACTACTATCAGCGTGATATCAAGTCAGGTACGCAGTCTTACTCGCTTGATGACGCTTTGAAATTCCTCTTCGACAAAAACGAAGGGGACTTTTCATATCGAATCGTAGGCGACTTTGAGGAAAAAGAATTGACCGACTTCGGAAACTGCTCGATACAGGACGGTATCGCTACGATCGTAGCAACTTTCGATAATGTCGTGGTCTATCCAGTCGCGCACCGTATCGACTTTTACTCTCACGATAAGTGGGTCGTAAAGAAGGACGAAGCCTTGCGCTACATGAATAACACGGACGAGATGACAGTCGATTGGGACCTCTCATCGCTTGTCAATCGAGTACGTGCCGTGGGGACGCCTGTCAGCACAGATATAGTCGGTATCCAGTCGGTCTATGGCGGTATCGGTACGATCAGCACCACAAATGATACCGTGCCGACTTGGAACTCGCCGTATAGCGATCAGGCTAAGACCGGTAAGACTCTGAAAAACGGTACGAATTGGAAAATCTCCCGCCAAGCCACGGGCGTAGGCTCGAATACTTGGTACGACTTAGGCGCGAATGACTGGGTGGACGGGCAATTTATTGCTTTCGACAAGGACGGCGACGCTGAACCGTCAGCCGAAACGGTTGAGAAAGTCAACGGAATCGGCACTGTCAAGCTTGATGACGGTGCAAAGCCGATACCGGTCTACAACACCTATCCGCCGAATAATCAAGCCACGGGGCAAACGCTGGCAAATGCCACTTCGTGGAAGATATCGGCACAAGTCACGTATCAAGGCAAGACGTGGTATCAAGTCGGCGGCGGTCAATGGGTCGACGGGTCAAGTTTTGACTTCTCAAGTCCTACCGACGTAGAACCGGCGGGACTGGAGGACGGGCAGAACACCTACTTCGACTCTTTCATAGTAGAAGATACAAAGTCTATCGCTCAATGGGGTATCCATGACGGGGCTGACGTATCAAACGCGCAGATGACTACTGCCGATACGATGAGGCAGTACGTACTATCGACAATGCAATCTAACCCCATGACAACGATCACGATCAACTATCGCGGTACTGATAAGATCAGACCCGGCGATGAACGCTATCTGCAAAATTACGTCGCGGGCTACAGCCAGTGGGTAGAAACCACGTCGATTACGTGGTATCCATTTGACGCCTCACAGCCAACACAAGTGACGCTAAACAGCGAGAAACAAGATATTCTTGATCTCGACGTAGCAGAACGCAAGCAGACGCTTAACGCTCTGATAGGCGTTGAAAACGGCGTGGGACAGACTACAAACAGCTTCACAGCGCTATCAAATCAATTTAATTCGTCATGGTCACAAAAGGAGGTCGATGCGTACTATGAGAACTAAAATATCCGCCGGTGGGAAGGTAATTCTACGCACGCGGGACAAAGCTGGTATCGTACGCGACTTAAATGTCGAGCGTATCAGCTACTCCCCGGACGGCTCTAAGTCATCCACAAAGGACGCTATCTTGCCAAACGGCTTCGCTTTCTCAACAGAAGACAAAGCAGAAATGGCGAGCAGCGGCATTATTTTGCCCGATAAATCCGGTGGTTTGCACAAGCTTATCGTAGACGAAGAAGGAAATCTCACAACGGAGGAGGTGTAGAAAATGGCATATGACTTGAAAACACTCGAAACCGACTT
Source organism: Lactobacillus selangorensis (assembly GCF_001437205.1). GTDB lineage: Bacteria > Bacillota > Bacilli > Lactobacillales > Lactobacillaceae > Paralactobacillus > Paralactobacillus selangorensis. The sequence goes on along the minus strand of NZ_JQAZ01000007.1, from coordinate 17,536 downwards.
TCCGAACGGATACGATGACGAATATCGCCAAAAGCTAGTGGATAACTTCACAAACTTAAATCTGTACTGGTTGACTGCTTTAAACAATATCGTGGCTGATAATCACTATCAATACGGTTTTATCACGGATAATCAAAAGGCTATCAAGCAACTTCAAGATAATCTTGCGGCGCTTGTGGACATCTTAGGCACCTACGGAATCCCCCTCGGCTACGATGCCGACGGGAATATCGTGGATACATCACAAGACGATTACGATGACGACGGCTCTCTATAATGGAGAGCTTTTTTAATGGAAGGAGAACGAAAATGGCAGTAGTTAATCCGGCCTATCGAGCCGACTATAACAATCACATCATTCCGGTTGATATTTATAAACAACTCACGGATGGTGCAACAATACACGACATCAGCGATTACTATAATGCACGTCAGGGTGACAACGAAACGCCGCTCATGATTCGCTATTACAAGAATTACGTCCCAGTCAGCAATGTGAATGGCTTCTATCCATTCGTAGAAGGAAATACTGGTACTCCTGATGAAGTTAATAATCTTAACAACGGTAACTCATATAAAACGACTTGGTATGGAAAGACCAGCGACATTCAAGAAGGCGGCCTTGCATGTCTGCGCCTTCCCGCAGCTTTCTTTCCAACCACTGGCGTTTTCGTGGGCCACTTTGGTCTCATGAATGATCAAACCGGACGGCGTTATACTACCGCCGATGTGACTTTCAAAGTCGAAGGCGATGGGGCGAATATGTATATCGACACGGCACCGTATCGGTCCGATTGGCAGGCGTTCATAGATCAAGCCAAGCAAGATAAAGCGGCTACGATTCAGGAAATCAAAGATGACTACAGCAATGAAATTGGTCCACTAAAAAATCAAATGGTTTCTTTGACTGATCAAGCCGGAAAGATTCAAGGCCAATTGAACGCAATTGATTTTGTCGGTCATGGCGACTTTGATAAATTATCACAAGAAGTTCAAGACCAACTTAAATCCGGTTTAGAAGCAGCAGGCACGTTGCAGCTCAATGGCTCATATGATTCTGCCGCTGCATTACAGGCTGCACTTCCGAACGGTGGAAATGGACTGTATACCACAACTGACACAAATCACCTATATGCCTGGAACACGAAAGACAAGACTTGGAGTGATCTTGGTGGCCTGGGATTTGGAGAACAGCAGAAGGAAGATGCCTACGAGTACGGACTTGATCAGGAAAATTTCTTCAACAATTCGGGCCTTCGCATCGCCGGACAGACTGATCCCTACAAGCCGATCATAAGCTCTAACGTCGCTCTTAGCTATGTCAAGGAGCAGGACGGATACAACTGGGTCCGCGTACGAGGTACAGACAACACAAGCGACTACAAAGGCGTTCGGCTCGATTATGATTTGTCCGGAAACCACTCGGAGCGCTACTGGATCCCGGCCTCTCTTGACTTTATCTTGCGCAGCTATGAACCTGGGGAAAATCAGTACCGAGTCGATGTCGTTTTCGATTTGACTGACGGAACCAAAATTGCAAAGAATGTCAGTGCTTTCACGGCATCATACAATTTGAATACCAACATCAGCTTAGTGGCACCAAGCGCGTCACAGCTTGGTGCGGATCAGAGCATGATTGCTTCTGCGCACTATAATATTTGGAGTGATCGCAATGACGGTGTGGATTTCAAGGTGACTGGAGCCCGTGCCAAAGTCATTCCAGAAAATGACGTTGATCAAAGCCCAGATAGTGAGCTGTCCAACAACAGCTTGATTAAAAACGCAGATCTCAAGCGTGGATATAGCTTTGGACCATATGCAGCGAATTTATCGAGCGTAGAAACAGCAGCGCTTCTCCCCAACAGCTGGGGCAAGAATTGGGTCAGTTTTACAGGCGATGAAACCACGCCTTGGAAGGGATCACGGACATACTTCGATTCTGAAAAGGATGGCAACCAGTATCTTAACAAGCATCTTACGGGGCTTGTACGGTCTAGTGTAGCCGGTGAGTCCGACTATAGTCTTGTCGTTGTTTACACTACAGCGGCTGGATCACAAAGCTTAGTGATTGATAAGGTACACCTAGGTGCTTATACCACGCGACTAGACTATGTGATCCCGTCTGCTAAAAGCGTCGGGATTACTGCTCCCGTGACAAGCGCACACATCGAGCTAGTGACTTCCAAGGCGGACCACTTCTACATGCAAGTGACCGAGTGGAAGATCTCAAATCTCAGTGAGATAGATGCCAGACACTCGGACAACATCTTTGCACTCAGTGACCTTTCAGGCAATTACAATCTTGACATGGTGGGCTCACTAGGTATGACACGCTCGGTAGCAAGCTGGGGCGGCGACCCTTGGGTAGAGTTTAAATCCGATCCGATGAACTCCCAGGATTGGCAAGGTGCATGGTACCATTATCGTATCAAGGATAGCAGTATGAGTGCTAAGATCGGATTCGATGTCGTACCAAAGAACTTAAAGACAAAGTCCTTCTTGGTGACTGCCCGGTATGAGTGGCTCGACACCTCTGGCCAGAAGCAGACGATGTCAATCTCGCTTGCGACCGTCAAGACTGACTTGATGTTGAGAAATGGGGTCCGCGGTCTGACGGTGCCGAGCCCCGATTCGCAAGGCCTGACTGGTGTATCGACAGTGACAATCATTCTAAATCCAAGCAATCGCTCCGATAAGGACCTCGACTTCTTGATCTCGAACGTCCACGGATCATTTGAGCAGATGAGCCCACAGACGCTTGCCACCACCGATCTTCATCTTATCCCAAGTAGCTTTGGACTTCGCTACGGTAAGTCATCCTTCAATGGCACGGCTGCGGATGAGTTTACCGATGATGTCACGCATGCTTCATGGCGTGGGGCATGGTATGGCTATCAGTCTGATCTGGTCGCGTATACCCATGACGCTACGGTGGATTTTAAATTTATCAATTCCGCACCGCTGGCAACTCGGCTTCTTCTATCTGCACGCTACGACAGCTATGACGCTAGTGGGACACAAGAATCGCTCAAGACGATTTATCTTGGGAGCGTCCCGGTTACGGGTGGCCAGACGCTTATCAAAGGCATTAAAATTCCAAGCCCACGGTCGCAAGGCTTCGCTAGCGGTGCGGTTGATCATGTGACACTTATCATTAATCCTGATAACCATGCGACTGCTGGGGTCCACTTCTGGATTCAGGAGATCCGTGGAACTCTTTACGACGACTCGGCCGTAGATGCTTCACTTGATAAGCAGCGGCTTCCGGTCGTGAGCCTGCAAGGAGACTTCGACAGCATGACGGCTGATAACAAGGTCATGATGGGTTTCAAGTATCAGGATCACACGCGGACAATCGCAGGGTACTCCAAAACCAATTGGCAGGGCGACAGCTCAACGCGCTTTCCGGAAAAAAACTTCAAGCTCAAGCTTTACTCCGACTCTGATGGTGATAGCAAGATGAAGATCGTGCCATCGCCGACTTATGTACCCGAAAATGAGTTTAATCTGAAGGTCAACTGGATCCAGCCGCAGGCGGCGCGGAATCTGATTGTCGCTGACCTTGTACGTGAGATGACAGCAGCTCGGAAGAGCCTCGATAGTCATCTTGCCGCCGCACCGAACTACGGTCAAGTGCAAGGCTTCCCGGTCATCATCATGCTTAACGGGCTCTTCTACGGTCTAGGCACCTTCAACACGTCTAAGAGTGATGTACTTTTTGGGATCGATGAGGATGACCCCAAACAATTCGCGATTGAAGGCTGGAATACGACAGCCGCTAACTGCTTTAACTCAAGCAGTGCACGCATCGATTCTGACGACTCTACGGCTGATTTCTCACTTGAGTCTGACGGGGATGTGACTGATGAGATGACTACAAGCGTCAATGCGATGTTGAAGTTTGTGCACGAGTCGAATGATTCCGATTTCAAAGCCGGTATCGAAGATTACTACGATGTGGATTCTGCGATCGACTGGCAGCTCATCATGGAAGCTGCCGGGTTAGCCGATGAGCAAGCAAAAAATATTATCCATGTCACTTACGACGGGAAAAAGTTCCACGCATTAAATTACGATCTTGACATCTCGTGGGGAAGCGGCTGGCTGGGGAATAATCCGACGGACAACGCTGCCGATTACCTTGGTAAGTCGCAGAGTAACCTTCTGAACCGCATTGTGAAGCTCTTTCCGGAACGCGTTAAAGCTAGATATTCCGAGCTCAAGACCGATGGGATCCTGACCACAAAAAATATTCAAGGAAAGTTCCGCGACTTCGTGAACTCGGTTGGTGAGGAGAATTACGAAGCAGACCATGCGCGTTGGCCTGATAAGACCTCGTATGACACGATTTCATACCAACAAACCATGCGAAACATCAAGGAGCGTATGGACAACTTGGATAAGCGCGTAGCGGCGTTGGGTTAGCTAGATAGACAGAGACGAGCGAAATGAGACGAAAAAGGAAGTGAAGACATGATTTCGAAAATTAAATTGCATCCGAACCACACGGCGCTGGGCGTGGGTTTGATCGCGATCGGACTATGGCTTGTAGCTAACGATCGCTTTTTTATTTGGCCGCCTTATGCAGTCGACCTCGCTAATGATGACGTTTGGGGAGCACTTGTCATGACAGTCGGTGCGGCACTGCTTGTGTGGGTGCTTGACGACGGCCGGTCGATCCGCTGGAATCGGTACCTACTCATCGCAAGTGCCGGTATCATGGCGTTTCTGACGGTATACCAATTCATGATCTGGGCTGTGACGGGCATGTATCATAGCTGGATCTCAAACGCGATTATCACAGCCTTCGTGCTGATCATGGCACAGAGGAGTGATACACGACATGACGACTAAGATCGTAGTTGCATACGTACCATACTTGGCCGCAATCATCGCCGCAGTCGTGTCTTTCTTGAGCTATCGACTTAGCAAACAGAAGACAAAGCACGACGAGGCGATGGACTTGTACGACAAAGTGTCGGCCGATAATGACCGGCTTCGCAAGGAAAATGACGATTTGAGAAAAAGAATCGAGGAGTTAAAAAATGCAAAAATGGATCAGTGACTTTATCAGCGGCGGCGGCCTAGTCTTCACGCTGGGCTTGCTTGTCTATATCTATACCACGGGCATCCGACCGTGGCTTGAGGCGCGTATCAAAACTGAAAAGGACGCGAAAACGGTGGCGAGCTACAAGCTCATCGAGCAGTGGGCCGACACCGCAGTCTACGCCGCACAGCGCCAAGGTGGGACGGGCTTGGAAAAGAAGACCATTGCTGTGCAAGCAGTTCGACAGCAAGCTGACGATCATAAAATCACGGTCGACGCCCAGCACGTATCGGCCGTGGTCGAGAAGGCTTATGCCCAAAATGCGCCTGTACTGGACGCGGTCTACTCGGATAATTCCACACCCGAAGAAGTGAACGCGGCCCCAGGACCCGCCTCACAGCAAGCCGATGACGGGGCAATTCTTCCCCAGCAAACGCAAGGGGAGGCGGTGCAGAATGGCTAAAACACCACTCATCGACGTTTCCAGCTTTCAGCCGACAAGCAACGCTTACTTCGCAAATGTGGCGAGTTCCGGCAATAAGGCCGTGATCGTGAAGATCTCGGAAAGCACGACGTATCACAACCCCAGTGCCCCCGCGCAGTTACAAGGGACGTGGCGTAACGACATGCAAGCCCACGCCTATCACTTCAGCCGTTTTGTCGGCGACTCCGTGACGGCTGTCCGTGAAGCAAGTTGGTTCACTGCCCACGCCAAGGCGGACGGGCTCGGGCCGAGTTCCGTACTCTTTCTCGACTATGAGGAGCAGGCCGGCAATTCGGCCAGCAACACAGCCGCTATCATCGCCTTCTTGAAGACTGTCGTCGCGAACGGTTTCCCACGTGTGGGCTTCTACAGCTACTACGGCATGAGGGGCCTATGGGACATCAACGCGATTCGTGCGGCTTTCCCAGACCTGATCTTTTGGCTCGCAAACTACGGCAATTATATCGGCATGGACGGTGTGGACGTCTGGCAGTACAGCGATAAGGGCTACTACGCCGGACAGCAGACTGACTTAAACTACGACCTGACCGGGCGCTTGCTCGGTGGGTCGACACAGAAGAAGGAAGATGAAGATGAAGTGAAGTGGGACAGTATGAATCAGGTCGTACCGTACAATCGCGTCGGTATCGCGTATACCACACGAGCAGCGCGGCTTTACGATAAGCCGGCAGTCGGTGGAAAGGTTATCAAGAACCTCGCAAAGGGCACGGCATGGGCGATCACGGCCGTCAAGGGTAACTTCTTGTGCTTAGGTGGCAATCAATGGATCGCCAGCGCTGACGCAGTAGTCAAGCTCAACAACGGCGCGATCGACGGCGACTACGTAGGAACATATGTACAGGCGAAGCAGCTCATCGGCTTGCGCAACACGCCTTCACAGTCTGCCCACGATGACAAGGATATCACGGCCAAGGACGGTGTGTTTGCGGTGGTCGGCCAGAGCAAGCAGTCTGACGGCCTGTGGGTCAACGTCGGCGGTTGGGCACCAATCAGCGATTTCAACGTGATTTTGTAAAACCGAACAAAATACCTTCATGGCATAGAAAATCGTTCGGATTGCGTCCAGGAAGCTTTCTTTTGATTTGCTCACGAAAACGGCGTAAACGCCGGTGTGACGGGATTGCCTATTTAAATTTTCTTTTGAAAATATGGCTCACTCTCTTATGAGGGTGGGCCTTTTTTGTGTGCAAAAAAATAATTTAAAAAAGTTAAGTAGACTACTTGACTAATACGGTAAACCGTACTATTATAATAAGTGTAGATAAGCAAAAAGAAAGCGGGTATTCAATCATGAACTACAAGAACGAAGTTGCTAAACAAATTACAAATCACATTGCAGGAATCTTCCGGCAAATTTCAGTTAATAGTGAGCTCAATTTAGAAGAAGGGCAAATTATTTCTACTAAAAAAGCAGAATCTTGGTCAAATGAAGGCGAGTTTGCTATTGAAACAAAACGCAATATTGATTATGTATTTACAGTTATTAACGAAGTTCCAGTTCATGAAGTTGACTACAACAATGAAGAAGAAGTTGAAGAATTAGACGCCGTTGAAGCTGAACGTGAAGTGCTTGTACCTGCCGGAACCAAATTTGAGATCATGGATATCGGTATTGATTTAGATCTTGAAGAATTAGGCTATCTTCCAGTCGAAATTAAATATATCGCAGACTAACAAGGTGATAAAATTGATAGACGAATTTTTGAAAAAATATGACTTGACACGGTACAAAGTTACGAAGCTTACTGGCGTTACCGCTAGCACGCTGCAGTATACGAATGGGCTCGATGATGTTAGCAAACTTCAAGTCAAAACACTGATGGTGCTGGCCGAGGCGGTTGGATTAACGCCGGGTGAAGTATTGAATGAGATGATTGAATTGGAAAGCGACCGTACTAAATGATATTCAATAAATAAAAGGGCAAGTACAATAATGTACTCACCCAGTGGGCTGCAAGCAGCCATTCATTTGATTAAGTAAATTATTGCATAATTTAGATAGAAGGTCAAATAATCAACATGTTGTGGTCTGCATCGCTCTCAAACGTGTTATTCGGCCGTAATTTTTTAAAAAAACACTATATATTGTGTTTTGAAACTTTTAATGACGCCTAGCCGGAAATCCTGTGACTTTAGTCATGGGATGGATAGGCCACTATTGAGCCCCTTTATGGGGCTTTTTGTTTGTTTCTGTATATTTTTGGTCATTGATATATTTCTCTACAACTTCTTTGCTCATATTGCCCAATGTACTCATATAGTAACTTGGCGACCAAAGATAACCGCCCCAATATTGGCTACGTCGTATTTCTGGATGATTTTGTAAAAAAATATAGGCACTACGTCCTTTGAGCGCCTTAATGGCACTAGCCGGCGCTTTGCTTGGCGGAAAACTGATCAGCATATGAATGTGATCCGGCATGACTTCCATCTTTTCGATTACGATGTCATTGTTATCTGCAACTTGCTGCAAGATGGCTTTCATTTCGTTAGATAAGGCCTCGGTTGTAAAAGTCTGATTGCGATATTTAGTTACCCAGATCAAATGGTAATGGAAATTATAGATATAACGACGAGTATAAATGGCCGCTGTTTGATTACAATTTTGGTTGGTCAAATAAGTTGTCCCTATCTACGCAAATTGTGGTTCGAAATCTGTAAGGATTTTCGGCTCACAAGCCACTGACTTTAGTCAGTGGTGGTTGACAAAAATATAATGCCGCTAGTTATCGCAAAATTGATAAATCCGTCCGTCGTGATGCGTATCATGAAATGACTGACAGCTTAAAAGCCCTCGAAGAACAGAAGAACCAAAAAGAACGAAATTTTCAAAAATACTACAAAAAGTTACGTGAACAAAAGAAAGCGTCAGTGGACAAAGAAATGCGTGACGCGATCAAAGATGCACGCTGCAAGAATAATTTACGATTAGAAGAAAAAGGAATCGTCAAAGACTACACGACAAAAAAATACGTTTCAAAATGAAATCAATGATCTATAAAAATAAAGGCGACCGATGAGGCCGCCTTTTCACATGTAAATCTGGTGTGTGTACCGTTTTTGTGTACCATTTTTATGTTATTTCCTATTATATAGCGACTGAGAGGGTATAACGTCAACCCCCCTCATCTCCATAATTAAAAAGACTGATCATCCTGATCAGTCTTTTTTTTGTGGCGTTAATCGGTTTCTTCTTCGGCTTCGGAATTGTTTCGCCACGCCTTGAATTTGAGCAGTCCCCAGGTGATGGCTGCCGTCAGAACTAGCATGAAGACCGTTGAGAAAATGACGACGAAGACGATTGCGAGCCCATTTGATTTCATTTCCGGCAGGGCCGTGACGAGTGAGATGCCCGACGGAATGAAAAAGAGGCTGATGTATTTCAGCAGAAAATTGCCAAGCCGTTCAACCTGCGGTAATTTGAGGACTTGCATTTCGAGCAGCACGTACATCAGAATCAGTCCGACCAGCGCCGTTGGAAACGGGAAACTGGGAATCAGCCGTTCGAGCAAGCGGCTGATAAGGTCACTGATTCCAATCAGAACAGTATAGATGAAAAGTTGGTGCCATAGAGGGGCGTCTTTTTGCATGGGAACTCCTTTCTTACAGACTGACGAGCTGAGCAAAGAGCGGCACGAATAAGTTAACGAGCACGCCGCCAAAGACGAATGAAATGACGCCGGCAGCTCCGGCGACTTCACCGACTTCGAGGGCTTTGGTGGCCCCAACGGCATTGCCAGCTAGGCCGAAACCAAGGCCGGCGCCTAAGGGATTTTCCTCGAGCCGGAACCATTCGATTAGTTCGTGACCCAGTGCGTAAATAATGACAGAATTAAGAATGACGGCAAAAGCCGCAATTGCTTCTGAACCGCCGATTGCACCCGCTACTGGCAATGCAATCGCCGTTGTCGCCGCTTGAACCAGCAGGGCGCCTGTGATCGGTTTGGAAAAGCCGAATGCCAGGCAAATCGTATAGATAACGATTAGCGAGATCAATAAACTAACCACCAGAGCGCTTAAAATCGTCCGCCAATGCTTGCGGAGGACATCATTCCGTTGGTAGAGGGGGATTGCAAAGGCCATTGTCGCTGGAGTTGCCAGCCAAAACAGCCAATTGCCCCCAGGTCGAAAGGCTTCGTAAAGCGTGAGAACAGGCTGAGAACGGAGGATCGCAATCAGATAGAGCAGGGCGATTCCAAGCAGCATCCCGAAAAATAACGGCTGAAATAAAAAGAACCGGTTTGATTTGCGATAGAGCCACTCGCTGCAAGCATAAACACAGAGTGACAATAACAGACCAAAGATGGGGTCGTTCGCAAAAAGAGACATAGCAGGACCTCCTTTGATTTGACTTCGTAAGTTCACCGTAACAAATTGCCATGTAGCGGTGCAAATAAAAGACCATGACGGATGCCATGGTCTTTTATTAGTTTTATAGATTAGCATGGAGCCAGCGGGCCGCCTGCATCGCAAAATCACTTGCCTGTGGAACAATCCCAACTGAATTGAGAAAGGCATGTGCCATGCCTTCATAGTAAATGTAATGCGTGTTCACGCCGGCCTGAGATAATTTCTTAGCATAGGCATAATCTTGTTTGCGCAGCGGGTCGAATTCATCGGCAATCACTAATGAAGCAGGCATCTGGGCGGCAATTTCATCCGGCACCGCTAACGGCGAAACACGGGGGTCATTGTCTGAAAGCGTGTTGCCCAGATAGGAATCCTGAATCAATTTCAGAACGTCATCGAAAGTTGGCAAACCGTTCGGGCCGACGCCGGCGCCGGTTTGATGCGGCACGTCGTAATGATCGGTTTGTTCCTTATTCAACGTGGCAATTGGATAAGCGATGACCTGGCCGCGAACAATATTAGTTTTCTTAAGCCGATCCAGATAAGAAACGGAAGCGGCAATATTGCCGCCGGAGCTCTCTCCGAAAACAAAAATCTGTTCCGGAATGATATTGAGCCGTTCCGCATTAGCAGCAATCCAAGTCAGGCTGTGGTAGGTTTCGTCGAGCACGGTCGGGGCTTTGAATTCGGGCGCATAATGGAAATCGAGGCTCAGGACCCGGACATGGGCCACTTGGGCCAGCAGCCGGACAAAATCTTCGGTAATATAGATTGAACCGCCGATGAAAGCACCGCCATGGTAATAGACTACTGCCGGCAATGATTCTTCATCGGCAAACGGGGGCGTGTAAATCGTGATTGGCAATCCTTGATCGGTGATTACCTTTTGTTCGGTGATGCCGATTGTCTGATTGGCACTCAAAACGCCCATCCGATCACGCCATTTCATAATATAATTATTTTCCTCAGTGTCTGGAAGTGCCGGAACGTCCGACATCACTTCGGATTTAGGCGCATGATAATTAGTCGGCATCCGGTAATTCTGCTTCATTTGGGCAAGCATCGGCGCTGGTTCGCCTTTTTCCAAACCGGGCACGGTTTTGGTTAGGCACATGACATCGTTCTGGTCAGCTGCATATTTAGTCTGTTTGCCTAAGACATGAATGCCATGCTGAAAATTCCAAGTGTTGGGGAAAATGAGTTGATTGTTGTTCATGACGAGAGCCTCCTTGCATAATTACATCTGTCAAGTGCACCTTAGCATAAAAATAAAGCGGTTACAATCAATTTCGACCGGTCGATTGAGAAAAGAATCGGTCGGAAGGCGGTGTTTTCACAAAAAAATCTTGCTTACAATGGTTATGAAAGCAGGAGTTCTATCAATTGCATAACAGGTTATTTATTCGTATAATGACCCATAGTGAGCTATCTGCAGCTAAGGAGGAGATATCGTGAATGTCGGGATATTCACAGACACTTATTTTCCGCAGGTAAGTGGGGTCGCAACTTCGATCAAAACCCTGAAAGAAAATCTAGAAAAAAAGGGGCATGCGGTTTATATTTTTACGACCACTGACCCTCATGTAGACAAGGATACGGTCGAGCCGAACGTCTTCCGGTTTGCCAGTGTGCCCTTCGTTTCGTTTACGGATCGGCGCATCGCAGTTCGGGGGCTCTTTCATGCACTCCAGGTTGCCAAAGAATTACAACTGGATATCGTCCACACCCAAACTGAGTTTTCGATGGGCTACATCGGCAAGTTTGTCGCTCGTAATCTCAAGATTCCTTGTGTGCATACGTACCATACGATGTATGAGGATTATTTGCATTATGTGATGAATGGCCACTTGCTGCGGCCATACCATGTGAAGCAGATGAGCAGAGCCTTTTTGTACCACATGACGGCAGTCGTGGCACCGAGCGATCGGGTCATCGACACTTTAAACGGGTATGGTGTCAAATCGCCGATTCGGATTATTCCGACTGGGGTCGATTTAACCAAGTTCTCGCAGCCGACAACTCGGAATATCCGCAAGGAATTAAATATTAAACCAGACCAGCCAGTGCTGTTATCGCTGAGCCGGGTCGCTTATGAAAAAAAGATCAATGTTTTAATCGACAGCATGCCGAAGTTATTGGCCAAACGACCGGATCTTGTTTTGATCGTGGTCGGCAATGGCCCGGCAATTGACGACCTGAAACAACAGGCGCAGGATTTGAAACTAGGTGACCATGTCATCTTCACCGGCGAGGTCAATCATGACGATGTGGCCAATTACTATCAGGCAGCCAATCTATTTGTTTCTGCCAGCGATACTGAATCACAGGGGCTGACCTATATCGAAGCGCTCGCCGCCGGTATCAAGATTGTCGTTCATTCGAGTGATTATACGAATGATCTTTTGACCGATCCGACGCTGGGCACGACGTTCGATTCTGAGGATGAGATGATCGGACAGATTTATCGTTACCTCGACCATCCGCATGCTTATGACGATCCGGCGCCCCGTAAACAGAAGCTGTATGAAATTTCGGCTGACTGTTTCGGTGATCGCATCGTCAAATTTTATCAAGATGCACAGGTTTTATACGATGTGCTCAAATTTGATACTGTCAATGTTAGTGAATAAGGAGTCGCAGATGTTAAAAATCAATATGTTCTCATCCGCCGATAAGGTTGCCGGTCAAGGCGTCGGCAGTGCATATGTTGAATTGATGGGATTGCTAAAGAAGTATTTTCCCGATCAGTTCAAAGTAACAGTCAATCGTTTCGGCGAACGGAGCGACGTCAGCCATTACCATACGATCGATCCGCAGTTTTACTTATCGACTTTTTCCGACCGGCGGGGCCGAAAAATCGGCTATGTTCATTTCCTGCCGGAAACCTTGGAAGGCAGTCTGAAAATTCCGCAGCCGTTTCGGGGCTGGTTCTATCAATATGTGATCCAGTTTTATAAACGGATGGATGAACTGGTTGTTGTCAATCCCAGTTTCATCGATAAACTCGTGGCTGATGGGATTCCTCGTGAAAAAGTGACCTACATTCCGAATTTTGTCGCCAAAAAAGAATTTCATCCTGAAGGAAAAGCGGTTCGGCAGCAGATGCGCAAAAAGCTCGGCTTGGGCGCCAGCGATTTTGTCGTGTTTGGCAATGGTCAGGTTCAGGAACGTAAAGGGGTCGCCGATTTCATCAAACTGGCTGTCGAAAATCCCGATATCCAGTTCGTCTGGGCTGGCGGTTTTTCGTTTGGCCGGATGACGGATGGGTACAGCGACTTTAAACGAGTCATTGCCAATCCACCAGCGAATTTGAAATTCACCAATATTGTGCCTCGTAAAGATTTAATCCACTATTACAATATGGCGGACTTGTTTTTGCTGCCATCTTATGATGAATTATTCCCAATGTCGGTACTCGAAGCCTTCAGCTGCGGGACACCGGTTCTGCTGCGAGATCTCGATTTGTACCGGGCCATCATTACCGGCTATTATCAACCGGCTGCCGATGAAGCGGCGATGAACGATCAAATCCGGCGTTTCCGCCGTAATCCGGCCGCTTTGGCGAATTTGCGGCAGCGGGCGCTGGCCGGCGCCGCTCATTATTCCGAACCACGTTTAGCCAAAATCTGGCAGCAATTCTATGCCCAGCAGGCGGCGCTGGCGAAGGGAACGCCTCATGACACGCAAGAATAAGATTGCCCTCATCATAATGCTGCTCTTCGGAGTCGGCATTTTTTGGTTCGAGGTCCGTAAATTAAATCTGCAGCAGTTGTGGCAGAATGTCGTGCACCTTCATTTCGGCTGGTTGCTGATTGCCCTCGTTTGCATGCTCCTGTCGTGGATGTTCGAAGCTTTTGTCGTCCAGATTTTTTTGAAGGGCCGCACCAAATATTTCCCCTTTCATAATGCAATTCGAGTCCCATTAGTCGAGCAGCTATTCAATAACATTACGCCGTTTGCTTCTGGCGGTCAGCCGGCGCAGCTGGTAGCATTGATGCGCTCCGGCGTCGAAGCCGGGCGGGCCAGTTCGGTGCTCCTGATGAAATTTGTCGTCTATCAGGGTATGGTGCTAATCAACTTTATTTTTACGATGGTTGTCGGCTTTGACCAGGTGGCTGCCAAATTCTCCGCCTTGGCCTTATTTATCGCACTCGGGTTTGTGCTGCATGTTTCAGTCATCGCCATGTTATTATTAGTGATGTACGATTATAAGTTCACCAAAAAAGTGGTCGGCTGGCTGATTATTCCCGTCCGCTGGTTCGTCAATGACAAACGGGCCAAACAAATCAAGCATAATCTCGATGACAAGATCGATAGTTTTTACCAAGAAAGTCTGTACTTAAAACGGGAAAAGAAAAAAGTGTTTTATGCCTCTGTGCTGACTTTGATTCAGCTTCTTTTCTATTACAGTGTGCCGTATTTTGTGATTTTGGCGTTAGGGTACACCAATGTTGATTTTGTGCGAGTCCTAGTCATGCATGTCATGATTGTCATGATTATTTCACTGTTTCCGATTCCAGGCGGTTCTGGGGGTGCTGAGTATAGTTTTAAAACGTTATTTGCAACGTTTATCCCGTCAGCTAGTAAACTAGTCCTAGGGATGCTTTTATGGCGTGTTTTTACTTACTATTTGGGCATGTTCATGGGAATCTGGGCACTGGCGGTCAAACCATGGAAGGCACCGCAAACAGACCACTCCTAAATTATTTCTGAATTGTCATGCAGACACCTGTGTTTTTTGGTAAACTGTTAGATGAAGTGTGAAAGGGGCTTAGTCATGAAGAATTCGCAGTTAGTTGCTATTATTCAACGATTAGAAGCCATGCAGAATGGTGCTGATGGCGAGATGTCCAGCCGTCGTTTTGAAAAGGACGGCGTCGAAAAAGGCCTCGTCACGTATGATAGCAAGACACAAACGTACGAACTAGAAGAAGTCGAGAACCATCAAAAATTTCAATTTGACGATGTCGATCTGATCGCCATGGAAATTTATGATTTATTGGACGACTAGCCAGAGAACCATTAAGTGGAAGCTTAGTGGTTCTTTTCGCATAGGTTGTTTTTTTACAGAGAAAGATTGGTTAAGTTTTTAATAATCATTTGCTGCGCAATTGTTTTTTAATTGCGAAGCAGGTAAACTTTCTTTAGAGAAATTTATATATTGATGTGGAGGCAATTTTTTCATGAAAAAGATAGGCAATTCGATCCGGCAGGGCCTGAACACCAAAATGGGCTTCTTCCTGCTGACCGTTTTTCTGTTTTGGCTGAAGACCTATTATGCCTATAAGACGAAGTTCAATTTAGGTGTTAAGGGCGGGATGCAGAATCTCATTTTGGCCATCAACCCGATTCCGACAATTCTGATTCTGCTCGGGGTCGCCTTATTCTTGCGGGGTCGCAAGTCATATGTCGTGATGCTAGTGATCGACTTTTTGGACACCACGTGGCTGTTTGCGAATATTTTGTACTACCGTGAGTTTTCCGATTTCCTGACCTTTACATTGATCAAGGGGTCCGGTGCGGCGTCGACCAATTTGGATAAGAGTATTGCCAACATTGTACGTGGCAGCGACTTTCTGGTGTATGCCGATGTCCTTCTGCTGGTCTTGTTGCTGGCCTTTCATGTCATCAAAATGGATATGCGGCCGTTCAAACGGCGCTATGCAACTGCAATTGAATTATTAGGCGTCTTTTTATTTGCGGTGAACTTAGGAATGGCCAATTCAGACCGTTCTGGTTTGCTGACTCGGACCTTCGATAATAACTACATCGTCAAATATTTGGGCTTGAATGCCTACACTGTCTACGATGGGGTTAAGACGCAGCAGAATGAAGCCATTAAGAAAAAGGCGAATGCGAGCGATTTGAAGAGTGTCCAGAGTTATTTGAAGAATAATCGCGTCGGGGATAATGCGTCTTATTATGGCAAAGCCAAAGGCAAGAACGTCATTATCATTCATCTGGAAAGTTTCCAGCAGTTCCTGATTGACTTCAAGTGGAAGGGCAAAGAAGTCACGCCGAACTTGAATAAGATCTACCATGAAAGCGATACCCTCAGTTTCGATAATTTCTTTAATCAGGTCGGCCAAGGTAAAACGGCCGATGCTGAAATGATGATGGAAAACAGCTTGTTCGGGCTCCCAGAAGGAGCAGCAATGGTTACGGATGGGACAACGAACACGTTCCAGGCGGCACCAGCTAAGCTGAGTCAAATGGGGTATACAACGGCGGCATTCCATGGGGATGTGCCGAGTTTCTGGAACCGTGATAATGCGTATAAGTCATGGGGCTACCAGTATTTCTTCAGCAATGAATATTACAAGAACAAGGCGAGCTATAATGTCGGCTATGGGATGAAGGATAAGATCTTCTTAGATCAATCGTCCAAGTACCTCGAACAGCTCCCTCAGCCGTTCTATGCCAAGCTGATCACGCTGACAAACCATTATCCGTATCTGCTGGATAAAAAGAATGCGTCGATTGCCCGGACCAATACCGGCGATGATACCGTAGATGGTTACGTTGTGACGGCTCGTTATTTGGATCAGGCGATTGGTGAATTCATGACTTGGCTCAAGAAGACCGGGTTAGATAAATCAACCATGGTCGTCTTCTATGGGGACCATTACGGAATCTCCGGCAACCACAAGAAGGCCGTTGCCAAACTGTTAGGCAAGAAGTCCTTTAATAACTTTGACGATGCCCAGTTCCAGCGGGTCCCATTCATGATCCATATGGAAGGTTTAAAGGGCGGTATCAACCATACTTACGGTGGTGAAATCGATGCCTTGCCAACAATCATGGATCTCTTAGGGGTTAAGGATGATGATACGATCCAGTTCGGACAAGATTTGCTGAATCCGGATCGCAATCAGACTGTGGCCTTCCGAAATGGGGACTTTGTTTCGCCGACGTATACGAAGGTCGGGTCGACCTACTATGATACTTCGACGGGCAAAGTCGTCCACCCAACCGGTGCCGAGAAGACGAAGGTCGAAAAGATGACCAACCATGTTGCAACCGAATTATCGTTGTCAGATAAAGTGATCAACGAAGACCTGCTGCGTTTCTACACACCAGCTGGATTTAAGAAAGTCAATAAGGCTGATTACAACTATAAAGTCAGTTATGGGAAGAAACTCCTGAAGAAGGCGCAAAAGAAAGAGCCGACGAGTGTGCTTGCCAAAAATGACGGTAAATCCGATACAGATCTCTATGTAACGGATGCACCGGAACTGAAAAAGTAATTTTTAACGGAAGGACTTGCGACGTTTGTGACGTTGCGAGTCCTTTTTATGTCTGCTTAGAATGGAAAATGAGCGATTTATGCATTTGAAAATGGATAAATATACGTTGATTTTGAAAAAAGGGTTGACGGCCGTCTGAAATCTTGGTAAACTATTTTTTGTTGTCAACGAGCAACACCGTATCAGCGTTTAGCCATCAACTTTTTGAAAAAAGCATTTGAAAGTTGAACGCTGATAAGGTAAACTAATAAAGTTGTCGTTAAGATAACGAACTGCCAGCCAATGAATATTTATTCATTTAAATTGGTGGTTGACAATTTCTAAATTAACATGCTATACTAATATAGCTGTGAGAAACAGTAGGCCTTTGAAAACTGAACAAAGTAT
>NZ_JQAZ01000006.1 GCF_001437205.1 Lactobacillus selangorensis | reverse complement strand
GATACTTTGTTCAGTTTTCAAAGATCTACTGAAGTTGTCCTCTAAGTGACAACTTAATTAGTTTACCACGTTCAAGCAATTTGTCAACTACTTTTTTGAATATTTATTCATCTAAGTAATTGTTCATTTCCTGAAGCAGCTTTATTAGTATATCAAGTCATTTCAAGGAAGTCAACTACTTTTTTTAAGCTGTTATTTCCTTGCGACTCAACGTTTACTATAGTACCAAGTAGCAGCCGCTTTGTCAATTCGAATGAAAGCGGCTTAAATGATGAACATTTATTAGTGAATGCCATTTTAATGTTCATTTATCATTGGTGTATGCAACCTGAATATTCATATTTATGCATTTACAACGGCTAAATATGTAAACATTCCCGAATCAGGGCACAAAAAAAGCATGCGAATTCCGCACACTTTTTTTATTTTTTTAATTATAATTCATCTTCGCTCAGTTTCTTTTCTGGACGCATGGTTGGGAAAAGAAGCACATCACGGATCGAAGGTGCATCTGTCAGCAGCATGACCATGCGATCAATTCCGATCCCAAGACCACCTGTCGGCGGCAAACCATATTCCAAAGCTTCAACATAATCTTCATCAATGCCATGTGCTTCGTCGTTGCCTTCTTCACGTTCCTTAGCTTGTGCTTCGAACCGTTCCCGCTGATCGATCGGATCATTTAATTCGGTAAAGGCATTGCCGTATTCGTTGCCATCGATGAATAATTCAAAGCGTTGTACAAAGCGTGGATCTTTCGGGTCCTTCTTTGCCAATGGCGAAATTTCAATTGGATGACCATAGATAAAGGTTGGCTGCTTCAAAGTTGGTTCAACAAATTGTTCAAAGAACGCATTGATGATGTGCCCTGTTTGCCAGAAGTCTTCATAATGAACACCCTTTTCATCGGCCAGTTTCTTGGCATCTTCGGTGGACATCGGTGTCCAGAAATCAATTCCAGTGACACGTTTGATGGCATCGACCATATGTTCACGGGCAAACGGTTTGTCTAAATCGACATCTTGTCCTTGATAAGTGATCTTGCCGGTGCCAAGCACTTTATTCGAAACCGAACGGAATAATTCTTCTGTTTCGGTCATGACATCGCTCAAATCCCAGTAAGCAGCGTAAGTTTCCAGTTCGGTAAACTCTGGATTGTGTTTTGTATCGATTCCTTCATTTCTGAAGACCCGACCAATTTCATAAACACGTTCCATGCCGCCGACGATCAAACGCTTGAGGTGGAGTTCCAACGCAATCCGGAGATAAAGGTCAATATCCAGCGCATTAGAATGGGTAATAAATGGGCGTGCACTCGCACCACCAGCCGAAGTATGCAAAACAGGTGTTTCGACTTCTAAGAAGCCATTGCCGTCCAAATAGGAACGAACGGCTGAAACAATCTGAGTCCGCTTCTTGAACCGGTCCATGCTATCCGGGTTAGAAATCAGATCCAGATAACGCTGACGGTACTTTTGTTCTACATTCGTTAAACCATGGTATTTATCTGGTAACGGACGGAGCGCCTTCGTCAGGAAGGTCACGTGACTGGCCCGGACGGTCAATTCACCCGTATCTGTCATCATCACATCACCATGAATGCCGAGAATATCCCCAATATCAGCTTTCTTGAAAATCAGGTAATTATCATCCCCGACGACATCTTTACGGACGTAGATCTGAATCCGGCCGTCACGGTCCTGCAAATCGGCAAAACCGACCTTGCCCTTGCCACGCTTAGTCATCATCCGGCCAGCGATGGCAACCTCAACGTGTTCTTTTTCGAGCTGTTCCTTGCTCATTTCACCATATTTTTCATGGAGCTGTGCGGTTGTATCGGTCCGGTCAAAACGATGGCCGTAAGGATCGATGCCCTTATCGCGCAGAGCCTGCATTTTATCCCGACGGACCCGCATCTGATCATTCAAGCCATCGTCTTGGCCCTTCTTTTGTCCCTTGTTTGCCAAAAAAATTCCTCCATTTCTGCCGCAAAGGCGCTTTATAGTTAAATCATGCCAATAATGACCGCAAAAAGCAAATCATTTTGTGAATTTTACTTTTGAGCCGCCTTACGTGCTGCCCGTGCTTCGGTCTTAGCGACAAAATCATCGAGCAGACTGTCAACCTCAGCTTCTGTTTCAACTTCATTGACCGCTGCCTTTGTACGAGCAGCGTGCGGAATGCCTTTCAAGTAGTAAGCTGCCTGCTTACGGAATTCACGGACAGCGACATTTTCGTTGCCTTTTAAATCGACTAAGCTGTCTAATTGCTTCTTGGCTATCGCAATTTTTTCACGTGCCGATGGTTCTGGCAGCAATTTCCCGTCATCCAGATATTCGACCATCTGTTTAACGACCCATGGATTGCCTAAAGCAGCCCGTCCGACCATCACAGCATCAGCACCAACATAATCAAGCATTCTTTGTGCATCTTCTGGTGTCCGCACATCCCCATTGCCGATAAACGGCACATGAAGGTTGGCTTTAACTTCTTTTAAAATATCCCAGTTGGCGTGGCCGGCATACATTTGATCACGGGTGCGACCATGCATCGTAATGGCGGCTGCTCCGCCCCGTTCAGCGGCCAAAGCATTTTCAACGGCATAAATATGGTCGTCGTCCCAGCCAGTCCGCATTTTAACGGTAACTGGTTTGTCGACGGCTGCGGTAACCGCACTGACGACATCTTCGATTGCATCCGGATCCAGCAGCCAGTGCGAACCAGAATTCGTCTTAGTGATTTTGTGGACTGGGCAACCCATATTGATATCGATAATATCCGCTGCCGTGTGCTTATCGATGTATTTGGCTGCTTCAACCAGTGTTTCCTTCGAACCGCCGAATAATTGAATACTCATCGGATGTTCAGTCGGATCGACTGTCAGCATGTTCATCGTCTTTTCATTGCGATGCAGAATCGCCCGGTCGCTGACCATTTCACAGACCACAAGCCCGGCGCCGAATTGTTTGCAAATAACCCGAAACGCTGCATTGGTAATTCCGGCCATCGGTGCTACGACCACCTGGTTGGGAATCGTTACATCGCCTATCTGCCACTTCATATCCACATTTCTCCTTTAATCATAAACCTGTTATTTTATTCTGAAATATCATAGCACAAAAACAGCGTGTGAGAAAGAACCTCTAAACTATGAGCATGAACGCTGCTTTGCAAAACGGTTCGTTTTCTGAAACAATTTCAAAACACGTTAACCGGAATTCACAATTTTTTGGAGCGCCATCAAAAGAAGGACTCCCCTCTAAACGACGGCGAGTCCTTCTCGTTTTAATCTTGCTGAGTATCTTTGCTGCTCAGAATGTCCTTTAATTCAGCTTCTGTGAATTCATATTTGTTGCCGCAGAATTTGCAGACCGTTTCAGCCCCATGATCTTCATCAATCATACTGTGCAGTTCTTTATCTGACAAAGTGGCCAAGCCCTTGGCAAACCGGTCTTTCGAACAGTCGCACTGGAAGGAAACGGGCTCTTTGGCAATCACCTTGACCTCACCGGCACCGAAAATCCGGTCCAATAACTGTTCGGGTGTCGTGCCGTCCCGTAACAAGTCAGAGACTTGCGGCAGTTTCTTTAAATTGGCTTCCAACCGGCTGATTGTGGCGTCATCGGCACCGGGCATGACTTGAATCATGAACCCGCCGGCCACGCCGATTGAACCGTCAGCATTGACGTAGACGGACACTCCGACGGCGGATGGAATCTGTTCGGACGAAGCTAGATAATAGGTAAAATCATCGCCGATCTCGCCTGAGGCCAATTCAACGGTGCCGCTATACGGTTCCTTCAAGCCGAGGTCTTTGGTCACCGTCAGTGTCCCGTTTTTTCCGACAGCACCGCCGACATCGATATGGCCGTTTTCTTTCAGCGGCAAATCAACGTGTGGCACCTGAATGTAGCCTTTAACATGTCCGTGTGCATCAGCATCGGCAACGATTCCGCCGACGGGACCATCGCCTAAGACACGGACGGTCATTTTTTCGTCGCCCTTCATTTCGGCAGCACTCAGTAGCAAAGTGGCGACCAAGGTACGCCCTAATGCTGCTGAAGCAGTCGGAAAGGTATCGTGCCGTTTTTGGGCTTCACGGACAACATCGGTAGCGTCGATTGCAAAGGCACGCAGCTGATCGTTATCAGCCATGGCCCGGACTAAATAATCACTCATTTTCGCAACTCCTTTATGCTATAAAGAAAGAGGCCGGTTTGCACCGGACCTCTTTCCAATCTTTAACGTTCAGAAAAACAACTTAATCATCATGTTCCTGGTCGTCTTTTTTAGCTTCACTTTGTGGATTTACCGTTTCATCCGGTTTCTCCGCCAAATCATCATCACTTGCTGCAGAAGATGCAGCTGATGCGGCCCGTGAATCAGCAATCGACATTTCACTTGATTCAGCTGCTGAATCAGTTGCGTCGCTTGCTTCAGACTTCAGCATGGCATCGTCGCTGTTTTCTTCTTGCTGCTTCTGACGATCTTTTTCTTCTAAGGCACGCTTGGATTCTTCGTAAGTAGCCGCCTTTTCGCTTGGAAATTGCGACTTGTCGTTGTCTGGCATCTTGCCAGTGTTGAACAAGCTCAAGATTTCCTTTTCGTTCAAGGTTTCGTACTTCAACAGCATCTCAGCGATCAATTTATGCTGAGCACGGTGCGCTTCGATAATATCATGCGCCTGTTTGTGCGCATCATCAATAATCCGCCGTACTTCATCATCGATCGCCGCCGCTGTCCGTTCGGAATAGCTTGGCATTTGCCCATATTGCTGCTGGCCGGCTTTTTCAAGCTGGACAGTGCCCAAACGATCGCTCATCCCATATTGGGTGACCATACTCCGAGCCAGCTGTGTGGCCTGCTCGAAATCGTTTGAAGCACCGGTGGATTCGACACCGAAGATAATTTCTTCGGCAGTCCGGCCACCCATCAGCCCAACGATCTGTTCCATCATATCCTTCTTAGATAATAAGAACTGATCGCTCTTCGGCAATGTGATCGCATAACCGCCGGCCCGGCCACGCGGAACAATCGTAACCTTCCGCACGACACGTGAATCGTTTAAGACTAACCCAATCAAAGCATGTCCGGCTTCATGGTAAGCCACCATATTCCGTTCCTTCGGACTGATGACTTGATCCTTCTTAGCTGGCCCAGCAATGACACGGTCTTCGGCTTCATCAATATCGGAAGCATCAATTTTAGTCTTGCCACGACGGGCAGCAACTAAGGCTGCTTCGTTCAGCAGGTTTTCCAAATCGGCCCCAACGAATCCTGGTGTCTGTTGTGCAATCATCTTTAAATCAACATCATCGGCTAACGGCTTGTTCTTGGCATGAACCTTCAGAATTGCTTCACGGCCCTTAACGTCCGGACGACCGACTAAAATCTTCCGGTCGAAACGGCCTGGACGTAGCAAGGCTGGATCGAGGACATCGGCACGGTTTGTCGCCGCCATGACGATGACCCCTTCGTTACCCGTGAACCCATCCATTTCAACCAGCAACTGGTTTAAGGTTTGTTCACGTTCATCATGTCCGCCGCCCATTCCAGCGCCACGCTGACGCCCAACGGCATCAATTTCATCGATGAAGATGATTGCTGGAGCATTCTTCTTCGCCGTGTCGAACAAATCACGAACACGTGAAGCACCAACCCCAACGAACATTTCAACGAAGTCTGGCCCTGAAATGGAATAGAACGGCACACCAGCTTCACCGGCAACCGCTTTGGCTAACAATGTTTTCCCAGTACCAGGCGGGCCCTCTAGCAATACCCCAGATGGGATACGGGCACCCAGCGCTGAAAACTTACGTGGATCTTTTAAGAATTCAACAACTTCGACTAATTCCTGTTTTTCTTCCTCTTCACCAGCAACATCGGAGAAACGAACTTTGTTAGCTTTTTTATCAGCCTTTTGGGCTTTCGACTTCCCAAAGTTCATCACTCGGCCATTGCCGCCGCCTTGACCAGCTTGACCCATCATCATGTAGAAGAATACAAAGATGATGATCATCGGCAAGAATAAGGAGAGGATCTGGATCCACCAGCCGGACTGCGATTCCTGCTGAGTCTCCATCGGCACTTTTTCATCGGCTGCTGCCTTAGTGATCTGTGCAACAGTAGAGTCGCTTGCTAAGACAGATGTCGTAAAGGTCTTCACCTTCGAGGTGTTTCCAGAAATCAGGCCAAAGCCTGCATTATTGGAAGTTTTATCAGCCGCTTGGGCGGTCTTATAATCCCCAGTAATCTTGTAAACACCATTAGAAGGTTGGATTGAAAAGCTCTTTACTTTGTCATCTTTCAGCTCGGTAATAAAAGTACTCGATTTGATTGTCTTTGTTTGTTGACTGCTATTGCCGCTATTCATAAAGAATGTGACCACACCTAACAGTGCCACAAAGATAATCACGTAAAACAGACCGTTGTTGAATAGTCCGTTCTTTTTGTTCTTCATACGCGACCTCCTGAACCTCGATATACAGAATCAATGACACTCACTCGGCGTATCATCTTTTAAATCATACCATATTTGACTTTCATTGACCAATTATTTATTTTCATAAATTTCAGGCTTCAAAACGCCGATATACGGGAGATTCCGATAGTGCTGTGCGTAGTCCAAACCATAGCCGACGACAAATTCATTCGGAACTTCAAAACCAATGTAATCAGCCTTGACATTCATGACCCGCCGATCCTGTTTGTCCATTAACGTACAAATCTTAATTGACTTGGCTTCACGGGTCTTGAGCAGCTTCATCAAGTAGCTCAGTGTCCGGCCAGTATCGACGATATCTTCAACGATCAGCACGTTCCGCTGGAAAACACTCGTATCCAAATCCTTCAAAATCCGGACTTCACCAGACGAAACGGTCCCATCGCCATAACTGGAGACATCCATAAAGTCGATTTCCAATGGAATGTCCATTTCCCGCACCAAATCGGTCATAAATAAAATCGCGCCCTTCAGGACACAAATGACTAATGGATTTTTGTCGGCATAATCGACGGAAAGCTGCTTGCCTAAACGCTGTGCTACTTTATGCAAGTCTTCTTCGGAAAATAAAACACGTTCAATATCGGGTTTCATACTCATTTTCTCTTCTGCTCCTCTTGATTGTTCCAAACACGAATGATTTTTTAATATCAGGTGTCAGCGACGGTCTAGTAATATGTATGGTATTTTACCGCTTTGCGGGCGAATAAACAACCGTGCAACCGCGATTTCCGGCACCCAAATGACCGTTTGTGAAGTGCGGACGACCCACAAAGCCTGCCGTTTTCCGTTCGGTATTTTACGATCAATTAAGATTTTTTTTAGTTTTTGTTCGTGTTGAGCATCCATTTTGAGCCGATCCCCTGTTTGGCGATGGGTTATTTGCAGCGGCAAGTCGTCCGCCGCCAGATAAACGGTCACTTGCTGATCGTCCGCCTGCGGAACGGGTGCCTGTTGAAAAAGACCGATTTGACGGCCATCCGGCAGTCCCACCCATTGGCCTGGTTGCAATGAAAAACGTTGTGGTTCCGGCTGTGGCCGTGTCATCGTCCGGACCCATTCAAACGTTTGATACTGCTTGCGAACCACAAAATGAGCACCAATTGTAAGGGTTCCTTGCGGTTTAGCCGGATTCAGCAATAAATGCAGAATTTCCTGCTGCTGGCTAGTCGTCGGCAGCGGCCGCAAGTCAGACTGCCGAAACAGTTGTTCCAAAGTCAGACGCTGCAAAATCGGTGCCAGAGCTGCGAGCGGCTGCCATTCAGCTTGATAGCCATTGGCAATTGCAGTCACGTTCATCGCTGTAACGACCGGCTGCAATTGTCGCTGTGTCACATCCAGCAGCTCCGTCAAATCCTGCGTGAATTGGTCCGCATGACTCACAACCTGCGGATTTTCCTGCTTAAGCTGCGGCACAATCAAATGGCGAATGCGATTACGGGTCATCGCTAACGAGGAATTGGTCGCATCTTCAAAATACTGAATACTGTGCTGCTGGGCATACTGACGGATTTCTGCCTTCGTAAACGGCAGCAGCGGCCGCAATAACCAGCCCGTTCCGAATTGCTGTTTGGCTAAGATGCCCCGCATTTCGGCCAAATCGCCGCTGCGCGCCAGCTTCATCAAAACGGTTTCCAATTGATCGTCGCCATGATGAGCCGTCACAATCGCATCGGCTTGCTGCTGGGCCAAGGTTGTTTTGAAAAAAGCGTACCGAAATTGGCGAGCCGCCGCTTCGGTCCCAGTCTGAGGATGCTGGTCCTGCGGCCACGTTTTGACAAAAAACGGCAGCCGGTGCTGGTCGCAATAATTGTTCAAATAAGTAGTTTCAACCGCACTTTCGGCCCGCAGCTGATGATCGACATAGACTACGCCTAAATGGAGCCGCAATTCTGGTGCGATTCGCTGCAGCAGTTCCAGCAACACCATCGAATCGACGCCGGTCGAAACGGCGATGAGCAATTTGGCCTGTGGGACGATGAGTCCTGTTGTCAAAATGTGCTGGCGAAAACGTTGATAAAGTGCCATGGTTATCCTCCTGCTATGTACAAAAAAAGACGGTTTACCCCGTCTTCTTATGCGCTTACTGATTAGCTGCGCCGGCCGCCACGGCCGCCGCGTTTGCCTTCTGTATTGTGCTTGATCACTGCTAAGCGTTCATCGCTTTCCTTTAAGAAACCAGAGAGCAATTGATCAAAGTCTTCTTTGCCACCTTTATTGTTATGGTGGGCGCCCCCATGACCGTGGTTGTTGCCGCCACGATGATCATAGCTGCCACCGTTGCTGTGGTGGTTGCTGCTGCTATGACTGTTATTGCCGCCATGGTTGTTGCCGTGAAAACTGTGATTGCTAGGACCATGACTGGAATGATGGTGCTGTTGAGCTGGCTTATCTTGTGCCGCACGAATCGACAAACCGATTTTGCCATCCTTGATGGATAATACTTTGACGGTGACTTCATCACCGACCGAAAGGACATCATGAATATCCTTCACATAGCTATCCGAGATCTGACTGATATGGACCAATCCAGTTTGATGATTGCCAATATCAACGAACGCACCAAAATTTGTGATCCCTGTTACCTTACCATTCACCTTTTCGCCAACTTCAATCGACATAGAAAAAAGAGTCCTCCTTGAATATTTCACCGACTTGTCCGGTCGTTATTACAATAAAACGAGGTCATGCAACCTCGTTTTTTAAAAGTTAATTTTAGTATAGCACTCAAAATAACGGTCGTAAAGTATCAGCCCTGACTTATTTTGCCTTCTGATTCAGGACCGGCGTGTTGTCTTGCGGCAAACTATAAACTTTCTCACCCTTCTTCGAGTAATAATATTTATAGCGAATCAGCTTGCCGACATAATCGTCATTTTTTAATTCTTTGACTTCAATTTTCAGATCGTCTTGCTTGCCTTTAATGTTATTCAGTTTCTTTTTTTGAACGACCACCTGCTGATTGGTTGTAGCCAGGGTCTGGTGGCTCCGAATCAATTGGAATCCGCCGATGAGGAAAATCACCAGCAAAATACCAGTCAGCAGCCAGATGCGGCGCTTGTGAACGCTGCGCACGTAGTCAGTCCGCTGCGCATGCTGCTGCTGATCCTGAAATTGCTCCGTGTACGCATTACGCAGGGAAGCAACTTTCCCCGATGAACTTTTTTTGGTCACTGTGATCGCCCCTAATTTGTTATTTTTCCGCTTTCATTATAACAAGTTAACGCTTGAGCGTCCATTGAAAGCTGAACAATCTTAATCTTTTTTCGGGTAATCTTCGCTGACGATTTCATACATCTGATCAGCATCCGCCTTTTTAGTCGTTTCAACGATGGCGGTCACTTTGACCGTCAAAGTTTTGTTGCCGAAACCGATGACCAGCACATCGCCGACTGTGACGTCGCTCGATGATTTTGCCACCCGGCCGTTGATCGTGATGCGGCCTTTATCAGCAATTTCTTTGGCGACAGAACGCCGTTTGATGATTCGTGATACTTTCAAATATTTATCTAAACGCATATTGCTTCTCCTTTTATTTTTGATTCCGTTTTGAGAGCCATTTCAAGAAACGCCGTCCATATGGGATCGACAGCCATTCCCGAATGGTAAATAAATGCCACCGCAGTGCCAAAAAGATAAACGTGCCGGCCCCAATCGCCGCCACAAAGACGGTCACGACGCCTGCTTTCAGCCGTCCCAATGTCACTGGATTGAATCCGAACACACTCGTCGTCAATCCGACCACAAAACTCATAATCAGACAGATAATCAGCAGTTTGAAAATAAAGCCCTTCTCGAACAACGCTTTTTTCATCGGTTCTGATGACTTGGCATAAATAATCAGGAACACTGCCAGTAAGCTGAGGGCGGTGATGAAGCTCGAGCCGGTCGTCCCGAAATGGCGGACGAACCACTCATTAAAGATAATTTTGACAAGCAGGCCGCCGAATAAGGCAACCGTCGTCAGCCGGAATTCGTTCTGACTCTGCAGCACACTATTATACGAATTGATTAATGCGACTAAAATGATGCTTAGCATGTACATACATAATGCTGTGTTGCCGCTCGTATCGCCGAACAGCAGCCGGTTGATGAACGGCATCAGGGCAATCAAACCGCTGGTAGCTGCCACTGACAGTGCCGAGCTTGTGTGCACCATTTCTTGAGCGATTCGATAGAACTCATAATGACGCCGCTGCTGGTACGCATGCGTCAGGCTGGGGAGCAACGCCGACGAAAAGGCCGTTGAAATCACCAGTCCCAACTGGACCAGCGGCTGGCCCCGGTCGTAAATCCCTTTTAAGCCTTTGGCCAGATTCTCCGGTACACCGCTTTGGACGAGTCCCCGTTTGACGGTGAAGGAATCGACCAGCTGCAGCAAGACAATCATCGAGGCAAACAGACAGATGGAGCCGCCTTCGATGAAAAACCGTTTCAGCAGCCGTCCGTAAACTTCGAATTTTCGGGTCCAGCTTTCATGGATTACTTCCCGACTATCAGGGGCGTAGAAAAATTGTTTGTGAAACGCACGTGCTAGGACCAGCGTCCCGCCGATTGCCCCAAACGTTGCGCCGCTCATCGCCCAAGTCCCCATTTTGTAAACACCCCAAGGCACTTTGATTGATAAATAGGCGGCCACCAGAATAACCCCGACTCGAATCAGCTGTTCCGTCACCTGCGATACCGCTGTCGGCACCATGTTGAATGTCCCCTGAAAATAACCGCGTGTCGTCGCCAGAAACGGCATCGTCAAAAACATAAATGAAACTGACCGAATAATCGGGGCCAGCTGGACATCGGACATCATGGCAGCGATCGGCACGGCTCCGATTTGCAGAAATCCGAAAATTAGCACGCCAAAAAAGGCCAGCAGAACAAACGAACGTTTCGTCACTTCCCGTTGGGCGGGCATCCCGTCCTGTTCGGCGATCAGCTTCGAAATAAAAACCGGAAAGCCGCTCAGGGCAAAGGTCATGCCGATTCCATAAATCGGATAGATCTGCTGATAGACATAAAAGCCGGTGTTGCCGACCATATTTTGAAACGGCACTCGGTAAACGGCACTTAAAATTTTGGCAATCAATGATGATAACGACAAAATCAAAGCGCCCTTCATCAAATGCTGCATCCACTTGTTTTTCATCCCATGACCCCTTTGAAACACATTACGACGTTTTATTCAGAACCCCCATTATGCCACAAATTCGGTTTTAAATAACATTTCGGCCAAATCCTAACCAAATTTTAAGCTTGTGGCTGTTTTTCGGAGTCGCCGGTTTGGCCCTGCAAAATATCTTTGAGACCGCTCAAAAAGGCACCGAGTTCTTTCAGCCAATCGGCCGTGTCCATCTTGGGCTGGATGACCAAGGTCACGACGAATTCATTTTGATCGGTGACCACAGTTGCTTTCAGCTTCGTCTTCGACAGTGCACTAAATAATTCATCGCCTTGCAGCTTCTGAGTACCTTCCTTCGACATCCGCACGATGATTTGATTGGCCTTGCGTTCGACCTTCTTGACCAGCGCTCGGTCGGCAATCATCTTCAGCCGGCTGATTTCAAGCAGGTTGGTCACCTCCTGCGGATAATCTCCAAACCGGTCCATCAAATCGTCTTGGACTTCATGGAAGGCTTCGACAGAGCTGACCTGCCGAATCTGTTTGTACATCTCGATTTTCTGGCGTGAGTCGCTGATATACGAACTCGGCAGAAAGGCTTCGACTTTGAGATCGACTTCGGCATTTGTCTTCGGTTCGACTTTGTGCCCCCGTTTTTTGGCAATCGCATCGTTCAGCATCTGCGAATAGAGGTCGAACCCGACTGAGTCGATGAAACCATGCTGCTGCTTGCCCAGCAAATTACCGGCTCCCCGAATCGACAGGTCCCGCATTGCAATTTTGAACCCAGACCCTAATTCGGTGAAGTCTTTAATTGCCTTCAACCGGCTCTCGCCAACTTCAGTCAGCACTTTATCCTGCTGATACATCAAGTAAGCATACGCCACCCGATTGCTGCGGCCGATGCGGCCCCGCAGCTGATACAGCTGGGATAAGCCGTACCGATCGGCATCTTCGATAATCATAGTATTGACGTTCGGCATATCGACCCCAGTTTCGATAATCGTGGTCGTCACTAGCACATCATAGTCGCCATGAATAAAGTCATATAGAATACTTTCGAGCTGCGTTTCGCTCATCTGCCCATGTGCATAGGCAATGCGGGCATTTGGTACCAGCGCCTGCAGCTCATCGACAGTACGTTCGATGTCGCTAACCCGATTATGCAGATAGAACGTCTGCCCGTTGCGATCCATTTCGCGTTCGATTGCTTCACGAATGGCGCCGGCATTTTGTTCCATGACATACGTCTGGATTGGATAACGATTGGTCGGCGGCGTTTCGATGACGGATAAATCACGCACGCCCAGCATCGACATATGCAAGGTACGGGGAATCGGGGTCGCCGTCAGTGTCAGCACATCGATGTTGGCCTTGAGTTTCTTCAGCCGTTCCTTGTGTTTGACCCCAAACCGCTGCTCCTCATCAACAATCAGGAAGCCGAGATCGTGAAAATGAACGTCTTTCGACAAGAGCCGATGGGTGCCGACGACAATATCGATCGACCCGTCGGCCAATCCCTTCAGCGATTCATGAATCTGCTTTGTCGTCCTGAACCGGGACAAAATTGCAATGTTGACGGGAAAATCGGCAAACCGTTCGACCATTGTATCGTAATGCTGCTGGGCCAAAATCGTGGTCGGCACTAAGAAGGCAACCTGCTTGCCGTCCTGTACCGCTTTAAATGCGGCTCGCAAGGCCACTTCGGTCTTCCCGAAGCCGACATCGCCGACCAATAGCCGGTCCATCGGCTTCGGCTGTTCCATATCGTGTTTAACTTCAGCAATGCTCCGCAATTGATCATCCGTTTCCGGATAAGGGAATTCATCGTCGAACTCACGCTGATAATCATTGTCCTTCGAAAAGGCAAATCCTTTTTGACTTTCACGTGCCGCATATAAATCGACCAGATCATCGGCGATATCTTCGACCTTCGAAGCTACCTTGTTTTTTGTCTTCTGCCACTCGCTGCCGCCCAATTTGTTGACGTGCGGCGTTTTGCCTTCTGCTGAAACGTACTTCTGAATCAGATTCAGCTGTGTAACTGGAATAAATAATTTATCAGTGCCCCGATATTGAATCGTAATGTAATCCTGATGAACGCCATCGACTGTCAGTGTCTGCATCCCGACATACTTACCAATCCCATGATTGACATGGACGACATAATCGCCCGGCTTCAATTCAGTATAGCTCTTCAAACGTTCCGCATTTTCAATCGTCTGGCGGCGTGCCTTTTTTTTGGGAACCTTATTGAAAAGTTCCTTTTCAGTCACCACAACCAAGTGCAGACGGGGCAGTTCAAAGCCGTTTTGCAACGACGCCACCATAATCTGAACTTGGTCTTTCGCCAGTGCATCGGGTGCGACAACATTCGCAGTGATGCCGAAGTCTTGGAACGTTTGGGCCACCTTATGCACCCGCATCTGGTCGCTAATCATAACGACAATCGTTTGTTTTTGCTTTCGCCAGCGCTGAACTTCTGATTTTAATAACGGCATCTGGCTGAAAAACTGCTGCATATCCCGTGTCTGTAAGTCATGGATGCCATTCAGACGCAGATTGCCCATTCCTTTGCGGAATAAGGCCAGATACAACTGG
Organism: Lactobacillus selangorensis; assembly: GCF_001437205.1. GTDB lineage: Bacteria > Bacillota > Bacilli > Lactobacillales > Lactobacillaceae > Paralactobacillus > Paralactobacillus selangorensis. The sequence continues at coordinate 146,244 of NZ_JQAZ01000006.1, read as the reverse complement.
GCATGTTCGTCCTTGTGCAGTTTTTGGGCCGCATCGCCCGTCAGATGCTGTTTGCGTAAAATTCGATGCTGGCGCCGCATATCGTTGAGCCAATCTTCATTCTCACGGGTCAGATTTTTGCCGGTTTCCAGAATACGGGGATAGTCATCCAGAACGACCAGCCCTGATTCAGGCAGATAATCAATCAGACTCGTTTCCGCTGGGTAGTAATAATCGGCCAGATAGGCAGACTGGTCATTGGTATCGCCCTGCTCCATCAACGCAATCGTGTCTTCAAAATGAGTCTTGAGCAGTTTCTGCTCGTCAGGATCTTCCAGCTGTTTCAATTCGACTTGATAATCCTTTTTCAGAATCTTAACGGTCCGCTGCACATTCGCCTTGGTCAGCACCATATCCGTTACCGGTAACAAATGAAACGACTGGATATTTTCGATGCTGCGCTGATTGCTGGGGTCGAAATAACGAATCGCATCGACTTCGGTGTCGAACAGTTCGATCCGCAGCGGATATTGCGTATCAAGCGGATAAACATCGATGATATCCCCACGCATCGCAAATTCGCCAGGTTTGCCGACCATTTGCTCCCGCTGGTAGCCCATTTCAACGAGCATCCGTTTCAAATCTTCAAGTTCGATGTCGGCACCGACTTTGATTTCGAGCTGACTCTGCTCCCATTCGGCCTGTGTCGGCAATAACCGCCGCAATCCGGCGACTGAGGTCAGCACAATGCCCGGCTGCCCGCTGCTTAGAAAATGCAGAGCATCGACTCGAGAACTGCGGGCTTCCGGCGAACTGGTCGCCACTTCGGCCGCCAGCACTTCTTCAACTGGAAAAGTGTGAATCTGGTCGGCAGAAACGAGCCCGGTCAAATCATCGGCCAGCTGATTGGCATGGAACATACTGTTTTCGACAATCAGCAGCGGCTGCTGTTTTTGGGCATAAACGGCCGCCAGCATCAGTGTTTTAGCCGAACCAGACAGTCCGGTCGCCAGTTGATGCGTATGCGGCTGTAAGTCCGTCAATAAAGTTTTCATTGCGGGTGCCTGCTGTACGATTGACACTAAATCCATGCTGAAACGCTCCCTTCATGCATATTTAATAAATCTGATTTAATGGTTGAAACGATTCATTGTGGCTTGGAAATCGCCATGTTCAATCCAATCACTGGCCGCATCGGTCGCCTGATCGAGTCCGCTTTCTGCCAGCGGCTGATCTTGTTTCGAAAACGGCGTCAGGACCCAATCGACGACCGTTGCTTTATCAGGATGCTGAATCCCGATTCGGCAGCGTTTGAAGTCTTGTGTTCCCAACACACTGATAATACTCTTAATGCCGTTGTGTCCGCCGGCTGAGCCCTTCTCTCGCAGCTTAATCTTGCCAAGCTTGATGTCCATATCGTCATGAATGACCAGAATCTCATCCGGCTGAATCTGGTAGTACCCCATCAAAGGTCCCACTGCACGTCCAGAATCGTTCATATAAGTCAGTGGTTTAACGAGTAAGATTTTTTCACCTTGATAACGGAACGAACCCGTCATCGCTTCAAACTCGTGCTTGGTTAATTCAGTATTGTACCGGTCGGCGAGACGTGCGATCGTCATAAAGCCCATGTTATGTTTTGTTTTTTCGTATTTGCGACCAGGATTACCCAGTCCAACGATCATTTTCATCGTAATTTTCCTCCATGAAACGCAAAAAACCCGGGAGAATAAATTTCCCCCAGTTACACGTTATTTGTGGCTTTTATTATACCACATTCCGTCTAGCTAATTTCTATCGTTGCTAGGGGACATATGCTATACTGAAGCTGATTTAAATAAACTCTTAAGGAGATGTTTTGTTTGGCATTTACTACAGAAAAGCACCAAAAAGTTATTCTTTGTGGTGACGGTGCAGTTGGCTCAACATTCGCCTATGCAACAGTTTTGGAAGGTATCGCACAAGAACTTGGGATCATCGATATTTACAAAGATAAGACCCAAGGCGACGCAATCGATTTATCCGATGCATTAGCTTTAACATCACCAAAGAAGATCTATTCTGCTGAATACTCTGACTGCAAGGATGCCGATGTGGTTGTTATCACAGCCGGTGCCCCGCAAAAGAAGGGTGAAACTCGTTTAGACCTCGTTGGGAAAAACCTGAAGATTTTGGAATCCGTTGTCAACCCTGTCGTTGAATCTGGTTTCCAAGGCATCTTCGTTGTTGCTTCCAACCCTGTCGACATTTTAACTTACGCAACATGGAAATTATCTGGCTTCCCTAAGGAACGGGTCATTGGTTCAGGAACATCTTTGGATACAGCTCGTTTCCGTAAGGATATTGCCGAACTCGTCGGTGTCGACGCTCGTTCTGTTCATGGCTACATCATGGGCGAACACGGCGATACAGAATTCCCAGTCTGGTCCCACACAACAATCGGTGGTGTCACAGCTGCTGAATGGATGAAGCAGAACCCAGCAATTACGGATAAGAAGTTAGACGATTTGTTTGTCGGCGTTCGTGACGCTGCCTACAAGATCATCAACTTGAAGGGTGCTACCTTCTATGGCATTGGGACAGCTTTGGCACGTATCGTCAAAGCCATCTTCAACGACGAAAATGCGGTGCTGCCACTTTCAGTTTACATGGATGGCCAATACGGCTTGAATGATGTTTACATCGGTACACCAGCCGTTTTAGGCCGCAATGGTTTGAAGCAGATTGTTGAAATCCCATTGGACGACAAAGAACAGCAAGCCATGGATGCCTCCGCATCACAATTGAAAAAAGTCATCAACGACTCCTTCAAGGACGCAGACGTCAAATTCCGGCAATAAAAACAACGCATGCGAAGACATGAGTGATTCCGGCGGCTTAAACTTTGACGAAGTGGCTTTTGCCACTAGGAAAAGTTTGTCACACGCAAGGACTCAGTGTCTTTGAACGCATTTAATAAGAATGACAACAGCCTTCCGTTTTGTTGGAGGCTGTTTTTATTTGTCCTCATTTCTGTTCAAAGCTGTTCGTGACTTTTTTACTTTCTTATCAAAAATAGGTATACTTTATCCAGCTAGACAGAAATATCAGAGGAGGAGTTGCTTTGTGAAGCATAGCTCAAAAAAAGCGAACCACTCGCGTACTTACGGCATTATTGCCGGAGTGATCGTTTTGTTGGTCGCATTCGGCGGCTGGCACGTCAGCCATTATCGAACCCACTTTTTACCTGGCACAAAAATAGCTGGGGTGGCACTCGGTGGTCAGACCGTTGCCGCAGCCGACAAAACACTGACTCAACATTTCAAGACCAAAACATATTCACTTGTTGAAAATAAGAAGACGCTCGCACAGTTCTCTGGTCAGAAAATCGGCGTTGAACATCATTTTACCGCCGAACTCAAGCAGCAAATGAAACAGCAAAAAGCTTGGCAGCTCACCGGCCATGTGCAAGCGGCAACTACCAAAGATGCCGTTCAGTTTAATCAGGCTGCGTTAAAACAATACTGCGCAAATTTAGCCGCAAAACTGAATGTGAACCGGACCAAGCCACGCAACGCAACCCTCGTTAAGAAAAACAATTCCTACGTAACTGTTAAAGGGCAAAAGGGAAATACAATCAGCCCCGCTACTTTAAAAACACTGATTGTTGCCGCCGTTTCACAGGACAAAGGAAAAATCGCCGCTAAACAAGCGTACGCAGAACCGTCCGTCACAACGTCCAGCAAGTCATTGACGGATGCTAAACAGCTGTTGAAGGACATCCAGAATGAGGATGCCAAATACTCGATTGCTGGTTCAACGGTGACGATTCCAAAAGCTGACTTGTATGACTGGACGACTTATACCAACGATCAAGTTCAGCTCGACCAAAGCAAGGTCAAAGCGTATGTTGCTGCTTTAGGGGCTAAATACAGTACTTACAAGCGCAAGATGAGCTTCAATTCGACTAAGCAAGGCACCGTCAGTGTCAAAGCCAAGACTTACGGCTGGAGCATCAAGGAAGGCGCTGAAACAAAGGGCCTTACGGCTGAGATCCTGAAGGGCAAGAGCTTCACCCGAACACCAATCACTGAAGGCGTCGGCTATAACAATGGCGAAGGAATCGGCAACACTTATGTCGAGGTCGATAAAAAGAACCAGCATGAATGGTATTACAAGGACGGCAAACTGGTCATGGATTCCGATGTGGTCACTGGGAAACCTGGCGAAGATACCCCGAGTGGTGTTTTCTTCATTTGGAACAAACAGCGCAATGCAACTCTGACTGGCAAGAATGATGACGGTTCCGACTATTCATCCGCTGTCAGTTATTGGATGCCAATCGACTATACGGGTGTCGGCCTGCATGATTCCCCATGGCAGCCGGAATACGGCGGCACATGGTACAAGGAACACGGTTCACATGGTTGTGTCAACAATCCGCCGAGCTTCATTGCGAAACTCTATCCGGCCGTTGCGTTAGATACACCAGTCGTGATCATTTAGAAAATCAAAAAGACTGTTTTGACATCGAATCTGATGTTAAAACAGTCTTTTTTTATGTGCGCATTGCAATACACGCTCATTCATGTTTGGCGTTCAATTGTTCATCTTCATCATCCCGAATGACTTCTTCGGTCTGCATATCGTCGATTTCGGAAACACGGAAGTTGCGGCGCTCGAGCCGAGCCACAATTGTCTTCAATTGCTTCGGCGTGATACCTGTCGGCAGTGTAAATAAAGTCCGGCGCACATAACTATCCTGCTTGGCATCCAGTGTGATACAGCTGGCAATGGTCGTTGTTTTCGAAATGATCTTCGACATAATGGTTAAGTCGCCCCGATCGCCATTTGACAAAACGGTCAAGACATAACTGCCGACTTTGACGTTCCAGGAATCGGACAGCATATCCAATAACTTGCTGTGGGTCAGAATGCCATAGAAGGTGCTGTCCTCATCTAACACCGCAATGTAAGGTAAATCTTTGATATTAAAAAAGACCTTAAAGAACGGTGCGTTAATCGGAATCGTTTTGGTGGCGTTTTTCAGCAGATACGTGACGGGCAAGTTCATATCGCCGCCCCGTGATTTGTGCCGATAGATATGCATTTTGTAGATATTGCCCCGAAAAATCTGGCCGGTCTCATCTAAAATCGGCACACAGCGATAGCCGGAATCCTCCAGAATCTTCAAGGCTTCCGTCAGTGTGCATGTCTCACTTACGGTCGTCAAAAACTTTTTTTTCAAAACGATTGATTTTATCAGCATCTCATTTCTCCTCTGCATGCACATTAAATTTTTCTCATAATTTATTTCTATATTATCATAATTTAGCGGCACAAAAAAGAGGCACGATCGAAATGAGCCGATCGGTGCCCCCTGCGTATGTAATTACTTCGTAATCGGTTTTAAGCCAATACTAATGGCCGCTGCCTCATCGACCTGTTTCATGCGACTCGGCGTCAAATGCGTGACCTTATCCTTTAACCGCTGTTTGTCAATCGTCCGAATCTGTTCCAGCAAGATGACCGAATTTTTTTCGACGCCATCTTCCTTCGGCGTAATCCCGACATGGGTCGGCATCTTCGGCTTTTGAATCTTCGCCGTAATTGCCGCCACGATCACCGTTGGACTGTAATGGTTCCCGACGTTATTTTGGATGATCAGAACCGGACGCATTCCGCCTTGTTCTGACCCAACGACGGGCGACAAATCCGCATAAAAAACATCCCCACGCTTCACCACAACGCTCATGTGTTTCATCCCTTTCACATGACCTCTTCATTTAAATTAGTGCATAAGCTTCTGACTCGCACTGTGAAAATTCTTGTGCAATTTCTCGATTCAGCTGCGCCATGTCAACGTAGCCCTGTGCAAACTCCTCTAATTGCTGCTGACGAGGCTGCAAATAGCTCCGCACAGCCTGTTCGATCAATTCATCCGTCTCCAGCGCAGAAAGCTCACAATAGTCACTGACCTGTTTAAAAAGGGCCGCATCCATTGAAAAGGCGCCTTTTTTATTTTCAGTTGCCACAGTTTCTTACCTCCACAAATCAGCTGTGTGTGCGTTTTGAAAAATCAATCAAATGATGGCCCAACGTAATGGCGTGGGACCCGTTCCTGCAGATCGCAGGCAATTTCATAATGAATCGTATGCGAGTAATCGGCAACATCCTGCAGTGAAAGTGTCTGTGAGCCGCTCTTCCCGACTAAGACAACATCCGTCCCAGGGACATACTCCTTCGGCAACCGCACCATTAACTGATCCATGCAGATTCGGCCGACAATTGGACATTTCTGCCCATCGACCAGCACATAAAAGCCTTGCAACCGGCGGAGCCAGCCATCGGCATATCCAATCGGAACCGTGCCAATCCATTGATCGTCATCGGCTTCATAAGTCGCCCCATACCCAATATGATCGCCTGCATGGACTTGTTTGACGAAGACCAATTGCGAAACCAGCGATAAAGCCGGTTCAAGCGGATACGGCGGTTCTAAAGCGCCGCCCGACGGATTGAGACCATACATGGCGACCCCGAAACGAATCACATTACCATTGCAGGCTTGATGCCACAAACTCGTCGCCGAATTGGAGACATGAACATAACGAGGCTGCTCCGGCAAAGCAGCCAGCAGTTCTTTGAAGGCAGCCACTTGCTGGTTGAAATAAGTCGTATCGGCTTCATCAGCCGTCGCAAAATGAGTCCATACACCTTCCAATGAGAAATATTCCGGATGAGCTGCCACAAAATCAGCGGCGGCCTTAATCTCATCAGTCGTCCGAAAGCCGATTCGGCCCATGCCGGTATCCAAAGCAAACTGAATCCGCAGCGGCGGTAATTGATGTGCCTGCCGTTCCAAAATCGGTTCGGTCCGTTGCAGCCATTCCAAAGAACCGACTGGAACGGCAATATTATTGGCTGCTGCAATCGGTGCCGTCTGTGGGGCAATGATGCCTAAGACTAGAATCGGTTCTACTAAATGTGCTTCACGGAGCGACATTGCTTCATCTAAAATTGCGACACAAAACCCGGTCGCACCGGCTGCTTTCGCTGTTTTAGCCACTTGGATCAGGCCATGCCCATAAGCATTAGCCTTCACGACGGCCCACAGTTCGGTGCCTTTATCGAGTCGTTTTATTTCCTGTTGAACGTTATCATAGATGGCTTGACGATCAATAATCGCCTTTGTTGGCCGTAAATTACCAACAGTCGTCATTCTTGTTCACTTCTTTCTAACAACACTTGTGTCACAACATAATCAGCTGTATGTGAAATGGAAACCAAAGCACGGCCGGCAAACGGCTGCTTGGTAATGACCGGTTTGCCCAAATCATCCATCAGCGTTTCGACATCATGGAGCTGCACCGTGCCTAAACCAGTCCCATAAGCTTTACTATATGCCTCTTTGACCGAAAAACGCCCCGCCAGAAATTCATCCTGACGCTTGCCCTGGTAGCTCTTAAAAATTTCGAGTTCACCCGCCGTTAAGACTTTTTCGGCAAAATGCGCATTTTTAGCTTGTGCAGCGTGAATCCGGCCGATTTCTGTCATATCAATGCCAATTCCAAAAATCATTTTACAGCTCCTGTCCTGAAAAACAGAAGGAGGCCTTCCTTCTTCATAATACTTCCATTTTAACAAATCTCGTTACACAACGCACAGATTCTTGCCGGGTGTGACAAAACTGTTATCGTGACCATTTTATGTACGACAAAGGGTCAGAACGACATTGTCCCGACCCCCTGATAATTGTTAATCTTTGTTATTGCGAATGGTATAGTTGCGTTTGCCGATATAGTTTTTACCGCCACCGTTGCGATGGTCGCTACTCCGGTGATCGTTGTCACGATTGTTGTGACGGCGGTCCCGATCGTAACGATTGCCGCCACGACCATGGTTATTATTGCGGCCGCCACGATGGTTTTCGTAATGACGACCGCCATGACCATGTCCGCCGTTGCGATTGCCGCCACGACGACCACGATTCGGCAATGGCCGTTCTGGTGTGATTTTGACTGGTACAGTCGAAGAATCAGCCTTGGTCATGCTCTTCAGCAAACCAGCGACCAGTTCAACCGAATCATGTTCAGCCAATAATTTCTTAGCAGCCCCGGTGTAGTCTTCCAAAGCATCGGTTTGATCGGCTGCGACGAGTTTTTCAACTTCGCCTAAGGCAGCCGACAAACGGCCATGGAAAGCTTCTTCAGCCGTCGGCGGCTTCAACGGTGTCATGCGCACCTTCGTCAGATGCTCAATCGTCCGCAAGTAGCCCATTTCATTCGGTGTCACGAAGGTAACGGAAACACCGGATTTCCCGGCTCGACCAGTCCGACCGATACGATGAACGTAACTGTCGGGATCTTGAGGAATGTCGTAATTGTAAACATGGGTTACACCGGAAATATCCAACCCACGAGCTGCGACATCCGTTGCAACCAAGATATCAAGGTCGCCGTTCTTGAATGACCGTAAAACGCTCATCCGTTTCTGCTGAGAAAGATCGCCATGGATTCCTTCAGCATTGTAACCACGAGCCTGCAAGCCACGTGTCAATTCATCGACACGTCGTTTGGTCCGGCCGAACACCAACGTTAATTCTGGGTGCTGCACATCAAATAAACGGGTCATCAAATTGAATTTTTCGTATTCCTTGCTGCGGACATAGTACTGGTCGATCAAATCAGCCGTCAATTCTTTGGATTCAATCTTAACGGTATCAGGATTATGCATAAACTTCTTCCCGATCTTCAAGATGGCTGCCGGAATGGTTGCTGAGAATAATAAAGTTTGCCGATCTTCTGGCGTGTTTTTAATAATACTTTCAATATCTTCGACAAAGCCCATGTCTAACATTTCATCGGCTTCATCAAGGACTAATGTCTTAATGTGATCCAGCTTAACAGTGTGACGGTTCACATGGTCAAGCAGACGACCTGGTGTCCCTACCAGGATTTGGGGATGGTCCTTCAAATTCCGGATTTGGCGACGAATATCAGCGCCCCCATACACAACTTGCACCTTAGCTTTTTTAAAACGACCTAAACGATAGAGTTCTTCTTGTGTCTGAACTGCAAGTTCACGTGTTGGTGAAATAATGAGGGCCTGGATGTGGTCATCGTTCATATCCAAATTCTGGATGATCGGAATCCCAAAAGCGGCGGTTTTACCGGTCCCAGTCTGTGCCTGGCCGATCACGTCTTTTCCTTGTAAGGTCAACGGGATAGTCTGGGCTTGGATTGGCGTTGCTTCCTTGAAGCCGGCTTTTTGCACGGCCTCTAAAATGTCTGTATCTAATCCGAGTTCTTCAAACTTCAAATAATGTTCCTCCTTGATTTTGCAAAAACATCTCAATTACAAAACAGGTGGGAAACGTTTAGGTCTTTTCTCGGTTATTCTGCCCTGTAATTCATGTTTTCATCGCTTTTTTCCTAAAAAGCGTCCCTAACACTTTACCATGCCACAACTAATAAAGCAAACTTGTTTTTCAATTAAAAAAGCCGTCCGAATAAAATTTTCAGACGGTTTTTCATAAATTACTGCAGGGCTGCTAAGACATTTTCGAGGTGCATCCCATGGCTGGCCTTGAGGACGACTAAGTCACCAGGCTGGATTGTTTTCAATAAGCTTTCAATCATCACACCCTGCTGCCCTTCTGGATAATAACGAACATTTTCAGGCGCATATAAGTTGGCAAGCTTATCGGCGAGAGCCTTCATTTCAGTCCCGTATAAATAAACAATTTGAATTTTTTCGGGGTCGAGGACACGGGCAATACTTTCATGGAGCGGCTTGCTTTCGTCGCCCAATTCGAGCATGTCGCCTAAAACGGCAATTCGTTTGCCGTCAGTCGGCATTTGGCTGAACGTCCGCAAAACTTCCCGCATGGCAGTTGGATTGGCGTTGTATACGTCGCTGAGAATATCAGCATCATTTTTGCCATGATACCATTCGGTGCGATTTTCGGTGAGCGCAAAATGCGCCAATGCCGATTGCATGTCACTTTGTTTCACGTGAAAATGTTTGGCGACCAGCATGGCGGCGAGGGCGTTGTTGACGTTATAGGCACCCATCATCGGAATCGAAAATTCCGTGTCCGGCCATAAGTTGACCTTGAAGTTTGTTGCGGTCTTGCCGCTTTCAATCTGTGTCGGATACAACGTATTCGTCTGCAAAGAACCGAATGTCCGCTGCTGCTGTTTCAGATCAGTTACTCGTTCATTCAGCAACGGTTCATCGCCGTTATAAACAAGTTCGCCGTCTTCTTTCAAGCCATGCGTGATTTCCATCTTGGCATCAGCAATCTTGGCACGTGTGCCGAAGAATTCGATATGGGCTTCGCCAATCATTGTAATGACAGCAACGTCGGGCTGAACTAGCTTGCTGAGAAAGTCGAGCTGACCCGGACGGTCCATCCCCATTTCAACGACTAGCACTTCGGTATTGGTTTCCATGCCGAGAATCGTCATCGGAACGCCGATTTCATTGTTGAAATTTTCCTGCGTTTTATGTACGTTGAATTGTGTCTTTAAAATGGCCGCCGTCATATCTTTGGTCGTCGTCTTGCCATTGCTCCCAGTGATTGCAACGACTTTCGGATTGACCTTTAATAAATAATAACGCGCCAATTTTTGGAAGGCCTTTAACGGATCAGCAACAACCACAACGGGAATGTTGGTCGGCAAATCCGCATGGCCAGTTTGCCATAAGGTGGCCGCAGCCCCTTTTTGAACGGCATTTTGCACAAAATCGTGACCATCGCGTGTTCCTTCGAGCGGCACAAATAAAGCGCCTGGTTCCAGCTTTCGTGTATCGAACTCGACACTTGAGATCTCGACTTCTGCCCATTGGGAAACATCATTTTCTGCATCGACGGCACGGGCAATTTCTGCAAGTTGCATTTTCATTGTTTCTACGACCCCTTAGTTTCTATCCTTCATTTAGAGGCAGGAACAACGGCTCATTCCTGCCTCTAGTTACCGATTCAATCGGTCTCTTTGCAAATCAAAAATTGAATGTTTCCATTATACCACGTTTTAAACAAAATTAAGCCTGCCAGCGAATATGCCACTGCCGAGCATGCCGGTCAAAAACTAAGAAACCCAGCATTTCAGACTGGCTGCGAGTCCAGTCATCATCATTGACAACAAACCGTTTCTTCATCCGGAAAAATGGAATCTGCAGTTCGCCTGGTTTGAACTGGACATCAGTAAACGGTAAGAGAAGTCCTTCCTCCATGACCGGCACCAGTTCAACCAGATTTTCATGACTGAGCGGCTGCAAATGATCCTGCCGGAGCCGCATCCAGAACCGCATTTCAATTTCACGCGTGCGCAGATGATGCAGCAAGGCCGTGTTAAAGACGGTCTCAAACTGGTTGAGATGCCGGTAATAAACTTTGGTCATCCCTTCTGGCAAATCCAGATAGACAAAATCATTTTCCAATTTGTAATAAAACGGCGACTGCAATTGCGTATACATATGACCTAAGTACAGCATTTCGGCAATCTCATTGGGCGTCACTTCGTCTAAATAAAGGGTCCGCCGATAGTCAATCCATTTCTGCTGACGCATATGCCGATTTAATAAGTAGGACCGGATTTCATGGTCGCCTGAAATCACGTTGAAGCCTGTGTGCGAATCCACCATTTGCTCTTCGTCGACTGGTGTCAGGAGCAATAAATGAGCAGGCATTTTTGTCAAACTATTCACAAAATCTAAGTGGGTGATCCCATACGAAGCCACCAAGTGAGAGACATCTTCTAAATGAATATAAATGAGGTTCTCCGCCATCCTGCTCAATCCTTTCTCAAAATGCCTAATCCATGCTATATCTTAGCAGACCCCCACCGCAAATCCTAGCATTTCACCCGTTTTTTCCCAATCGATTTTCATTTTACCGGACCAGTCGCTAAAAGGCTACTTTTACCATTCTATTTGTATTAAAATAAATAACAGTACTTATTTTTAGAAAGCATGTTGGGCCTGCTCACCGGCGGCTCTAACATGATTAAGGAGGGCGTCATGTTTCATCAAAATCACACCAAGCGCCCAGAATGGCAGCAGAATCTCTTTGTGTTATGGTTCGGCAATTTCATGGTCGGCATGGGCTTCAGTTTATTCATGCCGTTCATGTCCCTTTACATCGATACGTTAGGTCACTTTACCAATCTCGAGCTCAACTTTTGGAGCGGCATCGCCTTCTCAGCCACATTCCTGGTCGTTGCGATCGTGTCGCCCATGTGGGGCCGGCTGGCCGATTCGAAAGGCCGCAAGCTGATGCTGCTGCGAGCGTCGCTGGGAATGGCGATTGTAATTGGTTCAATGGGTTTTGTCACCAACGTCTACGAATTGGTCGGGCTGCGGATGCTGCAAGGTGTTTTTTCCGGCTACATCAGCAATGCTAATGCTTTAATTGCTACCGAAGCACCTCGCGCCAAAAGCGGCCAGGCTTTAGGTACGCTGACGACTGGGAACGTTTCTGGAACCTTGTTAGGCCCGTTATTGGGCGGCGTTATCGCCGATATTTTCGGTTATCGAATCCCGTTTTTCATTACTGGGACGTTGCTCATGCTGGTCTTTTTCTTGACCCTGTTTTTCATCCATGAGCGCAACTTCACACCGATTCCAAAACAAGCACAGGTTTCGATGCGCAAACTATTCTCAACTCTGAAATACCCGCACATTATCATCGGCATGTTTGTCACCACGATGATCATTCAGGCTTCAAATTATTCGATCAGCCCTATTTTAAGTTTGTATGTCCGGCAGCTGATGCATGGTTCCGGCCGAGTCGCACTCGTCAGCGGAATCGTTGCTTCGATTCCTGGCATCGCCACTTTGGTCGCTGCACCTCGTTTTGGGGCGCTCGGCGACCGCATCGGCACCGAACGTGTTTTACTAGCTGGACTGGTTTTCGCCATGCTTGTCTATATTCCGCAGGCATTTGTCCAAAATGTCTGGCAGCTAGGCATTCTCCGTTTCTTAGTCGGTGTTTCCGATGCTGCGCTGCTGCCGCAAGTTCAGGCACTGTTAGCCAAGTATTCGCCGGCGCAGGCAACGGGCCGTATTTTCAGTTACAATCAATCGTTTCAATCGATGGGCAATGTCATGGGCCCCTTAATCGGGTCGAGCGTGTCCGGCGCCTTCGGATATGGTTCGGTCTTCCTATCGACCGCCCTGCTGGTCGTCGTCAATTTCTTCTGGGTCCTGTCCAGTACCAAACGATTACGAGCAACGCATCAAAAATAGGTTTCAGGCCAATGCCTGAAACCTATTTTTTTTACTTCGTTGCTTTAAATAAGAATTTGTCCAGCCAGGCCCGATTATGTTTGATGCACAGATAGCCGATTATGGCAATCAATAACGACCCGCCGGCATCGCAGAGCAAGTCGCCCATCGTGTCCATCAGTGCGGCCCGTCCCGGCAGCAATCTGCCTGCATTCGTCATATACCGCTGCAGGTTCATGCCGAATAAACCATCGACGGTAAATTCATAAAATTCCCAGCAGGTTCCAATTGCCGTGCCGAACGTAAAGGCAAATAAACTCATCAGAAACGGCGAGGTCGTTTCAAGCCGTGATTTAGGTTTGGTCAACGCGCCGAACACCCCATAAGCTAAACCAGCTTCCATCATCGAACTCAATGCATGTTCATATTTATCCCAATACGGCACGCTGTAAAAACCCATTCCTGAGCCTAGCAAGATCGCCATTAAAATAAAAATCAGAAAAATGAACACTTCAACGTCCGGAAACTGAAAATGAAAGATTCTTTCTAAGAGAAAGGGCACTGAGGCCAGCACCAGACCAGAGGCCACTTCACCGCTTAATAATGGCGAACTGGCCCAAGGCGTGTGCCCAATCAGTCCCCACACAATGTAAATCACCATTGCAGTCATCAATAATCCGTAGATCCAATATAAAAGACTCGTCTTCGAACGCATCTCGTGTCACATCCCTCCGCAGTTTCTTTTCTTCAGTGTACCATTTTCAGAAAGGCGATGTGCACCTTGCGGCCTGTAAAAACCGCACAAAAAAAGAACGAGCCGCAACTCGTTCTTTGTTCAAAGACATTATTTGCTTTCTTCGTCTTTCTTGGCGCCTTTGTCGGCAAAACCATACTTCTTGTTGAAGCGGTCAACCGCACCATCGGCCTGTGTGAACTTCTGCTTGCCCGTGTAGAATGGGTGTGAGTCAGAAGTAACTTCGACACGGATTAAAGGATATGTCTTTCCTTCGTAGTCCGTTGTATCTTTTGAAGTTGCAGTTGAACCAGCCAAGAACTTCTTGCCTGTGGCTGTATCCATGAAGACAACTTCGTGATAATCTGGATGAATTCCTTGTTTCATTTTTTAATACGCTCCTTCGCCCTGAATTCTAGCCGAAAACAGAGATTATTCTGTAACATAACCCCTAAATATTATCATGAATCGGCGGGGTTTGCAAACCGACTTTATTCATCGATAATTTCCACATCAGCGCCTAAGCCATGCAGTTTATCGACCACACGGTCATAGCCACGCAAAATATTTTCCACTTGTGAAATCGTTGTGATTCCACTGGCCATCAAACCAGCAATCATCAAACATGCACCGCCACGAATTTCACCAGCTGTCACTTCGGCCCCTTGCAGCTGGTCGGAATGATGCAGAATGATGACATCGTTTTGAACGGTAATGTCAGCGCCCATTCGAGTCAATTCAGGAATATGCCGGGTTCGTTTCGGATAGATCGTATCGACGATAATTCCTTCGCCTTGGCCCTTCAGCATCAGCGGCGTGATCGGCTGCTGCAGATCCGTCGCAAAGCCCGGATAGGGTGCCGTCTTAACTTGCACCATCTTCAGGTCGCCGGACGGATAAACGAAAATGCTGTCATCTTTGACATCCATCTGCACACCCATTTCTTCTAACTTAGCTAAGAAGGCATCCAAATGTTCGCTGATGATATTTTTGACATTGATGCCGTCCCCGACAGCTGCTGCCATAGATAAGTATGTGCCGGCTTCGATACGGTCTGGAATGATCGTGTGGACATTGTGTGCCTGCAGGTGTTCAGCCCCTTCAATCCGGATCACATCGGTCCCAGCCCCACGAATATTGGCGCCCATGTTGTTTAAAAACGTCGCCAAATCGATAATTTCGGGTTCTTTGGCCGCATTCTCGATCGTGGTCTTGCCATGTGCTCGAACCGCTGCCAAGATCACGTTAATCGTGGCACCGACTGAAACCATGTCTAAGAAAATTCGCGCTCCATGCAGGCCTTCATCAGGCGCCTGAATGTACATGGCCCCGTGTTCATTGGTCACACGTGCCCCCAAAGCCTGAAATCCTTTGATATGCTGGTCGATCGGACGTGGACCGATATCATCGCCGCCGGGCAGACCGACAACGGCCCGTCCGAAACGTCCTAATAAAGCTCCCATAAAATAATAGGAAGCCCGTAAACTTTTAATTTTTCCGTTTGGTAATGGTTTGGAAACAATATGGGTCGGGTCGATCTTCAGGACACTGCCCTTCAGATCCGTTGTCACATTCATGTCGGAAAGAATATCCATCAGATTATTGACGTCACTAATGCGTGGAACACTATCCAAAGTAACGGGTGTCTCTGATAAAATCGATGCTGGGATCAAAGCAACGGTGCTATTCTTAGCGCCTCCAATGACTACTTCACCAGATAGTTTTTTACCACCACGGATTCGCATTTTCTTCATTTAAAAATTCCTCACTTACGTTATCAAAAATCGTGACCACACGACAGGACACCGCAAAAAAGACGCCCTGTTATTTCTAGATCACCTGTCCCTATTCCGTTCAATCGTAGATTTATCTATTTCTAGTATAAAGAACTCGCGTCATTTTGTCAGGAATCGTATACTGAACAGTTTTGAGTCGCTTATTGAAAATCATCTAAACATAAAATTTATTTCTCTATTCAGTCCATGTTCTTTAAAGAAAGAAAATTTTCATTGCAAAACATGTTATCTAACCGCATCAAAAAGCCGGTCTGAAAGATTTTTTAAAGGTGAAATGAGTTTTCGTTAAAAATGATATAATTCAATAACCATGATAAAGAAAAATCGCCTAAAAAACAAGCGTATCCGACCACATCGCCAATATTCTGTGAATAATCTCATCAAAAAGCGGCTTTTTGAAAGCCGTTTTAGCTCCCGAAACAATCTTTTTGTGAATTTAGTTATTTTATTCTAAAAAAACTGGCACCTGCGAAATGCAGGTGCCAGTTTTACATTTTAATTCTGTTTAAATCGCATTAAATAATCGTTAGCTTGTGCCAGAGCAAACCGTTTTGAAACTTAAATTTCAAAAATCAAGGCACCTAAAAACATCTCAACCACGTTCAAAAAGCCTGACGGCCTCATTTAGCAAACTTTTCCTTGAACTGGAGCAAATAAAAAGTGTCCCATCAAATTAGGGACACTTTTTGTTCATATCAAACGCGTTCAAAGGCACTGATCACTTGCGTTTAACAGCTTTTCCTAGTGGCTCACGCCACCATGTCAAAGCTTTGTTAAGCCGCCGTGATCAAACCGGCTTTTTTCACGCTCTAGTTATTTGTGGCTGCTTTCATGAATGCCTTGAAGAGGCCTTCTGGACGCTGCGGACGGGACAAGAATTCTGGATGATACTGGCTGGCAACGAAGAACTTCTTTTCTGGCAGTTCGATGACTTCGACCAGGCGGTTATCAGGTGAGACGCCAGAGAAGACCATCCCATGGTCCGCCAAGACTTGGCGATACTTGTTGTTGAATTCGTAACGATGACGATGACGTTCTTCGATTTCAGGTTTGTTGTCATAAGCAGCTGCGGCAACTGTTCCTGGCTTCAGAACACATGGGTATAAGCCTAAGCGCTGTGTTCCACCCATGTTTTCAACGTCTTCCTGATCTGGCATCAATGAGATAATCGGATCATTTGTGGTTGGATCTGTTTCGCTGGAAGCCGCATCCTTGATGCCGACCACATCACGTGCAAATTCAACACAGGCCATCTGCATCCCTAAACAAATGCCTAAGAACGGCACATCGTTTTCACGAGCATACTTGATGGCTGCAATCTTGCCTTCTAGACCACGGTCCCCAAAACCGCCAGGAACCAAAATCCCATCGGCGTCGCCTAATAATTCTTCAGCATTTTCGTTGGTAACATCTTCAGCCTGAATACTGTTGATTTCAACGTTCGTATCCCAGTAATAACCGGCATGGCGTAACGCTTCATCAACGGAAATGTAAGCATCCTTCAGTTCGACGTACTTGCCGACCAAAGCAATCTTGACATGGCCTTTCAAGTTCTTAATCCGATCAACCAGCTTTTGCCATTCAGTCATATCAGCTTCTGGTGTCTTCAAACCTAACTTGTCGCAGACTAATTGGTCCATGCCCTGATCCCGTAACATCAATGGAATTGCGTACAATGACGGCAAATCACGGGATTCGATGACCGCTTCCGGCTTAACATCGCAGAATAAGGCAATCTTATTGCGCATTTCTTCGGTGATCGGCTTTTCAGTCCGCACCACCAAAATGTTCGGCTGGATGCCAAGGCCACGTAATTCTTTGACACTGTGCTGAGTCGGCTTCGTCTTCATTTCACCGGCAGCCCGTAAATAAGGAATCAAAGTGGTATGGATGTAGCAGACATTTTCTTCACCGACATCGGCCTTCATCTGCCGAATAGCTTCCATGAAGGGAACCGATTCAATATCGCCGACAGTCCCGCCGATTTCAGTAATGATGACATCGGAATTGGTCGTCGTTGCGGCCCGCATGATTTTTTCCTTAATCATGTTGGTAATATGCGGAATGACCTGAACGGTTGCGCCCAGATATTCCCCTTTACGTTCGCGTTCCAGCACTTCTGAATAAATCTTCCCAGTCGTGACGTTGGAATACTTATTTAAATCATTATCAATAAAGCGTTCGTAATGGCCAAGGTCAAGATCCGTTTCTGTTCCGTCATCGGTAACGAAAACTTCACCGTGCTGATAGGGATTCATTGTTCCTGGATCGACGTTGATATATGGATCAAATTTTTGAATCGTGATTTTCAAACCGCGATTTTTAAGTAAACGACCTAACGAAGCCGCTACAATACCTTTTCCGAGTGATGAAACAACGCCACCTGTTACAAAAATATACTTGGTCATGTAAAAACTCCTTTTTTAAATTCTGTTGCAATCGCAACGGGTTCTGAGCATGCGGGGATTGAAGCAACAACAAAAAATATGCTCCCTATTCGTTTCGAACAGGGAGCATATTACCGATTTGGCTTTACATACTTGTAAAGCGCCCAGACAATATAATACCCAAATTGAGCAATTCAGTCAAGGTCTTTTTATTAAATTATTGTTCGTTGTCGAGGTCGCCATTGGTGGTGTCGTCATTATCGTCGTTGCCTTCGATATGATCATCCGAATCGTCGGCTTCGTCGTTATCGTCGTCGCCGAATTCTTCTAATTGACCATGCATGCCTTCAACGAGCCCTGAATCGGGATCGTCGTCATCGGTATCGGCATCCTGGTCATCGACATCATGCAAATCTTGATCGTTTTAATGGCCGAGATCGCTCTCGTCATCTTCGGCCACCCCTTCATTATCGACGTATTCGTTGTCCTGATCTTCATCAGCCACAAAGTCGTCGTCTTCAGGATCGTCGTCATCGTAGTCAATCACGTCATCGTCATCGCTGACGTCGGCCAAGAAGGCATTGACCTTCTTGCGTTTCTTCTTGCGTGGTTGTTCCTCTTCGTCTTCCGGATGGTTGACCTCTTCGTCGACGGAGTCATATGGATACCAAGTACGAAGGCCCCATACATTGTCGCCTAAAGAAATAAAGTCCCCTACCGTATTCAGATCTGTGTAGAACTGAGGTAATCGTTCCCGAATTTCTTCATCACTTTTACCTAAGTAGCTCTGAATTTCATTCACGATATCTACGAATGGCATCACATCGCCATTTTCCTTTAAAATTGCACGTGCGACTTCGATCATGGACAACTCGTTTTTGTCTGCATCCTTAAAAACTTCCAGCTTCAAATCGGTACACGTCCTTTCAACAGTCTAGCCTTCAGTATACGCATCTAGGCCGTAAAAATCAAGCTCAGTTGGTAGTCGCCTAAGTGCTGTCCTTCGGCAAATAATTGATATTCGACATAAATTTCACCCGAAACAGGCTGGTTCTTAATGCGAATCCGCATATTCGGTGTCACCGTTTCGACGGGAATGATTCCATACGGTGTCCGGTAACGAGTCAAAACCTTTTTGCCCTGTGCGAAGAAGAGTTTCATATGGGTCGACCCGTTAGTATCGCCACGTGATAACTGAATATCGCCGTTTTGTTCGATTTTTAACGTGACGGGAATCAGACTGCCGTCATCTTCGCTTGTTTCTTTATACCGGATATACAAAGATTGTCCGATCTGCACCAATTGGCCTTTTTCATCAAAAACATGCTTTTCAGTTTCACCATTCTGAGTCACATGTGTCTCCAGATGGATTGCGATCGGAGTGCCTGTTGTCATTGCCATTCTTTGCATCACCTTTCTTTATTTCAGTTTGGTTTAATTATAATGCATTTTAGGGGAAACCCCAAAAAGAACCTGCTGGCGCCTGATGACGTTGCTGCTTGTTTTCGCTATAATAGAAGGGATTACAGAAATTGAAACCGATTTTAACTTTGGAGGTGTCAACTTGCAAGAAGCTGAATTACTGCCGCGTGAAAAAGTTTTTCGCGACCCGGTTCATAATTATATCCATGTGCAATACAAAGTCATTCTTGATCTGATCGACACACCTGAGTTTCAGCGTTTGCGCCGGATTCACCAGCTGGGCACTTCGATGTATACCTTCGATGGGGCTGAACATTCCCGTTTCTCCCATTCATTAGGCGTTTATGAAACGACTCGTGAAATCATCGAAAACTTCGAACGAAATTATCCCACTAAGACCCCAGGTGACGGCTTATGGGATGACTCCCAGAAACTCGTGGCTCTGTGTGCGGCCTTGCTCCACGATATCGGTCATGGCCCTTATTCGCACACGTTTGAACACATTTTCCACACCAATCATGAGGCGATCACTCAGGAAATCATCACCTCGCCCGCAACCGCAGTCAATAAAATCCTCCGGCAAATCAGCCCTGAATTTCCGCAGCAAGTGGCCAGTGTCATCGACCATACTTATCCAAATCCACAAGTCGTCCAGATGATTTCCAGCCAAATCGACGCCGATCGAATGGATTATCTGCTGCGGGATGCTTATTTCACTGGCACCAAGTACGGTGTTTTCGATCTGACCCGCATTCTTAGAGTGATGCGGACGTATAAAGACGGCATTGCCTTCGATCAGCAAGGCATGCATGCCGTCGAAGATTACATTGTCAGCCGTTTCCAGATGTACCAGCAGGTTTACTTCCACCCCGTTTCACGGAGTATGGAAGTGATTTTAATGCATTTGCTGCAGCGAGGCAAGGAGTTATATGAAAGCGGCCAGCTTGAAGATACACAGGCCCCGAAACTATTGATTCCCTTCTTCGAAAAAGATTTTACTTTGCAGGATTATCTCAAACTCGATGACGGTGTCTTAAATACCTACTTTATTTATTGGCGTGATTATCAAGACGATATTTTACGAGACCTAGCCGGACGTTTCTTGTTCCGGCGGCCGTTAAAATCAGCGCAATTCAACGACCAGACCAAGCATTTGATTCCGCACCTGCGAGAACTGGTCGAAGAAGCTGGGTATGACCCGAAATATTATACCGCTATCAACGACAGTTATGATCTGCCGTATGATGCGTACACCCCTGATTCGGAAGAATCGAAGACGCAGATCGAGATCATGCAGCCGGATGGTTCGCTCGAAGAATTATCGACGCTGAGTCCGATCGTCGCCGCCATCACAGGCCGGGAAACCGGTGATGAACGGTTCTATTTTCCAAAGGAAATGCTGCAAAAACCAAGTGATTCGATCGATCTGTTCAATCCTGTCTACGCTGAATTCCAGCAATACTTGCGGAACGGCGCCTTGATCGATCCCCAAAAGGAGTAAAACAATGACTATTAAACTGATTGCAACCGATATGGATGAAACTTTACTGAACGAACACAGTGCTTTGAATCCATTGACGATCGAAACGATCAAACAAGCACGGCAACAAGGCGTTTACGTCGTCCTAGCGACTGGCCGGCCTTTAGCCGGTGTCGCCAAATCTTTACAAGAATTAGGCTTAACAACCGAAAATGATTTTGTCATTACCTATAATGGGGCGCTGGTCCAAAACAGTGCCAGCGGCAAAGTCATTGTGAAGCACACTCTCAATTACGACGACTATTTAGATATTACGTATATGGCACGCAAAGTCGGCGTCCATCTGCATGCCGAAGATGAAGAAGCCATTTATACGAGCGACCAGAACATCAGCCGCTACACCGTCAATGAATGCCAGTTAGTCGATGCCCCATTGCGCTATCGGGCCATCGACCAGATTCCAAAGGATAAAATCTGGTCGAAACTGATGATGATCGATGAGCCAAAGATCCTCAAAGCTGGCGCCGCTAAATTGCCGGATTCCTTCAAAGAAAAGTATAATCTCGTCAACAGCCAGCCTTATTATTTGGAAGTCCTCAATAAAAAAGCCAGCAAGGGCAACGGGCTCCGCGACCTGGCAGCTTACTTGAACATTCCGATGACGGACGTCATGGCGCTTGGCGATCAAGCCAACGACCTCAGTATGATTGAAGCCGCCGGGTTGGGCGTTGCCATGGGGAATGCTATTCCGGCCGTCAAACAGATTGCGCAAGCCGAAACGGCCACTAATGTTGATGACGGTGTGGCGCGTGCGATTCAAAAATACGTTTTGAAATAGAGGCGGTTGCCGATGACAAATGAAATCATCCATTGGCTGACGCTCCACTGGCACCTTTTTTACAGTGCCCCAGTGATTTTTCTGGCGATCTTCCTCTTCGCCTATTATCGTGAACGACGACGGCTCGTCGATGGGGTCTGGTTCAATTTGTTCTTCTTTTCATCACTGTTCTTTCTGGCAGTCGCCATTCTCAATTCGCATAACGAGCCGCTGATTCTGGTGGCTGGAATCGGCTTCATCCTGGTCTTCTTTGTAATCACCTTCGGCTACGTTTTCAGCTTTGCCTTCCTGCTGTGGAATGCGTTCATCGTCTGGCGGCGTGAAAGCCACACACTGGGGAATATGCTGACGCTGCTGCTGGGGGCCGGTATTCTGGCACTCGATGCAGCGACAATCTGGCTGCCCCGCAAACTGCCGACGTCGGTCAACGTTTTCTTCCAGATTGCCGTCAACGGCTCAATCTTGTACTTATTGCTGTCGCTGTATAATTTCCTGACGGTGCTTGTTTTGTACCGGCTCTATTTTCCTTGGCACAATAAGAATTACATCATCGTGCTTGGCAGCGGGCTAATCAACGGCGATACCGTTCCACCGCTGCTCGCTGCCCGTATCAATCGGGGCATTCATTTTTACAAACGCCAAGTTAAAAAAGGCAAACCGCATCCGATTCTCCTCTTTTCAGGCGGACAGGGTGGCGATGAAAAGCTGCCCGAAAGTCATGCGATGCGGGACTACGCTCTAGCAGAAGGCATTCCGAAGGCGGACACTTTAGTCGAAGATCGGTCGCTGAATACCTTGCAGAATATGGCCTATTCCAAAGCCATTATTGAGCAGCGGTCCCAAGGTCAGGCCACCAAACAAATTTTTGTGACGAGTGATTATCACACCTTCCGAGCCAGTTTATTTGCCCGTGAGGTCGGTTTGAAAGCAAATGGAATCGGCGCCAAGACGTCCTTCTACTTTCTGCCGAATGCAATTATCCGGGAATACATTGCGATTTTCATGCTGCATAAGAAACGCCATGCCGTGATGATTGCCTTGATTATTCTGTTCGGATTGGCAATGGGACTCGTCGACCATTTCGCCGTTTATTAAAAAAAGCTTGAAGTCGCAAGGCTTCAAGCTTTTTTGTGTGTGCGAATCAGATGAATCGCAATCGTAATCAATACAGCACCGACCACGATACCGGCAAATAAAGCATCCGGCATCTTCCAATTCAACGGCGGCACCGAAACGAGTAATTTAAAGGCAATAAACGCAATCAGAATATACGCCATCGTCTCCAGTTCGGGAATCTTCTGCATCAGTTTGATGATTACTTCGGCGACGCCCCGCATGCACAGGATTCCAATCATCCCGCCGATTAAAACGACAACGGGATTATTCGAAATCGCCAACGACGCCAAAACGGAATCGAGTGAAAAGACGATATCCATCGCTTCGATTGAAATAACGACCCGCCAAAACAGCGAAATGCGATGGTGCCGCTTTGGGTCCGTCAAACGGGATTGGTGCGGCTTGCGTGTGCCGGACGACTGCCCATGCGCCCAAAAATACTGAAACGACAAGTAAAAGAGGTACAACGCCCCTAACACTTTGATTTCCCAAAGGTGGATTAGATAGACGCCGATTCCGATGACGATGAACCTGAATAAATAAGCGCCCCACAGCCCATAAACAAGCGACTTGCGCTGCTGGGTGTGGTCAGGCAGAATCTGGGTCTGAGCGGCCAGAACGATTGCGTTATCGACGGACAGCAGACATTCCATCAGGACCAGCGACAAAATCACCGCCCAATCGCTGCCAGAGGTAATCACGTGCTGCCAATTGCTTAATTTAAAAAAAGGCGCATACAGCTGCCAGAGCCAATTCATTTATTTCATCACTTTTCTAATTGATTTCATCATTATTTTCATCTATTCAAGACAATAACACAAGTCGCTCAAATTTTTCAGATTAAATCGTTTCCAATTTGATTTTGACACTCAAAAGCGCTCCCATTTCCGGTATACTGGAGAAGAAAAGAATTGAAGGAGGAATTTATTGTGCTGAAAGAATTTCGAAATTTCTTAATGCAGGGGAATGTTTTAGACATGGCAGTCGGCATCATCGTTGGGGCTGCTTTCAGCGGAATCGTCAAGGCACTGACCGATGATCTGATCAATCCGATCATCGCCATCTTCACTCGCAGCGCCAATTTGAGCAGTATCACCTTTAAGATTGGACCGGCCGTTTTCAAGATTGGGACCTTCTTAAATGCAATCATCAACTTCCTGATTATCATGTTCGTGGTCTTCCTGATTGTCAAGGGGGCCAATAAGGTCCGTGAAATGACCCATCATGATAAAGACGCCGAAACACCGGCACCTACTCAGGATGAAGTTTACTTAAAAGAAATCCGTGATTTGCTGAAAGAGCAAAATAAAGAAAACGTGGAATAAACACGAGTGTGACACAAGTCGGGTTGTTCATGTGGAACTGATTTAAACGTCCCTACTTGCACTTGAGAACACGTTTCAATATCCGACCTAAAAATTGTGCTTGAATCGAATTCAAGCACAATTTTTTATTGCATCAATAACCACACCAAAACGCCCCAGACAACGGCACCAATCACGTAGGCCGGCCATTTCAGCAGCACAATGCCGGCATCGTCACGAATCATGGCAGTCATCAATCGGTTTAACGGCGTATCAGCGCCACAACCACGCCACGACAACTTTTGCTTGCGGGCCATCATAGTCGCCCGCAGGACATGAAAATTACTGGTAACGACCACTGGCCGCTGAAATTGTCGTTGCTGAATGATTTTTTCTGAAAACTGGAGATTTTGGAAAGTCGAACGTGCCTGGTTTTCTAAAATAATTTGTCCCTGCGGAATTTGATGGGCCAGCAAATAGGCCTGCATTGCTTCAGCTTCCGTTCCCTTTTGACCTGGGTCACGGCCGCCGCTGACAATTAAATAGGCCTGGTTGTTCTGCTGTGCAACAACGATTCCTTTTTGCAACCGTTTTTCGAGTGTAATAGTCGGCTGTCCATTCGGCTTTAGTGCCGCTCCTAAAATAACAACGACATCAAACGGACCATGCGGCGGAAACAGCAGCATCAGCCCAGTACTGAGCCAATAAGCCGCAATTCCCAGCGCCGAATAGCTGACTAGAATCACCCCTAACTTATTCAGAACGTTCCAGAGGCCTGAGTCAAAAAACGGTCCCCAAGTCAAAATCAGAAAAGCGGTTAAAATGACGATCTCCGTTAACAGAAATTTAACCCGATGACTCCACCGCTCATGCTTGAAATACTGGGCATTGGTGCGGATTAGGGCAATGATGCCCAGCAGCAGGATGATTCGAATGAGCCACCGATTCTGAAGCCATGGCGTAATGACAGGTGCGGCAATCAACAGGATTCCTAGTGCACCGAAATAGCCGCTTATGATCTGACGGGGATCACGCCAGAATAGATAACCGGCAACGACCAATAACAGCCATCCCATTCAAACACCCCCTTTTCTATTAGGATAACAAAAAGCCGCAGCAATTCGGTTGCTGGGGCTTCTTTTTTGACAAATTATGGACGGGCATACTGATTCCCACGACTAGCTTGGGTGGCGCCAGAGTTTTGGGCATCCGTTATCGACATCAACGAATAATTACTTGGATTGGTGACCTGCGAATAATATTTATGACTCTGCGACACATAAACCTGTCCAGCTGGTGCCGTCGTCCAGCCCCCTTGTGTCGAGGCAGGAGCGGTGGCCGTGCTCTGCTGTGTCGTTGTCGAAGCAGCCGTCTGCCGCTGTGAGCGTGCCGGCTTGACGTACGGCGTCGCATTGCTGGAAGCATCCGTATAGTTCAATTTGATGCCTTCCACAGAATTGATGACGACGACCTGCCGATTCAAAGTGCCATCCGACGATTTAACGTTGACGATTGAGCCACGTGGCATCGTTTCTTGCTTATGATAGATGGGCACGGTCTTGTATTCAATCGTAGCTGTTGAATTGGGATGTGCTTTCCAATAATCTTCAGCCAATTCCTCTGGATACCGCATCCCGCCGTCTTGATCGGCACCGACGTTCTGCGGGCGGGTCCCAGTCGTAAAGTTGGCCGCCGACGTATAAGACTTGGCGCCTAATAAACTATCGGCGATCGAGTGGCTGCGATTGTATAAATACCCATGATAGGTCCGGCCAGTCAAATGATAGGTAATGGCGACGATCGGATTGGAAGCCGGCCAGCCAGTCGGCTCCAGCGGCGTTCCCTGCCGGCCGCCGATCGAATCCGAATATTCCTGATAGGTCAAAACGGCTTTGGCAGTGGCAGCTCGGCCATACTGATCAGTTTTAAACTGATAATCGCCAGCATTCATGCCCTTGAAGCCCTTTGTATCGGCCTTGCCATTCGTAAAATAATAATTCTGCGTTGGTCCAGCCGATTGTTGATTCGTATATTTGACTAATTCCTTGCGGATTTTTTTGATGTTCGTTGTTTTGGCTTGCGCCGGCTGTGCGCCCACTAGCACAAACGACACGAATGCACCCAACGACACCAATAAACGTGTTGCTTTTTTCATGCTTCAAACTCCTCCAATAAATGCGCTAATGTCATTATAACAGTCCCATTCAGCGAATTTAAGCACTAAAAAGCGGACTGCGTCGAAACACAGTCCGCTTTTAAAATCATTTTTACTTCTTTGTATACCGGTTATTGAATAAGGAGCTGACTGGCCGGTTTTCGTGGACACGTTTGATGGCATCGCCAATCAGGTTGCCGACGGAAACTTGGACCATTTTGTCAATTCGTTTGTCTTCTGGAATGTTGATCGAGTCGGTCACAACGAGTTGTTTAATGACAGAATCATTCAGCCGCTTGGTGGCAGGACCTGAAAGAACGGCATGCGTGGCACACGCATAAACTTCGGTGGCACCAGCGTCTTTCAAAGCTTGTGCAGCTAACGTGATTGTCCCAGCGGTATCGATCATATCATCGATGATAATCGCACGTTTACCATCGACATTTCCAATGATATTCATGATCTCGGCCACGTTTGGACGTGGACGGCGCTTATCGATAATTGCGATCGGAGCATGCAAAAATTCAGCTAACTTACGAGCACGGGTCACACCACCATGATCAGGTGAAACCACAACGGCATCTTCTTCAAGATGGTTGGACAGGAAGTAATCGGCTAACAACGGTGCCCCCATCAAATGATCGACCGGAATATCGAAGAAGCCCTGGATTTGTGCGGCATGCAAGTCGAGTGCTAACACACGATCTACCCCAGCACGTTCCAGCATGTTCGCAACTAATTTAGCGGTAATTGGTTCACGGGAACGCGTCTTGCGGTCCTGACGGGCATAACCATAATAAGGAATGACCGCATTGATCGTATTGGCACTCGCACGCCGTAAAGCATCGATCATAATCAGCAATTCCATTAAATTATCATTAACGGGATCTGATGTGGACTGAACCAGATAGATATCGTCGCCACGAATACTTTCTTCAATGTTAATTTGAATTTCACCATCGCTAAAACGAGTGATGGATGACTTTCCGAGCTGGACACCGACCGCTTTCGCAATTTTTTCTGCTAACGGTTTATTCGAGTTCAGTGCAAAGATCTTAAGCTTCGGATCAGAATAATGTTCAGACATATTTTCCTCCATTGGTTGTCAATCAGCAATAAATACTCCAGTAAAATTTTAGAGATTTTCTGACAATAAATCAACCCCTTTTAGGAATCTATTTTCTATTCATTCCAATCTTTATCTTTGGCGATCGGTAATTTTTCCCAATAACCGTCTTTATTGACCTGACGTGCACGGGCAATCGCCATGGCATGATACGGAATACCATCGGTGATGGTCGAGCCGGCAGCGATGAAGGAATGATCAGCAACATCAACAGGTGCAACGATGTTGGAGTTGCTGCCGATGAAGGCATGGTCGCCGACATTGGTATGCCACTTCTTGACACCGTCGTAGTTGACGAAAACGACGCCGCAGCCGACATTGATGTCGGACCCAAGTGTCGCATCGCCGACATAGCTCAAATGTCCAACTTTAGTGCGTGCCCCGATAGTCGCCTTCTTGACTTCGCAGAAGTTGCCGATATGAACGGATTCGCCGATATCGGATTGTGGACGCAGATGGCTGTTCGGCCCAATATCACTGTGACTGTGCATGATTGAATCTTCAATCGTCGAACTTGTTACCGTGACATGGTCTTCCAAAGTCGAATCTGAAATCGTGGAGTTGGCCCCGATGTAGCAATCTGAGCCGATCACCGTTTTGCCCTTTAGCTGGACATCTGCTTCAATCGTCGTGTCATTGCCAATCTTAACGCCGACATCGATATAAGTCGATTCAGGATTGATCATCGAGACCCCATCCCGCATGTGAGCTTCATTGATACGCCGACGCATCACTTTGTTAGCAGCGGCTAAAGCAATCCGATCGTTGCAGCCCATTGCTTCATCAAAGTCAGCCATCTTATAAGCAGCGATGACTTCGCCTTCATGCTTCATAATTTCGATAACATCCGTCAGATAATACTCGCCCTGAGCGTTGTTATTCTTGACTTTGTGCAAAGCGGCAAATAATTTCTGGTTATCGAAACAGAAAACACCAGTATTGATTTCATGAATCTTCTTTTCGGTTTGAGAAGCATCTTTTTGTTCGACGATTTTTTCGACGGTGCCCAAATCATTGCGGACAATCCGGCCGTAACCGAATGGGTCTGGGGCTTGCGCCGTTAAAATGGTTGCAGCGGCTTTTTTATCCTGATGATAGGCAAATAATTTTTCAAAGGTTTCTGATGTCAGCAATGGCGTATCCCCGCTGACAACGAGCGTCATGCCTTCCTTGTCGCCTAACACTTTTTCGGCCTGCAAAACGGCATTGGCCGTGCCAAGCTGCTTTTCCTGCAGGGCATATTCGGTCCGGTCGCCTAAAGCTTTTTCAACCTGTTCGGCACCATGGCCGACGACTGTGACGATTTCCTCAGGGTGGACGGCTTCAGCCTGGGTCAAAACCAGGTCGACCATTGGCTTGCCGCACACCTTATGCAGCACCTTGTAAAGTTTCGATTTCATCCGTGTTCCCTGGCCAGCTGCCAGGATTACCGTGTATCTAGCTGTCATGCTTGCGTCCTCATTTCCTTAGGTATACCCATTTTTTGTATTTACTCATTTATCATAGCTTAAGCCCTGCTGAACCGCAAGCGGAGAGCCGGTCCTGTTTAAGGCCAATTACAAATCGCAAAAAGGGCACCGGCTTTTGCCGATGCCCTTTAAAACTTCATTAAGATTACTGCGGGTCGCGTTTCCCTAATTCGGGATTATTTTCGAAATAGTTTCCGGTCGTGACATGCAGGGTTTTGTCGAGTGTATTGATTTGGTCGACTTTCAGCAAAGATGTGTAATCTTCCACTAAATGCTGGCCCTCAAAGGCAGCTTCGGCAAAAACGGTAATGCCGACTGTTTCGGCATCGAATTCTTCAATCAGGCTCTTCATCCCGTTGACCGTGCCGCCGCCCTTCATAAAGTCATCAACGATTAGGACACGGGCCCCGCTCTTCAGGCTGCGTTTGGACAATTCCATTTTTTCGATTCGTGACGACGAACCAGAAACGTAATTGACACTGATTGTCGAACCCTCAGTGATTTTCGAATCACGCCGCACAATGACAAACGGCACATTTAAGAATTCAGCGGTCGATTGGGCGATCGGAATTCCCTTTGTGGCCACTGTCATAACGGCATCGACCCGTTCATTGACGTATTGTGTCGAAATGGCCCGGCCAATCTGTTCCAAAATCATCGGATCGCCCAGCAAGTCGGATAAGTAGACGTAGCCGCCTGGCAATAACCGATCGCTGGTCGACATTTTTTTAGCCATCGCATCGATAAATTTAGCGGCATCTTCCTTCGTAATCGTCGGAATATAACGGACCCCGCCGGCGGCACCAGGAATTGTCTCTAAAATCCCGGTCCCACGCTGTTTGAAGGTTCGACGTATGATTCCCAGGTCTTCACTGATTGAAGATTTGGCCGATTCATAGCGTGCCGCAAAAAAAGTCAACGGCACCAATGTTCGTGGACGAGCCAATAAATACCGTGTCATGTCGATCAATCGTTCGCTTCTTCTTACTTTCATATTTACACCTCATACTTCTTTGAACCACACAAAAACCGTGACGATACTCTGACCGCCACTCACCTATGTTTTTCCTTACCGTACGCACCATTTGTCCGTACGCTCTAATCAGACTTTTCAATTATATAGATATTCTAGTAAAAAAGGTAGCCTTTTTCTGTTTTTTTGCGAAAACGTTCCGTTTTTAATCCATTTTATTTCCGATTTAATTTAAAATTCCTGATTTTGTCCGGAAATCAGGCCTTTTTAACAGGTTCTAAACGGAGAATGTTGTATAATGAAAGTTAGAGCTAGATTATAATCATTTTAAAGAAGGAAGGAATTGTCGTGGGCACAATTTTACAACTCGATCATGTGAGCTACACCGCTGACAAGAGTCAGATTCTCTCCGACATCAGCTTTTCAGTCGCCGAACAGGAATATTTGACGATCAGCGGCCCGTCTGGGAGCGGGAAAAGTACCTTGCTGCGGGTGATTTCGTCACTGATTACCCAAACAAGCGGTACCGTCAATTTTAAAGGAAAAAGCAGTCTCGATTACGATCCGACCGAATACCGGCGTCACGTTTCTTATTGTTTCCAGCAGCCGCAATTATTCGGCAACACGGTGAAGGATAATCTTACCTTTCCATTTGAAATTCGGAATCAGCCGTTCGATCAGAAGAAGGCGACCGACTCATTGCAATACGTCGGACTTTCTGCTGGCGATCTCGATAAAAACATCAATGCCCTCTCTGGTGGGGAAAAACAGCGGGTCGCATTGATTCGGAACGTCCTCTTCCCGCCCGACATCCTCCTAGCCGATGAAGTCACTGCCGGCTTGGATGATACCAGTAAGGAGATTGTCCACAAGCTGCTCAAGCATCTGAATCAAGATCGCAAGATGACGCTGATTTCAGTCACCCACGATGACAGTGAAATCAGAGACGCCGCAAAATTGTATAACATCGTGGCCGGAAAATTGGAGGTGCCGACAAATGATCAACAGCAATAATTTTATTTTAATGGGTGCCATGAACACCAAGAACCTGCAGGTCAGTCCGTTTTCACTTGTTTTAGCAGCCTCGCTGGTGCTGGTCGCCGTCCTAATCAGTCAATGGCAGAAATTGGGCTTGACCAAGGATCTGTTAGTCGCCGCCATTCGAGCCGTCATTCAATTGACGATCGTCGGCTTTATCTTAAAGTACATTTTCCGAATCAATAATGCGTGGCTGACCGGCCTGATGATTTTGTTCATCATTTTCAACGCAGCGTACAATGCCCATAAACGGGCCGCTGGGATTCCGAAATCCTTCCCAATCTCGCTGATTGCCATTTTTACAGCGACCATCCTGTCGCTAGTCATCCTAGTGGTGACTGGTGCCGTCAAGTTTATTCCGTCCCAGACGATTCCAATCACTGGGATGATTGCCGGCCAAGCTATGGTTGCTGATGGCTTAGCCTATCGCAGTCTGAACAGTAGTTTTCACGACCGCCGGGAACAAGTTTTGGAAAAATTGGCTTTAGGCGCTAACGTCAAACAAGCATCTGAAGGTATTATTCGGGACAGCATCAAAAACGGGATGGCCCCATCGATCGATTCCGTCAAAACGATGGGAATCGTCAACCTGCCCGGGATGATGTCCGGTTTAATGTTTGCCGGCGTCGATCCGTTGCAGGCCGTTGAATACCAGATTATGACTGTCTTCATGATTTTGGCCACAACGAGTTTGAGTGCCTTCATTGCCGTCTACTTAGCTTACAAGCAGTTCTACAACGATCGGGATCAGCTCGTTCGGGATTAACC
Source organism: Lactobacillus selangorensis (assembly GCF_001437205.1). Lineage (GTDB taxonomy): Bacteria > Bacillota > Bacilli > Lactobacillales > Lactobacillaceae > Paralactobacillus > Paralactobacillus selangorensis. The sequence goes on along the minus strand of NZ_JQAZ01000006.1, from coordinate 114,448 downwards.
TTTATTTTTGTTTCAGAGCGTGTAAAATAGGCCTTGAAAGCGCCTTGATTAAGAAAGAAGTGGATGAAAGTGACAGAGAAAAAAGTGTACACAGACTATTTTTTTGATGAACCAGCTTTTAACACACATGATGGCGGGTATATTCCGTTAGTTGAAGCGGATGCCCCGCAAAAACCATTGGCCATTCCGCCATTGCTGAAGCCGGATCAGGAAACTGAGACGGATACTTGGTATACAGTCGATGCTCAGACCGGCGAATCGCAATTGCTGCCTGGTGCCAAGACCAAGACTTGGGGGTACAATGCCCCACTCTTAGGCCAAACAATTGTTTTTCAAGATGGCAAACATATCCATGTTACCCTGAAGAACGACCTGCCTGAATTGACAACTTTCCATTGGCATGGTCTGAATGTTTCCGGTCCTTACGTTGACGGCGGCTGTCACGCCCCTGTTTATCCAGGCGAAACCAAACAAATTGATTTCACGCTGCATCAGCATGCTGCAACGACTTGGCTTCACGCCCATCCATGTCCAGAAACAGCCATTCAAGTTTGGCATGGCCTAGCAACTCTGGTTTACGTCAAGGATGAAGCCGAAAGTAAAATGCCATTACCACGCAATTATGGGGTTGATGACATTCCGATTATTTTACAAGACCGTCGTTTCCATGAAAACAATCAGTGGGATTACGAAGCTGATTACGATCCCGACGGTGTTCAAGGCCCAACCGCAATGATCAACGGCACAATCAATCCTTATTTCGATGTCACGACCCAAAAAGTCCGCCTGCGCATCTTGGATGGTTCCAACCGGCGCGAATGGCGTCTGCATTTCAGCGATGACCTTGAATTTGCCCAAGTCGGTTCCGATGGCGGCATTATGCCAGAACCCGTCTACATGAATAAAGTGATGATTACCTGTGCGGAACGGGATGAAATCATCGTCGATTTCGGCCAATATCACGCTGGTGATGTCGTCACCCTCTACTCTGACGATGTCCCATTGGTCCGCTTCAGAATCCATGATTACAAACCTGACAATTCCAAACTGCCGGATCACTTAGCCGACATTACTTATCCAGATGTCACACCTGGTTCGCAAGTCCACAAGGTCACACTCGATGGCATGGACGAACAAGTTGCTTTGAATGGCAAGAAGTTCGATATGCAGCGGATTGATGACCGCCAGCAAGTCGGCACGACCGAAATTTGGGAAATCACCAATACCAACGATGCCAAGAACGGCATGGTCCATCCCTATCACATGCATGGAACGCAATTCTTAGTCTTGTCCCGGAACGGCAAGGAACCGTATCCGAACGAACATGGCTACAAAGATACAGTCGGTGTCAATCCGCAGGAAACTGTCCGAATCAAAGCCAAGTTCGATTATCCGGGTGTGTATATGTACCATTGCCACATCATCGAACATGAAGATGGCGGCATGATGGGCCAATTCCAGACTTATACCCCAACTGATCCTAATAAGAAGTATAAGCTGATGGACATGGACACCTTAATGAACGCCCTTGCCAAAGAACGTGGCGTCAAGATGGACGATGTCTGGACGCCAGAAAATCCGAAGCCAAAAGAATCGAATGAAGATTTGAAGTAATTTAATTTTAAGCACAACCTAAAAAGCTTCCTAACTGCCATTTTGCGCAGCTAGGAAGCTTTTTTATTCAATTCGCACGGCTGCACTAGATAAACTTCTTTGCAGAAGCCATGCAGACTGTTGCAAATATGCTGAGCCCGTGAATACTTGCGGCACAAGCCGAATACCGTCGGCCCGCTGCCGCTCATTTGGGCTGCATCGGCACCGAATTTCAGCATCTGACGCTTGAGATGGGTAATTTCCGGATAACGCCGAGCCGTCACTTCTTCCAAAACATTGCCCATGCCAGCACACATCTGGTCGAACGAGTGCGCTTTGATGCCGGCAATCACCGCACGTGTATCGGGATGCTGGTTCAAATCCCGATACGATAAATGGTTGAGCACACTCGGGGTTGACACACTGATGCGTGGTTTGGCTAAGACAACCCAAAACGGCGGCAACTCGCCCAAGGGCCGAATCTGGTCGCCTTTTCCGGTCACGAGCGCCGTTCGGCTGTAAACACAGTACGGCACATCGGAGTCGATTGTCAGCCCGATTTCGGCTAATTCAGCCAGACTCAAATCCAGATGCCAGAGCTGATTGAGCCCCCGCAAAACGGCCGCTGCATCAGCACTGCCGCCGCCCAGTCCGGCCGCAACCGGAATATGCTTCGTAATGGCGATTTGAACCCCGCCGGCAATATTAAATTTTTTTTGCAGCGTCCGAGCCGCCTGATACGCCAAATTGCGCTGATCCTCAGGCAAAAAGCCGCTATCTGTCCGGACTTCGATAGCCGGTGCGGCTGTCAGTTTTAAATGGACATAATCGGCCAGATCAACTGAAGTCATCACCATTTCCCACTCATGCCGGCCATCATCAGAATGCCGAAACAACGCATCCAGGCTTAAATTGATCTTTGCGGGCGCTTTTTCGATTCTTTCCATGTCAGCTCACCATGATCCTAAGTTTATTACTCTTAATTTACCAAAAATCTTGTTTGTTTGCACAAATTTTTCCACAAAAAAAGAGCTTTACCAGCTCTTTTGATTATTAGGAAACTTTTGCTTGATCCTCTGTCGATGCATCATCTGATTGATCGGCAGCAAATTTAATTTCAATGGACTTGGTGAGGACATCGGCATAACTATAAGAAACGTGCTCGAAAGAGTTTTCGTCTTGATCGAGATCCACAACAAAAACAGCCGGATAAGTTTCTTTCAGGGTGCCTTTACGCTTTGTAACCTTCTTGCGTCCTGCTTGTGCTACAACCATTAACTTCTCTCCGACTCTATCATCCAGTCGATGTTTAATGCTAGCTAGTGTAACTGGCATGCGCTTCACCTCTTCTGAATGAAATTATAGCACGTTTGCGGAAAGTTTGCAATTATATCACTAAATCTTTTTAATCGCAAGAATTTTTGCTGTTTTTTTATGTGATTTAATCTGCCTGTAATATTGCCGCATCAAGGTTTGCAAACTGTTGCAAGGAGAGCTGCTCCGCTCGAGTACCAGGATCAATCTGTGCCTGCGCCAAGGCGGCCGTCAGTTTCGCCTTTGTTTGCGGATCTTTGCCATACAAACTGATCAAATTGTTCCATAAACTCTTGCGGCGGTGGGCAAAACTACCCTTAATCAGCCGGTCGAACGACTTCTGATCCGGAATTTTAACCGCTGGTTCGGAACGCATCTTCAGGACGACCACTGCTGAATCGACATTCGGTGCTGGTACAAAAGCCGTATGCGACACGATTTCAGCAATTTCGACTTCGGCCCGCATCTGGACGCCGATACTCAAAGTCCCATATGCTTTTGTGCCGGGATGGGCCGCCAACCGTTCAGCGACTTCCTTCTGCATCATCAAAACCATCCGTTCGATCGGCAGTTTCGTCTTCAGCAGCTGCATCATGATTGGCGTCGTAATGTAATACGGCAGATTGGCCACAATCTTCAGGGTGTGTTTACCGTCAAAATACTTGGACACCAATGTTTCGAGGTCGGCTTTTAAAATATCTTCAAAAATAACAGCTGTATTTTCATACGGCGCCAGCGTTTCATCCAAAACAGGTTCGAGCCGTTCATCGACTTCGAACGCGAGGACTTGGTGGGCGTGGATGGCCAATTGTTCGGTCAAACTGCCGATGCCAGGCCCGACTTCGATAATATCATCCTGGTCAGTAACATCAGCGGCACTGACAATTTTCTGCAGGACCTTTTCATTGGTCAGAAAGTTCTGGCCTAAACTCTTTTTGAAACGGAAGCCGTACTTTTTTAAAATGGCCCGTGTCCGTTCTGGATTGGCGATGGCCTGATAATCTTCTCTCATTGTTCTCCTTTATCTAATTCCGCAACGGCCGCCAGAAAGTCGGCCCGTGAAATTTGAAACATTGCTAAGCGTTTTAATAATTGTTTGCCATTGGTGTAGCCGATATGCAGGATATCACCCAGCCGTTCCCGTCGGTGTTTGGCATCGGGCCCGTCCAGCAGGTCATGGTCGAGCAAATCGGCCTGAGTGACCTCCTGATGGGTTTCGCTAGTCTGCGTATATAAATGGTCCAGCGCCCTGAGAATGGCCGCAGGATTGGCATGTTCGACGCCTAAGCTGCCCTTTTTATACGGTTTGGCATCGGCACGGGGCAGAAAAGCGTGTTTGACGCCCGGGACATTCTGCGAAATAATCTTGCGAATCTTCTCGCCGTGAAAATCAGGATCGGTAAAAACAATCACGCCTCGTTTTTCTTGTGCCAGTGCAATTTTTTCAAGCACGGCATCATTGATTGCCGAACCATGTGTTTCAATGGTATCGACGTTCGGAAACACCTCACGAAGGCGTTTGGTGTCATCGCGGCCTTCCACCACGATTACTTCTTGTATTTGTTTAGTCATGGTCAATCTCCAATAATCGATGTGTATTTTGGTAGGTCTGTTCTGCCACTTGATCCGGATTTTCATCCCGCAGCCGGGCTAAAGCTTCCAGTGTATACAGCGAATAGGCCGGCTGATTTTGTTTGCCTCGAAATGGCATCGGCGCCAAATAAGGAGCATCGGTTTCAACCAGCATCCGGTCGCTAGGTACAGCTCGAGCCGTCGCATGGACGTCATGGGCGTTTTTGAAGCTGACAACTCCGCTAAAGGAAATGTAGAAGCCCATCTCCAGAAACCGCTGCATCCATTCTGGGTCGCCGTTGAAACTGTGCATTACGCCGCCACGTGCCGGCACGCCGACTTCTTCCAACAGTCGATAAGTGTCTTCGAAGGCATCACGAGTGTGGATTGAGATTGGCAAATTGAATGCTTTGGCCAGTTCGATCTGCCGTTTGAAAACATTCTTCTGGGCTGCATGCGGCGCCACATTCTGGTGGTAATCGAGCCCGATTTCACCGACTGCGACCGTTTTCGGGTCCTGCAGCTGTTCGATCAGAGTGGCTTCTTCAGCAGCATGGTAACGTTTCGACTCTTCCGGATGCCAGCCGACGATCGCAAATAAATTATCATATTGGTGCGCCAGCTGCAAGGCACCGGCATTCAGATTGGTATCCGAACCGACGATTGCCATCTGGGTTACGCCCAGTTTTTGCGCATGGGCGACATATTCGGCGACATGCCCCGTAAAGGCTTCATCATTCAAATGCGTATGGGAATCAAAAATCCGCATCGTGTTATCCTTCCTTTCACTAAAAAAGAGGTCGCAACGGCCTCTTTTTGCAAGCTTGTTTAATCGTTTTAACCTAAAACGGCCCCATTTTCAAGACTGCTGTCGACTGTAACGAGCTGAATATCGCCTTGGCTGTTTTCAATCGAAAGCAGCATGCCCTGGCTAATCTGGCCCTTCAGTTTGCGGGGCTTCAAATTGGCTACGATGACCACTTTCTGCCCGACCAATTGCTTGAAGTCCGGATAAGCCTGTGCAATACCGGATAAGATTTGGCGCTGGCCGTCGTCCCCTGCATCCAAACGGAACTGAAGCAGTTTATCGGCATTTTCGACCTTCTTGACATCGATGACCTCAGCCACTCGTAATTCAATCTTATCGAAATCTTCAATCTTAATCTGGTCTTTGCCCGTCAGTAAAGCCGTCTTTTCGGGATCGAAGCCAGTCTTAGCGTTGACCGTTTCATTTTCGTCATGGCGTGTCTTCTGTTCCTTGGCCATTTCTTCCTTGATGTAGGCCACTTCTTTGTCCATATCAAGACGTGGGAAGATTGGCTGGCCTTTCTTGACAACCGTCGTGCCTTCAGGAAATTCGCTGAAGTCGAGGTGGTCTAATTCAGAATGAGCATCGTTCCACTTCAACCCCAGCTGGACAAAGATTTCCTTCGGTGCATGCGTCATCACTGGACTGATCAGCAAGGCAATGACACGGAGACTGGCGGCCAGATGGGCCATAACACTGTCAAGTTCAGCTTTCTTGCTGTCGTCTTTAGCCAAGACCCATGGTTCGGTTTCGTCAATGTACTTGTTGGCCCGCCGAACTAAGCGCCAGACTTCGCCTAAAGCATCGGAGAATTTCATGCCATCCATCAGATCGTTGTAGTTGACGATGACATCACCGGCAACGGATTCGAGGTCAGCATCATAATCGGTGACTTCTGGCGTATAGGTCGGTACTTGACCGCCATCATACTTATTGATCATGGCGACAGTCCGGTTGAGCAGGTTGCCTAAATCGTTGGCGAGGTCATAATTGATCCGGCTGACAAAGTCTTCCGGTGTGAAGATTCCGTCGTTGCCGAACGGAATGGCCCGCATCAAGTAATACCGCAGCGCATCGAGCCCATAACGATTGACGAGCATATCCGGATAAACAACGTTGCCCTTCGACTTGGACATCTTGCCGTCCTTCATCATCAGCCAGCCATGGCCGAAGATTTCATGCGGCTGCGGCAAACCGAGCGCATGCAGCATAATCGGCCAATAAATGGCATGGAACCGGACGATTTCCTTACCGACTAATTGGACGTTAGCTGGCCAATACTTCTTGAACAAACTGTCATCGTCGCTGCCGTAGCCGAGTGCCGTGATATAGTTCAGCAGCGCATCGAGCCAGACGTAGATAACATGCTTCGGATTCGACGGTACCTGAATACCCCACTTGAAGCTGGTCCGTGAAATCGCTAAGTCTTCCAAACCGGGTTTGATGAAGTTATTGACGATTTCGTTTTTACGGGAAACCGGCTGGATGAAATCAGGATGTTCATCGAAATACTTGAGCAGCCAGTCTGTGTACTTGCTCATCTTGAAGAAGTAGGATTCTTCTTTGACACGCGTCACTTCATGACCAGATGGCGCCTTGCCGCCGATAACGTTGCCGTCTTTGTCACGGTAGACTTCGGCGAGCTGGGTTTCGGTGAAGTATTCCTCATCGGAAACAGAATACCAGCCTTCGTATTCGCCCAAATAAATATCATCCTGATCGAGAAAACGTTTGAAGAGCCGCTGTACAGCTGCCACATGCTGTTCATCCGTTGTCCGGATAAATTTGGTGTTGGAAATTTCAAGCATCTTCCATAACTTCTGAATGTCGGCGGCCATGCCATCGACATACTCCTTAGGTGTAATCCCTAATGCATCGGCCTTCTGTTCGATTTTAAGGCCGTGTTCATCGGTCCCCGTTAGGAAAAAGACGTCATTGCCCATCGCCCGTTTGTACCGTGCAATCGTATCAGCGGCAATCGTTGTATAAGAATTCCCGATCGTCAGTTTGCCGGATGGATAATAAATTGGTGTAGTTACATAAAAAGTTGGTTTTTTCTCTGCCATATGCCCAGACCCCCGTTGTTTAAAAATTCGAGTTGTATATAGTCTTTAGTATAGCATTTAACGACACTGGGAAAAAGCGTACCTTGCCCAATTTGGCGAACAATTCAAAAGAGGAATCAGCCCAAATTAGCTGATTCCTCTTTTGAATTAAAACAAACTCGTTTGTTCCGGTTCCTGATGCCACTCAAGCCCCAATATTTGCGCCAATTCGGCGGCATTAGGGGCAGCATCGTGGGCGGAGTTGTTATTGAAAATAACACACACTTCCTTGGAAGTCTGTTCGAGCTGCTTGGCAACATCGGCAAAATGTTCCAATTCGGAGGTGCTGTAATGATAAAGCGTTCGGGTTTTGCGCCACGACTGGCCTTGATTGGCCCAACCTTCGGCGTTGCGGCCATGCAGCCGTAAAATCGTTAGGTTCGGATTGGTGGCAACGGGCACAAACGGCACACTGTTCGTCGGCGTCTGCGGCTCATCCGGAATGACATGGATGAAGCCCAGCTCCTTCAAAAATTTCAAGGTACTGGCCCGATACGTGTCCTCATACCATGAGGAGTTGCGGAATTCGACCGCCACCGGATAACCCTTCAGATAGACACTGATGCGACGTAAATACTGGACATTTTCCTGTGTTAATGGAAAGAAATTCGGAAATTGAAATAAGATTGCTTTAAGCTGCTGATGATCGAATAACGGTGCAACGGCCTTGCGATACGCCGCAAACATCGCCGCCTCACTGACATAGTGCGCCTGCCAGTCAGCCTGTTTCGTCATGCCCTGATAGGCCTTCAGGATAAACTGAAAGTCGTTGGGCACCTGCTGCTGCCACTTCTGTTCCATTTCCGGGCCCCGAATGCCGTAGTAGAGACTATCGACTTCGACCACTGGAAAATATTGGGCGTACTCCGTCAGTGTCGGCTTCTTGCCGGCTGAATCTAACGACGGATGATCCGTCCAAGTGACTAATCCGATCGTAATCATGCTGCTCGCTTCCTTATTCTTCAAATCCCTTCTGATTTTGGGTGGGATGAGCCGCCGTCGCATGCTCATGATGCGCAAAATTGATGCGCAGAGCGCTAAGAGCGACATCAATCACACCGGCCAGCACCAAAATGACTAATGCATCCTGCTGTTTAAACGGCACCCCCAGTAAGATGACTGTATGCGTCGCCAGCAGAATCTTCAGCAATATATAGCCCAAAAAGAGGTCGGCACACAGCTGGACCCAGCTGTAATGACGAATTGCTGTTCGTATTTTCATGGTTGTCCCTCGCTTTCTAAAAGCTAGGCTGGTAATGGGTAAAAATCGGTCAATTCATCGTTGACAAAATTCGTATAGTAAGTTGTCTGCTCATTGGCCAGCAGACTGGGCAAGGCGGCCTTCAAATCGGCGACAATGCCGACATTATTTTTATTCGTAACCCATGCAGTTGGAAATGGGTTCAGGATACCTTCACGGGTCGCCTGCGGATACACGTTCTGCGGGAACGGCTGCTTCAAATTAGCTACAAATAAGTAAATCCCATCAACAAACGTGCCGTTCTGATGCCATTTTAGCAACCCGTTCTGACTAAGCTCATAGTGGTCCATCGTTAAGCCGGTTTCTTCCTGAATCTCACGTTTGATTCCTTGGATGGGTGTTTCCCCACTTTCGATCTTACCACCGACCCCGTTCCACATGCCTAGAAAAGGCTGTTTAAGGCGGTTGATCAAGAGAATCTGCTGCTGGTCCCGCACTAAGGCGAGCGTTAAATTATACTTTGCCACGATGATCGAATCTCCTTATCCGTTGATATTGACCTCAGTTTACCATAGAACGTTTTGAAGCTGAACCATTCAGTTTTCGGCGTCCTGCAGGTCTTTGATGACATGAGCCTGATACTGCTTCGTAATCAAAGTTGTATCCCGCAGCCAGTCGACCAGAAAACTAGCCAGCTGCTTGTCATCGAGTTTTTTGACCAGCCGGACCCGTTCATCGGCTTCCCGGCCCCGATTCGAAATGGATTCATGGTGCTGGTATTTTTGTGCGGCGACTTCTTTGGCCAAACTCATTCGTTGTTTGAACAACGCCACGAGCTGGTCATCAATTTCGTCCATCTGCTGCTGTGCATCTTTCATAGTAACTTTCCCCCTATTCCTTCAATTGTGCAAAAACATTAACGGCGTCCCCCTGAATCATCTCAACTGGGAACGGAAATTGCAACTGCTCTTCATTAACGGCAATCAATTTGGCATCAGGCTGACGATATTGGATTAAACCGGCGAATGGATACACTTGGAAGGACGTCCCGACGATCATAATCACATCGGCGGCTTGAATTGCCGTAATCGAATCGGCAACGGCATCCGGGTCGATTGCCTCGCCATACAAGACAATATCCGGCCGTAAAATGCCGTGATCGGCCGCATGCCGGTCGCTCTGCAGGTATTCAGCCGTCGTAAACTGCTGGCCGCACGTCTGACAATAAATCCGATTCAGGTTGCCATGAAACTCGATTACATGTTCAGCGCCAGCCTTAGTATGCAGGCCGTCGACATTCTGGGTAATAATATCGCCCTTCTGATTGGCAATTTTAGCCATCTGGGTATGAATAATATTCGGCTGCGCATCCGGAAAATACATGTTCTCTTTAACGAACTGATAAAACGATTCTGGATGGTCCCGGAGGTTATCCGCACTCAGCAGGTATTCGGGATTCTGGTGGCCGGCATAGATGCCGTTTTTAGAACGATAATCGGGAATTCCTGAAGCAGTCGAAACGCCAGCGCCGGTCATAAACGTGATGTGACGGGCCTGATCTAATGTCGCTTGTAAATTCATTGTTTATCCTTCCTTTTTGAACCAGAAAAATAACGTTTGGTGCTATAATGATGGCGAAAGGGAGCCACGACGATGAGTACAGCTGAAAAGAAAAAACTAATTGCAGTTTTAACCTACCTCTTCTTTGCCATTGTTTTAATTTTTAGTGTATGGGTGGCTTTCCATCTCTTAACTTATTTTTACCATGAAATTCCATATGCACTGGATAATTACTTTGGCGGTTCCAGGTAAAATACCTTCATCAAGAGTTCGCAATTCGTTGCGGACTCTTTTTAATTATCGTGCGCCGTTTTCAATCTGATACTTGTCCAAAAAGTCGGCCACGGTCATCTGATAGAGCTGTTTGAAAGCTTCGGGATCGTTGTCCTGATTGGTCAGCGGCAAAACGAAGGCGTTCTGCTGGTCAGAACCCAAGCCAATGTACGCCCGCTGTCCAGTTTGGCGATTGGTCAGGTCAGCATGCAGAATGTTGAAGACTTGGCGGACTTCCAAACGGCGCTGATGAGCGCTCAATAACGGCATCACGGTCACAAATTGGTCCAACGGCACGGCTTGATACCCCAGCTGAACGAGCAATTCCCCAAACTGGCGTAATAAATTCACGTAAGCCCGCCGGAACGTAAACGGCGTATCCAGCGGCCGGCTCATCAAACTTGTGTACAGCTTTTGAGCTTCAGACAAAGCGGCGGGATATAAGTGCTGCCAAGCTGCTGGCAGCGGCCGGTCGGCAAATAAAATCAGGCCGTCGAGCAAGTTAAGAATGCGGAGAATGATGCGTTCATCGCCATCTGTGGTTTCTGGCGTTAGAAAGCTCGCCATTCCTTGTGCATACTGGTCGTAAACTTGGTCGGTCAGCAAACCATCGTTAGCCTGAATATCACGAATGATGACATGGGCGGCACTGTCATACAGCGACGTCGAGATGGCCAGCAATGTCTGGTCGACTTCCGGTTTCTGGGTCGTCACCAAGTATTCCGGCTGCGGAAATTGTTTTAGCTTCAATAATAAGTGCAATAATTCATGCGAGAGTGTGTAGTTCGGATTGGTCACATCGGTAATGGTGATTGCCAAAGTACCGTCCTTTTTGACGTGCTGCTGGCCTTGGTCATGCCGGAGATAACCGACGGCCTGGTCGCCGAACGTCACGTCCAGCGTGCCAGCATAATGATCCCGCACGGTCGCCAATAAGTCTTGCACGACCGGCTGTAATTCGATTTGTGTTCCCATAAAGGACCCTCCCGTTTTCAAAATCTGTATGGTCTATCTTAACCCAAGTTTTCCCTGGTGACAAAAGAATTTCTTTTTTGAGAATAAAGGTGCTAAAGTCGCACAAAGTTCGTTATAATAAGGATGTATCCGCTTTTATAAGGAGGAATGAGAATGAAAATCAGTATTCCCAATGACAATGGTTTTTTTATCCCGAAATATAGTAAGCAGGCACCCGCCGACGATTACTACAATGGCAATCCCGCCGTGTCGTTTCCGTTTACGATTACCGATGCACCCGCTCCAACGGAAACTTTCGCCATCGCCATGCTCGATTTCGATGCGATTCCGGTCTGCGGTTTTCCTTGGATTCACTGGGTCGCCGCTAATATTCCGGCCACCGATTTCAAAGTGCCGGCCGATAACAGCCGCACGCTGAAAGTGCCGATGGTACAGGGCAACAACAGCAATGCTGGTTCGCTTGTCGGTGAAAGTGATCCATTGACAACCCGCCATTATACGGGGCCATTGCCACCTGACAAAGACCATCAGTATACGATTACCGTCTTCGCCGTTGCGAAACGGCTGCCCTTGCAAGCGGGATTCTGGCTGAACGAGCTTTACCACCAGCTGGATGGTGAAACATTAGATGAAGCAACTGTTACTTTAATTGGCAAAAAATAGATAAAGGGGTCGATCCACATGACAGATACACATGATCGCAAAGTTATTTTATACATCACTGAGAGTCTGGATGGTTTCATCGCCGAAAAGGACGGCACTACCACTTGGCTGTCCAAACTGAATAACAGCGAGGCTTACGAAGATTATCAAGATTTCTATAATTCCATCGATACCGTCATCATGGGCCGCAGAACCTATGCCGATCGTGTCAATAAAGCCGGCAACTATCCATATGCCGACAAGAAAACCTATGTCTTCTCGACTTCCATTGAAGATACCGATGACCCATCAACCGTCATCTCCGGCAACGTCCAAGAATTTGTACGACGATTGAAGCACGAAGGCGGCGAAGATATTTGGATCGTCGGTGGCGCCGATATCTTTACGGACCTGCTTCGTGCACACTTAGTCGATGAAATCATCATCACGATTGCACCTGTCCTTCTGGGCGACGGCATTTCATTAGTCAGCACCAACCTCGACGATGTGCCGCTGCATCTCAAGGCAACCAAGCGTTTAGGCCACTTTGCCCAGCTGACGTATACATTGCCCGAAAAAGAGGAAGAATAGGCTTACTTGAATTAACAATAATAAAAATTAACACTAAAAATAGGCGATTCTCGATATCACTCGGGAACCGCCTATTTGTCACTGACACTTATTAAGCAGTCTCATATTACTTCCATATTATTGTATAGTTATGTTAATAACTTCATTAAGTCATCATAATTTACCATTTTTGTGTCACCATCGATACTTTTTTCTTTCAGTCTTCGATATAAATAGCCAAAAATATTTGTTTGACTTCCTAATGATTTGTCAACTAATACAACTAAAATTGCCTTAATTGCAGTATTTTCGATTTTCCCTTTTTTTTCAGATAAGATACCAAACAATTCAAAAGGCACCGGCAAATTAGTAGCTGCATGAGGGATCGAAATATGATTTAGAATTAGCTGGTTCCCTTCACCCTCACGCTTGATTAAGTCGTACTTTTGCGTTTCCGTCATATTAGCATTTTCAACAAAATAATCCAATCCCTTCTTAAGCGTCTTAGAAACATCGTGGTTCCCTTTTAAATAAACCAAATTAATTTTCGGAAAAAAGTTACCTAAATTTTGTTTAAAATAATTATCGACAGACATTTCACCTAACTGAGAGATTAATTTTTGGTCGATGATTCCTGTAAACTTTAAATCATAGTAATCCCTTGTTTTACCAACTGAATCGCCATTATAAAGATAAAGTGAAAATTGCCCATCCCTTCGGAAATTTTTTTCCTCACGTTTAGTTGTTACTAATGTGACATCTACATTTACGGCTTTTTCAGAAATAATCAATTTATTAATATTGCCGAATGACGGACGTTCTGCATACAATAGGATTTTCACAAATGAATCATCTTTGTTTTGAACTGCATAAATTAGATAAAGCGCGAGTAAATCACCATCTATATAAACGCTACTCAGATAGTCAGAAAACTTAATTTCTAATTCCCGACCGAAATCAAATAGAAAAGGATTTCTAATTTTTAAAAGATCCATTTGTTCATTTAATTCATTTAATTGATATATTGGAAAAGCAATACTGCGATTTAAATGATTCAGTATTTTTTGATAAAGAGAATCATCTCGAAATTCAAAATGATAATTTTGGTTTACATTTGCAACTAACTCCTGAATTGTAGCAATATTCAATTTAGCAAGATTTTTAATCTTATCATTAAACCAAGATGAAATTACTGATAATATTTCTGCATCACTAGAATCAATTTGTTGATAAGACTGTAAATAATAGCTTGTTGTATCTACCTGAACAGTAAACTGATGCCAATTCTCATTGTTCAATACAAAACTATTAATCGGATTTTGAGTTAACAAATAATCATATATTTTTTTATAATCCAATTGTGATGCTTTTTCTTGAATTAGTTCAGGTATATTTAAAATTAAATCTGCAATAAAATCAAGTTTAACTTCCAACTCAGCTTGAATATAATAACCTTTACCAGTTTTAGACTTAATTTTCAATTCTTCGGGAGCTTCTTCTCGTAAATAGCCGATAATTCTTTGGATTTCTTTTTTGGGTAAAAAAGTTTGTTCAACCATATCGTCCAAGGTTACAAATGGTTTAGTTAATAAAACAAATAAAATTTGTTGTCGCTCAAAATGAACATTATCCAATTGCTGATTTAATTTTTCTGGACTAGGGACATGCAAATGGTAGCCTTTAAAATGAGTAATTGTACCCAAATTATTGTTTAAAAGCCAGCTGTTAATAACTGAAATATCACGAATAACAGTTCTGCGAGAAGTCTCTAAAACATTAGCCAGCTCATCTCCGGACAAATCTCTATTCTGCAACAGTTTAATCAGTTTAATTTGCCGATCATTAAACATAAACCTAACCTTCTCCTACTCTTTAGTGATTCAATGCAAAAATTAACCGATCCAAACCATCTTTTACTTTCGAACGTGGGCAGCCAACATTCATTCGCAGATAGTTACTATCTCCATATGTCTTTCCTGGCATAATGCCTACCTTCCCAATATTAACTAACTTATCTTGTAACTCCTCACTACTTAAATGAAGAGCGGAAACATTCATCCAAGCTAGATAAGTAGATTGTGGCTCTGTAAAGTTAATTAGAGGAACTTTTTTTTCTAGATACTTTGCGACAAAATCCATGTTATCTTTCAAATATGCTTTTAATTCAGTTAAATATTCATCTGAATGATTGTACGCAGCCATTTGTGCCATCATTCCAAAGATACTAACTGATGACAGTGCATTTTTTTGCTTCAATTCAAATAAGAAACGATTCAACAATTCTGGTTCAGGACAAAACATATACGAACCAATTAAGCCTGGAATATTGAATGTCTTACTTGCCGACGTACAAATGGTAACCTTCTCAGTTGTAACACTAGTAATTGGAATATATTTAGCACCTTCATACACAATATCACCGTGAATATCATCCGAAACGATAAATACATTATTTCTCTTACAAAGTTGAGCAAGTTTAGTAAGCTCTGATTTTGAAAAGACTTTCCCAGTAGGGTTATGTGGATTAGTGAGTAAGAACACTGTATTATTGGGATCCTTTAGATATAATTCCAACGTATCCCAATCAATTTTGTAATCCTTGTCTGCGGCTAAAAGTCGTACTGCAGCAATTCTTCGATTATTTCCCTGAATAATGTTATAAAAGGCGTCATACATAGGTGTAAATACTACTACCCCATCACCAGGTTGACTATTTAACCGAATCATACTAGCCACAGAAAAGCCAACACTTGGACTGTAGGCAATCCAATCAGGATTCATATCTACATCATGCTGCTTCTTATACCAATTTACGATACTGTCCTTATAGTCACTATGATTCCAACGTGAATAACCATATATTGGATGTTTCATTCTTTCTTTTAAAGCATCCTGAACTTCATTAGGAACAGGAAAATCAGTATCCGAAATTGAAAACGGTAAAATATCATTTCTTCCAAAGCGATCTTGAATATAATCCCATTGTGTGCTGTAAGTATTATGACGATCAATTATATGATCGAAATTATAATCATCTGTCATCCTTCATTACTCCATTTCTATTAAAAAAACAGGATTAAACATATCGTTTGCACCTGCTTTTTAAATTGATTGACTAATTCATTTTTTCTTTTAATGCATTGTCTTGTTTAGCAAGTGTTTCGTCATCACTTTCAACTTTCTCTTTCAATTGCTTTTCATTTTGACGTTTCAACCAAGCACCTTTGAAAAGAATAATGAAAGTAACGTTCAAAACTAATCCAATTACTAAGACAAGATAGAACCAATACCAAGGTTTCATTAAACCAATAAGTGGATCAAAAATCCCAATTCCTGGTGCGATCCGTTGTAATCCGAATACCATTGCAAGTGAGCCGGTAATTCCCCCTGCCAAAGTATTTGCAGCAATCATCGGCACAGGAGCAGCTAAAGCAAACGGAATTGCTGGCTCAGTCGCAACTGTCATCCCAACAATAAACGCCGAAATACTAGAATCCTTTTCTGCTTTACTAAACATATTAGGCCGAATCCAACTAGCAATTGCTGCTGCCATTGGTGGAAGTAAGGTAACGACACCAACAATGCCGTACCATGTGTACACATGGGAACTCAATAAAGAAAAGGCAAAGAACCAAGCAGTTTTGTTAATAGGACCACCCATATCAAAGGCCAACATACACCCAACTAAGAATCCACCAGCAATCTTTGCGGATGCTGGCATATGATTCAAGAAGAACAGCATGTTCTTCATAATAAGTGCCATAAATGGACCAATTAAATAATAAGTTAATAGACCAAAAATCAGCAAAGTCACAAACGGAATAATCAAATACCCCATTAAGGATTGGATACTCTTAGGTAACCGGATCTTCTTAAAGTATTTTACAAAATAACCAATACTCAGTCCTAAAATAATCGCGCCTAAAAATCCGGCGCCTGATTTAGTTCCTAGTAATGTTGTATCATTTGCAAGAAATGTGGTTAAAAATGCTGGGGCGAACGCAGGCTTATCGCCAATTGAAGCCGCAATGTAGGCACCCATGATTGGAATCATAAAAGTAAATCCTAGATTCCCAATTTGAGTAATAACCCAAGCCAGTGACGGACGCACTCCATTTGCCAATGCAATATTCGGCATACCGAATTGAACCATCATACTCCCGATGGCAACTAGTAACCCACCACCGATAACAAATGGTAAAGCAGCGGATACACCAGCCATCAAATGGCTCATAATGCCATCTTTAGCAACAGCCTCATCACCAAGTTTTACATTTGAAGCGCTGTAAAGTTTCGCTTGATTATCAATATCGTCAAAAATAGTATCAATATGTTTCAAGGCATCTGAAACAGGTAATTCAACAACTTTTTTGCCATTGAAACGCGACTTATCTTCATCTGTCATTCCCTTCCCCAAAGCAAGAATAACGTAATCGGCGTTAGCAATGTCATGCGGTGTTAATTTATTTTCAACGCCACTTGCGCCTTGTGTTTCAACATGAATTTCATAGCCGAGTGATTTAGCCTTTTGTTCTAGAGCTTCTGCAACCATGTATGTATGCGCAATCCCAGCTGGACAGTTCGTGACTGCAACAATTTTTAACTTTTTGTCGGACATGATCTCTACCTCCTTTTATTTCTGGCTCATTAAACATTCACAATATTGCTAATTGCCTCATAAACCTGCTCCTCATCTCCATTTTTAAGAATATCAATGAAGTCCTGATGCATTAGCTGACGACTTAATTGTGCCAATAATTTCAAATGAACATCTGACTGATCAGTAGGAATCATTAAAGAAACCCATGTATTTACAGGCTTGCTATCTAACGAATTCCATTCAACATCATTTTTACCTCTTGCAAAGAAAACGCTCGCTTCTTCAACTACATCTGATTTTGTGTGAGGAATCGAAACACCATTTCCAAAACCGGTCGTTGATTCCTTCTCACGATCAAGTAAATCTTTTTTTAACTGGTCCTTATCCGTTGTAATACCTTGATCATAGGCAAGCTGTGCTAAATCACCCATAACTTCATCTTGATTTGTTGCATCTAAATTCATAATAAGATGATTTTTATCAAATAGTGTCATTTTTTAAATCCCCTTCCTGATTTCATTATTAGTATATTTGAAAACGTTTTCTAAATTAATGCTTTTTTTGTCACTTTCTCAGTGACATATTGGTCATTTCTTGCTTTATGCATAAATTATGCAATAAAAAGATAAATATGCAAAATAATCTTTTTTTATTCTTTATATTGCATATTTTTTGACTATCGGTTAGGATAAGGGCATCAACTTATTCAGGGAGGATTTAAAATGAAAAAGAAGTTATCAATTTGGGCCTTATTCATTCTTACGATTGTCATGATCGTCAGTGCCTTCATTCCGGCCGCTTCACCAGTCCAGGCTGCGGATGACTCGCTCGCCAAGATCAAGGAAAAAGGGACTTTGGTCGTGGCGACGAGCCCTGATTACCCGCCCTACGAATTTTTAGTCAATAAAAAAGGCAAGTCGCAGGTTCAAGGAATCGATATCATGGTCGCCAAGAAAATCGCCAAAGATATCGGCGTCAAACTCGTCGTCAAAAAAATGAGTTTTGATTCCCTGCTCGTGGCCCTGCAGACCGGCAAATGCGACATGGTCATCGGCGGGGTCAACCCGACCCCGACCCGGCGCAAAAACGTCGATTTTTCGAAAATGTACTACCATGGCGGGCAGTACATCCTGATTAAAAAGTCGAATGAATTGTTCTACCATAATAAGAGCTCCTTCACCAACAAATCGATCGGCGCTCAAACTGGGACGACCCAGTATAGTTTAGCCAAGAAACAGATTCCTGGCGTCAAAATGAAAGGCATGACGTCCTATAGCGATTTAGTGCTGGCCCTGAAGACGAACAAGGTCAATGGGGTTGTCATGGAAAAACCGACTGCCCTCGCCTATGAGAAGAACGATTCAAGTTTGAAGGCAATCAACGCCGATTTTAAACTCGACAAAGGGACGACTGGGGTCGCAATCGCGTTTGCCAAAGGCAGTACGAGCCTCGTCAACGCCGCCAACAAATCAATCGACCAAATCAACAAACAGGATCTCGTCAACAAAGTCTACATTCCTAAAGCCGGCAAGTACATGAAGGTCAATACCCAAGATACATCCATGATGCATTACTGGCGGTTCTTCGCCCTTGGGGTCGGCTACACTTTGATTATTTCCGGCGTCTCCGTCATCTTCGGGATTCTCTTAGGCCTCTTGTTTGCCTTAATGAAATTATCGAAAAACAAAGTCGCCCATGCGATTGCAACGGCGTATATCGAATTCTTGCGGGGCACACCAATGATGGTCCAGGTCCTGTTCGTCTACTTCGGGATTGGCGCCGTCATCAATATTCCGGCCCTCTTAGCCGGAATCATCGCTGTTTCGCTGAATAGTGGGGCGTATGTCGCCGAAATCATTCGGGGCGGGATCAATTCCGTCGATCCAGGTCAGACCGAAGCGGCTGAAAGTTTGGGGCTGCCGCACGCCGATGTGATGCGGTTCGTCGTTTTACCGCAGGCAATGCGGAACATCTGGCCGGCGTTGGGCAACGAATTCATCACCTTGCTGAAGGACAGTTCAATTGTTTCAATCATCGGGGTCACCGATTTGATTTACGAAGCCAACTTAGTCCGGTCCGATACGTATCGGGGGGTTATGCCGATTTTCATCGCCATGCTCCTCTACTTTGCAATGACCTGGGTCCTGACACGGGTCCTCAATCACTTCGAAAGGAAGATGCAGCATGGCAAATAAACCAATTTTAGCCATCGATCATTTAGAGAAAAAATACGGCGACACCGTCGTTTTGAAAGATATCAATGAACAGATTCAGTCCGGCGAAGTTGTCTGTGTGATTGGACCGTCTGGGGCTGGGAAAAGTACTTTCCTCCGCTGCCTCAACCTGTTGGAACAGCCGACTGCTGGCGAAGTCCGTTACAAAGGCCAGGACATCCTCAAATTCAACAAGACCCAGCTCAGCGACTACCGTGAAAAAGTCGGCATGGTCTTCCAGAATTTCAACCTCTTTCCGAACATGACCGTTTTGGAAAACTTGAAGTTAGCGCCGAAACGGGTCAAGCACCTTTCTGATAGCGATGCGACCGATGCCGCACTTACCCTTTTGGAACGGGTCGGCCTGAAAGATAAAGCACAAGTTTATCCTGACAGTCTTTCCGGCGGTCAGAAACAGCGAGTGGCCATTGCGAGAGCTTTGGCCATGAATCCTGAAGTCCTCTTGTTCGATGAACCGACTTCGGCCCTCGACCCTGAAATGGTCGGTGAAGTCCTCTCGGTCATGCAGGAACTGGCCGAAGAAGGCATGACGATGGTCGTGGTCACCCATGAAATGGGCTTCGCACGTGAAGTCGCCAACCGAGTCTGGTTTATGGCCGATGGGTATATCCAGGAAGATGGCACCCCGAACGAAGTCTTCGAACATCCCAAGACCGAACGGGCCCAAGACTTTATCGCCAAAATTATCGGTAATTAAATATGTAAAAAAGTCGTCCGATAGTTTGCTGCCGAACGACTTTTTTTGTTGCTGCTATTGTTTTAGTTTATTTTGAGCGCTGCTGCCTGAGTTTGCGCCCTAATATTCCCAAGGCTAAGACCAAACTGATGCCGAGCAATAGGTAACCCAGCGGCAGCAGGAAAAACGGTTCATGCAAGAACCCCTGACTATCAACTCGCACGCCAATCACAGCTTTCACCAAGAAACAAACTGCCCCTAACAGGGCCATCAGTGCCGCCGCCAGATTCAGCCAGGTACGCTTCGTTGCATCGCCATCCCGAACTAATTTATGCGTCATCTGCTCATCTCCTAAAATCAGCCGGTCCAGTGAAAGACCGAATTGCTGTGCGATTAAAACGACCATTTCGAGATCAGGCAAATTGCGTTGCCGTTCCCAGCTTGAAATCGTCTGTCGTGACACGTGTAATTGTGCGGCCAGCTGTTCTTGGGTCAAATGATGTTCCCGTCGCAGCCGTTTAATTTGTTCACTAAATTCCATTTTGCTGTCCTCCATGCCCTCTTTATACCGGAACAACGCTAAAAAAGAAAGCAAATCTTGCCAGCATGAGCTGCTCGTTTGACAAGCAATGCCGAGATGGCGGCAATCAGGTACAAAAAAGTCCGCAAAATAGCGGACTTTTTTAATAGCCTATTTAATTTTTCCTTCCTCACGCAGCTGCTTGAGTTCTTCGAAGAGGATGCCTTCGCCGAGTCCGTTTTGTGAGAAAACGGTCCGGTCGGAATCAAGGTAGCTGATGATGGTAACAATGGGAATCAGACCACCGACGATAATATCAGCCCGGTCTTTTGACAGACCCGGAATCTTTTTACGGCCGTCCAGATTTTGCGAAACGACTTCGCCGAAGACGTTGTTGACTTCATCGTTGCGCATCCGGTAGCCATGGATATCCTCAAAGTGCTGGAAATGTTCCTTGCGCCGCTGGATTTTGGCCAAGGTCCGATTACTGCCGCCTAACGCTACAATCGGCAGATTCATCGCCTTGCGGAGCCACCAGATGCCGTTGTAGAGCTGGGTCATGCCAGTGGTCATGTTGAACAGTTCACGGGCTGAAATCTGGTCAGGATTGAGGTACTTTTCGGTCAAATTGACCGACCCCATCGGAATGCTGATCAAATTATTGGCCTTACGATTCTGAACCAGGATTAGTTCGGTGCTGGCGCCGCCGGTATCCATGATTAGGCAGTTCATCAGCGGCAAAGTTTCTGTGACGCCTAAATAATCGTAATAAGCTTCCTGGGTACCTGGAATGACTTCGAGTTCGATTCCGATTTCATCACGGACCCGTTTCAGGAATTTCTTTTTATTTTTAGCATTGCGCACGGCGGCCGTTGCGACGGCACGGAGTTTCACATTGCTGAGCTTGCTGTAATCGGTTTTGAACCCCTTTAAGGCTTCGATGGTCCGATCCATTGCTGCCGGCTGCAAAGTATTGTCATGGAGCTGCATGTCTTCGGAGAGCCGGACGAACTCACGGTAACGTCCGACTTCCTTGTAAGCACCGTCGTCATCAATCTGGTTGATGGTGAGTCGGGCTGAATTAGAGCCTAAGTTAATGACCGCAAAATTTTCCATTATTTCTGATCGCCACTTTCATCTAGAGAATCGTCGGGTTTCATCAGCGGAATGAAACGATGTTCGTTTTCGAACGTGGTTTTAGCCGTTTCATCCGTTGGTGTAATCAGGTAATCGGCAATTTCTTTGGCATGGTCGGCTTGATACTCCTGTGCATCGAGCTTGACCAGACCCCGCCGATCGACACGGTCCCAACTGCCATCCGGCTGAAGGACTCGTGTTTTGACATTATCCGACCATAGTAAAGTATACAACCGCATTACTTGATGTTGAATATCTGGTTGCAAGATCGGGAATAATAATTCAACCCGGCGGCTGATATTGCGCGTCATCAAATCGGCACTGGACAAGTAGGTTTCCTCTTCCCCATCGGCCCAGAAGTAGTAAATACGGCTGTGTTCCAAGAAGCGGCCGACGATCGAGTGGACCGTAATGGTGTCGCTGATGCCGGGAATGCCGACCTTCAAATTGCAGATACCCCGCACGAGCAGGTGAATTTCGACGCCAGCGTGACTAGCCTCATAGAGTTTCGAAATCATGCCTGCATCCGACAACGAGTTCATCTTCATTTGGATAAACCCACGTTTGCCGTCCTTGACATTCTGAATTTCGGCATCAATCTTGTCATAAATAAACTGTCGCAAGGCAATCGGTGCAATGACCAGTTTATGGAAGTACGGCGGTTCGGAGAAACCAGACAGCATATTGAAAATGTTGGAGGCATCAATCCCCATTTCGACATTGGCGGTAAAGAGACCCATATCCGTGTAGCCTTTAGCCGTTTTATCGTTGTAATTCCCAGTCGACATGTGCATGTAACGCTTGATGCCGTCTTCTTCCCGCCGGACAATCAGCGTCAATTTACAGTGCGTCTTCAAACCAACTAAGCCATAAATGACGTGGCAGCCGGCTTTTTCGAGTTCTTGGGCCCAATGCACATTATTCTTTTCATCGAAACGAGCCTTGAGTTCGACTAGTACCGTTACCTGCTTGCCGTTGTCAGCTGCCTTCTTCAGATAAGTAATAATTGGGGATTGCGACGATACACGGTACAGCGTCATCTTAATGGCGAGCACTTGCGGATCTTCGGCCCCTTCACGGACAAAATCGACGACGGGATCGAACGAGTCATACGGCAGGTTCAAGAATAAGTCCCGTTGTGAAATCAGGTCAAAGAGGTTGTTGTCTTTGAAAAGTTCAGGTTCGTAGGGAGTGAACGGCGGATAAAGCAGGTCCTTGTGCCCCGTGACCTGCTTCACCAGTTTGCTCAAGAAAGTCAGGTCTAAAGGACCTTTAACGGCATAAACATCGGCCTCAGTCAGGTGCAGGTGCTTGATCAGCGTCTTACGCAAGTATTTGCTCATACTGCTTTCGTAGTCGAGTTTCAGGGCCTTGCCCCGTTCCCGTTTCTTCAGCTGCCGTTGGATTTCCTTCATCAAATCGGACGCATCTTCTTCGGCAACGTCCATGTCCATATCCCGCATCACTCGGAAAGTGGCTGTTTCCTTGATTTCTGAACCGATAAACAGTTCATTCACAAAGTACTTGATGATATCTTCAAGCAGAATGAATTCGTTGTTGGCGCTTGGCAATTTGATGACACGGGGGAACATGCCGGGTACTGGCACAGCAGCGAAGGATTTCTCCTTATTCTTCTTCTTCGTTTCATCCGGCCGAATCAGCTGGATAGCGATGTTGAGCGAATCATTAGCAAAAAATGGAAACGGGCGGGAGACATCGAACGCCATCGGAGTCAGCACCGGCGCCAATTCATTGTGGAAGAAGTCGTCAATATAAGCCAGCTGCGGCGTTGATAATTCATCCGGCTTCAAGATACGGATGCCATAGTCGGCCAATTTCGGCAGCAGCGACCGATTCAGCGTCGTATATTGTTTATCCGTCTGCAGATGAATCTTTTCGCTGAGCCCTTCCAATTGCTGTTTCGGCGTCATGCCGGATGCATCCGGCTTTTCGTAGCCGACTGATTCCATCTTTTTCAGCGAAGCGACTCGAACGTTGAAGAATTCATCGAGGTTGCTCTGGGTAATTCCTAAGAATTTGACCCGTTCGAGCAGCGGGTTGTCCCGATCACGCGCTTCCTCCAAAACACGGTCATTAAAATCGACCCAGCTTAACTCACGGTTCCAGAAATATTTCGGATCTGAATAATTCGGTTCTGTCATAAGCGACCCTTCCCTTTCAAAATTGGTTGTAACCCATAAACTTCCTCAAAGAACTTGCCTTTTCGCTGGAAGGTCCATTTCTCCAACTCGAAATTTTCCTTCGCAGTTGCCGTCACAATAACCTGCGGGTCCCGCACAGAGACGGAAATCTTGGTGATTTTCTGCTGGCGGCTCGCATCGAGCGCATCGGCCAGCCGTAAAATTGCGGTTAATTTAGCAATCGTCATCCGTTTGTCAATCGGCAATTGATCGAACCGATCCAGTTCAGCCGACGGCGTATCTGTACTGTGGTAACGGGCAATGGCCGCCACCATCAGCTGGGCAGTCGATGACAGTCCGACAATCTTCGAAGCCCGGATGATGTAGTCGGAATGGAAATAATGGTTGTGATTGTCGACATACGAACCGACATCGTTGACTAAGGCCGCAATGTGCAGCAGCAGCCGTTCCTTCTTGCCGAGCCCATGAATCTTCTTAAGCCGGTCAAACAGCGTCAGCGCAAATTTAACAGTACTGTCACGGTGCTTGGGGTCGACATGGTAGCGATTCGACAGATTGACCGCCGAACGAATCGTTTCCGCATCGGAATCCCAGCTGCCAATCTTCTTGCCATTTTGAACGGCGGCATTGACAGCGACCCCATCGATCAGCTTCAGCTGGGACAAATAAACCGTCTTGACTTTGAGCAGTTCCAGCAATTCATTCAGCATCACAACGGTGGGCAAGACCTGCGGCACTTTATCGGCACTGACGTGGTAATGTTCAATCAGATATTGATCGCTGGCATGCAGAATTTCTTCGTACAATCCCTTGACTCGTGTGCCAGTAACTTTAGTCGCCATCTTTTTATTTGGAATCGCATTTTCAAAAATCGAAATACTCGAACCCATCAAAATAATATTGTCGAATTTCAGGCTGTCCGGCAGCATCCGTTTAAATTCATTGATTTGACTATCGATATAATCCCGTAAAATTTCGATATAATTTGGCGCTAAGCGTTTGACATCCTGCATCACTTCTTCGATGCGCAGCGGACCGATTTTAAGGTTGCGGGAAAAGATGAATTGTCCGCCAGTATACGCCGTTAACTCAACGTTCCCTGAGCTGACATCCAACAATAATGTTCCATCCTTAACAATCTCGTTGAATTTTGGCAAATAAACAGCGGCCGCCTGGTTGCGATACAACGCTTCCTGGCTGGGATTGATCCATTCAATCTCCAGTCCCGTCCGAACATAAATCTGGTTGCGGACGTATTCGGCATTCGCCGCCTCATGGAATGCATTGGTGGCAACGACCCGGTCCGGCTTGAGCCCATAATCCTTCAGCAAACGCTGGCATGCCGTCAACGCTTCAATTACCGTATCGACCGTTTCGATCTGGATCTCATGGCGGGCAAACACGTCATCGCCGATGCTGACCTCATATTCAACTCGTTCCAATTCTTGTAACGTCTTCAAATTGATGATGCTGCAATAGACACTCTGCGCCCCAATTACGATCACACCATAATCCACTTTTTTGGCCATCGATTACCCTTCTTTTTAACTGAATTCAGTTCCGCATTTCTCCACTTCTATGATAGCACGTTGCCCTTCATTTAGGCAGTTCTAAGGAATATCACGGTGCCCGAAAATCCAATTGGCACCGGCATAAAATAACACGATATACACGACCAATCCCAAGAACATCTGGTTATAATTCAACCCAAGTGCAGCGGTAATGGCTGAAACGTGATTCTTCGTCCCCAGCAGGTTGGTCAAGTTCGTCATGTTCAAGGGATTCCACTTCAGCCACTCATACTGACGAATCATTGCACTTAGCAGACTCCCAATCAGCGAACTGACAAAATAACCGCTTAAACTGATAACAATCGCCAAACTGCGAGAACGCATCCCAGCAGCAAATAGCAAGGTCAGCGTCGCAAAAAACAAGGCCACGAAGGCGGTGCTGATCATGTATTGACCAAACTGATAAGTCCGATCCCAACTGGCAATCGGAAAAAAGCCGATCAGCAGCCAGTTAAAGAGGTAGCTGCTGGCCCACAGGACGGTAAAATGTGCCCAGACGCTGGTCAGCAGGACGAGCAGTTTGGCAAAGAGGATTTGGGTGTGTCCATGCGGCCGCACCAGCAGAAAGCGAATCGTGCCCCGATCGAACTCACTCGTCAGCAGAGTCGCCGCTGTAATGATGATGAAAATAACGGCCAGCGTTGTCCCCAAAATAACATCGTTCAGCCAGTTATTGCTCAGCGTCAAGGCTGGAAACGCTGCATGGTTCAGCGCCGTCATCAGCCCGACGGCGAGAAAATCAACCATCAGCATCCCCCACTGGGTGCGGCGCTGGTAGAGTTTGATCAGTTCGTTGCAATAGAGGGCCTTCATGCTTCACCCACTAACTGCAAATAAGCATCCTCCAGCGACACTTCTTGTTTGGCGAGCGTCAGTAGGCCGATTCCGGCGTCCCCTAAGGCTTTCGTTACTTCCGGCCGGATATCAGTCGTCATCGGAATTTCAAAGTGCTGTTTGGTCTGGGTAAAGTCGAGCTGCAAGTGCCGTAACACGAGCGCCGTTTGGGCCGGATTATCAGTTTCAAGAATCAATTTAGCATTCTGACGGGCCTGCAAAGCAGCCAAGGTCCCAGCGTAAACGACTTCACCTTGTTTCAAAACGACCAGATCGTCGGCTAATTTTTCGATGTCGCTCAAAATATGGCTTGAGATTAAAATACTGACTTGTTGCGCCGCCAGCTCCTGCATCAAAACCCGAAAATCGTGGTCGCCGGCCGGATCGAGTCCATTCATCGGCTCATCGAGCAGCAGCACCGCCGGCCGGGCCAAAATAGCTTGGGCAATGCCCAGACGCTGCCGCATTCCTAAGGAGTACGTTTTGACCTTGCGCTGGATTGCAGCGGTCAGTTTTACCTTTGCCACCACCGCATCGATTCGTTCTTTTGAAACTGGCGGCCGGCTGGCACGGGCGTATTGCTGCAGATTTTGGTAGCCGGTCATATAATCATAAAATTGGGGCGTTTCGATAATCGTCCCTATGTGTGCCAACGCCTCCGTCAGATGCTGATCTATATTCTGACCCAATACCGTTACCGTGCCGCCCGATTTGGCAATCAGTCCAACCATCAGCCGAATCGTCGTTGTTTTGCCGGCTCCGTTCGGTCCTAACAGACCCAAAATGTGACCGGGCTGCATTTTAAAATTGACCTGTTTTAAAATTTGTTTTCGACCGATTCGTTTCGACAAATCGGTCACCTGCACACTCACAGCTTTCATGTAATCACTCCCTGATTTAAGTGTAAAGAAAAGGAAGTTGCGACACAAGTCGGTTTACCGTTGAGAATGCACAAATTCCAAAGTTGGATTTGCATTCTGAACGCACTTTGAAATAGTAGATTTGTGGCGCTGATGAGAATTCAAAAAAGAGACCATGACTAATGTCAGGTCCCTTCGTTTGAATTTATTTTAATAGTTAAATGCTGGCACCGCCGCCGCCGGAACTGCCGCCGCCACCGGACCAGCCGCCAAATCCGCCTGAGCTGCCGGAACCACCCGACCAGCCGCCACCAGAACCAAATCCGCCGCCGCCCATAAAAAGCCACCATGGAATACGACGCCGGCCGCCACGACCGTTGCCTGAGCCGCCTGAACCGCCGCCGAAGAAAAAGACGACGATGAAGACAATCACCACAATCGTGATGATTTTATCAAGCAGCGAGCCGCCGCTTGCTGACGTCTGTTTCTGGGTAATCTGCTGATAATCAGACTGCGAAATCCGCTGACCATCATCCTGATAACCATAATGCTTATCAATAATGGTCGTGACAGCGTTGAAGGTCTTGCGCAAGCCTTCATCTTCTTTGGTCGTGCTGCTCGACTTCAGCAAATTCTGATTCAGCGCCAGGATTTTGCCGGCCGTTGCATCCGGAATAACGTCTTCGAGGCCGTAACCGACCTCGATGCGGACATTCCGCTGACCATTGTTGACGGCATACAGAATCAAAATCCCGTTATCGGAACTTTTCTGACCGATGCCCCATTTCTGGAAGAGATCGGGAGCGTAACTGTCGACCGTATCGCCATGCGTCGATTTGACGACGGCGACCACGACCTGCGGCTTCTGTTTTGTCGTCGCATACTGTTCATTTTTGGTGCTGATGCGTTGTTTGGTCGTTTCCGACAAGATACCAGCTTGATCATAGAAATTGGTCGTTGGCCGGGCTGGCAGACTTTCCGCCTGCACCGGCCCCGTTCCGATGAAAAACAGGAAGAGCCCGACCAGACTTAGGGCCATTAGCCGCAGCGCACGTCGCATCTTGATCACTTCCCACTAGTTGAAGACGAATCAGTGGTCAGATCGACTTGCGGTGCTTCCTGAGCCTTCGTATCGGCCTTGAAGTACGGCTTTTTACCTAAGCCCATCATATTTGCAAAGATATTTTTAGGGAACGTCACAACGGATTGATTGTATTTTTCAACCGCCGTGTTGTAACGTTTCCGTTCGACTGAAATGCGATTTTCACTGCCTTCCAGCTGGGTCATCAAGGTCTGAACATTTTCATTTGACTTCAAATCGGGATATTTCTCGTTGATGACATTGATCAGCGTCCCAACCGATTGATCCAATTCATTGTTGGCCTTGTTCTTAGCCGTGCCGCTCGAAGCAGTGTTGTAGCTCTTGCGGGCATCGGCAATCTGACCGAACACCTTTTGCTCCTGCTGCATGCTGCCTTTAACGGAGTTGACCAAGTTCGGCACCAAATCATACCGCCGCTGCATCACATTTTGAACTTGCGAAGCAGCCGCATCAACCTGCTGCGATTCTTTGGCCAGACTATTGTAGGTACTGATTCCCCAACCACCCAATAAGAGGATGACTAGCAGGACGATCAGCCACGGATGAAAATTTCTTTTTTGCATCGTTTTGTCCTCCTTATAATCTTCTTATTGTACCATGCCGCCCTAACTGAACATCAGTCTTTAGGCGGAATATTGCTGGGCTTCGATCGCTACAGCCAGCGCCGTTTGCAGACCCCTGACGCTGTCGCCGACACTCATCGATGGCAAATGGTCGGCAACGGCTTGTTCCGGCAGCAACGGCACCTGAAGCAGACCGTTCCAGCAGGACAAATTCTGCTGGACGATCAGTTCTTGAGTGCGGTACATCAGATGATTGCCTAAAAACGGTTCAGCCGTCGTCATAATCCGGCTTGGCAAGTGTTCGCCCCGTAACCCGGTCAGCAATTCACGCACCGGCAGCTGGCTCCAAAAAGCAGCTGGTCCATCGACAGTAATCGGGGCATCGGTCGTTCGCTGTCCGGCATTGTCGGGCCGCCGGCTGTCATTCAAATTGACGGCCATCCGAATCAGATTGAGCGTCGTCGTCGGAGCTGCCATCACATTGAGCACCAATGTCGGCGGTGCGGCGGCAATCTGATCCGCCAGTACCGCTACACAGGCATTGAACGCCGCTGGCACCTTGAGTTTGCTGATGTGCTCGCCCATAATTTTATCCGGCAGGCGTTTGACCGCCT
This sequence comes from Lactobacillus selangorensis, assembly GCF_001437205.1. GTDB lineage: Bacteria > Bacillota > Bacilli > Lactobacillales > Lactobacillaceae > Paralactobacillus > Paralactobacillus selangorensis. Next base: position 84,962 of record NZ_JQAZ01000006.1, on the reverse strand, counting down.
CCCAGCTGGCCGACAGCTTGTGTGGCTGCAGCGGTTCAAACCCAGTGACTAAAACCGTCATCCTGGCACCTCCATTTGCAATTTAGAATTCTTTGAAATAGTTGATGCCGATCGCATCCCGCACTTCATCAAGTGTTTGATTTGCGACCACATTAGCCCGTTCGCTGCCTTCTTTGAGAATCTGGTAAACGGCGGGAATGTCTTGTTCGTAAACCTTGCGGCGGTCACGAATCGGCTTCAATTCAGCTTGCAAAACATCATTCAAGTACCGTTTAATTTTAACATCACCGAGTCCGCCCACCTGATATTGTGCCTTCAATTCGGCGACTTTATCTTTATCGGGGTCGAACACATCGAGATAAGTGAAGACCGTATTGCCTTCGATTTGGCCTGGATCGGACACATGAATATGGTTCGGATCGGTATACATCGACATCACTTTCTTCGTGATCTCGTCGGGTTCGTCGGAAAGATAGATGGCATTGCCGAGCGACTTGCTCATCTTGGCATTGCCGTCAAGTCCCGGCAGACGGCCTTCCCCTTTAGGCGGAAACACGCCCTTAGGTTCGACTAAGACATCCTTCTTGTAAATGTGGTTGAAACTACGGACAATTTCACGTGCTTGTTCCAGCATCGGTTCCTGGTCATCGCCGACTGGCACCGTATCCGCCTTGAACGCCGTAATATCGGCGGTTTGGCTGACTGGATAAATCAAAAATCCGGCTGGGATGCTCTGGTCGAAATGCTTCTGCTGAATTTCAGCTTTGACCGTTGGATTGCGTTCCAATCGGGAAACGGTGACTAAATTCAAATAGTGCATTGTCAGCTCGTTCAAAGCCGGAATCTGCGATTGAACTAAAATTGTCGACTTCTGCGGATCGATGCCGACCGCCAAATAATCCAGCGCCACTTGGGTCAAACTGTGACGGATTTTTTCAGGATCACGAGCGTTATCCGTCAAAGCCTGCATATCGGCAATCATCACGTAAGTTTCGTAGTCGCCGGAATTCTGCATCGCCACACGAGTCCGTAATGAACCGATATAATGTCCGATATGAAGCCGTCCAGTGGGGCGATCGCCTGTTAAAATCACATGTTTCTTGTCTGCCATTGTTATTTCCTCCTTAAAATGAAAAAAGCCGTCCTATTGTCTGCACAATAGGACGGCTTTTCCGTGGTACCACCTAAATTACACGTCTTGAAACGTGTCACTTCTGGATAAGGGCCAGTTCCCAAACAAGCTACTTTTGGTTCACTCGTTTCTGTTAAAAGGCCCATTCGTTTTCCCCATCCGGCGACGCTCGCACCACCCGCCGCTCGCTCAACAGACTTTTTGGAAAACTACTCTTCCTTTTCGTTACTGAGATTTGAATACCCTCATCTTAAGGGAGGAAACTGTTTCTGTCAAACCTTAGTAAAAATAACTCAGGTCGCTTTCGACGGTCGGATACGTCATAATCCGCTTTGAAATCTGAGCAGCAGGCGTCTTCTGGTCAATCATAACCACAAAATCATTGATCAGCCGATCGGCGCTCTCCGACAAGACAACGGCGCCGACCAGCAGTCCCGTCTGCTGATCCGTAATCGTGCTGACTTGGGCATACGGCTCCCGAATCCGCATATACGTGAACCAGCTGGTCACATCCTGAGTCGTAACCTGGTAATGGGCGGGATTTTGCTGCGCTGTCTCCAAGCTGACCCCAGCCATCGCCAGTTTCGGACTAGCATAGACAATCGTCGGAATGGTCGGATAGGCAATGGTAGCAGTCGTTTGACCGGTCAGTAATTGACCAAGATAGCCGCCCTCAAAGCTGGCAACCGGCGTCAGTTTCGGCTGCGACTTTGAAACAACGTCACCGACTGCATAGACCCGTGAATTGCTCGATTGGAGGTGATCGTTGACCACAACCCCATGCCGGTCCGTCGTGACGCCGGCGTTTCCAAGTTGTAACGCCGTTACGTTCGGCGTTCTGCCGGTAGCATCGATGACCAGATCGGTCGTCGCCTGATATCCATTCGTCCCCTGCAGATGATACCCATCAGCTTCAGAAGTAATCGTCTCAATTTCGACATTATAGTCGAACTGAATCTGTTTCTGTTGGGTCAGCAATTCGGCCAGTTTCTGCGTATAAGTCTGTGGAAACTGCCGCAATAAGCGGTCGTTATGCTGAACGATATGCACCTGTGCGCCCGCCGTTGCCGCAATATTAGCCAGTTCAATCGCAATGTAGCCGGCCCCAATGAACGTGATCCGTTTCGGTAATGTCTTCAAATCGAGAAAGTCGTTGCTGGTCTTCAGGTATTGCTGCCCCTTCATTGGCAGTAGCGCCGGCTGCTGGCCAGTGGCGATCACAAACTGATCGGCCGTATAGTCCGTCGTTCCGACCGTGAGTGTCCGTTCATCCTGAAATTGGGCTGTGCCAGCTGCAGTGTCGATTCCGGTGGCTTTCAAACCGGCCAAAGTGTTGTTCGGCACTTTGTCAGTGTATGTGTTTTTGAACGCCATCAAAGCAGGCCAATCGACTTGCGGCAAGCCGGTCAAGCCATGCTGCTGCATCTGCTGAGTCAAATCTTGAGCCGCAACGGATGTATAGAGCATCTTCTTCGGATCGCAGCCCCGATTCGGACAAGTGCCGCCCCACAAATCATTTTCCACTACTAAAACAGTTTGCCCAGCGGCTTTTAAAGGATACGCCGCTGCCAATCCGGCGGGTCCGCCGCCGATTACGATCGTGTCATAATGTGTCATCACAAACAGCTTCCTTCCTATTTAGCATGGTGCGTCTGATCACTCAAATAGCGAATCACATCTTGCCGAGTCAGATGGCCGACAAGTGCACCGGCCCGTTTAATGGCGATGTGGTCGGTATCAGCCAGCTGCGGCAGTACCTCCCGCACCAGTGTTTCGGTATCAACGCCGGTTTCTGACTGGTTTTCATCAGGATGCGCCGGCTGCCAGTAATTTTCAAGTGCGCCGACTGGCTCGTCCAATAACGCATTCTGGCTCTTGCTGGTGGCAAAGAACGATTCAACGAAATCGTTGACGGGATGTTCAGCAATCGCAGCAGGCGTATCGACCTGCAGCAACCGGCCGTAACGCATAATCGCAATGCGATCGCCGAGTTTAAGGGCCTCATTCATGTCATGAGTCACAAAGACGATTGTCGTCTTAAACTTTTTGTGCATTCGTAATAATAAATCCTGCAGCTGGGTCCGTGAAATGGGGTCGAGCGCACTGAACGGCTCATCCATCAGGATTACCTCCGGCTGGGTTGCCAGCGCCCGCAGGATTCCGACTCGCTGCTGTTCACCGCCGGACAATTCCGACGGCATCCGATCCCGATATTTATCCGGCGGCAGCTCGACTTGTTCGAGCAGATCGTCGACGGTGGCGGCAATCTTAGCCTTATCCCAGTGCTTCAGCTCTGGAATCAGGGCAATGTTCTGGCCGACCGTCATATTCGGAAATAAGGCAATCTGCTGGAGAACGTAACCGATATTCCAGCGCAAATCACGAACATTGTAATCCGACAACGGTTTGCCGGCAAAGTCGATTGTGCCGCTCGTCGGCTGGATCAGTTCGTTGATCATTTTCAAAGTCGTCGTTTTGCCGCTGCCGGATGTTCCGACCAGCACAAACAATTCGTTCTGGCCGATTGTTAAGGATAAATCGTTAACGGCCGGCGCTGCATCGGCATACTGCTTATTGACATGTTTAAACGCAATCATCGGTGTCGTCATGCTATTCCCCCCTTAACAAATGATGAGCTCGCAAATACTGCCGGGCCACACTTGCGGCCGATTTTTTCTCAACGTTGACTTCATAATTCATCTTGCGCATCTCAGCGTCCGAAATCTGGCCTTTCAGCTTGTTCAGGCTTTTAACGACCTGCGGATACTTGCGGGCCGTTTCCGCCCGCATCAGCGGCGCACCTTGATAATACGGGAACAGATGCTTGTCGTCCTTCAAAGCGACCAAATGGTACTGTTCGATCTGCGAATCGGTCGAATAACCATCGACAATGTTGACACTGCCCCGATTGAGCGCTTCATACCGCAGCGACGGGTCCATCGACTGCGTCTTGAATTTCAGCCCGTACTTCGACTCTAATCCTTTATAGCCATCCTGACGATCGAGAAATTCGAGGTCGAAGCCAGCATCCAGTTTCGACTCGACCTTCTTTAAATCGGAAATATCCTTGATGCCATACCGTTTGGCAAACGATTGCTTAACGACGACCGCATAGGTGTTATCGTACTGCATCGGCGCTTGATAACTGAGGTCGGCCTGCTGCCTTAACAAAGTTTTCGATAATTGATATGTCTGACTGGCGGTGGCTGGCACAGTCTGCCCTTTTGGCAACTTGACAAGACTTTCAAGCACTGTACCGGTGAATTCCGGATAAACGTCGATTTGTTTGCTTTCCAAGGCATTATAGAGAAAACTCGTCTGGCCGAAATTTGACTTCAGCACGACTTTCGTCTGCGGACTGTCCTGCTTGATTAAATCTTTGTACATGTTAATCAAAATGTCGGGTTCGGACCCCAATTTTCCGGCAATGGTGATGGTCGGACGGGCATTTTCATAGGCTTGATAACCAGTGTAGCCCAAGCCGCCGACAATAATCAGCACTAAAACGGCCACTGAATAACGCAGTTTAACATGCTGCAAAACACCAATCAGCCAGCTGAAGACAATCGCCAGCAGCGCCGATGAAATGGCACCAATCAGTGTCAGCGCTGTATTGTTACGATTGATGCCCAGCAGGATAAAGGTCCCTAACCCGCCGGCCCCAATCAAAGCCGCCAGTGTTGCTGTCCCGATGATCAGCACCAAGGCATTGCGGATTCCGGCAATAATCGACGGCAGCGCTAATGGCAGCTCGACCCGAAATAATTTCTGCCAGCGGGACATCCCAAAAGCATCCGCTGCTTCTTCCAGCGATGGATCGATATCAGTAATGCCTAAATAAGTATTTTGAAAAATCGGCAGCAGCGCATAAATGACCAGTGCGATCGTTGCCGGCAGATTGCCGATCCCCACAATCGGAATCAGCAGTCCCAATAATGCCAGTGAAGGGATGGTTTGGAGCACACCGGCAATCTGCAGAAAGAAGCCGGCCAGTTTGTGATGGTTGGTGACCGCGATTGCTAGCGGAATTGCAATCAGCATGGCAATCACAAGTGATAAGAGTGAAATTTGAATATGTTGGAGCAGTGCTTGGCCCAAATCGGTCCGCCGTTCCATGAATGTTTGGATTAAATCTGCCACAATCCTGCCTCCGTCTTTCTAAAAGTAAGTATTTCTATTGTAACATTCTTATTGTTACTTTTAAAGTAACGGTTTCGGCCATTTTCAAGATCTGCTATTTTTATTGTAGCTGTTTCAACCCGTGACGACCTCTAAAACGCAATCAAACTAGCTTTACTTCCTCCTTAAAAAGTCATAGAATGATAGGAAAACTTTTTCTAAAGGAGCCGGGCAATGACGGAAAAAAATGAACGACAAAAGGAACAGCAGCGAGTCGATCATGTGGTCGCTCAAATCAAAAAGCGCCAAGTCGATCTCAACGATCAGCTGGCCAAGGCCCACCATGAAACCCGTGCCATCGAACAGAATTACGGCGATAACACCCGTGTCAACACGACTGAAGTCGATGATCGCATGGAAACCAATGCCGCTGTCCAGCAGCAGAAGCAGATGGTCGCCAATTCTGTCGAAAATGAAACGATTTTAAAAACTCAAACACAACGTTTAGACGAACTCGAAAACTCGCCCTACTTCGGACGAGTCGATATCAAAGAAGACGGCGAACAGGAGACCCTCTACATTGGGACTTCCACGTTCATTGACGATGAGAACCATTTTTTGATTTATGACTGGCGGGCGCCAATCTCAAGTATTTATTACAATGGGACGCTGGGCCAAGTCAGTTACGACACGCCCACCGGTCCAACCACCGTCGCTCTCGAAAAGAAGCGCCAATTTTTAATTCAGCATGGTCAAATCGAAAATATGTTTGATACTAACGAAACTGTCGGTGATGAGATTCTCCAGCAGATTCTGGGCGGCGAAAGCAGCGAATACATGCAGAATATCGTGGCCACCATTCAAAAGGAACAAAATGACATCATTCGGGATACGTCGGCCGATGTGCTGATTGTTCAAGGAGCGGCCGGCAGCGGCAAAACGTCGGCGATTCTGCAGCGGATCGCCTACCTGCTCTACCACAGCCGCAGCCACCTCAATGCCGAACAGATGATTCTCTTTTCACCCAATCGGCTGTTCAGTAATTATATTTCAGAAGTGCTGCCGAGCTTGGGTGAGAAAAACATGCGGCAGGTCACCCTTGATGAATTCTTCCGCCAGCGTTTCTCCGGTCTCAAAGTCGAGAGCCGCTTCGAACGTTTCGAACGGGATCAGCGCCATTTTCCGAAAACGGCCCGGTTGATTCGGCGTTCTAAAGAAAGTGTCGCCTTCATGGAGGCTGTCCGTAGTTACGCCAAAAGTACCGCCCTGCGGAAACCGGCCTTCAGCAGTATTTATTTCGAAGGCGCTGTTTTCTTCAGCAAGGATGAAATCACGGCTATTTATCAAGGCCTGCCAGAACGAATGCTGCCGGCTGACAAGTTCATCCAGACGAAGAATACTTTGATTCGGCGCCTGAAACAAATCATTCGGGAACAGACCGATGACGATGATGTGCAGGATGAAGTCGATTTGCTCAGCAGTGAAGACTATGAACGCCTGCTCAACGGCCATGAATTCGAATCGGCGGCCCATGAACGCCACTATCTGGGCCGCAAACTGCTTTACGAACGGTATGAGCCGATTTATGCGGCCATTTATAATGATTATTTCTTCGACCTCTATCAAGAATACGACCATTTTCTAGCGACTCAGTCCGTTGCGGGCGTTTCCCAGCAGGCTTGGGATGCCATGCGGTCCGGTTTTCGGGATTTAATCAATAAACACCGCCTTGACCTCGACGATGCAGCGCCATTACTGTACCTGCGGGATGTTTTGACTGGCGGCGGTCAGAACCATGCAATCCAATTCTTATTCATCGATGAAATGCAGGATTATTCGCTGGCGCAGCTTCATTATGTCCACCATGCCTTTCCAAAGGCTAAATTGACACTGCTCGGCGACCGTCAGCAGGACGTTTTCGGCGCCCACGACGCTCAGACTGATTTTATGGCCGCTATTGCTTCTGTCTTTCCGCATAAACGGGTGCGGCTAATCAACCTCAACAAGAGTTATCGGTCGACCCAAGAGATTACCGATTTTGCGAAGGCATTACTGCCGGATGGCGATGCAATTCAGTCGTTTACCCGACCGGGTGCCAAACCAGTCGTACTCGACTGTCCAAACGACGATAAAATTGTCTTGACCGAACTGACTAGGACCGTTTATCAGGCCCTTGACCAGCATCACACTGTCGCCATTCTGACCAAAACGCAAGCAGCCGCAGAACAATTATTTGCCCGTCTGACGCTCGATACACCGATTCACCTGCTGTCGGCCGCCAATCGTTCCATTCCGGAAGGCGTCATCATCCTGCCAATCTACCTAGCTAAGGGGCTGGAATTCGATACGGTCATTGGTTATGATATTTCGGCCGGCACTTACGGAACGCAAGATGCCGATTTGCTGTATACGCTGGCGACACGAGCAATGCATCTCCTGACGCTGATTGCGATTGGCACACCGAGCCCGTTGCTGACGGACCTGCCGGCGGATTTAGATACCTTAAAAGTCATTGAATAGAAAAAAGGCTGTGACAGATGTCACAGCCTTTTTTAAACAGAACGTATTCCAAACGTTTCCTGTTTCCAGTGCAACCTTTTCAAACCAACTCCTGTTATAAAAATGTGGAGAGAAAATTATTCAGGAAATGCAAACCAATATCGTAACGGATATCCCGTGTGTGCAGATACGTATACGCCAAAACACAGCCGAATAACATGTACACCAGCAGATTCATCGTAAAGGCCTGTTCATGGGCCCAGCCGAATAAGAATCCGCTCATGAGGACACCGACAATATTGTTGAACCGTGTCGGTTTGGTAAAGAGATAATTGAAGAAAAAGCCCCGAAACAGCAATTCTTCGACTGGCGGTGCCACCAAAATGACCATAATATCGCTCGAAATCGGATTGGCAACAATCGTCTGATTCACACTCGTCTGATTTGAGGCTACCGGCAATTGATGCCGAATCGTCAGCCAGATATTAACGGCCTGAATGATTCCTAAACAGACGACCATGGCCACCATAAACCAGAACCGCTGCTTGGTCAGCCGCTGACGGCCGAAACCACGAGGATTGTTTTTATCAAGTTCGGTTTGATAACGCCATAGGAGAAAGCCGACCACAAAGAGGGCGACCAAAATGTAAATGACGAAATTGCTGAGCCGTGCGAATTGATTCTGCTGGAGCGTGCCGCCCCAGAAAAATTGAACGACCATATAGAGCAGGAAGAAACAAATCCATTTAATCACATCGAGTCCGTACCGTTTGATGCCGTTTAAAATTCTCATTGCTTTTCCTCCCTTCCTGACGGATTGATTATCTCTATTCTACCGGATTTACCAGAAAAAGGCCGTAAAAACATTCACGGTCTTTTTATTTGAGCTTTTTCGGAAAAATCAGCTGAAAACTGACCCCATGCGGTTCGACATTCTTAACCGTGATTCGGCCGTGATGCTGCTCCATGATCCACTTAGCAATCGATAAGCCCAAACCGGTGCCGCCGGTGTTTTCATTGCGAGCCTGGTCGACTCGATAAAACCGTTCGAATAAGTGTTTCTGGTCCTCTTTGGAAATACTGCGGCCGGTATTTTCAACAATCAGCAGCCAGTGCGGTCCTTGCGGAGCTTCCGTCCGCACCCGGATTTTCTCACCAGCCTGCGTATATTTCAAACTATTGTCGAGCAGGATGACCAATAATTGCTGCAGCAGTTTGGGATCGACCGTCACCGTTTGCAGATTATTGGTCTGCAGGCGGAACTTTTTCTGCTGCCCGACTGCCATCTCACGATAAGGTTCGCAGACGCCCTTCAGAAATTGTGGCAGTTCAATCGACTGCGGCTGCAATTCCACTGTGTGCGCATCCGAACGCGCCAGTGTCAATAAATCCTGCGTCAGCTGATATAACCGCTCGCTTTCGTTGAGCGTCTGGGCAATCGCCTCGCTCTGGTCAATAATCTGATCGTGCGGCTTGGTCAATAACGTCTCTAACTTATTCTGAATGATTGTTAACGGTGTCTTCAATTCATGAGCCGCATCGGCCACAAAGTCCTGCTGTTTCTGGGAGGCTTTCATGATTGGCCGGATAAAGTAGAGCGAGAACAAGTAGCTGATGCCGATCGACAGCAGCCAGAACAGCACCAGTACAACAATCATAATCTGCTTGAACTGGGTAATCGCCGCCATTTGGACATTCAGGTTTTCGATTAGGAGGACATAATGGCCGGCCGCCTGCGGATCGCCCGATTTCTGCGGCACCTTGATGTACAGCGTCCGGAATTTATCGTTGCCGACGGTATGCATCGTCAGTTCATTCAGCTCGCTCATCGGAATATGCAGTTTTTTCAGCACCGAATAACGGTTGCCGAGTGTGCCTTTATTCAAAATCCGGCCATTGGCGCCATAAATAATCATCTGCGCCTGAAAAGGCTGATTCATAATCTGGCGGGCATTTTGTTTCGACGGTGTCCGCTTTTTTTTCGGCGGTGTCCGTTTCTTGGGGTTGACCAGGATTTCCTGCTGCATCTTCAGGTTGTGATCGACATCTTTAAACAAGCCGTCTTGGAAGAAATGAAAAATCAGCAGGCCCAAAATAACGAATAGGATTGCAAAGGTCACAAATTCAATCCAGAAAAACTGCCATTGCAGTTTGCGATTGTGCGCTTGATCCATCTTCAGACCTCCAGCATGTAGCCGACGTTACGCACCGTCTTGATGACATCATGGTCCATGACCTGTTTCAAACTCTTGCGGACGTTGCTGATGTAAACCTCAATCACATTCAGATTTGTCTGCGAATCAAAGCCCCATAAATGGTTGAAAATCTGTTCCTTCGTTAGAATTGTATTCTGATTTTCAATGAGATAGCTGAGCAAGTCGAACTCCTTGCCGGGAAAATTGACCGCTTGTCCGTTGACAGTAATTGTGTGAGTTGCCAGATCGATTTCAATCGGCCCAGCCGCCAATTTCTGATCATCATGATAAGCATGGTTCCGTTGCAGCAACGCCTTCAAACGTGCAATAAATTCTTCGCGATGAAACGGCTTGGTCAGATAATCATCGGCTCCCAAGTCGAAACCATGCAGTTTGTCCTGCAGGGTATCTTTGGCCGTTAAAATCAAAACGGGCGTCTCAATCTTGCTGGCCCGCAGATTTTTCAAGAGATCAAACCCATTGATCTCCGGCAGCATCAGATCGAGCACAATCGCATCATACGCATCCTGCTTGGCGTACAATTCGCCCGTCAGGCCGTCCAAAGCTGTCGTGACGTCGGCAAAATCGGTCGTGAAACCCTTGAGATTGTCCAATAAAGCTTCGTTATCTTCAATAATAAGTACTTTCGGTTTCAGAATGACCGCCTCTTTCTTCACAAAATATTCACAATTTTTTAAGCTGGCTTTAGGTTGGCATCCTTAAAGTGAGACTCATAAAAGGATGTGAAGCAAATGAAAAGCAAACGAAAAGTCGATTGGTACCTTGTCGTGATTCTGCTTCCCGCTGCGTTTTTATATGGGTGGGGCATTTGGAATGCCGGCTCCGCTAACAGCTATTATACCGCTGCAGTGACAAGCATGGTCAAGAGCTGGAAGAACTTTTGGTACGGCGCCTTCGATCCAGCTGGTTTTATTACCGTCGATAAGCCGCCGGTTGCCCTCTGGTTCATGGCAATCAGTGCCAAAATTTTCGGTGTCCATGGATGGAGCGTTGTGCTCCCATCGGTTCTCTTCGGAATCGGTTCCGTTGCATTAATGTACAAAATGATTAAACCGTATTTCGGTGTCTGGCCTGCACGTTTGGCCGCTTTGACCCTGACTTTGAGTCCGATGGTCGTCGCCGATTCACGGACCAACAACATGGATGCTGCCCTCGTCTTCTTTCTGATGTGGGCCGGCTATATCTTGCAGCAGGCAGTCGTCAAGAAATCAAGCTGGCGGGTCATCGTCAGTTTCGGATTGATTGGGATCGCCTTCAACATCAAGATGCTGCAGGCGTTTATGCTCCTGCCCGCCATGTATTTCTTCTACTGGCTGGCCGTCAAGAAACCTTGGCAGCGGAAAACGGGCCTGCTGCTGGTAGCGACTGCTGTACTGGCAATCTTCACCTTAGCATGGCCGGTCGCTGTCGATGCGACTCCGGCTAGTCAACGGCCCTATATCGGAAGTTCGCAGAAGAATTCTGTTTTGGAACTCGCTTTTGGCTATAACGGGGCTGAACGCCTTCTTGGTCAATCGACGGGAACGGGCGGCGCCTTTCCAGGCATGAACACTTCGAAAAGTAAAAAGAGTGCCGCCCCGACCGGTACAAAAAAGCCGTCCGGTACCAAAGCACCGACTGGCAAGAAACCGGCGAACCTGAAGGGTATCCCTGAAGGCGGCATGGGCGGTGCACCGACTGGCAGTAAAACCGGTGCTGGCGGCCCTGGCGGTTCGAAAGGCGGCACCGGTGGCGGCGGTATAGGCGGCAACAATATCTTCAATATTGGGACAGCCGGACCGCTGCGACTCTTCCAGTCTGCTTTAGGCCCGCAGATCAGCTGGCTGCTGCCATTTGCCCTAATCGGCATGTTCGGTGCCTATTGGGCCTATCGGAAACGTAAAAATAAGTGGTATCAGACGACGACCCAGCAGAATCAGATTTGGTATTGGGTCGGCTGGCTGATTCCAGTCGCTGGTTTCTTCAGCGTCGCTTCTTTCTACCATCCGTACTATACAATTATGCTGGCACCGCCGATCGCTGCTTTGTTCGGAATCAGCTTGCCTGTCTTGTGGCGGCAATTTAAACACGGCACCTGGAAACAGTGGACCACTTATTTATTGCCACTTGCCTTTGTCATAACGATGTGCCTGCAGGCTTACTATGTCGGCACCTATTATTTCTGGGCCAGCATGGCACTCTTAGTCATCGCCTTTGTCCTGATGGTACTCATCTTTGCCTTTAAGAAACGGCCCAAAACGACGTGGCTGGCTGGCGCAACGACCTTCTTCCTCTTATTGACACCTGGATTGTGGTCCTTGACACCAACATTAGCCGAAGAATCGGCAGCCGTTCCGACAACCGGTCCCGATCTGCTGTCTCAAGGCGGCGCATCCAGCGGCAACCTCGGCGGCAGCGTTGATCAGTCCTTGCTCAAATATTTGAACAAGCATGAATCGAAATCAACCAAGTACTTGTTTGCCACAACCGATGCCAACTCGGCTTCAGCCTACATCATCAAAACTGGTCGGGCCGTGATGGCAATCGGTGGTTATAACGGGACTGACCCCGCTATTACCTTGAAGCAATTCAAGCAGCTGGTAGCCAAAGGCGAAATCAAGTACTTCTACGTCAGTTCGCAAAACTCCAACTCAGCGATTGTGAAATGGGTCAAGAAGAACGGCAGCAAAATTTCCGCCGTCAGCTCCAGTTCATCATCCACACAGCCCGGCGGTTCCAGCCAAGGCATGACCGAAATGACCGGCGAACAGCCAAACAGCAGTACTAGCGCCAACGGTCAGCCGACTCCGCCAAGCGGGACTGCTGGTCAAACCGGCGAACAGCCTGGGGGTACTCAGCCAGGCGGTCAAGCGCCGACCGGGACTGGGGCTGGCGAAGCACCAGCACAGCCAAGCGGCACTAAAAAGAAGCCTGCAAACGGCAAGACGACTAAGAAGCCATCGAAACAGCCGGCCAAACCATCTGGCAGCAAATCTGCCGGTGGCGGCATGGGCGGCGGTATGGGTGGTACCTTGTATAAACTGTCCGTTGCCGCAGCTAAGCAATAAAAGGAGGTTTTCAAAATGCAAACACCGCTGATTTCGATCGTCTTACCTGTTTATAACGAAAGCGAAATCCTGCCGACAACATTGGCAACCCTGCAGCGTTACATTCGGGCCCGACCGGAGAATTATGAACTGATCTTCGTCAACGATGGTTCGACCGACGACAGTGCAGCAGATTACTGCTGCCATCCAGAAGAATCCAGCGATTCGTTTGGTCGATTTTGCCAGAAACTTTGGCCATCAGCTGGCCATCACAGCTGGTCTTCGTTACGCCCATGGGACTGCTGTGGTCGTGATGGACGCCGACCTGCAGGATCCGCCGACGGTCATTCCGCAGATGATTGACAAATGGAAACACGGTTACCAGGTCGTGTATGGCAAACGGGCGCACCGTGATGGCGAGACCTGGTTCAAACTGGCCTCCGCCAAAGCCTTCTACCGTTTATTAAAGAAAATGACGTCCATCGACATTCCCGTCGATACCGGCGATTTTCGCTTGATGGACCGTTCCGTCGTCGACGTTCTCCTGCAGATGAATGAAACCGACCCCTTCGTGCGGGGCATGGTCAGTTGGGTCGGCTTTAAACAAACCAGCGTTGAATACGAACGCCAGGAACGCAAAGCCGGCACCTCCAAATACCCGCTGTCGAAAATGATCAAGCTCGCCCTCGACGGATTAACTTCCTTCTCATTGATTCCGTTGAAGCTCGCCGGCTGGGCCGGTGGTTTCCTGTGGGGAATCAGCTGGCTGCAACTGCTCGGTGCCCTCGTTTTAGGCAAACTCGGGAGTATCAGTTTCATCATTTTCGCGCTCCTCAATTTCAGCGGCCTGATCTTAGGCGGACTGGCTCTCCTAGGTTTGTACGTCGGACGGATTTTCACCGCTTCACGCCAACGTCCCCTATATGTCGTGGCGGATACCAAGGGTTTCAAACAGAATCAGCAGCTGCACACTTACTCACAGCAGCAAGCGAGTCTGTAATTTCCAATTATGAAGTGAATACCAATTCAATCTCATCATGATACCGATACAAAAAGCTCGGAACGAAATCGTTCCGAGCTTTTTATGACTAATCTTTTTGCTTATTCTTATGAAACAGTGCAATAATCCGTTGGCCCAGTGCCTTCAAATTGCGGCGCATGACTTGGAAGAAAGTCAGCGAGCGGACCATGCGATTGGGATCCATATGTTTCCGGATCTCCCGCAGCATTTTCTTCGTATGGCGAGTCGAGAACTTATACATCCCGTTTTTCTTGGTTTGAACACCCCAACGTGGGATCCAATGACCTTTAAACATCACGGATGCAACAATCGAATCTACTTCGGTCCAAGGAATTTGGATAAATTTGCTGGGATCACCATCGTCATAAAATTCGATTGCCTTGTCACCGATCATCATGTCGCCATAATCACCCATGCCAAGATACGAGGTTGCCTTCATTACTAAATCCACTCTTGTATTGAGCGACTTTACTGGTTCACGATGCTGCTTAAGCAACAGCCGAGCACGTTTGCGATGTGCCCGAGTATCCTTTTCATTACCGATCGTTTGTTGTGCCATTTTATTCTCTCCTTACCTTTAAAACGAACAATAGCGGTCTCCCACCAGCATAACTGGTGATAAACCGCTATTGCAAAAACGTGCTATTACAGAATTCCGATTACATGAAGGAGAATAGCTACGACGAAAATACCAAGAATGATAATGATTGGTGATACTTTCTTCTTTAATAACCACATGCAGAGGAATGTTAACAGCAAGCCGGCTAAGCCTGGAATCAATTGATCCAAGTTATCCTGCAATGTTGTAACTTTGATCTTTGACAAAGCCATCCCTTTACCTAAGTTATATTCCGTTAAAGCCTTCTTGATTCCGGCAGCACCTTTTGGAAGGGTACTCCAGTCGATGTAGGCACCTTTACTCAAGGTTGTCTTTGAAACAACTGGAACGAATGTGATCGTAACCCAGCGTTCAATTAAAGCACCGAGGACGAACATACCCATCATAGAAGCCCCACGTGTTACGGCCTGGAGTAAACCACCGGATAAATCGTCGGTGATACGAGTCCCGACACGGTAGCCGAATTCCTGCGTGTACCACATGAATCCCCAACGAATGAGGTTCCAAAGAACGAAGAATAAGATAGGACCCATGATGTTTCCGGCCAAGGCCATGGAAGCACCTAAGGCACCAAGAATTGGACGAACAGTGTACCAGAACACTGGATCACCAACACCGGCCAAAGGACCCATCATACCAACTTTAACCCCCTGGATAGCAACGTCATCGACGTCACCACCATTGGCACGTTCCTCTTCCAAGGCTAATGTAACCCCAAGAATTGGAGATGCTAAGTATGGATGTGTGTTGAAGAATTCCAAATGACGCTGATAAGCAGCGGCACGGTCTTCTTTTTTACTGTAAAGTTTATTGATAGCTGGAATTAAAGAGTAGCACCAGCCACCATTCTGCATACGTTCGTAGTTCCACGAACCCTGGATGAACGTTGAACGCCATGCAACACTGAGACGATCAGCTTTTGAAAGTTTGATCTTCTTTTCAATTGGTTTGCTATCAGCCATGATTTATCTCCCTCTCTTTAATAGTCATCCAGAATATCGCCAAGCGGATCACCAGTGTTGTTGGCACTGCTGTTGCTTGAACCACTATTGTTGTTATTGCCACCGATAGTCCCATCGAGGCGTAAGTACATCAAGGCTAATGAAAGGCCTAAAGCACCAATGGCGATCAATGTTAATTCGGAAATAGCAGCAATTGCAAACCCAATAGCGAAGAATGGCCATACTTCTGCGGAAGCCATCATGTTGATAACCATGGCGTACCCAACGGCAACAACCATACTACCACCAATTGACATACCATCTGACAACCATGCAGGCATTGAATTTAACATTGCAGAAACCTGCTTAGCTGGGATAACTAACAAAAGTGCGGCTGGGATCGCAATACGTAATCCCTGTAAACAAATACTTACAATTTGCCAAAAATCAATCGTACGATAATTTCCTTTTTCTGCGGCAGCATCCATCAAATGAATAATAGCAACAGTAATGGTACGAACGATCATGGTTAAGAACAAGCCGGCAACGGCTAATGGAACGGCAATCGCAATGGCCGAACCAATCCCCTTAACGCCCTGTCCACCTTGAACTAAAATAATAGCGGAAGCAACTGATGCTAAAGCAGCATCAGGCGCAACGGCGGCACCAATGTTCGCCCAACCTAAGGCGATCATTTCAAGGGAGCCACCTAACATAAGGCCGGCAGTTAATTGACCTGAAACCAGGCCGATCAATGTACAAGCAATAACGGGCTGATGGAGTTCGAATTCATCCAAAATCCCTTCCATGCCGGCGAAGAATGCAACGATTACGACTAAAATCATTGAAATTCCTGACATCTGAGAATCCTCCTATTTTCTATTGACGCTACTTCTTCTCGGCTAACAGCTTTTCAGCTTTATCGAGAAGTGGATCGATGTTTTCAGGTGAGTCATTTGGAACTTTACGAACATCAAGCTTGATGCCCAACTTTTCCAATTCCTTGTATGTGTCAACATCTTTTTGATCCATAGACAATACCTGGTTTACGGCAACTTTACCTTTAGACTGTGCCATTGAACCAACGTTGAGGGTCTTGATATCAACGCCACCCTTAATCGTTGTCAATGCGTCTTCAGGAGTTTCAAACAAAATTAAAGCCTTTGTGTTGCCGAAACGAGGATCCTTAGCGACTTCGATCATTTTCTTGATCGGAATAACATTTGCTTTGACACTCGGCGGAGCGGCCTCAATAATCATACTCTTACGTAACTTATCTTTCGAAACACTGTCAGAAACAACAATGATCCGGTTCGGCTTTGTCGTCTTGGTCCAAGCTGTCGCAACCTGTCCATGAAGTAAACGAGAATCAATACGTGCTAAGACAAACTTGATATGTCCGTCCCCAAGCACTGTCCCTGCTGGAATTGTACCTGTTGGCTGGTCGCTGGCAGCGGCTGCTTTAGGTGCTTCCTTAGGCTGTAAGGATTCTGGTTTGATCTTGATACCTGCCTTGCCCGCATCGATCAGATGACTTGCAATCTTTTGTGCAGAGTCTTCTGTCAAACGTGAACCATAAGCTTCGATAACCATTGGCAAGTTCATGCCTGTAACCATTGCCCATGAGTCTTCATGACCATCGAAGATCTTGCTGGCTTGGTTAAATGGTGTACCACCCCAAAGGTCGATGAGCATCAATACTTGTTTAGGATCGTCAAATGAATTAATGGCGTCCTCCAACTTTTTATGAACATCATCTGGGCCTTCATCCGGCATCAAGGTCACGGCTTTGACATTGTCTTGTTTCCCAAAAATCATTTCTGATGATTGAAGAATCCCATCGGCAAATCTTCCGTGGCTTGCTAGGATAATACCTACCATGCTGTAACCCTCCTAAAAATGAATTTGAGCTGGAGAGACATCTTTCGCCGATCAAGAAACCGCTTTTAAATAAACTTAAAAAAAAGATAGCATTCGTTGATAGAACCGGTTTCATGAAAACGGTTAAAAGATGTGACTCACTTGACTAGCAACGCTAATCAACAACTCACTGTGAATTAGTATACCAATCTGAAAGTTAGATGTAAAGCGCTTCCTATGAAATTTTTTGTATAAAAAAGAACAAGAAATCAAGTAAAACGCACTTAATCCTTGTTCTAATGGTATATACCAGCCCTTTAAATAACTTAAAAAAAGTTTAAACGTCTCTTAACATTTTAGAGACCCTTTGCCTCCAAAAGTTTTTCGACAGGCTGTTTCTGTTCTGCTGGAACGGTCTGATAATAAACATCGATGCCTTGGTCAGCAAGCCAGCGCAATGCTTTGGCATCGTCGGCATCAGCAGCCAATGAATCAGCCACCATAACCTTCCCATTCGAGAAGCTCATCCCGCCGACATCGACCTGAGTCAACTTAATACCGCCCTTAACCAAGGTAACCATGTCTTCTGGTGTTTCGGTCAGCAATAAGACTTCTAAGTCGTCAAAATGCGGATCTTTGTAAGCTTCAATCAGCTTATCCAGCGGCATAACATTGACTTTGAGTCCTTCTGGTGCGGCCTGTACCATCAATTCCTTCCGTAACGTATCCTTAGCAACCCCATCTGATGCAACAATGATGCGATTGGGCTGAACTGCTTTCACAACTGCATTGGCAACTTGTGCGTGTAACAAACGACTATCGATTCGTGCATACTTGATCGTCATACTCATGTTACTCATCATCTCCATTATTTTTTTGCGTTTCCAAGTGTCCGACACCCTTCCGGGCTGCCTTTTCAACTTCGGCAACGACCTGCTCCAGAGGCTGATCACGGACAAAATAAGCCTCGATCAGCATCGGCAAATTCAAACCAGTTACTAACGCCATTCGGTCAGGCGCCTGTTCAACTAGGCGTCGTGCAACCGTAAATGGCGAGCCGCCCCAGAGATCGACGATAAACAGTACATCGGCCTCAGGCGGAAATGATGCGAGCGCAGCTTGATATTTCGCCAACAGATCGGCGGGATGCTCCTCTGGCATAAAGTTCACCGCCTGAATCGGCTGAATTTTTCCATAAATCATTTCGGCCGATTCTTGGATGCTCGCCGCAAACCGGCCATGGCTTGCAAGAATAATCGCCAGCATAGCGCCGCCTCCCTCATTCACAATTCGGGTTTTACGCTTCGAAACCGCTTTCAAATCCTACTAAAATCAGTATAACATATCTCGCCCAAAGAGGAACCTTATCGCTGGTTTAAAATTCTTGAACGCTACAATTGACAAACTAATAGAAATTAGATAACCTATTATTTGTTAAATGCCGTCTTAGCTCAGCAGGTAGAGCGCATCCATGGTAAGGATGAGGTCGGCGGTTCGAATCCGCTAGACGGCTTCACAGCCAGCTTTTATCGTCGTATTGCGATGATAAAAGCTTTTTTATGTGCCGCGAAAACTTAATTATTTTATGGTTGACAATCAAGAACGTATGTTTGTAGTATAGAGGTATCAAATCTACATAAAGAAGTGAGCGCGGTTGAAGAAAAAGCAGCGGAGCGAGCAGATTGCCGCCGTTCTCGTTTATTCCTATTTAGAAGCCAAGCCCTTAGTCGTCAAATTCACCCATACCACGAATCAGGTCCATGGCACAATCGTCCGTTACGACCCCCATCATGAGAGTTTCTGGCTCGATGACTGGCCATACCCCGAAAAACTGGATGATTTTACGGAGGCCCGTTTACTGGAAGAATGACAAGCGGCGTTAAAAAAGCTGGAACGAAATCGTTCCAGCTTTTTTATGCGAGTCGAAAACCCTGCTTTTTAAGAACCGCACCGATTTGATTTCGTTTCCCCTGAACCGGTTTTTGCTGCTGCATCGCAATTAGATGTGTAAACGTTTCAGCCCGTTCGTTCGAATCACGCTGAGCATAATAATCCGTCAGCGTCTGGTCATAGTCTTTTAATGAAGCAATCGGATCAGCCACGTCTGGATAATGGTTCTGAAAGGCGACCTTTGCCAGCGGCAGACGTGGTTTCAAAGTCGGCTGATCGTCCGGATAACCGATCAATAAACCGAGCACCGGAAACGTCAGTAACGGCAAATGCAGCAGATCGATCATGCGCTGCGAATCGTTTAAAATACTGCCCAAGTAAACAGTGCCGAGCCCCATACTTTCGGCGGCGATCACCATATTCTCGCCAGCCAGCACGGCATCGTACGTCCCAGCTAAAAAAGCATTCCAAGTCCGCAAACGTGCCGTTTCTTGTCCCAACGAGGCTGCGATCGTTGCATTGCGGTATTGGTCAGCAATCAAGATTACTAAGGTGGCTGCACTAGCGACAAATGGTTTGGTCGTTATTTCCGCAACCGCCTTCTTTTCAGCCGGATCGTTGACAACAGCAATCGAATACTGCTGGCTGAAGGTACTGGTTGGTGCGTGCTGGCCTGCATTGATAATCGTTTGAAGTGTCTGATCCGATAACGAACGATCCTGAAAATGACGGATCGAGCGATGATTTAATAGTAGCTTTAACGTCTCGTCTTCCATAAATGAGCCCCTTTTCTAATTGAGTTCATTTTAAGACGCACTGACCGCATGTGCAATCCTTCTATTTAAAGTGCCGCATCATGTGTTTCATCAAGTTGATTCAATAGATTATAAAGGGCGCCATATAAATTGGCATCATTACGGTATTTGGTTGCCATGATCTCAGGACGGGCAATTGTGAGCCGCACCCAATCCCGCCGTGCCAAAATTGCATCATAAGCCCGATTGATCTCATCGACTACGATCGGTTGGGCTGAAATGCCGCCACCGATTACAAAACGATCCAAATCAAGCACGGTCTGCATGTTTAAAATCAGACTAGCGACCTGCTGACAATAAGTTTCAAAAATCGGCCATGCGACTGGATCATGGGCATTGATCGCTTCAAAAACGGCTTCACCATCGGTTTCAGGTGTGATATGGAGTTGATGAGCGATTTTTTTGATCATCCGCACCGCTGAACATGTATAGCCGAATAGCCCATCATTAGAATAATCCTGTTGATTCGAAGGCATAAAACTGACTTCACCACCGTTACGATGCCGGCCAGCCCAGAGATGATTATTTAAAATAATGCCACCGCCAACACAGGTTCCTAAAACGATCGCGGCGCCATTCTGAACGTCGGCCAAATTACCGATCCATAATTCAGCCAGAGCGGCACATTTGCCGTCATTTTCAATGCCAACTGGGATGTGATATTTTGCCAACTGATCTTGGAGACAAACGGTATCTAAATAAGGCAGTTCTGCATCTGGGCAGTGAATGGTCTGGGTCGTTTGCTCAACGGTCCCAGGTGTGCTGAAGGCAATTCCCTTGATTTGTGTGTGCAAATCATCAACGACTCGATTGACTTGTTCGATAAAACTAGCCAGACAGTCACGCGGTGTCGTGACGCGCCCATTTTTAATTAATTGTCCCGAACGATCAATCAATCCATATTTCAAATTTGTTCCGCCAACATCAATTGCTAAATATTTTGCTTCATCCATTATTCTTCACTCCCTGATTTTTCCATAACTGCCACTGTACTTGGCTTTAAGACGACGATCAACACGGTACTGATTGCAATTCCAATTAACGAAGCCAACATATAAGCAAATGGCTTCTGAGCAACAAAGGCAACGATCCAGCCGCCCCATGGAGCTGGGTTACCAGCGCCTAGAATCATGGCAATGCTAGCACCAATTGCCGATCCAATCATATTGGCCGGCATCATCCGCATTGGATCCGTTGCTAAAAACGGAATCGCACCTTCTGAAATACCAACAGCACCCATCACGAGCGCCGCCTTGCCAGCTGATTGTTCATTGACCGTAAACTTTTTCGGTGCAATTAAAGTTGCTAATCCCACTGCTAAAGGCGGAATGCAAATTGCAACCCCAATGCCGGCCATGATTGTCATTGCCGTTGCTGACGGCATTCCTGTCGTTGTGTTGACCGTTCCAACTAATGCGGCTCCAAACCCATAAGCCACTTTGCAAATTGGACCACCGCAATCAGCACCGACCATTGCTCCTAGAATCAAGCCGACGACTAACAGATTACTTGTTCCTAAACTCTTCAGCCACACGGTCAGGAAATTCATTAAAGCAGCAATTGGTGCACCGATTCCCCAAACAACAACACCGCCGACAATCAACGTACTAATCAATGGAACGACCAGCATTGGCATAATGCCCTGCAAACTATCTGATAATTTGATTTTATTTAAATAGAAACAAATCACACCAGCTAGAATTCCGGTAATAATCCCACCAATAAAACCAGCACCAATATTATTTGCCAACAAGCCGCCAATCACACCGGCCGCTAAGCCACTAACACCAGCCATCGCAAATGCGGTGTATCCAGACAAGATTGGAACCATTAATCCTAATCCGGCTTGACCAATTTTAGCCAAACCGGCTAAACTGCCAGTCGTTGGAACTGCATTTTGACCACCCAGCAGCACACTCAGAGCTAGCAAAATGCCGCCTGAAGCAACAAATGGAATCATATAATTAATCCCGGTCATCAAATGGTCACGTAAATGACCAAATAAAAATTTCATATCATTCATAATTTTCCTCCTGAAAACGTTTTCTTTATATTGTTAGTTTAGCAAGCCGTTTTCTTAAAAACGATGAAATTCATGTGGACTTTTTCTTGATTATGCAAAAACACCGGTGTAATACGTGTAAGTCCAATTATTTTTAAAGATTTCCGTTAAAAAATGCACACTTTGTGAGTCAGACCACTTATGACCACAAATGTGCATTTTTACTTAATTCTGTTATTTTTAACCTCAAAAAAAAAGGATCATCGCATCATAAAATGCTGTGATCCTTTTCGCTATAATTCAAATTCCTAATTCCATCTTTGCCTCATCACTTATCCGATCGATTGTCCAGATCGGATCCCAAACTAAATTGATTTCAACACGACTGATCTCATCAACTGTCAATAACGCCTCACTGATCTGAGTATAAAGATAGTCAGTCAGCGGGCACCCCATAACGGTTAATGTCATCGTAACGACACAAACACCAGAAACTTGTGGTTCCAGATCATAGATCAGCCCTAAATTGACTAAATCAATCCCAATTTCAGGATCGATCACTGTTTTAAGAGCAGTATATCCTTGAGTAATCGTTTCTTTACGCGTAAGGGCTGCTTGTTTTGTCATCGCCACATCCACCTCTCAGTCAAGCCGAAACAGCCACACCTAAAATCATTCCGATCAAATAGGTGACCACTGTTGTAAAGAGACCGACCGCCACATTTTGCAGAATTGCTTTTAACTTGGAGGTATTGGTGTTGGTATAGCCGATGAGAGCATTGATTGCTAAAGCAACCACCATTGCCAGTGCAGTATCTAACACCCGCCAGCGAGCTGGTGAGAGACTAATGGCTAGTAATGGGATCAAAGCACCCAAAATGAATGACATAAACGACATAGCTGCCGCATGGATCGGATTCATCAAATCAATTTCATGAAGAATCTCCTGATCCTGTTCATCACTGACTTCCTGTTCATCTAATCGTTTCAGCTGAACTTCTTTTTGTGCACTCACCGAAATATATTCGCCACCGGCCATTGAACATGCACCGGCTAACATACCAGAGATTCCACTGATGAATAGTGTGTGGCCACTTAAATTGGCGGCAGCCGCCCCAAGAACGATTCCTGAAACAGAAATGATGCCATCATTTGCGCCTAAAATGCCGGCACGGACAACATTCAAGCTGTCCCAAAAATGCAGCTTCGTTTTTGTGATATTTCTAAATAGTTCGATCATCATAAAACCTCCAAGAAAAAATGACTGTCAATTACCTAATTATTCCAAACCGTTGACAACGGCATGAATATTTTGATCTTCAAAAAACGAATGGATGTCGCTAACCTGCTGATCCGTCAGTAACGGGGTATCCTTCATCGTATACGTCCGATTCAGATATTCATACTTGCTGCTCCCATACTGATGAAACGGCAAAATGTGAATTTCCTTGACGCCCACTTCATGAACATAATCGGCAATTTGCTGCAGATTCTTTGGGACCGTTGTATACCCAGGAATGAGCGGCACTCGTGGCATTACACGTGCAGTCGGTGTTGCAAGGGCTTCTTCAAAGCTGGCTTTTACTTGAGCCACATTATCCCCGATGACTTGTTTGGCTCGAATCGGGTTCATGATCTTCAGATCAAACATGACATAGTCTGTATACGGAAGCACCTTCTGAATTTCAGTCAATGGCATTGCACCAGTTGTTTCGATCGCTGTCGAAATTCCGAGCTGCTTGCATTGACGCAGAATATTGGCTCCAAAATCAGCTTGCATCAGGCATTCGCCACCTGATAACGTGACGCCACCACCTGAAGTGCGATAGAAAATCTCATCTTTCTCAATTTCATCCATCACTTCATCAGCTGTCATCCAATGACTGATCGTTTCCTTTTTGCCATTCTTGACCCACGTCACTGGCCGCACGGACTGCGATTCAGGATTGCAGCACCATGGGCAGCGCAACGGGCAGCCTTGTAAGAAGACGATCGTTCGAATACCCGGTCCATCATGGACTGAATAACGTTGAATATTGAAGATCAAGCCTTTGTTTGGATCTTTTTTAATCATCAGTCAGCCACCTCTTACAGATTATGTTCCGTCCGCCGAATAATATCATCCTGAATTTGCTTGTTCAGATCAACGAAGAAGGCACTGTATCCAGCCACACGAACCACCAGACTGCCGTAATTTTCAGGATGTTTCTGTGCATCCAGCAATGTTTCACGTGACTGAATGTTGAACTGAACATGACGGATCTTCAGTTGGGTAAAGGCCATCAGGAAATCCGCAAACTTACGAATCCCGGCATCGCCTTTCAATGTGTTCGGTGCAAACTTCAAGTTGAGCAAACTGCCATTAACCGCCAAAGTGTTATCAATCTTGCTGACCGACTTCAAAACAGCTGTCGGGCCAAGATGATCACGGCCGACCATTGGTGATAAGCCACCATCGGCCAACTGTTCATGAGCCTTGCGTCCATCTGGGGTTGCGCCGACATCTTCACCCAATGGAATATGGGCAGAAACGGTGTAGGCACCAGCGTTGAATTCACCGCCACGAATATTCTTGTACTTGCCTAATTCAAGCGCAAAATGTCTGAAGAACTTGGCACATTCCATATCGACTTCAGGATCATCGTTGCCATATTTGTGGAAATCATTGATAAAGTGCTGACGCAGCTTTTCACCATCATCACCTGCATAATTGCTTTCCATTAAATCGATCAACTTCGCAAAGGACAATTCTTTGTTTTCAAAGACCGCTTTTTTAATGACGTACAATGAGTCAGCCAAGTTGGGTTCGCCGATTCCCTGAACACCAGAGAAGTTATAACGTGCACCGCCTGAAGTAACATCTTTCCCGTTATCCAAGCAATCTGAGATCAGTGATGATAAGAATGGAATGGGGGCAAATTCACGATGGCCCAGATCAACGATATCTGAACCTTTAGTGACTATTTTAACGTATTTATCAATGTTATCGGAGATTCTTTGCCGTAATTTAGCATAAGTTAAGTTTTTGTCGTCGCGCAGTTCATACATACTGATTTCCATGACCCGCATTAAGTTGAATAAGGCAATATCATGCAACCCATAAGTTTTGCCCGGAATTGTCGTTTCGACACAGCCGACGACCCCATAATCACGCGCATCATCCAGCGAAACACCCTTGCTTAAGAAACCAGGGACACAAACCTCATCGTTGAAAATCATTGGGATCCCAGTCCCTAAACGAATCGTTTCGCAGGTCTTATTTAAGAAACGACGTGGAATCTGTTCATTGATCCGTACCGATAAGTTCGGCTGCGGCAATTGAATATCTTGATACAGATCGAGCATCTTGTAAGAAAGTTCATTGACCGAATACTGGCCATACTTATCGAGACCCCCTAAAGCAACCGTATAGCCAGTTGGGAAGCCGGCAAAGCACTTTGCACTTTCAGCACTCCGTAGTAAAACGACATCATATGTCTTCAGATAAAAGTCGCCGAGGACTTCGCGCAAGAATTTAGCCGGGACACCATCCGCTTTGGAATTTTTATAGAACGGATACATATATTGATCCATGCGGCCCAATGATAATGAAGAAGCATTTGATTCATACTGCGCCACAATGCTCGTCATCCATAATAATTGCAGTGCTTCATAAAAGCTATACGGCTTGTCTGTTTCAAGCCGTTCGCACATTGCGGCCATTTCAGTTAATTCAACCCGGCGATAATCAGGTGTTGCTGGGTCGGCTGCCATGTCACGTGCTAAATCGGCATAACGCTGAAAATGGCGCTGCATGCCTTTGAAAATGATCTCGCAGGCTTGATAGAAATCATTGTCAGGATCGGCAGCCCGTTTTTGATCAATGATTTCAAGATATTTACCGATCCCATTATTGAGAATCAATGGGAAATCCATGATGATGTGGCCTTGACCCTTATCGGTCTGGTTTAACTTAATGACCAAATCATCTTCGGCCGCCTTCACATCAGGTGTGATCTTCGCATTGATAAAGTCCTTCATCGACTTGCCGGTCCAATATGGAAGTAAGTTAGCTGTGTAGTAATCACGATCTTCTTTTGTGAAATCGAATTGATCCTGTGGACGTGTCCCGATCGTATCGATTTCTTTCATGATCCAATATGGATCCATTTCAGGTGATAAAATACCACTACGCGGCCGTACTGTCCGGTTCCCAACGATCAGTTCACCTGGCCGAATGCTGATTTGGACATGATCCAAAATGTGCGCCGTTGCTTTCGCACGCCGAAGAATCGTTGGTTCGCCAACTGTCTGCTGGTAACTTTCGGTATATAATTTAGCTCTTTCAAGTGAGATCTGCCGTTTTTGTTTAAATAAGTTATGTTTCATTTCTTCAATTCTAGATACCGGGCGCACTGTTTCAAATGCAGGACGTTCTACTTTGGTTAAGGTTTCGGTTGTCATGAGATTGATCCCCTTTCAGTTTTCATTGTCATTATGCAATACCAATTCAACTAAATCAATGCAAAATGTTGACTTCAAAGTTTTTGCATTGAAATAGCACAGATGTGCCAACTTTTTGGGTTTATTGTTTTGAATTTTTGGATTATACTTTGACTAATTAAAAGAAGTTGAGGTGTCCACATGAATGCAAATGAAATTCAAGCCCGACGGAATCAGATTCTCGCCCTGCTTAAGAAAGATAAAACCGTTAAAATCAGCGAATTAGTCAGTCGGTTCAAGGTCTCAGACGAAACGATCCGTAAAGATCTCACCATATTGAGCGACCAAGGTTTAGTCCATAAACAATTTGGAAAAGCCACGATCGTTGATGCGCCACCACTTGCACCCGTCAATCAGCGCACTACGATCAATACTTTTGCGAAAAACAAAATTGCCGATAAAGCCTTTGACTTTCTGCCTGCCAAACGAATCACCATGGCACTCGATCAAGGCAGTACCGTTGCTAGTTTAGCGGCACTGATCGCTAAACGCGACCGCGATACGATCATCACCAGTTCACTGTTATCACTGATTGCCCTGCAAAACAGTCATGAAGAAATTTTCAGTACAGGCGGTAAATACAGCATTAACGACATGTCTTTTCAGGGCGATCAGACATACAACCTGTACACGGATACTTACTTCGACTTTAGTTTCGTCGGTTCAAGCGGCGTTTTAGGCCGCGATGGGATTTGTTCCTCGAATTTTGCCGATGCCGAAATGAAACGTAAAATGATCGCCAATAGCAATGTCTGCATCGCTTTAGTCGATGCCACCAAGTTCAAGCAATCCTCGTTAGTCAAAGTTGCTGGCTGGGATCAAGTCGACTATGTGATCACCGATTTGCCAAGCGACGATCCTGCCCTAACGGATATTCAAAAGGAAACACATGTGATCAGTACCAATTAGGAGATGTAATGATGAAACAAGAACGAAATCATTTACTCGCTAAAGTCGCTTATCTGTATTATGAACAAGATTATACTCAGGCACAGATCGCCAAGGAATTAGGCATCTATCGCACCACAATCAGTCGTATGTTGAAACAGGCTCGTGATCAGCATATCGTCGAGATCCACATTCAAGGCATGGATACTGGTTTGTTTAACTTGGAATTCCAAATCAAAAATAAATACCACCTACAAAGTGTCGTTGTTATTGCAAGCCAAGCCCATGATTCACATCAGCAAAAAAATCAACGCTTGTCGCAAGCAGCAGCCTTACACTTAAAGCAAATCATTAAGCCACATGACATTGTTGGCTTTTCTTGGGGTTCTGTCCTCGCTGGGATCGTTTGGCAATTGCACAACCCAACTAAGACCGATGCGACTTTTGTGCCGCTTGTTGGTGGTCCTAGTCCGAGCAATTCGCAATATCATGTCAATGGCATCGTCTACGATATGGCACGGCAATTTGGCGGCAAGAGCCTTTTTGTCGATGCCGCTGCCGTCCAAGAATCAAAATATGTGCGCGATGGCATTATGAATTCGCATTATTTCCAAGAAATCCGCTACGACTGGGATCATTTGAACATTGCCATGGTCGGCATTGGCGGCCCGCTTTCAACCCAAACCAGTCACTGGCGCGATTTATTAAGTGTCGAAGACGAAGAGATGCTACGTCAGCGTGAAGCGATCGGTGATTGTTGCTGCACTTTCTTTGATCGTTACGGCAAAATTCTGAGTGGCGATTTGCTTGACCGGACGATTGCCATTCCGCTTGATCAGCTGCAAAAAGCCGACATTCGTGTTGGGGTCGCGCGCTCCGTCACGAAAGTCCCGGCAATCAAGGCACTGTTGAAAATGGGCACTTTAAATTCGTTGATCACCGATGAAGAAACAGCTCAACGCATCCTTGCCTAAAAGACTGCACATATGTGCAAATGGCAAATAACCATTTGAAAGCGATTGCCGGCCTAACAGTATTTGGACTATACCTCAAAAAACTTTGAATTTGAGAAATGTTCAAAGTTTCTTATCCCGATGGTATGCTTTAACCATCAAATAAACATATGAGGTGAAAGACATGGAATTCCTATTAGACACAATCAACATTGACCAAATCAAAAAATATCAGGCAATCATTCCTTTAAGTGGGATCACTTCCAACCCAACGATCGTTAAAAAAGAAGCACCAGCTGATCTTTTTAAGCATTTAAATGAAATTCGTCAAATCATCGGACCAGATGCAAAAATGCACGTTCAAGTTGTCGGTCAAACAACTGACGAAATGATCACCGATGCACACACGATCCTAAATCAAATCGATAAAAACGTTTATATCAAGATTCCCACCAACGAGGCTGGTTTAGCTGCAATTAAGGAATTAAAACAGGAAGGCATTCACATTACTGCAACTGCCATCTACACTAAGTTCCAAGGTTACTTAGCCATGGCTGCTGGTGCTGATTACTTAGCTCCTTACTACAACCGGATGGTCAACATGAACATCAATGCCGATGAAGTTATTTTCAACTTGGCACAAGAAATTGAACGGAATCATTATTCCAGCAAGATCTTAGCTGCCAGTTTCCATACTGTTCAGCAAGTCAACAGTGCTCTTGAAAACGGTGCTCAAGCTGTGACAATGGGTGCTGATATCATGGCAACTGCTTTAGGTGTTCCAGCCATCAGCGCTGCTGTTCAGGACTTTACCAATGATTTCGAAGGCGTCTATGGCAAGGGCGCCACAATGACAAGTATCGTTAAATAAAAACAATTACTCCCATAAAATACCGTCCTCCCTGACGGTATTTTTTTGCTTCAAAAGTGAATAAAAAAATAAATGGAAGCTTTTTGCTGCCAAAACAAAATGACCGTTTCGACATCAAATTCGATATCGAAACGGTCATTTTTTCGTTGGCTAATTTAAATTATTTTTAAAGAGATTGTTCCGTCCGGGCAATGATATCATCCTGTGTTTCCTTCGATAACCCGACGAAGAAGGCTGAATAACCAGCAACACGAACAATCAAATCACGATAACTAGCCGGATCTTTTTGTGCAGCAATCAATGTATTCCGATCAACAATATTGTACTGGACATGATAACCGTGCAGCCGATTGAAGAAAGTGCGTAATAAAGCAATCAGCTTATCGCAGCTTTCAGGCGTCCGTAAAATCTGCGGCGACATTTTCTGGTTCAAGAGGACACCGCCAGTAATATCTTTCGTTGGCAACTTAGAAACAGATTTGAAGACCGCCGTTGGACCTTCAACATCCATTGCATGTTCTGGCGAACAGCCTTCAGCCAAAGGTGTCCGTGCATGACGGCCATCAGGTGTTGCTAAGGTACTATGTCCTTGTCCAACATTAGCCGAAATTGATGACGTCCCAGCGTAACGTAACCCACCGATTGGGCCACGACCATATCGCGTATTCTTATACTTAGAAATTTCATCAACATAAGGTTCATAGGCATCATGAATCAAATCATCGACATAATCATCGTCATTACCGTATTTAGGTGCATCGGTCAGCAGCATCTGACGAATCCGTTCGCCCTCTTCACCGACAAAATCTGTCTGTAATGCATGCCAAAGCTGTTCTGTCGTCAGCTTGTGCTCCTCAAAAACTAATTTCTTGATTGCAGCGAGTGAATCAGCCAAATTAGCAATTCCGACTTGAAGACCACTGATAAAGTCATAAACAGCACCGCCCTCTTTGATTGTCTTGCCACGACCAATGCAATCATCTGTTAATGTTGAGCACAGAATATCCGGATAGCCTTGTTCCAAAACCATATCACAAGTATTTTCAATAATGACACTCTGACGAGTCATCTCACGTAAACCTTTATCCCAAGCATCAAAAAGCTGTTTGTAATTAGTCATGTCCGTAAATTTACCATAGTCGGGCAACAAACGTTTCCCAGATTCGGGATCAATACCGCCATTCATAATAATCAGCAGTGTGCGTGGATAATTGATAAAACTCATGCCAGTACAACGATAACCCCATTTGCCTGGTACGGCTGTTTCAACACAGCCGATTGCACTGTAATTGTAGGCATCTTCTTTTTTGACGCCTCTGGCAATAAAGGATGGAATGATAATTTCATCATTATTGAAGGCTGGCATTCCAAGTCCTTCTTTGATGACCGCAATACATTCCCGCATAAAGTTTTGACTTAAACCTTGGTGGTATCGAACTGTTAGATTTGGTTGTGGCAGATGTGCTTGCGCAATCGCTCTTAAAATCACATAAGAAAGATCGTTGACAGCATCTTGGCCATCTGGTGTCTGTCCGCCAATGGTAATGTTCTGATACAATGGACTGCCGGCTGAAAATTCGGTATGCTGCCATGAGCGCAATT
The DNA here is from genome assembly GCF_001437205.1 of Lactobacillus selangorensis. Taxonomy (GTDB): domain Bacteria; phylum Bacillota; class Bacilli; order Lactobacillales; family Lactobacillaceae; genus Paralactobacillus; species Paralactobacillus selangorensis. The sequence goes on along the minus strand of NZ_JQAZ01000006.1, from coordinate 54,026 downwards.
TATTGATCGTCAAAGTCTTCAAACACAAATTTGTGATCAATTCAGTGGCCCCGTCACGATCGATCAGACCTGCCTCTAAATCACGCTGATAAAACGGATTCAGATATTGATCCAAACGACCATATGAAACGGAATGGCCGTTTGACTCAATCTGCAGAACTAAATGGATCATCCAAATAGCTTGAACAGCCTCTCGCATCGTCGAAGCTGGCTGATAAGGAACCTTATCCAAGATATCAGCCATTTTAATGAAGTCAGTTGCACGTTCTGGCGTTGCAGTTTGCGCCTCTTTCCGTGCCAACTCGGCATAACGATGGGCAAAGTTCTTAACAGCTGCAATAACGGTCAAACTAGCTTGATAGAAGTACAATTTCTTTTGTTCATTATAATCCGTCAAATCAAGTGCATCCATCGCCGTCTGAACACGTTTTTCGTACCAGACTAATCCTTTATTGATGACTGTTTCATAATTAACAGCAATATGTCCATCCCCAGAAGTGATATTCCCATCGGCCCCGATCACGCCGAGATCATAGAAAAGTTTGCTCTTTGGCGGAAATGCCGCATAGCCACGATCTTCCAATGTATTATTTTTCCAAAATGGTGCAATGTCTCGTAATTGTTGTTTTGTTTCTTCCGTAATATAGAAAACATCGCCAGGTCGTTTTTCAAATGTATCCAATTCATCAATGACCCAGTTCATCGAATATTCAGGATAAACAGGTGCCCATTTATTTTGACGGGCCTGATTGCCGGCAATCAATGTATCCGGTTCGATGAAAATGGTCATGTGCTTCAAAATATGAGCCAGCATATCGGCACGCAAAACATCTACTTGTTCATTTTGATGTGCCTGATAGGCTTCGGTAGTCAAAATAGCTCGTTCGGCATCGACATATGGTTTGGCATCAATAATCGAATCACGTAGTCGTGACATCCGAGGTGTTAATTTACCAAAATGATCTTCTGCCTTCGTAATTTTTCTTTGTGCGGTTTGTGTTTTTACAGCATCCATGACAAATGTCCTCCGTTCTAACGTAATCATTTTTCTTTCGTTCGAAACTAATGTAACACACCGCATTAAGAAATACAATCGAATCCAAATCACCAAAAAAGTTCGCCTAAACCTGTACTAAGATTTAGGCGAACTTTTTCCTTAAAGCAATTAAACTAATACGAGCTTGATATGCTGCTTTCGTAATGAAGCGGCCTGATCCTTTTGCAGCCCTTTATCCGTAATGACTTGTGTAACCTGATCAGGGCTCAATTGTTTCACTGTATTCGGAGCAGTAAATTTAGAAGAATCTGTCAGCACAGTTACCGACGAGGCCTGTGCTGCCATGGCCTGAACAATTTCAACCCGCATTAGGTCATTCGAATAAAAGCCGGTTTGGGCGTCATACCCATCTGTCCCGATAAATAATTGGCCAACATGAAAATTGGCCAGCGTCATTTTTGTCAAGGGACCCACTACGACCTCAGATTCAGGCTGATATTTGCCGCCCAGCAAAATAATCGTGATTGCTGGATATTTCTCGACATAATGCGCAATAAAGTAGGAATTGGTAATGATCGTAACGTGCTTGCCTTGCTGCCCTAATTGATCCGCCAATAAAACACATGTCGATCCCGATTCGATCATGATTGTGGCGTTCTCGGCAACTTGTTCTGCCGCTGCTTGGGCGATTCGCAGTTTTGTTTCGTAGTTTTGTGCTAAACGAAAATTAAGATTATCAGGACTATTGATGATGGCATAACCATGCTGACGCCGCAATAAACCCTTGTTTTCTAATTCCGTCAGGTCCTTGCGAATCGTGACTTTTGAGACTTTTAATTGGTTAGCTAGTTCATTGACTTCAATTTTTTTATGCTGATTAACAATTTCTAGAATTTGTTCGCTTCGTTTTGACATTTGCTTGACCTTCACTTTTTCTTCAATAAATGTATTTTAACACATTTGTGCAATTTAAATATTTTTGAAAGAAAGATATTTAAATTGCGTTCGTAAGATTATATACTTAAATAAAATAAAGAGACGGAGGTGGGCTGTATGCATATGTCCCTAAAAACGAAACCCGAAAAAAAGACTGCACCCAAAGCTTTGATTTTTAATATTCAAAAATTTAGTTTAAATGATGGTCCAGGCATTCGTACCGTCGTTTTCTTCAAAGGCTGCCCATTACGATGCAAATGGTGTTCTAATCCTGAATCTCAATCGGGACGTCAAGAAGAAATGTTTGATGAATCCACCCAAAAGAATATTACCGTTGGCGAATATAAAACCATTCCGGAAGTCATGAAAGTGATTCTGCAAGATAAAGATTTCTATGAAGAATCAGGTGGGGGAGTGACCTTCTCAGGCGGTGAAGTTCTTTTCCAAGCCCCTTTTGCAATTGAACTCGCTAAAGCTATTCATGCAGAAGGCATTTCAGTTGCTTGCGAAACAACCGGCTTTGCGCGTCCGAAAATTTTTAAAGCATTTATGGACCAAATGGACTTTATGTATTATGACTGCAAACAATGGGATAGTCAACGCCACCAGCTTGGTACTGGTGGCCGCAACGAATTAATTTTGCAGAATCTAGCAACGGCTGTCGCAGCTAAGAAAGACATGCTAGTCCGAATCCCAGTTATTCCCGGTTTCAATTACACTTTGGAAGATGCCGATCATTTTGGGCAACTATTTACCCAAATGGGCATCGATAAAGTCGAATTACTGCCCTTCCATCAATTCGGTCTAAAAAAATATCAGAATCTGCATCGAGAATATGCCCTAAAAGATGTAAAACAGCTGACAGCTGATGATTTGGAAGATTATAAAAATATTATCGCGAGTTACGGAGTCGGAACCACCGTTAATGGCTGGTAAAAATCGAGCTCATTGTGATTAGAGCCTATCGCTAATCACGATGGGCTTTTTTATACCTCAAAATGTCATTTCAAATCAAGTACGTTAGAATAGAGGGGAAAGGAGTCTTTCATTCATGCCGATTCAACATCGAGAAACGATTCCCACTGTGATTGAAGTTCGTGGTGCCCACGTTCATAATCTGAAAAACTTAAATGTCAATATTCCTTTAAATGCTTTTGTCGTGCTCACCGGTTTGTCGGGTTCCGGCAAATCGTCCTTAGCTATGGGCGTTCTCTATGCCGAAGGGGCGCGCCGTTATTTGAACGCCTTGTCGACTTACACCCGGCGCCGAATCAGCCAAGTCGAAAAGGCTGACGTCGATAGTGTCCGTTACTTGCCCTCAGCCTTAGCGCTGCGGCAGCGACCAACTGTGCCCAGCATTCGTTCAACCGTTGGCACGATGACAGAAAGTCTCAATGTGCTCCGTCTGATCTTCTCACGGCTCGGTTCGCCTAGATGTCCCAATGGCCATCAGATTCCGCCGACGATTGCCATTTCGCATGCGATGGATCTCACTGGCGAACAAATGGGCAAAATTACTTGTCCCGTCTGCGGGGTCGTCTTCGAAGCTTTTTCGGCGGAGGATTTTGCCTTCAACGCTGAGGGAGCCTGCCCGACCTGCGATGGGACTGGGACCGTCCGCCAAATCAAGGCCGATCTTTTAATTCCCGATCCAACCAAAACGCTCCGTGAGGGCGCCGTTGCATCATGGCATCTGCCAGGCCGCACCTTTGTAATCAATATTGCCCAGGCGGCCGGAATTGATATCGATACACCGTTCCAAGATTTAAGCAAAAAGGACCAGGATTTTGTTCTGCATGGTCCCCGCAACGAATACGAAACGGATATTCCATCCAAAACCGGCCGTGTCTTTCACATGGATCATGCCGTTTACGAAAATGCCTTTAACGCCGTCGAAGACAGTATGAAGTCGACCACCAATGAACGGACCATCAAGCAGCTCAATCGATTTTATTCCTTTGATGTCTGCCCGACCTGCCATGGCAGTCGTTTCAAACCAGAACTGATGACACAATTATTAGTTGACAAAAATATTGCTCAGATCAGCGATATGACCTTGACCGAATTAGCTGACTTCATTCCCAAAGTCAAAGCATGGCTGCCGGCAAATATGCAGTCGTTGGCGGATAATCTGCTTGGCGAATTGACCGACAGCCTGCAGCCGATGATTGATTTAGGGCTCGACTATCTGACCCTATCACGAGCCGGCAATACTTTATCGACTGGCGAACTGCAGCGAATCCAGTTAGGACGGACCTTGCGCAGCCAGACCACTGGGGTGCTGTACGTTCTCGATGAACCGTCTGTCGGGCTCCATCCTGCCAATGTCGATGGGTTAATCAAAGTATTGCGGTCACTCGTCTCGCAAGGCAATTCATTAGTTGTCGTCGACCATGATGAAAGTTTGATTGCTGCTGCCGATTATGTAATTGAAATCGGCCCTGGTGCCGGCGCAGAAGGTGGCACCATCGTCGACCAAGGAACCGTTCCCGAAATCGAAGCCAGTCCCAAATCATTGATTGGTCCCTTCCTGACTGGGAAAGCCCAACTACGGACACGTGCGGTTATGCCTGAAAAGGAACTCTTTAAAGAGGGCACACTGGCGCTGCACATCACTGATCGTTTCAATATCAAAGATCTGACGGCCCAATTTCCGATTGGCCGCTTCAATGTGGTCAGCGGTTTTTCCGGCGCTGGTAAATCGACGCTGATTCTCGATGGCCTGATTCCAGCCATTCAAGCCAAAGGCCAGCATCGGCCGGGACCTAAATTTGTGACCAACCTCAAAACCGGCCCGATTAAAAATGTCGTCACCGTCAATTCGGTGCCGATCGGTAAAAACAGCCGTTCAACCGTTGCCACTTACTCCGGCATTCTCGATTCGCTGCGGAAACTGTATGCCCGCACGCCCGAAGCCAAGAAACGGCATTGGACGGCCAGCCGTTTTTCGTACAACGTCAAAGACGGCGCCTGCCCGACCTGTCATGGGACCGGCACAATCTCGCTTGACATCCAGTACCTGCCGGACATGGTCGAAGTCTGCCCCACTTGTCACGGCAAACGCTATGCTCAAGATACCCTTGAAGTGAAATGGCACGGAATGAGTATCGCCGATGCTTTGGATTTGTCCGTCGAAGCCGCCCTGCCGGTCTTCAAAAAAGTACCGTCCATCGAACGCATTCTGGGCTATCTCGAAGATATGGGACTCGGTTACCTGATTCTCGGTGAAAGTACGCCGATGTTATCCGGCGGTGAAGCGCAGCGTCTGAAGCTGATCTCCAGCATGGGCCATTCGCAAAAAGACACGCTCTTCGTCTTCGATGAACCCTCTGTCGGCCTCCATCCGCTCGACATTCAAGTGCTGGTCAAAGTCTTCGATCAGCTGATTCAATCCGGTGCCACTATTATTGCGATCGAACATGACCTCGATGTGCTGTCCAATGCCGATTATATTGTCGATATGGGTCCTAAAGGCGGCATCCATGGCGGCCAGATCGTTGCTACCGGAACGCCGAAGGAGGTCGCCGCTGATCCAAACAGTATCACTGGTCATTACCTCAAGGAACACCTCAAACAGTTTGGAGTGAAATAAGATGCTGAAAAAATTACCACCGCAAATCAAAATTTATGAAGCCTATAGTGCCATTGCAGATGGCCACGTCGAAATCCAATCTGAAAATGAAGCTCACGTTTTGTCATCCAATGAAAAACGGCAGTATCTCGTTCAATGGCAAGGTTCGACCTACACATCGAATGATGCTGCCACTTATTGGCAAGGCTACCCTGGATATCCGATCATTGCCGTTTGGTTATTACAGCATAAAATTCCCTTCGATGACCAGATCGTTGCCTTTTTTGAAGACGTCAACTGGCATGAATTGAATTCTAAACACAAACGGAACTATGCCGCAGCAATCGCCGACTTCATGGCCGACCGGTCCGCCGCAAAAAAGCCAATTAAAACAGCTATTCAAGCCGATTTAGACGCCATTAGCCAATTAGACATGACCGTCAAACGAAATCGGACCCCAATCGTTGAAAAGACAGATTAAACATACAAACGGCGCTGACAAAAAAATTTGCCAGCGCCGTTTGCTTACAATTTAAAATATTTTTTCAGAAACACTGCGACCCCATTTTCATTGTTGGTCGTCGTTTCATAATGTGCAAATTTCTTAACCCGTGGCTGTGCATTCCCCATCGCAACGCTGATATCGGCCACCTGCATCATGCCGGTATCATTCATGCCATCGCCAAACACAATTGTACGTTCAGCCGGAATACCGCTCAATTTCTGAATAGCCTGAACGGCTACGGCTTTATCGTAATGGGACGGAATCAGTTCAATATTGCCCCGATTCGAAGACGACAAATTCATCAAGTGCTGCCGCCCCAAATAAGCATGCGTCACCTTCAATTGAATCTGCTTTTTATAATCGCTGATGATGCCGTTGATGATTTTATCAGCCACCCGTTCGATCTGCGCCCGTGACTGAATCTGAATCGTCTTGAGATTGGTGTTATTACGGTCAATGTTCGCCGCTCGTAACGCCGCTACAGAATACGTGTTGCGATTATCATAGGCCGTATCCAAGGTAAAAAAGTGGCCCGTCAAATGAGCTCGTTCGGCGGCATCATACGCCGCTAAAACGGCTTTTCGACCTAAATGGGCAACTTGAAGACCATCCTTGGTTTCATAAACAGCGCCGTTCGAGGCAATCACATGGACTTGGTCGTTGACTAAGTGTGCGATTGCTGTGGCCAGCACATACATCCGCCCAGAAGCAATATAAAAAAGATGGCCCTGTGCCTGGAGTTGTTCGATGACCTGCCGTGTCGCCGGCGTCACCTTTTTCTGGTCATTGACCAAGGTCCCATCGATATCCATAAAAATGAGATAAGGCTGCATCTATACGCTCCCTCCCTTAGAAACCGGTTTAGCCGCGATCCTGCGGAATGTTGACGGTCTTTTGCAAGTACCATTCTTCCCAAGGTGTGGCGACACTGGAACCGTCCTGAGCATACTGCTGATCCGTAATGTAAGTCAGCAGCCGCTTAAAACTACCAGCCCGATTCGTAATCACGCCATCCAATAATTCTTCTGGTGAAAAAGTGGCATTATTATTTAAATAAGAATTGATATCGACGACATCCCCGTTGTGATCGTCCTGCGTCAAGATATCCAAGTTTTTGGCCTTGAAATGCGGTACATAAAATTTTGCAAAGTCGCTGACGACTTTTTGCTGGGCTGCATCATCCAGCTGATCAAAACTGACAAATTTTTCTTCTGCCATTGTATTTCCCTCCATAATCGTGCGAATCACGTTCTTTTATAATAGGCGTCAGATCACAATTCCGCAACTCATTCGCCGTAAATGAAAGCGGTTCATAAAAAGACACGATTTTCTATTGTTTTTTTAGCTTTCCTGTATTATCATAGCACATATTCACAATTGGCTCGCACCTGTATCTCAGATCATGCAGGCCAGCAACTGAAGGGAATTGTTAAGATGGAAAAAGAAAAATTACACATTGGTGACCAAGTTACTTGCTCCGTTAAAGAAGACATGGATGCCCCTTTTGAGGGTGTCGTTGAAAAAGTTTATGAAAACTCAGCTTTGCTGAGCATCACTCAATATGCCAGTGCCGATCGGACCCATGCGATGGAATTGAACCACAAAATCGTAGTCAGTCTGGCCCGGATGAAAATGGCGAAAAAACAAGCTCACCAAGCTAAAGAAGCTTAATGAAACGATTCAGAAAAAAAGCAGCCGTCAGCGGCTGCTTTTTTCTGACCTTATTTATCCGGATATGTCTGCATGAAATCAACAGCGGCACCCCGCAAATTGGCTTCATTATGGTAACGGCATGTGACCACGTCCGGCATAAACGGTGCAATGTCAACTTGCTTCAAAATTGCCTGCATTTCCCGCTTAACATTCGGTAACAAATCTGGATTTTGCGACACCGCTCCGCCCAGAATGATTCGTTGCGGATCGAAACCATACTGCAGATTGTAAATGGCCCGAGCCAGATTCTTATAAAAATGTTCGACTTCTTCGGCAGCAACCAGATCGCCCTGCTTAGCCAAGTTAAAGACGTCTTCGCCGGTCGCCGCTTTGCCAGTGCGCTCATTGTAATGTCTAGCGACACCAACTGGAGTGGCAACTTCACTGAGAATCTGACCATCGCCCATCTGCATATAGCCGAATTCGCCGCCGAACAGATGCGCACCATGGAAGACGTGCCCATTGATAATCACGGCACCGCCAACACCTGTCCCCAAAACGAGGAACAAGGCGTTTTGAACGTCAGCACCGGCACCGTCGATCATTTCGGCCAGTGCGGCTGAGTTGGCATCATTTTCGAGCGTTACGGGCAGCCCGAATCGTTTGACGAGTTCCGGCTGAATCGGAAAATTGTGAATGTACGGAATTGCACTCGCCCCTTCGATGACCCCCGTTTCCTTGTTGACGGCGCCAGGCGTGCTGATGCCGACCCCAACGATTTGATCGTCAGCCTTCATTTGATCGACTTCTGCAGTTAACTGCTGATAGTATTTGTCCAAACGCTTCGGCGTCGGCAGTGAATGCTGCTTGATGACTTTCTCGCCTGTCCAGACACCATATTTAATCGATGTCCCGCCGACATCGATCACACCAATCTTTGCCATTGTTAAAACCCCTTTTTGTTTTTATTAAGAAACCGATTACATATACTTTTACAATGAAAAGTATATCCTTTTCGGCGGATAAAAAAAAGACTGCTAGGCAGTCTTTCAAAACATCCTTCATTTTTAATTCAACCCTGCTGCGTCGTCCGCACCTTCGTTGACATAATTCATCTGATTAACAGCCTCGACTTTGAATGCCCCATCCTTATAAGCAATGAGCGAAACACTCGCATTATATAAAAAGCCGATTTCTTCGTAGGAAAGGCCTTGATTGGCCAGCCACGCAAAGATGGAATTGCCATGGGAAACAACCAGTACGTTTTGGGCACCTTGCGCCTGCGCCATCATCCCGACTTGTTTCATCGCCGCATCCAGTCGGTCCGAAAGCATCTGATAGCTTTCGCCTTCTTCGGGCGTTTTAGCATTGGTATAAGCAGCAATTGCATCGGCCAGCTCCCGAACACCGAGTTTGCCGGTTGTCATCGCTTCGGCAAATGTTTTGTACTGCGGAAACAGCACTTGTGCGACACGATCGGCTTTTTCACCTTCAAAAACACCAAAGCACTCTTCCCGGAGTCCGGCTAATTGCTTGATCGGCACATCCGTTTGTTCATTGGCATCCAGCACAATCCGAGCCGTTTTAACAGCTCGAACCTGATCACTGGAAAAGGCCGCATCGAAATGCAAATCATTTTTACGAAACCCATGTCCTAAATTTTCAGCAATTTGAATCCCTTCCTGTGTTAAAGGGGAATCGATCCATCCCTGCGTCCGTTCCGTTGTGTTCAACATCGTCTTGCCATGACGAACAAGATAGATCGTCACTGGTGCTTGTTGTGTGCTCACGTCTGCGTGCCTCGCTTTCCTATTTTCTTACTAATTGTAACATAAATTTTTACAGAAACTGCCGCTGATTCAAATGAAATCGAGTCGCTAACTAACAAAAAAGTGCCTTTTTGACCGCCGTCATATTTATCCATTTATAATGATTATTGAAAGCAAAATATGAAAAGGAGGGGGTCAAGATGATACCAGTCCTACCACCGCAAGTGAATGTTCAGACAATCATGGCGCAGACGAATGCGACGTTGCAAGATTTCCTGACACCCACAAGTTATCAAGCATTGGCAGCGACCAAGGGGCATTCTTATTCAGCTGCCCAGATCAAAACCGATCTGACCCATTTTTTAGCGGACGATAAGGGCACCGTTCGCTTGCAGCATCAGCACAATTCAAAATTAACGACCACCTTAACTAGCCAGGTCAAACATTTAGCCAACAAGGATGGTTGGGATGGCGCCGCTTGTGCCGCCTATCTCAATCTCTTGGATACCAAAAAGAGTACCGTCAAAACGGCCCAGCAGGATTTTAAGGCAGCACATGAAATCGGCTCGACCGTCTACAGTAAAATGTATCATGCCTGCCAATACGAGCCTCGTAAAAAAGTGCTGCTGCTGATTGAAAAACAATTCGGCGGCAAAATCGATCAATACGGGATGCTGCAGCTGACCAACCAGCAATTCAAGTTTTATCCACATTTAGGGCCGAATTCTAGTTTCTTAGCCTATTTTGCTCAGACGGTCCAGAAAATTTACCGCCGCAAAGACGGCACATGGACCCCACTGAGCATGAATGTGCCTGGCGACCAAGCCATCCACGAATTCCGGTATTGGATCGACCGGCAGGACCTTCACTACATCCATACCTATTTCAAGGGCAAAACCAATTACGCCCAGATGATGGACTATCAGAATCGCTACGTCGACAACCTGTACTTTGGGGAAAGCTCCAGATTGCATAACAAATTTGTTTTGGGACAGCTCCCTAGCAAACAGGTCAACGACAAAATTCTCTCCAACGATATGCATGGTGAATTTATTTTCAACATGCACACCGGCAAGACGGTCTCCGAATGGAACGTCCTCAAAGTGTCCCAGAACGGCCATCATGTCAACGAAAATCCCGACATCGTCAACGGATTGACCCAGCAGCAACAATTGCAGTTGCTCGATACAGAGTCGTTTAACTACGCTTCGCCGCTGGATGAAGCCGCTCATTACGACTTGGATGTTTCACCAGCTTCGGCGTCGACACCGCAAAAGCCGAAACCAGACGATGAATATTTGGAAGATCAGCTCAAAGTCGACCTCAAGAACAAATTTGCCGTTCCTGATTATGACAGTTACACTGAAATTTATCTTGGTCCGCAGGAGGTCAGTCAAAAATGAAACACTTGAAACGCAGCTGGTTCATAGGAATCGTCTTCTTGTGTTTCCTATTGATTACACCAGCAAATACCTTAGCTGCTAAAAAACCGCAAGCGGCGACCGATCACACCAAGGTGACGACGATTATGGACAAGGCACCGATCATTACCATTACGGAAGGCGATATGTACCGTTACACTCAAATCGGCTATGACAAGAAAACCAATCGGGGCTGGGCAATTGATACTGAACATAATTATTATCCGGTCCTCCGCAAGGGCCACCACGTCTATGTGACGACCGAAAATGATAATAACCAGTATGTTTCAAAACAGTTCAACGGCACCTTCGATTTCTTCTTTAAGGCTGCTTTTAAAAAGACGACCGTTGCCGAAGTGTATAAACACCATGGTACAATCACGATTACCAATGCCAAGAAGCTGAAGAAAATCAAAAAGCATTTGGACATCATCACCATTCGGCATTACAAAACCTTAAGCAAGGTCACCGTCAAATTCGACAACCACTACCGTGTTTCTTCGATTCAATTCAAATTCAAAGATCCGACCTATCAAAAGACAATCAACAAAGTCGAATCCCGTTACAATCAGACTTATCATTATGATACTTCGCAGGCCAGTTTCGATGAACGTTACGATGCCGTCAAGAAACGTCAGGATAAACTGAAGCACCTCGACACCATCGAAGAAAAACGTGAAGATACCGATGATGGGAAGATGTCGTCATCTTCCGTTTCTTCTGCACAATAGAATAAAAAAGCCGTGACAAAAGTATCTCTTTCACAAAAAATGACTCTTTAAATGCAATTTTTGCATTTAAAGAGTCATTTTTGTTTGAACCATATAAACCTGCTATGCGCTCTTTGTTATTTCGTCGTTTTCTTAGTGGTCGTTTTGCGGCGTGTCGTCGTCTTTTTGGCGGCTGGTTTCTTAGCGGCCGCCGTTTTACGGGTGGTCGTCCGTTTGCGAGTGGTTGTCGCTTTCTTACGCGTCGTCGTGGTTTTCTTTTTGGCAGTCGTCTTGCGAGTCGTGGTCTGCTTAGCCGGTGCCTTCTTGGCAACAGCTTCTGGGACAGGCTCTTCATGCGGCTTTTGCGCCTCTAACTGCAAAAAATCATTCTTTTCGAAAATCGCATCGTTGATGTCCGCATTTGTTTCCGTAAACTGCTTCAAATAATCGTCCGTCGTTGTCATTTCGTCGATACGGAGTCCAGTGACGTTAATATCCTCAGATTCAACGATCAGATAGAGCCGCACTGGAACGGTCTCGTCTTCGGATTGGAAGAACTGCCCAATTTTGGTCGCATACCGCAGCGGCAGATTGATAATCCCCGTTTCCAAAGTAAACGTTGCCGGCCGATCGGGGTAATCGACAGTCAGCTGCAGCTGAGCGAGCCGATTGTCGCCGAGATCCTTGCGCAAACGGTCGTACAGCTCATGCGTATAGGTCGGCAGGCCTTTTTCAGCCAGATGTTCCGGCGAAACGTGCCACTCTTGGTGATCATAATCCTGGTTTTGCACCGCATCTAAATATTGTTGTACCGTTAATTCCATGGTCAGGCTCCTTTATCCGTTTTATTTATCTTACCCTAAACCCCTCCGGAAAACAAAAAGGAGTGTTCCAAGCGTCGAAACGACGTTTGAAACACTCCTTTTACAATTGCCTATGACTTAATCCAGTTGTAAATCTGGTCAGAAGTGGTCTTACTGATATCGACGTCCCCATTGATTCCGTCGACATGACCCTGACTCGTATACTGCCATAAATCGGAATTTTGCGGCTGGTTGGCGCTATAATCAGCGATCCAGGTCCCATCAAATTGGCTGGCGTCAAGCTGATTTTCCTTTAAATAGCTGCTATACGTGTACAGAACGATCTTTTTCTTGGTCAATTGACGCATACGGGCAAGCCAGGCGTTGATATACACCTGTTCTGAAGCGTCCCCAACATGATCTTCATCATCTAACACATAGAATTTCGATTGTTTGTCGGCATGAGCATAGAAACTGTCGGCCGCCTGTTTCGCTCCTTCGACACTCGTAAATTGTGAGAAGGCATAACTGGCAAACGGTAGCTTATTCTGCTTGGCGGCTTGATAATATTCGTCCTTCTTCGTGTCAAGACGATAACTGGCCTCATTGGCTTCAGAACCGTACTGCGTTCGAATAATCGCTAAGTCGACCTGCTGATTGACTTTTTGCCAATCAATATCCCCCTGCCATTGCGAAACGTCGATTACTTGACCGGTTTGCGGCCGCTGATCAACGACACGCGCCGTTTCAGTCTTCGTCGCCGCTCGTTTGGCTTTCGGGGTTGCTTCTGAAGTCCCCAGACTCGTAGTCAGCAGAAACAACATGGCAAGTGCAATTCTAATGATAATGTGCAATGATTTTTTATACTCGATAAACACTCATCCTCCTTAAAAAAAGCGTCCGGCGTTATTTTATTGCAAGAATAAATCCCCAGCCGGACGTGATCAAAAAGTAGTTTTGTTATTTAATTGTTTCTATTATACCGAGAATAAAAAGAATGTCTACCCCTTTTCAGAAAAAATATGTAACTTTTTTGTTATTTTTTGGCAACTTACCGCACTCGCCAAAAAAGAGAGTTTGAGCCCAAAAGGAACCATTTTTGATCTCAAACCCTTCAAACGATCTAAATCCTCCCAGCAGACCGTTTACGACCGATCTAACGATCAATCAGGCGTTCTGCTTCCTGAAACTCCAACATTCGTACTTCACGTGGCAGGAAACGACGGACTTCTTCCTCATTAAAACCGACTTCCAAACGTTTATCATCAAAAATAATCGGCCGTTTCAAGAGATGCGGCTCTTGAACAAGCAGATCGAGCAGTTTATCCAGCGAAAGATCCTCTAAATTACAGGTCAATGCTTGATAGGCGTTTGAATGCGTCGCAATAATATCCTCCGTCCCGTTTTCGGTGCGGCACAGTAACTTTTTCAATTCAGCTTTCGACAAAGGTTTCGAGAAAATATTCCGTTCCTGATACGGAAGATGATTTTCCTGAAGCCATCTGCGTGCCTTACGATTGGATGCATTACTAGAAGAAACAAATAATTGGATCATGAATATGAGCCCCTTTCATTGATTACGGCCGTTATGCACGATCTCCGTAAACTCCTCAATGTCTTTTCACAAAATTAGGTGGCCGCCATTAGTGATCGCGATTATTTCAATTAAAACTGTTTCACATGAATCTTTCATCAAACCTTCGCTATTATATTACCATGTTTTCAGGGCAAATGTACAGACTTTGCTCAATATTTAACTATCTATTTTTAGCTAAGCTATCAGTGGTTACACGTTTTTTTGTAGGAACAAATTCACAAACTTCACAAACTTTAGGAGTGCTATACCAATTCATTAAATGAGAAAATTTCTCTTTTTGGGAACAAACGTTTGATAAATGTTTTATAATAGATAAACTTGGGAAAAATGAAAGAAGGCGAACGGTGTGAAAAAGGTCGGTGTCCGGCAATTAGTTGAATTTATTTTGCGTAGCGGCGATTTGGGTGGCAGTTCAAACAGCAGCAATACGGCCCAGCAAGGCACACGCATCCATCACATGCTCCAAAAACAGGGCGGCGCCGATTATCAAAAGGAAGTTTACCTCGAACAGCCAGTTACCCTCTGCCACCAAGATTATCTCATCAACGGACGGGCCGATGGGGTCATCACGACGGCTAACGAGACAACGATCGAAGAAATCAAAACATCCGCACCGGCGTTTGAAGACCTGCCAGACAGCACCCTGACCCTCTATTGGGGGCAAGTTCAAGTCTATGGTCACCTGCTGATGGAAAAAGAGGATCTTGACCAGGTCACCCTGCAGCTGACCTATTACCAGACAACGACCGATCAGATTACCCGTACCCAGCACACCTACACCCGAAAGGAAGCGGCCGCATTTTTCGACCGCCTCATCAAAGAATTCGAGTCGTGGCTCGTCTTCAAACAGGATCTCGTCCAAAAACGGGATGATTCGATTCACCAGCTTGATTTTCCATTTCATGCCTATCGGCCGCACCAGCGTGAGCTTGCTATCGCTGTTTATAAAACAATTTTGACGCAGTCACGCCTCTTTGTGGAAGCACCGACCGGAACCGGCAAAACGATTTCGACCCTGTTTCCTGCCATTAAAGCTATCGGTGAGAACAAGATTCAACGGCTTTTTTATTTAACGGCCAAACAAAGTACTCGTCGCGTTGCGGAGATGGCATTAGAACTGATGGGCCAGCAGGACCTTCAGGTAAAGAGCATCACCCTTACGGCTCGAGATAAAATCCAGTTTCCAGAGGAAGCCGACCTGACGCCGGCTGAGAATCCCTATATGGTCGGCTACTATGACCGGTTGCGACCAGCGATTAAGGACATGCTGACTCATGAAAATCGCATCACCCGTGACGTAGTTGAGCAATATGCGCAGCAATACACCCTCGATCCGTTCGAATTTTCATTAGATGCCAGTTTATTTTGTGATGTTATTATTTGCGATTACAATTATTTGTTCGACCCGCTGGTTTATCTGCAGCGCTTCTTCAGCGAACCCGACCCGGACAACTTTTTTTTGATTGATGAAGCCCACAATCTGGTCAATCGTTCCAGAGCGATGTATTCGGCCGCACTTGAAAGCGGCCCGCTGGATGAGCTGATTAAAACGGCTCGTGACATCGATGAGCCGGGTGTCCAGCAGCTGCTCAAAAAAATGCGGACTTTGAAACGTGCCTTCAATGCCGTCAAAAAAACGCTGCAAGCCCATGATGTTTACGAAGCGGTTGCTGAAGCGCCCCTTGATTCTTTTAACACCGCCGTCGGCAAATGGACCGACTTTGTGCGGGACTGGCTGCCAGAACGGGAAAACGACCCCTTCACCAAGAGTGTGCTTGATTATTTTCTGACGGCGAGTGCCTATTTACGCATCAGCGACCTTTATGATGAAACGTTTCGGACCCACACCATCCGTCAGCCGCACAATGTAATCGTCAAACAGCTTTGTCTTGACCCCAGCGAATTTTTAGACCAGTCCTTGTCACTGGGCGGCGGGGCGGTCTTCTTTTCGGCGACACTGACGCCGATGCACTACTATGAAGAAACGTTGGGCTGCAAGGAAGATGCCCTATCATTCCGGCTGCCTTCTCCGTTTCCAGCGCAAAATCAGGCGATTTTAATCACCCAGTACATCCAGACGACCTACAAGCAGCGGGCCAGCAACCTGCAGGCGATTGTCCTCAGTTTGGCTGCACTCGTTCAGAGCCACCAGGGCAATTATTTATTTTTCTTTCCTTCCTATACCTACCTCGACAAAGTGTATACGGCGTTTACCGTCCAATTTCCAGACGTCAAGGTGGCCCGGCAGGAAACGGGGATGGACGCTGCGGCTAGAACCGCTTTTCTGGAACAGTTTCAGGCCGAGCCAGACGCCACGCTCGTCGGCTTTGCTGTTTTAGGCGGTATTTTTGCGGAAGGAATCGACCTCAAAGGCACCCGGCTCAGCGGTGCCGCCGTTGTTAGCGTCGGACTCCCTGGCCTGAACGTTGAAACCGACCTCGTTCGGAATTATTTTGATAAAACAAACCATCACGGCTTCGAATACGCCTACCAGCTGCCCGGCCTGAATAATGTTCTGCAGGCAGCCGGCCGTGTTATTCGCAGTGCGACCGATGTCGGCGTCGTTCTCCTGCTCGACCAGCGTTTCGCCAGTCCCCGTTATACCAGCCTTTTTCCGGCCCATTGGGATCATTACCAGCGTATCCCGACTCTGAGTCGTTTGAAGACAACTCTGGCCGAATTTTGGGAACAACATGCATCAAAAAAGACGGATTTCACAGTGTGAAATCCGTCTTTTTTAATCCTTAATCCTGGTCCCGATCGGCAACGGTGAAACGAGCTTGATGATGCTGCGGTTTTTCGATTTCATTCAGAATCGCCACGCCCATCGTACCGGAAGTAGTTACCGAATGGCCGTCCGGACTGACCAGCAATTCGTCGGTACCGGTTGTATAGTCGGTTTCAACACCTTTGTGGAAATCGGCAGATGGTGACACACCGACCCAGTTGACGTCCTTAACCCCTTGCAAGTAATGTAATTCTTCAAGCTGTGCCTTTGGAATCGCAATAAAGGCGTCGCTCTTCGGATCCTGGGCAATATCGTCCACGAACAGGTGCTTGTCGTCGCCAGTCTTAAGGCTGCCAGCGCCTAAAATGAAGAACAAACGAGGTGTGGTTGTATCGGCATACATTTTGACCAGCTTCTTCGCTAAGTCGACGTGCTGTCCTGCCTCTGATGGACCGGCCGCAAATGCATCGACAATGACCTGCGCACCAGCTAAATCATCAGTTGTCAGATCAAAAGCATCCTTCGCTAAAACATGAATCGTCGGAAATTCATTTTGTAATTGGGCTAGATGCTGCTGCGAACGGGCAATCGCAGTTACTTCGTGTCCCCGACGTGCGGCTTCGGCAGTTACCGCCGAACCAGCCATACCGGTCGCACCAATAATCATAATCTTCATCAGCAGATTCCTCCTTAAAAAAATTCGTTCAAGATGAACGTAAGCCATTCGGCGCCAAAATGCAATTAGATAGGTCTAATTTTAAGTCTCGGACGTCCAGTTGCGCTATTCTAGAGGTGAAAACATTTCCATGCGAAAGGAAGGGTGCACCATGAAATATCTTATTGCAATCATTCCAGCGATCGGCTGGGGGATCCAGCCCCTCATCGTTGGGAAAATCGGCGGCAAACCGTCCAATCAAATTCTTGGGACTGGTATTGGGGCCTTCATCGTCGGTCTCATTATTTTAATGATGAGCGGAACGACCTCTGGAATGGCATTCTGGCTCAGTCTTCTGTCCGGCCTCTTTTGGGTCATCGGTCAAGTCGGTCAGTATATTTCCTATACAAAAATGAGTGTGGCCAATACGATGCCAATCACCACCGGCCTGCAAGTCATCGGGACTTCGCTGATTGGGGTCCTGATTTTTGGGGAATGGCAAGGTACCTTTGCCAAGTGGATCGGTGCGTTTGCGATTGTCCTGATCATCATCGGGGTCACCATGACCACTGTTAAGGATAAATCAGATGGCAAAGCCAAGGAAGATCAGAGTATTCTCGCCGGACTCGCCGTTTTAGTGCCTACCACAATCGGTTATTGGGTCTATAGTGCCCTGCCCAAGATGGTCAAATCTTCTTCACTTGAGATTTTCTTCCCGCAAATGTTAGGAATTCTTTTAGGAGCACTCATTTATGTGCTCATTTCACGGCAAGGTCAAGCTTTCCGTCAAAAGGAAAGCTGGCAGAGTGTTTCGGTCGGACTCGTCTTTGGGGTTTCCGCCCTCGCCTACATTTTCTCGGCCAAGGAAAATGGGGTCGCTACGGCCTACGTCATTACCCAGCTGAACGTTGTCATTGCAACGTTAGGCAGCATTCTAATCTTGCATGAACACAAGTCGCACCGTGAATTAGTCTTTACATTGAGCGGATTAGTGCTTATCGTTATTGGTAGTGTTGCCACTGCTTTCTTATAATGAATAGGAGGATTTACGATGAGTAAAGTTTTAGTGATCGATGCACATCCCTTAGATGCTGCCCACTCACATACATTAACCGTTTTAGATACTTTTATGAAAGCCTATACAGATCTGCATCCCGATGATGAGATCGAGACTGAAAAACTATACGACGAATATCTGCCGGAAATCGACGCCGATATGCTGAATGGCTGGGCGGCCTTGCGTGGCGGAACTGCCTTCGAGTCCTTAAGCGATGATCAGAAGAAAAAAATCAATCGTTTCAATGAATTCACACAACAATTTCTGGATGCCGACAAAGTGATTGTGGCCAACCCGCTGTGGAACCAGAATATTCCGACTCGTTTGAAGGCTTGGTTCGATACGACGTGTGTTGCTGGCAAGAGTTTCAAGTACTCGCCGGATGGCAAGCCGATCGGTTTACAGCCTGATAAGAAGGCCCTGCACATTCAATCCGCCGGCGGCACTTACCATGAACAAGATATCGGCAGCCAATACGTCAAACGGATGTTCAGCATTTATGGTGTGACTGCTTTCCAGCAAATCGAAATCGACGGAATCGATTATGCGCCCGATAAAGAAACTGAAATCATGGACGCCGCTAATCAACAAGCTGAAACAGTCGCAAAGACATTTTAAAAGGAGTGTTTTTTAAATGGATCAGGATGAATTGATTGCCAAACTGAAGGGTTTGATCAGCGATGGCAAGATGGACGAAGCCAAAAGCTTTTTAGCCGACCATCAAGCCGACCTCGGTGAATATTATGACAAAGCTAAAGACCTTATTAGCGGTGACGGCACAGCCGATGCCGTTGACAAACTGAAAGGTTTCTTCGGCAAGTAGAAAGTCTAAAAAAGAAGCAGGTGACGTATGGTCACCTGCTTCTTTTAGACTTCATCAAACGCCCGTAGATACTGAACAACGCCATGGACGCCATGCAAACCATCCGGGCGCAGCGCTTTGACCCGAAAGGCGGCATCCGGCACATCATATGGGGCCGTGATATCGAACCGGCTCGCTGGCACATAACCAAAACGAGCGTAATAATCCGGCCAGCCGAGAATACTGATAAAGGGTACTTGTGCAGCAGCTGCTCGTTTTTCGAGTTCGGTTAAAAGAGCCGTTCCAAGCCCTTCTTTTTGAAATGCTGGCAGAACAGCCAGCGGCGCTAAACATTGGCCAACCACTGAACCAACCTTGATGGGACTCAAGAGCCCCATTCCGACAATTTGGCCGGCATCTGTTGTAGCCACAACCTCGAATTGTGCTTGATAATGCGAATCTTGTCGGATTTTTGTAACTAATTCGGCTTCATTGCCGTAACCATGCGGTGTGGCGCTGAACGCTGCTCGCAACAGCTGCTCCACTGCGGCAGCGTCGGTTGTCTGATAAGTACGAATCATCGGTCATCCCTCCGTTTTCAATTTTAAAAATGCTTTTATCCCCATTCATAATAAAATTCATGGTACAGTAAAACTAGAATAAGAAATTGGTGTGACCAATTTCATTTCCGACTATTTTTTTGTGTTACTCAGTCTTGCAAATCAGTTAATCACATTCCGACAAAAGGAGCTTGGGGCCATCCCAAGCTCCTTTTTTATGCACTCAGCATTTGTTTGACCAAGTCAACCGGAAGCGGCTGGGTAAACAAAACGTTGAGCCGCTTTTGGCCGGTGGAATAGCCTGCCTGCTTGGCTTTCGTCCGAAACGATTCCGGCAGATTACGATCCGACATCAGACTGACATGATCCTTATACGCCGCCATGTTGATTCGCTTGCCAGCGAATAAATAAAACGGCATCTTCCATTTAATCGTCTGATCAACAGCCGGATGGGCTGCAATGATCAGTGTATGCAGTTGGGACAACAATGGCTGTGCAGCTGGAGCAGCTGCTTCGATGTATTCAGTTGCATTATGAACGGTCATTTCGAAAAGCTCCTTTCAATGCCAGCACTTGCTGCCAGCCCTGCCAAATATGTGCGGCACTATAAACGGCCACGCTCGCCTGTGCTTGATCGCTCCATTGCTGCCAAGTAGTTTGATTCTGCTGCAGCAGCTGCAAAAGCGCCTGACTCAATTGCTGCAGGTCACCATATGGCACCAATAGGCCATTTTGACCCGGATGAACCATTTCGGTCGGTCCGTAATCGACATTATAACTGACAACGGGCACTCCGTTTGAAAGTGCCTCAAGGATAGCCCGATTAAAGCCCTCATATTGACTCGTCACGGCCAGCAGACGGGCCCGCTGATAAATGGGCCGAAGATCATCTTGAAAGCCGCCGAAACGAATTTGAGCGTCCAAATGCAGAGCGCTAACCATCTTTTTCAGCCGTTTCGATTCAGCGTAACCCGCCATCGGTGCGCCATAAATCGTCAAATGTGTTTGCGGCAGCACTGCCAAAACGGCCGGCATCGCTTGGATTAAATCGCCCAGATTTTTTTCTGGCGACAAACGAGCAATCGCAATCATCTCATGCGCATCACGGTGAGCAACCGGCACTCGTGGCGGCATCTGCTCAAACCACCCTACTGGCACGCAGAAAACTGGCAGGGTCGTCAGCCGCTGCAAGTCAGCCTGCTGGCGTTTCGTCGGTGTCACGATGCCGCTGAAGTGGCTGCTGGGCTGGAGGCTCAAATTGACATAGTAGGCCAATTCCTTTTCATGCGGCTGCTGCGGATCTTTAGTGTGCGTACTGTGCATCTGCAGAATCTTGACCGCCGGTGTCTTCATCTTGACCAGCGGCCAGCAGGCGACCTCATGCCGATCCGCAACAAACAGATTCGGGCCAGGATGCGCCGTATTTAATCGGTCCAGCAAGACACCGTACAATTCTTCAAGCGAACGAACGACGCTTATCACGCCGTTATGGTCGAGCAATTGAATCAGTGTGTTCCGATTCTGTTGTTGCGCCGCATCCCATTCATAAAACGTCTGATAAACGGGTCGCCCAGAAACACTCCAATAAGTTTCCACTTGGGCATGGCCTTGGGCATCCAGCACTTGAGTCAGTGATTTAAAACCTCGGCAATCATAAAAATCACGAGTGACCGTTTGGCCCTTTTGGTTGAGATAATCAACGTAATTCACAGCTGCCCCATGATTTTGAAACAAAAAGGCGCGTGCCAAAAGCTGATTGCCTTGTTTAAAATCATAATGGCCGGCGTCGGCAATCGGCACTAGCTGCTGAGCAAGCGGCAATTCCTGCGGCTGAAGGGCTGCCCCAGTATACCCTTCGGCTTCCTGAAGCACATCATATAAGTTGCAGACTTGCTGAGGGTCGATCTGCTGCTGGGCTAATTTCCAAGCAAACTGACGGTCGTACTGGCAAGTGATGACCTGCGCCGGCTCCTGATGGGCAGCAAACAAGGCCACCCGTTCCAGCATCGTCTGCTCGATTGCAGACAGGGGTGCCTGCAAGTCGCGTGTCATAAAATAGTTCATCCATTTATCCTCGATTTCTTGATAGTCTCATTCTAGCGTTCTCTGCAGCCGAATAAAAGCAATGTCCATCGAGCCGCATTGATTTAAAAGCCTATTGTAGAAACCCTTCACAAACTATTGTATAAAATTTGTAATTTTATTTTTAAAAAATTGACATTCAAAAAGGGCATCCATCCTACGAATGAATGCCCTCCAAAATCGCGTTGAAGCCACTACCCCCGCGCCTCAACCTAATGCCCATTTTAGCATATATTGTTCGCTTCTACCTAACTATCGTAATCATTTATACATCAATAATCATCATTTATTCTATTTTTAAGTGATTATTTCACAAACTATGCGTCTGTCCCTATGGCAGCATGTTGCCAGCAGCCAAATAAACATCGTACCATTCTTGACGAGTCAATGCGACGTCGGCACCAGCAGCACTTTCGGTGATGTGCTGCGGATTCATACTGCCTAAAATAACTTGGATTTCAGCTGGGTGACGGGTAATCCAAGCTGTGGCGATCGCATTCTTGGTGACGCCCTTCTTTTCAGCTAATTTCTGCAGTTCTTTGTTCAGCTTCGGGAACTTCGGATTGTCGATGAAAGTCCCTTCGAACCAGCCGTATTGATAGGGCGACCAAGCTTGCAAGGTCATGCCGTTCAAACGGGCATATTCAATGATCTCGCCATCATGATTGATACTGCCAGGGTCAGTCATGTTAGTGTGCATGCCGAAATCGATCGGACCCGTATGCATGATTCCAAATTGAATCTGGTCGATCATCAGACGCTGGCTCAAACCGGATTGCAGCATTTCAATCTGCATCGGATTGAAATTAGAGACCCCAAAGTGACGGACTTTGCCGCTGCGCTGCAATTCATCAAAGGCTTCCGACACTTGATCGACTTCCATCAATGGATCAGGACGATGGAGCAGAAAGGCATCCAAATAATCGATGCCGAGCCGTTCCGAAATACCGTCCACCGACTTCAGCAAGTGTTTCTTAGAAAAATCATAGCGTTTGCCGGAAACGATGCCGCCTTTTGATTGAATGTAGAAATCGTCACGTTTCAGGTCCGACTTCTTTAAGGCTTTACCGAAAACTTTTTCGGATTTGCCATCCCCATAAATGTCGGCAGAATCAATATAGTTAATCCCAGCATCATGCGCTGCTTCGAGCACCTTAACGGCAGCCTTATTGTCAAGTGCATCCATCCGCATAATTCCTAATGCAACAGCCGATACGGGCCAATCTGTATTGCCTAAATCAATTTGTTTCATATTTGCATCCCTCTCTTGATGTCTGTTTATAAACCGCTTTCATCATATCATAAAAAAAGAGCACGTTGCGAAATAAAACGTGCTCGTTTGTTTTTTCTAAATAACACGAACCCCGAAAGATGGATAGAAGTAGCTTGAAATCGAGCTGACCATGACATCTTCGCCAGGCTGTGGTGCGGCAATGTACTGATTCCCGCCGATATAGATACCAACATGATAAGTATTGCCCATGGCGCCCCAGAAGACTAAATCGCCGGCTTCAAGGTTGCTGATTGAAACGACCGTTCCGGCGCTTTCCTGAGCAACCGTATACGGTGTCAAATTGACCCCAATCGTCGAATAAGCATAGCTCGTCAACCCGGAGCAATCCAAGCCGACGTTAGCGGTATGGCCGCCCCAGACATAAGGAACACCGATTTGTGATTCAGCTGCATTGATTACAGTCTGAATCTGCGCAGCCCGATCAGTTGAAGTCGATGCAGATGAGCTGGCGGCACTGTTATCGTTGGCAGCAGCGGAGCTTTGAGCTGCAGCTGAACTAGCAGCAGCCGATGACGCCGCAGCCAGAGAATCGGCAACAGCCTGTGAAACGGCTGCACTCGAAGCAGCGGCTGAACTAGCCGCAGCACTTGAGGCAGCTGCTAAGGAATCGGCAATCGCCTGTGATGCAGCTGCACTTGAAGCAGCATCTGACGAAGCAGCACTGCTTTCAGGAGCAACCGAACTTGGGGCAGCAGAGGAAACGGCATCACTAACAGTTGCACTGGATGCTTCACTGGCTGCGGAAGAGTTAACAGCAGTCGCACTGCTGGCCGCTGAACTCGTCTGATTTTGCACAGCGGAACTCGAAGCATCGCTGGCCGTCGATGAAGCAACTGTTTCAGCACTGCTTGGCGCAGCGGAAGAAACAGCATCACTGACTGCCGAACTGGCGTTTTCGCTGGCTACACTGGAATTGACTACAGCTGAACTAGATGCTGTATTTGCAGCGGATGAATTGGCTGTTACGGCACTGCTTGCGGCAGCTGAAGAAGCTGTTTCGCTGACCGCACTCGATTGAACGGCACTACTGCTGTTAACGGTGCTGGCCGCACTGGAATTGACAGCTGCGGCACTTGATTTATTCGTACTGTGATCGGCAGCTGAAAATTCAACCTTATCATCGGCAGAACTCTTAACGAGTACCGTCGCGGCTGAAGCAGCTGAATTCGACTTAGCAGATGTCGATGGAATATCAAAGACAACTGCCTGTTTTTCAACTTCTGCAGCACTGCTTGGTGTTGCCGTAGCTGCTACTTGGTCTGAAACAACGGAAGCTGTTTGTGCCGAAGCACTGGCTGCGGAACTGTTTGCTTGGGCAAAGTAATCCGCATCGCTATATGTAACCGTCGAATCAGCTGTGTGTGCCGCCTGTGAAGTTGCTGTTGGTGCGGCTGTTCCGTTTGAAACAGTCGTGACGAACCGGGCAGCGACCCAAGCGCCGTTATTGAGCTGATAGAAGGTTTCGCCCCCAACTTGCTGCTCCTGAACAACGTCGAAAATACTCCCATAACCTAAGTAATCCCCAGTCGGCTGTGTGTAGCCTGGATGAGCCCACAGTGTCACACTACCATCACGGTAGCTGATCTGAATCTGTTTTTGGGCCGTTGCTTGGTCAAGCTTGAGATATCGTTCTGGAATCCATTCGCCAGCGCCAATCTCATACCAAGTTTCGCCATAGACTTTTTTCTGATGCTGAATCGTTACTTTTTGATTTTTAGTTAAATATCGTTTTGGCTGCTGTCCTTCTGCCGGGCTATCCCAAACAGTAGTGGCACCCTTTTCATAAGAAACGGTTGCCGTCTGCGTTGCCGCTTGAGTGGGATTAGCATTTAATAATGCGAGGCCAGTCGCACCTAAGACACCGGTGCTCAGTAATGCAATTTTAGCTTTCACCATAAATTCATTCTCCTCATTTCAAATATGAAAA
Organism: Lactobacillus selangorensis; assembly: GCF_001437205.1. GTDB lineage: Bacteria > Bacillota > Bacilli > Lactobacillales > Lactobacillaceae > Paralactobacillus > Paralactobacillus selangorensis. The sequence continues at coordinate 28,959 of NZ_JQAZ01000006.1, read as the reverse complement.
ATTCCGATTTTTTACGTTAGTTGAACGAATAACGAATAAAGTTATAAAATATCATTCTCATTTTAACATAAAAAGTTTTCGACTGTACTAAAACGCTTTAATGCCGATTGAAATTTAAGTTTTGATTTCAAAATCGGCGTAACCATTGTTTTCTATGCCGAAACACGGTATTTTAAAGGGAAGAGAAAGGAAGATCCTTTTCATGTTTACAGCGCAACAACTTCAAGCATTAAACACCCTTAGTGATCGTGCGCAGCGTTGTCTGGGCCTTATTTTAGTGTTCCAAAATCCGGACCGTGATTTTGTCCTCACTGCTCAGGAACTCCAAGCTGATCTTAAAATCTACCCTGCTCAAATGAGCCACGATGAAATCGTTGCTAAAATGAGTGCCTTGGTCACCGAAATGCGGACCAAACTTTATCCGGCGTTCAACCTCCACGTTGGAGATAATGATGAAGCCGAATTTGAAAAAACAGTTGAAGTTTCCTATTAGAAAGGAGTTCCATTCATGAAGCCAGACGAGCAAAATACACGGCTCGGGCGTCGCAAGGATCAAGAACAGCAGGCTCAAAAAGCCAAAGAACAGGCCAAACAAGTCAAACAGGCGAAACGATCCATTCGTCATCAAGAAAAGCAGGCCCAAAAAGCCGAACAGGCTAAAACGGCCCAAGCAGCGAAAGCAGCCCCTAAAACAAGCCGCACCAGCCGTTCCGGTCAGAACAGTCCCAAGAAGCCCAGCAAGATCATCCAGTTCTGGCGGAAAAACAAGCCGCCGCTGATTGTCGCCGGCATCCTGATTCTCGCCTTCTTCGCCTATTGGGGCATTGCCAGTGCAAACGGCGGATCCGACACGAATGACCATGCTTCCGAAACCGAAGTCACGAATGCTTCCTCTAGCAGCAAAGCGGCTTCGAAAAAGAAAAAATCATCGTCTAAGAAAAAGAAGAAGTCGAGCAGCAAATCCTCATCGAGCACAAGTTCTTCCGACACGACCGACCAAACTGTAGCCGCCACAACGGACAACACTTATCAAACGGCCGATACCAATTCAACTGACACGACCGCTGATAACAACAACACCGCTGCCAATTCTCAGCCAGCCGCATCAAGTTCATCCGTACAGCAGGCTTCTTCGTCAACGGCCCAAAACAATTCCCAGACGAATGATAACCAGACAACGGACAATAATACTGGTACTACGAATAACGGTACCACGAATAATAATACCGATAATAACGGCCAGGCCAACCAGTCCAGCTCGACGACCCAATCCTCCTCATCGACACCTGCAGCCAGTTCCTCTTCGAATAATGGAACGGCGACTGAAGGCACTTCGACCCAGTCTTCGTTCAGCTCAGCCAGCGATGCCCTGAAATATGCCAAGCAGAATCAGTCCAGCTGGCTCAGCAGCGGCTATTCCAGCTTCAATGTCAACCAGAACAACGGCAGCTACACAATCGAATATACGAAATAAGGTGGTTCAATGCAATTTGAACAACTCGATCATTTGACACTGACCGTCACCAATCTGGCCGCCAGCGAACACTTTTACCACGACCAGCTTGGACTGCCCCTCTTTCATTTTGAAAATGGGCGGTCGGCCGTTCGGATTGGAAAGCAGAAACTCAATTTTCAGGTAGCGGCACATCCGCACCCGCCAGTCGCCGCTCATCCGACGTCTGGATCAGCTGATTTTTGCCTGCTGCTGAAAGATACGACCGTTCATGCAATGATTGCCCATTGCCACCGCCAGCAGCTGTCCATCGAAGTCGGCCCCGTCGACCGCACCGGTGCTCAAGGTCCGATGACCTCGATTTATTTGCGGGATCCCGACCAGAATTTAGTCGAACTCAGTGTCTTAAAGTAAAGAAGCACCCCAAGCAAATGCTTGGAGTGCTTCTTTTTACTTCCGTATAAACTGCAAATAATACAGCAACGATGAAATGGCTTGGCTTGAAGTGATTTTATTGGTCCGGACCCACTCGATTACTTGTTGCAATGGGACTAACTGGCTGTTGACGTATTCATCCTCATCAAAATGGGTGGCGATGGGGGCCTTATTTTTGAGTTCGGCAAAAACGAGCGTCACTTTTTCATCGGTAAACCCTTCGGAAGAAGTGACGGTTGTCATAATGTGCGGTTCCCCAATTTCATACCCCGTTTCCTCTAACACTTCTCGTTTAGCGGCCGCCAGAACATCCTCACCGGGATTGATCAAACCGGCTGGAAACGCAATTGCCTCTTTGTTGACACCGACCCGGTATTCGGCGTTCATCAGCACTTGGTCATCGGCGGTAATCGCCAGAATGTTGACGGCAGGCTGGTGTTTAACTAAATCACGTTCGACAATCAGGTCATCAGGTGTTTTGATTTTTTCCTGAACGACATCGAAAATCCGGCCCGAAAAAACGTTTTTGCTGGCTTGGACCTGACCATGACGATTTTCATTGGCTAACATTTTATAAAAACCCCTTTATGTTTCGAATTCGTTTTTGAGTACGCTTTTATTTTAGCATGCCGCGATCAAACTTTCTTTACACCGACCCCTTAAATTCTTTATAATAAAGGGGATTATAGGCCGTAAGAGGTTTCAAAGAATCTTGAATTGGCTTAGAATAAAGATAATTACAAAAATCGAAAAATCAGGGAGCGTTATTTATGGATACTGAGCAATGTTTAAATCATCAAAAACGATTCTTTACAGACTTCGCCCAAGCTTGGCAAGATCGCTCTGACCTTAACCTTTATGATGGCATCGATGCCACTGCTGACAGCCTGCGTCTTGAAATCTCAGAAGTACCCGATTACATCTTGGCCTACGACAAACAAGCTGAATCTGAACTCGAAAGTTACTTACAAGAAGGCTTGGTTAAGTGGCTGGCCGAATACTTACCTTTCTTCGAAATCAGCCCGAACGGGATTGTGATGTTCGGGGATTGGTACCACCGTCGTCAGTTCGGTGTGCTCGATGTCTGGCAGCGCCGCATCGTCCAAACCAATGAGGAACAACGGGCCATCATCCCTGAACTGCAAGAATTGTCCACTGACCCCGATAACTACTTACAAAGTCAATTAAACGATCTGCATAATCGCATCTATGAAAAAGCGGATGCTCTGAAACGGGAACTCGATGCATCGCACTCCGATGATCCTGAAGCACCAGCTAGTGCGGCAGCTGATAACGAACGTTCCCGGACGCAGCAAAAGACCCGTTCAACCGGCTTCAAGAACTTCTTCCAAGATTTCATGGAAGGTGACGACAGCGAGGTTGCTGCAACCAATGAAGCTGAACATCATGATACCAAAGACCTGCAGCAGCAATACGACGAAGCCAAGCAAACGGCCGACCAGCGTTACAATCAGCAGCAACGTCAGGTCCAAGTTGAATCGGCGGTTGTTCGTTACGAATATCAAGCAGTCGTCGCACAATATCCGTCCATGAAGGACTTTATGCAGGCTCTCAACGAAATGCCGGCCCGTTACATGGACAGTTTAAAAGTGAAAGCCGGATTAGCGACACAATCAGATAAGGACGGTGAATAAAAACCATGCTGAATTTTAAGGAAAAAGATTTACGGGCGGCCGTTGAAACACCGCAAAGCATCGGGGATACTCGCCAAGCCTTAACTGATTTGTATCATCAGCGGCTTAACTATTTATCTGGCAAGGCACAATGGACAACTAACGACCAAGCCCTTTTCGAATTAAACTGCAGCTATTCACGCCTGCTCTTGGACCGTATCTGGGAAGCTTATACAGATAACGACACAATCAAAGATTCCGAACTGCTGGACCACACTTGGCTGCAAGTACGTGGCAGCACCAGCAATTGGGTGTCCCTCGATGTCAATTATGCGACTGAAGACCACAACACCACGTTATTCTCCATCCAGCAGCCGTTAACGGAGCGGGCCGTTTTAGCCGCCCATAATTTGCCGACACTGACCAAAAAAGGCGACGAATTTATGCTGCCGGAAAGCGACTATGAACCCCTGATTCAAATGATTAAACTGCTTTATAAAGCCGACTATCGCTTTACGAGCGCACGTGAAACTATTCTGCAGCCGGTTAATAACCTGACCTTCCCAGTCGTCTTCAACCAGCCGAAAAACTTCACAGCGACCGAACAAGTCGGCACCAACGTCAACAAGCTGATCCACCTCGATACGCAAATCGGCCGTTACGACGTCCGCTCCTTCAAGGTCGTTGATGAAGACGGCAATAACGTTACTAAAGAAGGCAAGCCGCAGATTTCTGCCAGTGGTCTCTTCACTTGGAAGGCCGAAAATATCGCTCCGCTCCTCGATCATGAATTAACGCTGACTGTCGTTGGAGTTGAAACCGAATCGCTGCCAAGTCTGGATAAACTGTTTATTTCCGCCGCCAACAACAGCATTTTAATGAAGACTGGCGACACTATGAGCAGTTATCGGCTCGAATTGCCGAACAAAAAGACACTCGGCGTCAGTGTCGATGCTCGCAGCGAATCGCTGGTTCTCCATTATCCTGACGACGAAACGCAAGTTTACGAACTCATCAAACAATACCCATTCTTAGGCGAATGGTTGAATGACGTCATTATCAAAAAATAGAGCGTCAGTAAAGTCGGACTTGCTGACAGAAAAGACCGCCACAATTTTTGGTTGTGACGGTCTTTTTATTATGCCTGTTTTCCCACAAAACCATAGAAAAACAGCTGCAGCAATTCAGGGCCTTCTTCTTTGAGCTTGGTCACATCGAAATCAGCTTGATACTGATGGGTCAAGAAATAATTGATGAACATATCGGCAAAAATCATCAGCGAATCATCGGAAATATGCGGATCGATTTTGCCTTCAGCACGCCCCTGCTTGATTAAGACCAGCCAAAAATGTTTTTTCCCGGCGTTATAGGCTTGGGCGGCACTCGTCGGCCCCAGTTTGCCCTGCAGATTGGTGAGCACGAATTGGACAAAATCCATATTCAAGCGCTGGTAGCTCTTCGTTTCAACGGACATTATCGTCCGCAGCTTATCATCAAAATCCATGTCGGGATCATCCAGAAAGCGGCCGTACGCTGCATAGCCGTCTTCAATGATACGAACCAAAACGGCATTCCCCAAATCGAGCTTTGAAGGATAATACTTATATAGGGTTACCTTCGACACATGGGCTCGTTTGGCGACGGCAGCCACCTGAGTCGGATGATACCCCTCCTGCGTAAACATTTGCGTCGCCGTTTGCAGGATTCGATTTGCAACTTGCTGTTTTTTAAGGACTCGTTTCATGTTTTTACCTGCTTTCAAAACCGGAACTCTGAAAAAAACTTTTTTGCGAAGAATCCGTTTAACGGCTTTTCTTCGTTTCAAAAGATGAACAATAAATATATTATAGTTCACTTTATTGACTTTTACCAGAAAGCGCTATACGCTGTAACCAGCTTGAAAACAGCATTGGAGGCGATTTAAATGGCAACGATCTTAGACGTTGAACATTTACAAAAGAGATTTGGCAAATTTCAGGCATTAAGCGACGTGACCTTGCAATTACATACAGGCGAAGTCTTAGGCTTCATCGGCCCTAACGGCGCCGGCAAATCGACCACGATTCGCATCATTCTGGGCATTTTGAAAGCCAGCGGCGGCCAAGCCAATGTTTTTGACATGGATGCTTGGTCACATCGGGTCCAGATTCACGACCGTTTGGCCTATGTGCCCGGCGATGTTTATCTGTGGCCAAATCTGACCGGCGGCGAAATCATTGACCTGATGCTGCGGTTGGGGCATCATCAGCATACCGCTAAAACCGACGATTTAATCAAAAAATTCGGGCTCGATACGACCAAAAAGGCCAAAGATTATTCAAAGGGCAATCGCCAGAAAGTGGCTTTGATTGCCGCCTTTTCAGCTGATTCGGACCTTTACATTTTCGACGAACCGACTTCGGGACTCGACCCCCTCAATGAAGTTGTCTTTCAAAATTGTGTGATGGCCCTCAAACAGGAAGGCAAATCGGTCTTATTGTCGAGCCACATTTTATCCGAAGTCGAAAAAATGTGCGACACGATTGCCATTATTCGGCAAGGCAAAATTATTACGTCGATGCCTTTGAAACAAATGCAGCAGCTGACACGCAATACGGTTGTGGTCACCACGAAAGAACCGCTGACCGGTCTCCAGAGTTTGCCTGGTGTCCATGATTTTAAAGCTGACAAACAGCCGAATACTTGGACGTTTGCGGTTGATTCCAATCATCTGTCGGCGGTGATGAGCAAGCTCGCCACGGCTCAGATTCAGAATCTGCAGTGTACGCCGCCAACGCTGGAAGACTTGTTCCTGCGTTATTACCAGTCCAATCCGGACCAACAGGAGGCGGACACGCATGCGCACCAATCAATTTAGTCAATTCGGCGCCCTGCTGAAAATCCAGTTGCGACGCGACTGGGTCAAACTGCTGGCCTGGTATCTCTTCATCTGCGGCATGGTCCTAGCCGTTGCCTACAAGTTCACCGATATTTATGGGACTCGCAAAGAGATTTTGGCAATTACGCCGACGCTGAAAAGCAAAGCCGTCGTCGCAATGTTCGGGGCATTTACCTTGCCCAATAAACCAACGACAACCCAGATTTTTGCGAATGAAATGCTGGTCTTTACTGCCATTTTACTAATTATTATGAACATTTCACTCGCTGTCAAAAACACCCGTTTCGAAGAGGACACCGGCAGCTTGGAAATGATTAGTGCCCTGCCCGTTGGCCGTTCCAGCAACCTGCTCAGTGTGCTCTCCGAACTGATCCTGATCAACGGTCTGTTAGGCGTGTCAATCAGCGTCGGCCTGCATTTTTCCGGGATGGTCGGCACCACATCAACTGGAAATTGGCTGTTGGGGCTGGGATTAGCCAGTTGCGGCCTGTTTTTTGGCGTCATCGCACTGCTGTGTGCAGAAGTCGCCAATAATGCCAGTCAGGCCACCACGTTAAGCTATGCTGTGTTCGGTATTGCCTATCTGCTTCGGATGATGACCGATATCAGTCATCCCCGTTACACTTGGTGGTCGCTGATGGGCTGGCTCGAAAAAACGCAGCCCTATTTTAAAAATAACTGGCTGCCGTTATGGCTTTATTTAGGCAGCAGCCTAGTCCTCATCTTAATTGAATTGCAGCTCAATAATGTTCGCGACCTCAATGCCGGATTATTGCCGGAACGCAACGGCCGTGCGACGGCACCAGCCTGGCTGCGAGGCGTCTTCTCACTGCAATTCCGTTTGAATTGGCGCTTTGCCTTAACATGGCTCATCGTTTTATTGCTGCTGGGTGCCTCGTATGGGTCCATCTTCAAAACAATCGGCGACATCCTCAAATCGAATCCGACCATGCAGCAGGTTTTTGGCCAAGGGGCAGTCAACTCGGCCAACCACACATTACGGCTCAACTTTTTGAATCTGCTGAACGTCGTTTTTGCCGCCGCCAGCACCATTCCAGCTTTGCAGTTAATGCTGAAACTGAAACGTGATGAAAGCAAAGGCTGGCTGGAATCATTAAACGCCACTCCCACTTCTCGCATCAAATTATTCAGCAGCTACTTAGTCAGCGGCATTATCGTCGGCATTTTAGCCATGCTGGTCGCCATTACTGGTGCTTATTGGGCCAACGTCGCTGTCTTAGGCAAACATGCTTTGTACTGGACCACCTTTATGAAAGGCTTCGACACCTATGTACCGATTATTCTGCTGATGCTGGGACTGGGGGCTGTGCTGGTCGGCTGGCTGCCGAAATGGATCAATCTAGCTTGGTTCTATTTGGGCTATGGTTTCATTTCGATTTATATGGACGGTTTGCTGAAGATTCCCAAGTGGGCCAAACGCCTGACCCCTTATGGCTGGACACCCAAAGTACCGGTTAAAAACGTCAATTGGACACAAACCTGGCTGTTTTTAGCGATAGCAGTGTTCCTAATTATTATTGGAATTGTAGGCTATCAACGCAGAGATTTGATGACGGAAAGATGAGCAATATCGATTGAACAAACAAAAAAGTCTGGTAAGCACCAGGCTTTTTAATATGTTATTACATTTAATGATGCATTTTTGTGTGTCAATAGTTTTCATTTAAAGCATTGACATTGTTTAAACGATTTTTTATAATAATAGCGTTCAAATATGTAATTACATATTTGAACGCTTAAAATTTCGGTTCATTTAGCCTTCCTTAGGAGGAATATAATGCTTATTCTAAAACCATTCAGTCAGGACCGTATTTGGGGAACGCCACGATTAAAAAAATACGGTGCTAACAGCAAACATGCTGGTTCTGTTTATACAGTTGCCGGTACCGAAAAACTTGATTGCGCAGTTTATGATTCACAAACTGGCGAAAATACCACATTACATCAAGTTACACAACAAAAGCCTGAACGACTTGGGTTACGTAATTATGAAGATTATCCCTTAATCATTGATATGCTTGGTGCGGACCAAGATCTTAGTATCCAGGTTCATCCCAATGACTCATTTGCTCGCCATTTAGGACTTCCTTACGGGAAACGCGAGTCATGGTATTTTCTGGAAATTCCTAAAAGTGGTTCGATATACAGCGGTTTACGTGACCCACAACAATTTCCAACTAGTGATGAGTTCAAGGCTGATCCAACTCGTTTTATCGGTACCGAACCAGTTGCAAAAGGTGATTATCTTTATGTTCCGGATGGAACACTACATGCTGTTCGTGCAGGTGCACTCGTTTATGAAATTCAGCAGTCAACTGATATCACTTTTCGACTCTACGATTATGAACGCAAAGGGTTGGACGGTAAGCCTCGCCAATTGGATGTAAAAGATGCCCTTGCAAATCTCGATCCAACTCATCATGTCGAAAAACGTCTCTTTACTGATAAAATCGCTGTTGATGAGCAACCATATCGCTTAAAATTAATTCATAGTGATCAGATAGTGACTAACCGTGAAGAAATTGCCGTTGCCATTACAAATATTGGCGATTCACTTATCCAAATCAATGATCATTCATTAATATCTGGTCAAAGTTTTTTGCTGCTTCCTGACGAAACGGTACAGTTGAGTGGCGGCGATCGTCTCATCATTGCAACACCTAAAACTTACTGGCATAAAAGCAAATAATGTCTTTAAATAAAGTCAATTATCAGACTGGGTCTTATATTCTTTTCTAAGATTCGGTCTTTTATTTTAAGCACTAAAAAATCCCTTTGCGGCGCGAAGTACAAATACTAGCGTTCCAAAGAGATTTTTACAATTTAAAAACGATGTCTATTTTTTGGTACTAGAAGTCAGTTTTGCTTTGGACTCCTTTTTAAAATATGCGATTTTCTTTTCATAATCATCCACAACGGCTTGAACATTCTGCTGTCCTTTCCATCCTGAATACCCAAATAATAGCATTCCTAACGCACCAATTACCAATAATATAATGCCGATAACATTCAGCCACAATATTTTATGGTGGAAGAAGTAGATTAAAACAATTCCAACGCCACTGATAATAGTGCAAAGCTGAAACCAATAACCTAGATTTCTAAGCATATGCTTTTGATATGTAACTTCATTTTCATATCCTTTTGTCATTTCATCAATTGTCATTTCAATTTTCCTTCTTCTATTTTCATCTATTGTTCTGAACTTTTAGTATGAAAGACCTGGGTTGAAGAAACCAACTAGAACACCAACGAACGAGATCACAACCAGAATGACCATTGTCCAAATGGCGGAAACATGCTTTTTTGACATTAACCACCAGCAGAAGAATGTGATTAAAACAGTAAGCAATCCTGGATAAATACTGTCTAACTTACTTTGGAGGTTCAGAAAGACTTTACCATCAGCGCCACGTAATTTCAGTGAGGTTGTTACATTAACCCATGAAGCAAGAACACCACCAACAACCATCGCACCAACAATTCCGATCGCACGACGAATGGCTGCACCTTGCGCACCAACTAAAATGTTAACAGCTCGAGAACCAAGCGTATAACCACGGAAATACAAGAAACGTTGACCAAAGTATGCGATAAGAACCCAAGCAACGATATAGAAGATGGCACCAATCGGTGAACCGCCAGATGACATCCCCAAGGCAATCCCTAAAAGAATTGGAATTAAGGTACCATCAATTAATGAATCCCCAATCCCAGCGAGTGGCCCCATCAGACCGGCACGCATATCATTGATTGTTTCGCCATCAATATCTTGCCCATCGGCACGAGCCTCTTCCATGCTGGCCGTGATTCCGACAATAACAGTCCCCAACATTGGATTTGTGTTAAAGAATGCGGTATAAGCATGGATGGCTTCGACTTGATCATCATGATCAGGATACAATTTTTTCAGAATCGGCAACATAGATGCCATGTAGCCAAAAGTCTGCATGTGTTCCTGAGAGAAGCAGGTCAAGGCGCCCCAAAACCAGAGATAGAAAGACTTTGTTAATGTTTTATGATCAAGTGTTTTTTGATCTGTGTTTTTAATATCATTTGTTGATTGCATGGTCAAATATCCTCCTCATCATCGTCACCATTTGTTTCTATTGCTGCTGAACCACCGTTTGAAGAACTGTTGTGAGCCATTTCAATTTCATAGATAAGAATCGCAAACAATAATGAAATGATTGTGACAGAAACTAAGTTTAACTTCAATGAAGCGCAAAGTGTAAAACCAACTAAGAATGGGATAAAGTCTACCGGACGGTTAACAATCTGACGAAGCAAGATCGCAATTCCGACACATGGCAACATACCGCCAACTGTGAACAGTGTCTTCATTGCAATCCCATCCATTGGTAAGGCGGTACGTAAAGCAGTAACGGCTGTAGCACCATAATGAGTGAGTAGCATAGCTGGAATAAATGAGAACAGCATCTGTGAAATCCATGGCCAACCGAAATTGACGCCTGTAATCCGATCAATTTTACCCTTTTCAATATCTTTCCAACCGAATGACTGCCAAACCAGGTTCATTGTGGCAACGGCGTAGTACAAAACAGTACCAACAGTACCAACTAAAGTCCCAATTGATTTAGCTAAGTTTGCGGCAGTACCACCAAGTGGATTCAAGCCTTGTGAAGTAATTGCAACCATTGCCAGCGGAATACCAATATATGAAATAGCACGAACATCAGCTGAAACAGTACCACCTGGTGTTACTAAAGCAATGTAAACTAACTGCATCGCAACACCACAAGCAATACCTAATTTAATATCGCCAAGAACAATACCGCAGACAAGACCACCAACTAGTGGACGGCCGATGGTATAATTACCAACCGCTTGACCAGCCATACATGAATTGGAACATAAGCAGGCAAATAAACCGAATATAGCAGCTTGTAACCAACTAATTGTCATTTTTCTTACCTTCCTTTTTCAAATCCTGTGTCATTAATTAATAATTAAAACGCGATTTAAATTTGTCCCAATCGCCGATCCGCTTATCTGGTAAAAGTGCAAATTCAACTTTATAACCAGCATTTTGAATAGCTTCAAATGCATCGGCTTCTGACTGATTAAACGACTGATTATCGCCTAGCTTGATTGTATTTTCACGATCATTTCCAGGGCCAACAATAACGGTCTTGATATCACTTGGTTTAAAGTTCATGTCAACCAGGATCTTCTTCATATCTTGCGGATTCTTTGTAATCAAGAAATACCGTGTTGATGACTTTAAAACCTTATCTTTTACTTTGTTAAAATGATCAAGCGTCCAGATAAAAGTTTTCTTATCTGAAGCAGCCTTATAAGCTTCCGACAAAATCGGATCTGTAGCTGCCTTATCATTTACGGCAATAATACCATCGCAAGGATATTCTTTACCCCAACGAGTTGTAATTAAACCATGAATCATCCGATCATCAATACGTACAAACGAAACTGACATATTCATTCACTCCTTTAAATATCGTCGTCATTATCATCAGTATCTGAAGGCTCGGTCTTAAAATCTTTAAGAGCCGCTGCTGCTTCTGATAACGCTTTTTCCTTTAATTCCGAATTCTTCATACTATCTTTCGACATGAGTGTTGTTAACGCCATCGGAAAGTTCATTCCACCGAGAACAACCGCATCCTGCAATTTGCCATGTTCATTTAAAACGCTGCACACAGTCGTGAGCGGACTGCCACCAATAATATCAGCCAAAACAACAAAGTTTGAATCATCTGGTAGTGTTTCTAAAAGCACTTTGAAACGAGTTTCAAATTTTGACACGGATTCATCCGGTTTTAATCCAACGGCAATCACTGATTTCATTGCCTCATCACCTGCAAACATACTCAGGGTTCCTTTTAAACCAGTTGAAAAGGAACCATGGCTAACAAGAAGCAAATATTTCATCGGTTCCATCTCCCCTCTCTCTCGTTAAAAAAATGTAAAAATGCAGATCTGCATATCACAATCAATCAAAATAAAATAGCGTGATTCTAATTTTTACGTAGATGCATGGTTGATTCCCTGTTAAAAAATCCTCCTTTCGAATTATTAATGAGAAGTGTCATTTCCGCTAACCTGGACTTGGCTTTAGTTAACGCTTACAATGGCTATATTAAGCGCATGTAATATGAAAGTCACGAAGATATTTTGACTAATTTTCAATGCTAGTGCTTAAATTGGAGGCGATTTTTTGAAGGCAATTGAAAAACTATACATCACTATCGCTCAACATTTCCCAGATGAACGCGTTACGACGACACAAATTGCAAATGTTGCTGGCCTTACTCGTGGCGTGACTAGCAGCTACCTATCCCAGTTGGCCAAAGAGGGAAAGCTGCTGAAGACAGGCGGCCGTCCTGTCTATTGGCAGATCAAGCGTGAACGTTCTGCATTTGATGATTTAATCGGTGTGAACGGCAGTTTAAGCACTAATATTCAAAAAGCAATCACTGCGATTGTTTATCCGACGAACGGACTGCCGATCTTTCTAACTGGTCCCGCCGGCAGCGGTAAATTACCATTTTCACGAGCCATTTTTCATGAGGCGATCCGGCGTAAAGTGATTCATAAAACAGCCTTTTTCGAAATTATTGATTATGCTAATTACAAAAATCATTTTGATGATTTTATGGCAGATTTGCGTACTAAAATTGTTCATTCATCAGAAAAAGATAATACCGACGATGGCTATCTATATATCAGCAATTTGCAAATGCTGCAATCATCGGATCAGCAATACCTTTTTTCCCATGCCAGTCAACAAAAAAATACCAACACCCGTCTTATTTATTCTTCAACAACAAAAATATTCGCTGCCGCACAAGGATGGTTTAAAAGCGCAGCCATTAAAATTACACTGTCTGATTTTGCTAATCGACCCTTAAATGAACGTATTTCGCTTGTGGCACGATACTTACAACAACAGGCTGATCAGATCAACAAAAAGATTTTAATTACGCCCAATAAGCTGATTGCACTTGCTAATTTTACACATCCGAATAACATCACGGAATTAAGCAATCATATCCAATTACTATGTGCGAAGGCATACGCACGAACACCCGAAAACAGTCAATTAGTGATCGGAACAGCTTCAGACAATGCCATTTCAATTTTTCCGAAGCAACACACCTTGCAAACAAATATCAAAGCTCTAACGGCTAGTGTGCTGCAACTGGGACCCACAATTGATAACTTATATAAGAAACTTGCCGATTCGCTTCTCAGAGGTGAATCAATTACCGAACAAGATTTCTTGGTAACAAAAGTACTTAATCAAATGAGCACCATCGCAAGCGATAAATTAGTTGCCCTATCGTCACAATCCATTCAGAAAGCGTGCCAATCGATTATTACCAAGCGTTACGGAGTCGTATTTCCATCCAAAAGTGATCCTTTTTGGCATAATATTGCACGTGCGTTTTTGTTTGCCGGAACCTGCAGTGATAATCTTTCTGATACAAAAGTCACTCATCAATTTCAAGTTACTGCAAAACGTCGTTACCCAAGAAGTTATTACTTATACAAAAAATTTTTAATGCAGTTTATGCCACAAAAAGCACAGAACGCTTATTATTACCTACCCTTCTTCCTGCTATTCGTAAAGTGCGAAAAAAAGATCGATTCGGTTAACTACAATGCAATTCTGTTAGCACATGGCGAGAATACTGCTTCAAGTATTCAAAAAGTGGTCAATTCGTTGTGTGGTAATTATTTCTTCGAAGCATTCGACATGCCAATTGATATCACATTGAGCGAAATTAATATTTACGTCCAGCATTATTTGTCACAACAAGATCCCTCCGCAAAAGGAAATATTGTTCTCTTTGATATGGGATCATTACGACAAATGTTCAGTGAAATCAAAAAGGTATCCAATCAAGAATTAATCGTTGTTAACAATATGACTACTGCAATGGCACTCGATATTGGTTTACGAATTCAACGAAATGATACTTTTCAATCAATTGCCGAAGCTGGCGAAAATTTTGGTGCATCGACGAATGCACAATATTATGAAGGTTTATCAAACCAACGGAACATTATTGTTTCTTGTATGTCCGGTGTTGGTTTGTCCGAAGAACTCAAGAAATTACTTGATGATAATCTCTCGCCATCACTCGAAGTGATCACGCTTGACTATAAGAAATTACATACTTTATTAACCAACAACGATCGTAAGTTTTTTGCGAATACACAGTTGATCTTAACGACAACTAATGTGAGCGATGATATCAGTATTGATATTGGTATCGATATCGTTAATGTCTATAATGTTTTTGACAAAGCGTCTTCACTCAGATTGCAAACTGTGCTGCTACAAGCCGGCGAAAGTCAGGAATCCATTAATAAGTTGATTGATCAATTAATCCGCTTCTTATCGATTGAAGGTATTCGTGGTCGTTTGCAGATTTTAAATCCAGACATTGTCATCCAAGAAAGTCAGGATATTGTTGCTCATTATGAGAATTTCTACAACGTCAAATTTGAGTCAAAATTAAAATTAAATCTTTATATGCATTTATCATTGATGTTCGAACGAATGATGACCAGCAACCACAGCAATATATCCGATATGCAACAATCCACACTCCCTAGACAGGAACAGGATTTCTTTTCACTTTCAAGCGGCATCTTTCAACCTGTCGAACAAAAATTCAACATCAAAGTCGAAGATTATGAAATCGATCTGCTTTACCAGCTTCTGAAGGACTATATTTTTTGACAAAAAAGACTCAGAACAAAATATTTTGCTCTGAGTCTTTTTCAATTACTCAAGATTCGCATGACGTGCAAACATTGTTTCGTTGCTCTCATTCAGCACATCCATTAAGGATAATACCATCCCATCATAAATCAGAAAGCAAAGTTGCTCAAAGGACGAGCCCATTGGTTGAAGTGATGTTCCTTTTGAATTCTGATGAGTCACTTTAGGTGAGGCACCTGGCAATTTCACAATTGCAGTTGCTAGATTGGCAATGGTTGATTCAGGATCAATCGTAAATAATAAAATCTGAAGGTCATTAGCAGCAGCCTTTTTAGCTAAGGCCACCAAGCTATCCGTTTCACCGGAACCGGAGCCGATGATCAAAAGTTCATCTGCCCCGTTGGCATAACCAGTTGTAACGTCGCCAATAACACTGACATCTTTGCCCAAATGAGTCAACCGATTTGCAAACGCACGAATTGCCACGCCTGAGCGACCTGCTCCAGCCATAAAAATTTTATTTATACTTGCGATTAAATGAACGGCCTGCTGTAATTCAGCTTCGCTGACCAATTGCAGATTACCTTCCAATTCCTCTAAAATCTCTTGTGTGTTTTTTTGCGTATTTTCCATTTAAAATCACACTTTCTATTCATTTTAGCTATGAACGACTGCAGCAAGTTTTTGTGCGGCTTGAGCCGGATCATCCGCATGCAAGATGCCGCCGCCCACAATGACAATATCTGGTTCCAAAACTCGATACTGATTCACCGTATCTAATTTGATTCCGCCAGCAACGGAAAGACATGATTTTTTACTGGCCGCTTTAATTTTTTTCAAAGATGATAATGGCGATTCACCCAATGATTGTTGATCGACACCCACATGAACGCTGATATTGCGCACACCTAGCGCTTCCAATTTTGGAATTCGTTCGGTCGGATTAGAAATACAGATGGTATCAACAAATAAACGTTTGCCATATTTTTGAGCCGTTTTTACACATTCTTTGATTGTTTGATCATCCGTGATCCCCATGACCGTACAATCATCTGCGCCAGCAATGTAAGTCAATGCAGCTTCATAAGCACCAGCATCCATGATTTTAGTATCGGCTAAAATCTCATTATTAGGGAATAATTTGCTGAATGTTCGTACCGAACGCATCCCATTTTCAATAATAAATGGTGTTCCCATTTCAAAAATGTCGACCGAGCCGCTGACCTTTTTTGCCAATTCAATCGCATCATCAAATTGAATATCATCCAATGCAAGCTGTAATTTCATTTTTTTCGCCTTTCTTGTAATCGATTTCATTACTCAATAAGCAGTATAATTCTTTATGTGTTATTTCGCAATTGCTTTGTTGCATATTTCAACATTGTTGTGTAAAAATTACACAAATGTTAAAATAGCGATGGAGGTACTTCAATGACACGAATAACATCTATACAGCGACAAAAATCTATTATGGACCTCATTCAAACAAATGGTTCAGTTAAAATGGTCGATTTGGCAAAACAATTTAATGTTTCGAGAGAAACGATTCGCCGTGATATTCTTTCTCTATCGAATACTGGAAAAGTTAAAAAATTATTTGGAACGGTCATTTCTGAGAATAAGTTTACCATTCCGACTGTTAACAGCCGTATTGCCACTCATCGTCAGGAAAAGGAAGCAATCGCAAAAAAGGCAGTTTCATTGTTGCCGGAACATTGCGTCTTATACATTGATGCTGGTAGTACAGCACTTGCTTTTGCCAGAGAATTAAAACAAAAATCAGGTTATACAATTCTTACTAATTCTTTTCCTGTTGTCAATGAATTAAATGAAAGCAAAAATAAACTAATTTTTATTGGCGGCTCCGTTGATAATCTCACTATGGCGACCACCGGCACCCAAGCACTGGATTTCATCAACAAAATCAAACTAAACGTTGTTATTTTAGGCACATCGGGGTTTTTAGACCACCATGGTCCAACCAGCAATAGTCTCGACGATTTCCAAATTAAAACGAAACTGATTGAAGATGCCAATATCGCAATGGTTTTAACAGATAGCAGTAAAGCAAATGAATCGGCTCTAGTAGAATATGCTGATTGGAACAACATTCGTTATCTGATCACGGATGCTCAGCTATCCAAATCCGCATTGAATGAAATTCAAAAGAAAACAGATATTATCCAAGTAACCACACTAAAAAGTAACTAAGGTAGACAACAATTTTTAGTCAAAAAATCAATCTCTAAATAAAACAACCTAAAATTAGAGGCTGCTTATGTCACAATTTCTTCAAAAATATAATACTTCACTTATTGTCCACAATATTCTCTCCCCAAAAAACTTGGCTTCGAATTGATCGAAGCTAACAAATTATTAAGATCGGTGTCACGAAACCCATTGACTCTGTTGACCACCCTAAAAACAAAATTGCAAGCTAATCTCTAAGTCGATCAGCAGTTGCTTACGGATACTATTGACGCCTTTCTGCCCAACAATCAATATGTTTTGATCCTGCTGAATCAGAAATACTGACAGATAAAGCCGAATTAAAAGGAATCGGTTTCTCAGCGTTGAATAATACCGGTGTTTGGAGCGATATCATCAAAGAAAATATTCCCGAGATCAAATTTCTTTATCGGCAGCAGACTAAATTTTTTCCGAAATCATTAAATATTCCAATTTTCCGTTTTTCAGCGCCAACCTTTCTAAATTCGATCCAAACTTCAGGGAACGCTTAAACTCTGATAAAAATCGGGTTGAATTTCCACTTTTGGATCAGACCGCTCATATGAAAATTTACACCAATTATTTAGTACACCAAAAACCATCTAGACTATTATTATTGACAAAAAAGGGTCCTGAAATTCCAAAAATGGAATTTCAGGACCCTTTTTTAAATTTACGCAGCTTAAATTTTCTTCCCTTTAAATTGTGCGTTATACAAATCATAATAAGCGCCTTTTTTAGCTAACAATTCTTGATGATTGCCCATTTCAACGATATGCCCATGAGCCATGACTAGAATGGTATCGGCATTTTGAATCGTCGCTAATCGATGGGCGATCACAAAACTGGTTTTACCCTTCATCAGGATGTCGAGGGCATGCTGAATATCAGCTTCCGTCAATGTATCCAGTTCCGAAGTAGCTTCATCGAGAATTAAAATCGGCGGATTCATCAGCATCACACGTGCAATCGTCAAGAGCTGCATCTGCCCGCTAGAAATGCTGGTCGCATTGCCGCCGATAACGGTATCAAGCCCATTCGGCAAACTGGCAATGAAATGATCCAGCTGGGCATCATGGATTGCCGCTTTGATTTGTGCATCGGTTGCATCAGGATTGCCGAACGTCAGATTTTCACGGACAGTGCCCTTGAAAATCCAAGTATCCTGCAAAACCATCCCGAATTGCCGCCGGTAGCTATCCCGTGTGTAGCTGCGAATATCATTACCATCGACTTGAATGGCGCCGGAATTGACATCATAAAACCGCATCAGCAGGTTGACCAAGGTGGTCTTGCCGGCCCCAGTTTCACCGACAATTGCAACCGATTCGCCGTTATGAACGGCCAAATTGAGATTTTCAATCAATGGTTCATCGGGTTCATAAGCAAAGTAAACATGGTCGAAATCGATTTCTTTCGGAGCCGTCAGCAGCTGCTGTTTGTCGGCATCGCTTGGTTCTGGCGTTGCTTCGACAACTTGGAAGATACGGGTCAAGCCCGCCAGCGCCGTCTGAATCTGCTGCGTGACGGCCGATAAATTCTGGAACGGCGTTGTAAATTGGGACGAATACAGAATAAAACTGGAAATCAACCCAACACTGATACCAGGATAACCGCCGAGAATCATCAGGCCGCCGACAACGCCGATACTCAGGTAGCCTAAATGATCGACAAACCGAGTCGTCGGATTGGATAATGCCGAAACAAACGTCGCTTTCTGGCCCCAAGTGTAATAGTTGTTGTTGAGTTTAGAAAAACTGTGTTCCTCATGTTTTTCTTCGGTAAAGGCTTTGACGGTTTTCTGCTGACCGACGTATTCGGTCACAAACCCAGAAATCTGGCCTAAAATCTTCTGCTGCTTGCTGAAGTAAAACTGCGAACCACGCGCAACAGCCATCGTGACGATATACATCAGTACGGTTGCACAGGCAACCACAATCGTCAGAATTGGGCTCAAAAACAGCATAAAGACGAAGGACAAGGCAACAATCATCATCCCTGAAAAAAGCGTATTGAAAATCTGAACAATCGCATCGGAAACAAAATCAAGATCGCTAGTGAAACGGCTCAGCAAATCCCCTTCGCTATGTTCATCGAAAAACTGGACTGGCAGACTGTTCAAATGCTGAAAGGCATCGTTGCGCAGATCACGGACGGCAAAGTAACCAACTTGATTGACAAATAAATTGATTGCCCAGACTGTGACCACATTGATCACATACAACAAGAGCAATAAGCCTAAGATTGGGAATAAATGGGCAAAGTCGACATCATGCGTACCTTTAATCTGATTGACGGCACGACCGACCTCATAAGTAACGATCACACTGCTGCCGCCACCTAAAATACCAGAAACGAAGGCCCCAAGAATAGCACCTCGATAATGCCCTAAATAGGGCATGAAGTTTTTGAGGGACGTCTTATCAGCCTGCGAAAATTGTCGTTTAGCCATTCGACTTCACCCCTTCCATATTCTGCTGGGTGGCCACAATCTTCTGATAGACCGGCGATGTCTTCAGCAATTCCGCATGAGTCCCCAAACCAACCTGTTTACCGTTATCGAGTACTAGAATCTGGTCGGCATCTTTGATCGAACTCAGCCGCTGCGACACGATAATCATGGTCGTCTCCTTGAGCTGATCCTGCAAAGCAAGCCGCAAGTTTAAATCGGTTTGATAGTCGAGCGCCGATAAGGCATCATCCAGCAATAACAGTTTCGGCTTGCGGATGACCGCTCTGGCAATCGCCAGCCGCTGTCGCTGTCCACCGGAGAAATTGGCGCCCATCGCCGCAACGGGACTGTCTAATTGCTTGGCCAGCGGTTTAATGAAGGAACTGGCTTGGGCAACATCGAGCGCCCACCACATATCGGCTTCGGTTGCATCGGGATTTCCGAATTTTAAGTTATCTCGAACCGTACCGGCAAACAGGACGGTCTTCTGCGAGACATCGCCAATCTGATGGCGCAGCTCCGTCAAGTCGACCTTGTTCAACGGGTCGCCGCTATACTGAATCGTGCCGCTGGTTGGGTCATAAAACCGTAAGACGAGTTCCAGCAAAGTAGTCTTCCCGCTCCCGGTCGGCCCAGTAACGCCAAGCCACTTGTGCTGCAGCAAGGTAAAGGAAATGTCATCCAACGCATTAGCGGCCCCTTTCTGATAGCCGAAGGACACATGCTGCAAATCTAAAATTGGAGCGTCCGTTGTTGTCGGCAAGGCCACTGGAGCATCCGGCGACTGAATGGACACTTTTGTGGTCAGTACTTCATCGATACGGCTCGCCGAAGCACTGGCACGTGTAAAGTAAATGGTAATGTTAGCAACCACTGTTAAGGCCGCCAGCATATACGTTAAGTAATTGATTAGGGCGAGCACGTCGCCTTGGGTCATCGAGCCCAGATTGACTTGGTAGCCGCTTAAACTCAAAACGGCTAATGTACCCAAGTTCAATAATAAAGTCGTTAATGGGTTCGTCAATGCGGCGATGTTGCCGACATGCCGGTATGTTTTGGCGAGCTGATTGCTGTCGCCATCGATCTCTTTTTCCATCGTCTGCCGCTTGGCAAATGCCCGAATAACTCGGACACCAGTGATGTTTTCGGCAATATCCAAGTTGAATTCATCGATTTTTTGCTGCACCTTTTTATATAAAGGCACTGTTTTAACCATGACGACATACACAATTAGCGAGAATAACGGTAAAATGACCAGAAAAATCAGCCCCATCCGCCAATCAATCATGGCCGCCATGATAATCGACCCGATGCTCAGGAACGGCGCTCGAATGACCAGCCGTATCATCAGTGCCAAGGCATTCTGAACCAGATTGATATCCGACGTCATCCGGGTAATCAAAGTCGAAGTCCCAAAATGATCGAGTTCCCGGTTCGAAAAAGTATTGATTTTTTCATAAGTCGCCCGTCGTAATTCTGTCCCGAAGCCCATTGAAGCGACGGAAGCCGAATACTGGCACACCAGCACACAGGCGAGTCCAATCACGGAAAAGAGCAGCATCAAACCGCCCATGTGCCAAACGTACCCCACATCGTGCTTTAAAATCCCATTATCAATCAAACGTGCCATCAGTAACGGCAAAATCAATTCAAAAATGGCTTCGAATAATTTAAAAATCGGCCCGACGATTACATATTTTCGGTACGGGCGAATGAAACGTGTCAACTTAAGCATACAAACAATCCTCCCACTTCTTCCTCTCCCTTTTATGATACTCCCTTTTAATTCAGGAGGCGGCCTTCTTAACTGAATCTTAACTGGCAAAATCGGAAACGTTAAATGCCAGCTGGCGATACTTTACGGCTATAATAAAAAGTGAATAAAGGGAGCGACAGCAAAATGAAACAGAAAAAGTTCTGGCGCTGGTTCTCCTGGTCGCTGATCGCAATTGTCATCCTTGCGGCCGGTGCAGGCGCCTATTACCACTACCAATACTTACCCAACCATCCGCAGGCCACCAAAAAAGTGGCGCTAAACGAACAGCAGGCTGAGGAAACCTTCTCGCAGAATAAGCAGAATCAAAAGAATTATCCATCCCGGTTCGACCATGATGTCCCCAGCAAATTAACGAAAGCAGATACGAAAAAAATCGCCGGGATTCTCAATCGTTCGCAATTTGTCGGGACGGCCCTCATCGTCCGGAACAATAAAATCATCTATCAAAGAGGTTTTGGCTATGCCGATAAAGCGGCCGGTCGAAAGAATAACGCCAAATCGCTCTTTCAGATTGCTTCCATTCAAAAGTCGATGACGGCGACCTTATTGATGCAGCTGGTCGATGAAGGCAAAGTCAAATTCAGCGACCCAATCTCGAAATACTATCCCAGCATTCCGCATGGTAATAAAATTACGATTCGGATGATGCTCGATATGCATTCCGGTCTGTTTCCCGGCAAAGCTCCGACGACGATGCTGACCGACAAAGAACTGGTCAAATATGCCGTCAAGCACATTAAGGTCCACTCAATCAACCTCCATTCCTATCAGCCGATCAATTACACCCTCCTATCAGGGATTATCGAACGTAAAACCGGCAAAACTTATCATGACCTGATTCAAACCGAATTCTTAGACCCGCTGCATTTGGGGCATACCGGCTTTATGGATACCTTCGACAAAGAAAAAGATCGGACTCGGGCTTATGAAGCCATCGATCCGCTCAATTACTACAAGAAAGTTCAAACTGAAAATTATGTCCAGTACAATAACCAGCTGGGAACAGGGAATGTTTATACCTCCGTCGGCGATCTCTTCAAGATTGAACAAGCCATCACGCAAGGCAAAATCATCCCGAAGTCATCCGTTAACAAATTACGGGATACCAATGGCGGCCAATATGGCGGTGGGGTTTACAACTTCACCGACTACTTCAGCAGCCATGGTGTCGAAGGCGGTTATGATTCCGGCCTCACCCTCTCTAAAGACGGTGAAAACGGCGTCGTCCTCTTGTCGAATCATAAGCCGCTGACCACGACGATGATTCTTTCACAGCAGCTTTATCAAATTATGCTGAATGAGACGAAATAACATTCTAAGGAACATACAAAAAGCTGCGGCACATGCCGCAGCTTTTTGATTTGCAATTCACTTTAAAAGACTTTGATTTCAATTTTCTGATTAGGAAAATCAACGTTGAATTTTTGTACTTCACGGGATAAATCAGAAACGATTTCCATGACGGTATAACTCTTGCTCAAGTTGCTGTTCAATTGGTCTAATTCTTCCGGTGAAATCTCATAATCATCGATATTGCTGGGTGAATCCGGCTTATTGAAGTACGTATACATGACGTTGACCAAGTCAGCATTCGTTAAATTCAACGGATCGCGTTTGCTATCGGTTGAAATACTAAAATAATTTGCATCTGCTTTAGGGGCCTGATCATTGGCGGTAAAGACACGAAAAATATCATATAGATCCATAATGAAACTCCCTTTCCAAAAAAGATTCCAAATCAAGCATAGCATTTTTCTAAATAAAAGCCATTAGGAACACCTTCGTTTTTGTTGAATGGTACTATGAAGATGGCAGAACAAAAAAAGCCCGCAGCCAATGCGGACTTTGAATAATAGCAAGTTTGATTCGTGACCCTTAGTCTTCGCTGCCGAAGAGGAATTTGCTGCACCATGCCGCTAAGATCCCTCCAACACAGGGCGCCAAGATAAAGACCCATAAGTGACTCAATGCCGTCCCGCCAGCAAACAGTGCGGGCCCGATACTACGCGCCGGATTGACGGAAACACCCGTCAACTTCAAACCGACTAAGATCAGCAAGGTCAATGTAAGTCCGATGACGAACCCAGCCATTTGACTGTTGCCGTACTTTTCGGAGGTTACCATTAAGATCACAAAAATGAACAAGAATGAGAACACGGTTTCGACAACGAAAGCACCACCAGCGGATAAGGTCGTGAAATCATTCTGACCAAAGTTGGTTTTCGGCAGCTTGTCGAGCCCTAAGAAAAGATCCAATAACCCTGACGCGGCAATTGCACCTAAAATCTCAGCGACAATGTACCATAACGTGTCCGTTAAGGAGAGCCGTTTATTGATGTACATTGCCAGTGAAACGGCTGGGTTGACCATCGCACCGGAAATTGATCCAATCGCATACGCACTAATCGAGATTCCCAGACCGAATGCCAAGGCAATCATCAGCGGTGAGCCTTTTCCTAAGACAACCGTACCTGTCCCGATGAAAACAAAAAACATAGTTCCAAAAAATTCAGCTAGATATTTCTTCAAAGTTTTTCCACCTTTTTTAAATGAGATTGTTCTAGCAAACTATCTTTATTTTACGCCATTCATGATCCGTTTTCAGTAAATATTTGATAATCTTAACAAAGAAGGTTTTATTGATGGAAGCAGTCGAACAACGAATTGCCAAGTGGTTCCTTCACATCAGTTTTCTCTTGAAACGGCAGCGTCTCTACCGTGCCGCTCAGCAGACCTTAGTCATTATTTTCCCGTTTGCGCTCGTCGGCTCGTTTATGAAAGCAATCGACGCCGCTTGTTTCATGCCGGACGGCTTTTTAGCCGAAATTTATGGTTTTGATACGACCAACACGTTTTTCACGGAGGCCCATTCAGTATTGCAAGCTTTCAGCAACCTCACTTTAGGACTGGTCGCCATGATGACGGCTTACTATGCCTCCAAATACGTTGCGCGTTCCTATCAAAAAGATGATCAGCTGGCCGGTTTTACCAGCCTCTGTGTTTTTCTAATCTTCAATTACCAGCTATCGGCCCGCACCAACCACATTCGGGTCAATAACCTTGGCATGCGGGGCATGCTGCTGGCGATGATCACCGGTCTAATCGTCGGCTGGCTGTTTAACTTGCTCTGGACCAAAAAAGCCGTCTACACTTGGGAACGGCCGCTGCATTTAATCATGGAACGCTGTCTTTCTTCAATTTGGGCCATTCTGATTTTGATTAGCGGCGCCCTCTTAATCAACGTCGGTTTTTCATTCCTGACCCCAGGAGCATCGGACAACGGCGGTTTAAATGGGCTCATCTACATGGTCTTCCGACTCCCAGCCCATTCATCATCGGCGCTGCTGCAGATTCTCGGCTTGACTGGGATTAATAACTTTCTGAATACAATCGGTGTCGAAGGCCCGTTCAGTGCCTTAACACCATCAACTAATTCGACTTACGATACCCAGAATTTAAATTATGCGCTCTCGCATAAAACGGCCTACAATGTACCGCATCCATTGACACTGCATACGACTTTTGATACGTTTGCCAATTTTGGCGGCAACGGGATGACCTTAGCTCTGATCATTGCCATTCTGATTCTGCATCATTCCAGCGATCAAGGCAAAATCGCCAAGTGGTCGCTCCTGCCTGGTTTATTCAATATCAATACCCCACTGATGTTCGGGATTCCACTGCTCTTCAATCCCTTGCTGGCGATTCCGTTTATCATTGCACCTTGGGTGAACATTCTCATTGCATCAATTTTTCTGAAACTGCGGTGGATGCCCGCCGCCATCTATCCAGTACCAGGCACTACCCCAGGCCCGCTGAGTGCCTTCTTAGGGACAAACGGCAATTGGGTGGCCCTCTTCGTCAGTCTCTTGTGTCTGGCCGTTTCCGTCCTGATTTACCTGCCATTCATTAAAATCAATAACGAAGCAATCCGTTTAGCAAGTAAAGAAGGTGAACAGAAATGATCCGGAAACATTGGCGTCTCATTTTAGGAATTCTCGCCAGCTGCATCATCGCACTCGGCATCATCATTCCCGCCTATCAATGGATGCACGAAAACGTCAGCTACGCTCGTGTCCAGCACAATTCACGGATGGATCCGATTATCTTCATTCCGGGCAGCAGTGCCACTCAGGAGCGTTTCAACGCCCTGGCAACAGAACTGAACAAAGGCAGTTCGACCAAGCATAGTTTGCTGAAAGTCACCGTTCAGGAAAACGACACCCTCAAATATTCCGGCCGCATCCGGCCCAACGATACCCAGCCGTTTATCGTCGTCGCCTTCCAGAATAATAAGGATGGTTACAGTAATATCAAGAAACAAGCTCGTTGGTTCAGCATCGCCATGAATGCCTTGATTGATACCTATCAGTTCAATCATTTCAGCGGCGTCGGCCATTCCAACGGCGGCCTGATTTATACCCTCTATCTGGAAAAATACCTCGATCAGAGCGACGTCACCATCAATCGGCTGATGACAATCGGTTCGCCCTACAATTTCAACGAAACGAGCCTGCAGAATCACACTCAAATGCTAAATGATTTCATCAAAGGCAGCAGCAACCTGCCGAAAGATCTCATTGTCTATTCGATCGCTGGGACTGAAGACTATGCATCCGATGGCATCGTGCCTTATCAGAGTGTTGAAGCTGGCAAGTATATTTACCAGAACAAGGTCAAACAATACACCGAAATTACCGTCACGGGGGCCGATGCGACCCACTCTGATTTGACCCAGAGCAAGCAGACCGTTCAGCTGATTCGGCAGGATATCCTGCGGCAGTCGAATAAAAAGAACGGTACCGATAACAATAATGACGATGATTAACCATGAAGACGACCTGCCCGCAGGCCGTCTTTTTTGCTATAATGAAAATGTTAAAACGTTTTCATGGGAGAGATAGTATGTATAAAATGATCGTATGTGACTTAGATGAGACCTTGCTCAATAATCAGAAAAAAATCGACCCGGCAACAGTAACGGCAATTAAGGCCGCGCTTGCTAAAGGCGTCTATTTTGTGCCGAATACAGGCCGCAGCTACTTAAGCGTTGATAATGTGCTGACCAAGCTCGGCATGCTGCATGAACCGGACACTTACATTATTTCATATAACGGCGGAATCACCGTTGAAAATAGCCAGCATCGTGTGCTGGCTATGCACCCGTTGGAATTCGACACAATCAAGCAGATTTTCAATATTGGAATTGCAGCCGGCGTCTGTCTGCATGTCTATGCCAAGGAACGGGATTATATCGCCAATATGGATGACAATGAACGCGCTTATTTAAACGGCCGGGCCAACGATTGGGTCCTGCTCGACGAACCGAATATCGATTTTCTGAAAAATGAACCGTTATTTAAAATCATCTTCCAAGCCGATTTAGCGACCCGACAGCAGTTGGCCCAAAAGGTACAAGCTGAAGTAAAACAGCCGTTAGCCGTTACCTATTCCTCCGACCGTTACGTCGAATTCAACCATGCCGGCGTCAATAAGGGCGCCGCTGCCCTTGAGTTGGGCGGAAAGCTAGGCATTAAACCTGAAGAAATCATTGCAATCGGCGATAACAGCAACGATATCCCGATGCTGAAAGCCGCCGGACTTGGCGTCAGTGTTGCCAATGGGACTGATGAGGCCAAAGCCGCCAGCAACTTTGTAACAACCGCCAACAATGACCATGATGCAGTCGCCGAAGTGATTCAGAAATTCATTTTATGAGACAAAAAAAGAACCGTTCCTAAAATTAGGAACGGTTCTTTTTCGCAGTACCGCCGAAGCGGCAAACGCCATGTGCTCCACAACACAGCGGACGTAAACATCCCCTACGATCCGGTAGGTCGGTCTAGCCTGATGATGCCCTGCTATCTTTTTGATCCCGAGCCGCTTGCGCAGAATATTTCAAAGAAATATCGGATCATACTCGACTCATCGCATGCAAATAGTATAACACGTTTTTCAGAAACACACAATTCATTTATAACGCTGTCCTGGCCGTCGCAATTTAGGCAAGGACCGAGAATGATAAACGGTCAGCTCTCCAATCAGCTGGGCCAGCATGAAACCGACAGCAATCGAACCGGCTACCATCGTCACTGATACAATCAGCTGAATTGCCAGATCGATATTGCCTAACACAAGCGCCCGAATGGCTCGATAGGCCGTTGCACCAGGAACTAAAGGGACTAATGCCGGAATATTGAAAATAATCACCGGCATGCCTTTGCGGCGCGCCATTAAAATTCCGCAGAATCCGATGGCGAGTGCACCCATTAGATTGGCGACCATTCGCCCAGTCGATAGATTTTTCAATAACCAGTAAACGATCCAGCCGACACTCCCGGCAATTCCGCAAGCATTCAAAGCCTTGCGGGGAATGTTGATACAAATTGCAAAGGCACATGTCGCCAGATAACTGAATGAGATTTGAACGACTAATTGTAACCAGTATGGCATGGCTTTTCCTCCTAAACAAAGAACCGAAAGATAAGGGCAATCCCAGTCCCAATTGCACAAGCACTGAGAACGGCTTCCGTTGCTCGTGAGATCCCTGTCAGCAAATGACCGGCCAATAAGTCACGGAAGGCATTGGTGATGGCCACACCAGGCACCAGCGGCATCACGGCACCGATGATGATGTTGTTAATGTTATGTCCTAACCCTAAGTGAACGCCGACAAAGGCAGCCAGCCCCAGTATAAAGGAAGCCATAAATTCACTGACGAAACGCACATTGCTCCACAAATTCAAATAATAGAAAATCGCATAGCCGATTGCACCGACTACCGCACACAACGGCATATCAATCCAGTCATATTCACCAGCAAAAATGATCATCAGTGTGCAGCTGACAATTGCCGCCGCCACGACTTGCTCCCAAAATGGGAAAACTGGCGTATTGCGGTCCACCAGTTCAAGTTCGTGATGTAACTGATTCAGGTTAATTTGATGCTGAGCAAACTCACGGGAG
This sequence comes from Lactobacillus selangorensis, assembly GCF_001437205.1. GTDB lineage: Bacteria > Bacillota > Bacilli > Lactobacillales > Lactobacillaceae > Paralactobacillus > Paralactobacillus selangorensis. The sequence goes on along the minus strand of NZ_JQAZ01000006.1, from coordinate 398 downwards.
AGCGAATTGACCCGACTAACCTTTTCGAGATTCATCGTGCGGGACTGAATGGCTCGTAATTGGACATAATGTTTATTTTTAATCCCCATAAACAGCCCCATCGGTGTTGTGAAAACAACGACATCTTTCTCACCAGCATTTTGGGCGATTCGATTCATTGTGTCTTCGACTCGGTACATTTCGGATCCATTTTCGATCATAATCCGGCCCGCCATTAAGCATGTATCTAGGATTTCATCTTTTTTATCAGGGCGGCTCAACGCATCGACCCCCTTTACTTCTTTTTTTCTAGTTTATGCTAAAAAGCCCATGACGGCAACCAAACATTCAATTTGAAGGTACAAAAAAAGCCCGATTTCCATCGGACTTTCAACTTAGCGCGGCAGCTACCTACCCTC
>NZ_JQAZ01000005.1 GCF_001437205.1 Lactobacillus selangorensis | reverse complement strand
CCAATTTTTGGGGTTCACTTCAATTCCCTTTTTCTATTCATATTTTTCTTAAAATCTTGCCAATACTTGCTCAAATGTTGAGCCTGGTTTATCAATACCTAAGCTGCCGTCAACATGTTGACTAGGATCTTTGATCAAAGAAACGACAAAATCGGCGATGCTCTTGCGTGGAATCAGCTTTCCTTTGAAAGGTGTTCCTTTTTCAGTTAATTCGTAATCAATTTCGTCCGCGTCAGTCATAACAGCTGCACGAATAATGGTGTATTTAATCGATGAAGATTCAATTAAACGAGCTGCTTCACGCGTATCTTCTTTGGAAGCATGACCGACTGTTTTTTCGACCCAATCGCCAAATGGATTTGGAACTTCATGATACAGGCCTGATCCAGTGACCCAAATCAAACGTTGCACCGAATTGATCTTCATCGCATTTAAGACATTGCTGGCCATTCGTGCCATATTGCCAACTAAATTGGCATAAACAATATCTTGGCCTGCCATTGCTTCTGATAATTGATGTTCATCCATGACATCACCATCAATAACAGTCTCATTTTGGCCTGGTGTGATTCTTGCGGCGTTCCGTAGATAAGAAGTCACATGAACTTTATTTGGATGCTCCAGCAAGCACTGACGCACAATTCGAGCTATTCGCCCATTGGCACCTAAAATTAAAACGTTTTTCATATTATTTTCTCCTTTGTTTGCTTAACTGATGAATCAAGTATAAGTCCGCAAAATACATACGTATAATGCTTAAATTTAAATGTGACATAGCTAGAAGGCATGAATTCAAATAAAAAAAGGCTGCGAAATTTTCGCAGCTTTTTTAGAAGTGGTTAAGCTTGTTTGAATTGAAATTGTAAGTCGCCAGCATGATTTAAGAAAGCTAAATCGGAATCAATATGACCGATTTTTTGTAGATCAGAGATTACCTCGCCGGTTTGTTTATAAAAAATCACGAAACTATGCCGTGGCGCCCAATAGGCAATGTCGCCGACTTGGTAGCCACTAGTGCTGAGCTGATCGGTTGGCAATGCCTTTTTGAAACGATAGGTCATTTCACGACCATATAAATTTAACATGGGTAGAGTTTCTGGAAATTGCGCTAACAATGCTTGCGCCGTTTTGTTATCGAAAAATTGGCCGGATAAAGTCTGGTTGTTTACGGTGATTTTAATATTTGTATTTGACATATAGCTTATTCCTTTCTGTGATTCTTGTTCGTTCAACAAGGATCATCATAAAGGAGAATATATCATTTGAATAATGCTTGTTTCACAGGTTAATATGCCTAGCAGGTATGCTAGTTCTGAAAAGCATCTTTGAAACGCCGGATGTATTTCGAAGCAACCGGCGAAAGATTGCGATTCCGGGCCCATGCAAGGACACAGTTTGTTTTGAGTTCAGGGTCGAGTGGGATGAATTTTAGCAAGTCATGATCAGCTGCTGACATTGCACCTTCGATGCCAAGTGCCACGCCAATCTGACGTTCAACTAAGGGCTCGATATTGAAATGAAGGTTAAAATAACCAATCACATTTAATTCGCTTAAGGGATGACCAAGCCATTTCTCCAGCATGGTTGAAACTTCCGAACGACGGGACATAATAAGCGGCAAATCTAAGAGGTCATTGGGCGTGATCAAGTCTTTTTGTGCCAAAAAAGCGTCTTTAGAAACAAGCAGGCCCCAGCGCTCGGTTCGTGGCAAAGTTAAAGATTCATATTTTTGCGTATCAATTGGTTTTAATAGAATGGCCACATCAATGATGCCTTTATCCAAAAGATCAGAAACATAACTGCTGGTCCTAGTCACAACGGTGAACTTGACTTGGGGATAATCACGGATAAATTCTTCGAGAATCATTGCCATCGTGTCCGAGTTGTCAGCTTCGACACAGCCGATATGAATTGTGCCGCTGAATAATTGATTCTTTTCATCGATAAAAGCTTGCTCGGTCTGTTGATCGAGTTCAAGGATTTCCTCAGCTCGGGTCTTTAAAAATAAGCCAGCTTGGGTTAGCGCTAAATGATTTTTATTGCGTGTAAATAGGGGTGTTCCAAGGTCTGTTTCCAAGTTTTTGATTTGGCGGCTCAAAGTCGGCTGAGTCACGTGAAGCTGTTCGGCTGCTTGGGTAATCGTACCGACCTCGGCCACCGTCCAAAAGTAACGTAATAATCGCATTTCCATAATCAGGACTCCCATCTATCGTTAGCATAACATGCCTATAAGGTATAAAAACACAAAAAGACAGCTATTTTTACATAGTTGTCTTTAAAGATTGATCGTACTGAGCCAGTTTTGAATTGCTTGATCGGCTTGCCCGACACAGACGCCTCGAATAGGAAGGCCTTGGTGAATGACGGCATTGGGTGCAAGCAGCTGGATGTCTTTGCGACTGTACCCAAATTGGCTGCCTTCGTGAGTACAAAATGGATAAATATGAACATTCTCCAATGATTGTGATTTTAAGAAGGTTGCAACTGGCCGTGGAATGGTACTCCACCAATTTGGGAATCCTAAAAAGAGGTTCTTTTCTTTATGAAAATCAATTTTAATGGGTTTAATGTCTGGGAAACGTTTCTGATCAAGTTCGTTTTTGGTAACCGTTAAAGTTTGCTGATAATTAGCAGGATAAGGCCGAACAGGAATGATTTCTGTAGAGGTTGCGTGAAGCTGCTGCGCAATTTTAGCGGCCATGATAGCTGTATTTCCTTGGATAAGATTGCGGACAGAATTACGATAAAGATTCTCCTTAGCATGTGAAAAATAGACAATTGCGACCATAACGAAACACGCTTAATTTAATTGGCCGTATTCTTCATCGGACACAGGTTCAAGCCATTCAGGGGTTCCGGCAGTGATGGCAATATGACTCATCCAACTATCTTTAGTGGCACCATGCCAATGTTTAACACCATCATGAGTCACGATGACATCACCAGGATGAAGTTTCTGTGCCGGCTTGCCCCATTCTTGATACCAGCCTTCGCCGCCAGTGACCAAAAGAATCTGGTAACCATTATGATGAATGTGCCAATTGTTGCGGCAGCTCGGTTCAAAGCTAACATTGCTGACAGTGACATTGATATCAGGGTCTTTGACTAATGAATTGTGATAACTTAGACCGATAAAATTCTTTTGAAATGCGATATTTTTACCGCCGATGGCAAATAAGCCGTCCTTCACTTCTTTTTCTGAATCATTCATTTAAATGGCCTCCCTTTAGCCTTGTTTGGTTGGATAAATCGTCAATTCACTGATATCGACCTCTTCAGGCTGATCGATTGCAAAGTTGACCGCACGAGCGATGGCATCTGGTGAAATGCCGACTCGATTATATTGAGCCGCCATTTTTTTAGCAGCAGCATCATCAGTAATGGTATGCAGTAATTCAGTGTTGATGGCACCAGGATATAAAGTAGTTGTCCGAATATTCGTACCTTCTTGCGCACTTTCCATTCGTAAGACTTCCATTGCGTTTTTAACGGCGAACTTGGTGGCACCATAAACACCAGAACCAACGAATCTCTTTAAACCAGCAACAGATGAGGTAGTGACTACTTGACCTGATTTTTGTTTGGAAAAATCAGGTAAGACAGCGGCGATGCCATTTAAAACACCTTTTAAGTTGGTGCCGATCATTTGGTTCCATTCATCGGTGTGCAAAGCACTTAAAGGACTCGTTGGCATAATGCCGGCATTATTGAAGATGACATCGATTTTGCCATAACTATCCTTAGCTTTTTGAACCAATGCTTTTAAATCTTCTGGCTTAATAACATCGGTGATACTGTATGTTGCTTGACCACCCTCTTTTTTGATTTCATCCACTAATTCTTGCAAACGTGATTCGCGACGAGCGCCTAAAACAATTTTGGCACCATTCTTGGCTAGTAACTTGGCGGTTGCTTCACCGATTCCACTGGATGCACCTGTAATGATAACCACTTTATTTTTAACTGACATCTTAAATCCTCCTAAAAATTTGAATGTGTTGCTTAACTGATGAATCGAGTATATCGCCCAAACATTCATACGTATAATGCTTAAAGTGGGTATCTATATAGCTAAAAAGCATGTATTTACGAACAAAATTTGGTCACTAGTGGACACCACAGGGATGATTTATGAAGTGGAAATTAGCGATAAGGTGGTTTTTTATAAGCCGATTGATATAATTAGCTTCATCCAGTTGCTTGATTAAAATTTTGATAATAGAAAAATCATTTATGATCGTTTTTTATATAGACTGAGGGGAGATCAAATGATCGATACAAAACGGCTTATTTTTGAGATGGATGGCCAGGTGATTCCAGCCAAAGTTATTTTAGATTGGGAATTTAGACGTCTGCGAGTCAGTTATAATTTACTTCGTCATCAGCAAGGGGTGGTTTTTGACCCACGTATGGAGAAATGGTTTGCTCAGCATGAAATGGCTTTTATTCAGAACGAACTTGTCCGTGTTAAGCTGGCAATGGGAATGTCAGATTTACGCCGAGTTTTACGGGGACGTTATGAAGTAGGGAACGCAGCCTCTGTTATTGCAGAAAAGCTTTCAAATGGTAAGCGCAAATTTAGCATTACAGAAATTGTTGTTCCCAACAGTCAATTAACACCAGCAGAAGTTATCGCACGTCTCAATGATGTGATGATGATCAATGATCCCGCTCATTTTGCTTTGAATATTGGTGCAAATCCAGATCATTATGTGTTACAGGCTTCATCTGACGATGTACAAGAGGTTCTTGAGGTAACTGGTGGTTCGCCGTTGCCGACTCACTTTTATGCACATTATGGAGATGCTTCTGGATTATGCTCGACTTTGTCAGCTGGATATTCAGCGCAATTATTTGGAGCAGCCAGATTGAAGGATGGTACGATCATTGGTGGCGTGCGGCATCAAGTAAAAAAGGAAGCAAGCGGTTTTCGTTTTAAAGCAGTTGTTGAATTTCCAAGCCTATTGCCTGACTTTATGATTCACGATCATCAAATTCATTTGGCCTGCGAGTTCGGCCATTGGCTTACAGACATTCTTTAAAACGAGTGAGGCGCTTTTTCGAAGCCCATAAAATAACACCAACTCTTTGTCAGGGTTGGTGTTATTTTTGTGCGATTTAGTGTTACTATTTTGCGACTCACAAGGTTATTTTAAAGGATCCATGTTAATTACAGTTGGCGTATACTTTTTATGAATTAGCAGGCAAGATTGCACGGTTATAAGCCTTTGAAACATGTTAATCAAGTTCTTTATTGACCACAAAGACCATCAACCCTTTAATCGGACTGATGGTTTTTGTTATCCACTCTTGTTATACCGCTCTATCTGAAATAAGCATTAGACAGGGCTCAAAACTGGTTTTAACATAAAATAAAAAGGGGTGGTAGAAATGAATTTGAAGAAGCTGCTTCGTTTTGCAATTCTGGCGAGTGCGTTGTTTTTGTTTGGGGTCGTCACCAGCATTCAACAACCAGTTTTGGCTGCTGCCAAAACTAAAATCGTGGTCCGTTTTTCAAATCACGACTATAAAGCCCATTTGGATAACAATGCAGCAGCAAATGGGTTGAAGAAAAAGTTACCATTCAAATTAAAGTTTAGTGCATTCGGTTCTGGTTTTGATGAAAAGATTGGCGACCTGCCTGCAAAACTATCCACTAAGGGAATGCCGAACGGAAATAGTGCTCAAACGGGCGATATCGGCTATTGGTCACCGCAGCCACGGGTGGTTTTATATGATGGGCATGTTAATTATTATGCGGGGATCCATATCATTGGGCACTTTGACTCAAAAAAAGCTGTCCAAGCATTAAAAAACAGCCGGGTACATTTACAGTTAAAATTAGGAAAGTAAAGAACTAAGTTGGGGAGGTCGCACAATGAAAAAAAGGATGTCGGGATTGCTGATTTTAGTTCTTCTAGCCAGTGGATTATTCTTTCAAACTGGTGTTGTCTCAGCAAGTTCAAAGCAATCTTATTCGACAAAAACTTTATGGGTCAAAAATGGCATTAAAACGGCGCTCGTTTCGCCTGGTTCAGTTGATACAGAATTAATCAATACGGTTGGCGATGAAAAGATTCGTGCCAATATTATTGCAGCTGCTAAACAAGATGCAGCACTCTTGAAGCCGGAGGATATTGCCGCAAGTGCTGTCTTTATCATGAGTCAGCCTGAAAATGTCGACATCAATGAAATTTTGATTCGCCCTAGAAATCAGGCGTTATAATGAAAAAACAAACGAAAATCATCGGGTTCATTTTAGTGGCGCTGGTGCTCATTGGCGGCGGCTTTGGCGTGTACAACCATTCCGCCCATTCCAGCGTTGCGAAACAATATACGCAAACGCACATTCCGACGCTGTTTTTTCATGGCTGGGGCAGCAGCTATCATGCCGAAGAACATATGGTCGCTGCGGCCAAAAAAGCACAGGTGACTAATGGTGTGATTCGTGCTGAGGTTTCAAAAAAAGGGCAAGTCACTTTAGTGGGAAAATTACCCAGAAAAGCGGTCAATCCGATTGTGATGGTCGATTTTAAGAATCCTCGTCAAATCAATTATCACACTACGGGCAAGTGGGTTGAAAATGTCTTAACGGCGCTTCAAAAGCAATACGGATTTACACAGTATAATACCGTTTCCCATTCGGCCGGCAATGAAGCTGTCATGTATTATCTAGCCGAGATTGCACCGACGCATAAAAAACTGCCGCAACTGCACAAGGAAGTCAATATTGCCGGGCATTTTGACGGAATTCGTGGGATTGATGCCATTAAAGGCAATTCAGTTGATAAAAATGGCAAACCACAGGAAATGATCAAGACTTATCGTGATTTATTAAGCCTGAGAACGACTTTTCCGAAAAATGCTGAAGTTTTGAATATTTATGGCAACATCGGAGATCATTCCGATGGCACGGTTCAAAACGATTCGTCTAAGTCATTGCAATACTTAGTTGGCAATCGGGCAAAATCCTATCGTAACCTTGAAATCGATGGAAAGCAGGCTCAACATAGCAAATTGCATTCAAATGCGCAGGTTGATAAGGCATTGATCAATTTCTTGTGGGCTAAATAAGAGGAGGAATCATCATGACAGAAATAAATCCGTTGTTAGCGACTCGTGTGAAACCTGGTGACGAATATTATATTTTTGAAAAAGATCCTAGTGTGACGCGTGAGCATGTTTATTATAAAACCAGATATGGTGTTGAAATTGCAGCCGATCTCTATTATGCCAAGGATTTAGATAAAAATACCAAATCACCAGCATTAGTCATTGGACCGCCATTCGGTGGTGTCAAAGAACAAGGGCCAGGTATTTATGCAAATCAATTGGCACAACGTGGGTTTGTTGTTGTCGCATTTGATCCGGCTTATCATGGTTATTCAGGCGGTTATCCCCGTTATAGCGGTTCGCCGGACACCTATGTCGAAGATTTTTCGGCGGCTGTTGATTATTTAGGTACCGTTGACTTTGTCGATCGTAACCGCATCGGTGGGCTCGGTATTTGTGCTTCGGGCGGTTTTGTGTTATCAGCCGCTGCACAAGATTCACGTCTCAAAGCTGTGGCCACCAGTGTGATGTATGACATTCCCCATCTGGCTAATTTAGCAACAGGTGAAACTCGTGCTAAGCAAGTCGCTCAGTTTAGTCAACAACGTTGGACAGATAGGACTGCTGCACCGCAAAATTATCCGAGTCATCCTGTCACCGAGTATCCAGCTGGCTTGGATGCCGTCAGCAAGGAATTCTTCAGCTTTTATGGGTTTAAACGGGGCTGGCATCCGCATGCTTTGAAAAATATCACCTATGTCTCTAACTTAAGTTTTATGAATTTTGAAGCAACACGGCGAATCAATGAAATCGCGCCCCGTCCGATTTTCATGGTGACGAGTGCAGAAGCGCATTCGAAGGCCTTTACTGATGAAACATTTGCCCGTTTGAATCAACCGAAATATTTGGATGTCGAACCACATGGACAGCATGTTGATTTTTATGACAACATCGACATTATTCCTTTTGACAAGTTTGAAAAGTTCTTCAAAGAAAACCTATAGTCAGAAAAAGCAGGAAATCGCAAGATTTCCTGCTTTTTTAACGATTTATTTTTCACCGGTCGGATAAACGGTCAATTCACTAATATTAACGTCTTCAGGCTGGTCGATCGCAAATTGAACGACCTTGGCCACATCTTCTGACGTCAGTTCAGCTTCATTATAATGTTTGACCATATCCGCATGGACTCGCTGATCAGAAATGTGATCGAGCAACTCAGATTTGGTTGCAGAAGGATAAATTGTCGCTGTACGGATATTGGTGCCTTCTTGGGCACTTTCCATGTGCAATACTTCCATTAAATCGCGAACGCCCCATTTTGTGGCCCCATAAATCGCACCATCCGTAAAACTTTTTAAGCCGGCGACCGAAGAAGTGGCAATCACTTGGCCAGATTTTTGGCTGGTAAACGTTGGCAAAACAGCGGCGATTCCATTTAGCACACCTTTGAGGTTGATATCGATCGTATCGTACCATTCTTGGACTTTGAGTTCGCTCAAGGGCGAATTCGGCATAATACCGGCATTATTGAAAATAACGTCAAGATGTCCGAATTTTTGGATGGCGTCTTCGACTAAATTTTGGACTTGGCCGAGATCACGAACATCGACCGTCCGATAAGCTGCCTGACCGCCGTCATCGATGATTTCTTGGGTGATTTTTTGTAAACGTTCTTCACGGCGAGCACCAAGCATCACTTGTGCGCCATTTTTGGCAAGCAATTTTGCAGTTGCTTCACCGATTCCGCTTGATGCACCTGTAATTACAACGACTTTATTCTTGACTGTCAAATTAAGCACCCCTTTGTTTGAATAAGGTCAGCTTAATTGGTTTTGATAAGCATGTAAAATACTTATCTTTGATAGGGTGGTATTTGATAATTTTATGGCTGTTTTGCGGTGACGATCAATTGGTTGATCTCGGTTAAAAATGCGGCTGCAATCGGCGAGAGTTCTCGTCCCCGTTTCCAAACGAGATTCATTTGGGCGGCATGGAAATAAGCAAGGGGACGGAAAATCAAGTGATTATCAGCAGTGGACGCGATCAAATTATTAAAGCCCACAAGGGTCCCAAAGTTTTGTTCAACTAAAAGAGCAGCATTAAAAATCAGATTGTAAGTGCCGACGACCTGTTCCTTTTCTAAAGGCGCACCAAGCCAAGCCTCAAATTGATCGTGAACTTGATGCTGACTGGAAATGATCAATTTGCAATTGTGCAGATCTTGCGGCTTGATTACGTTTAAGTCGGCTAACGGGTCATCTTGGCGAACGATAACGCCCCAAATGTCTTGATGCGGAAGCTTGATGAAATGATTATTGTCATGATTGGCTGGCAAAGTCAGAATGGAAAAATCCAAAAAGCCACTTTGCATTTTGCTGGTCAAATCTTCCGCATTGCCGCTGTATAAATGAACACGGACGTCAGGATATTTGAGTTGAAGCTGACGGACCGCCATTGCAACGATGCGCATTCCCTGAGTTTCGCCCGCACCAATATAAAGATCGCCGCCGATCATATTTTGAGTTTTGACATCCTGCTTGGTTTTTTCGGCAAGTGTAACCAGTTCTCGAGCACGGTTAAGCAGCAATTCACCTTTGTCAGTCAGCGTAATGCCACGATTGGTTCGTTCCATTAAAGACGTGCCCATTTCAGTTTCTAAATCTTTTAATTGGCGTGATAAAGCCGGCTGTGAAATATGCAGCAGTTTGGCCGCTGCTGTGATATTGCCCAAATCTGCAATCGTAATATAATTTTGAAGCGTCGCTAATTCCATTTGCTCACCACCATTCACTCTCATTATATCCCACCATTATAAATAAGCATTTAACATGCAAGCTCTGAGTCAATCAAATAGCACTCAGCGGCTAACTGAGTGCTATAAAAGTTTCAAATCGAACTCATTGCTCGACTTAGAACCTATTTTTTTAATTCATATCGAAGGTAACGATCTGGATGGCCGTGGATGGGGTGTGCGGAAATTGGGTAGCTTGAAGCACCAGTCCCGTAAAACAGGGGGATTGTTCCTTTATTTTGGATGACGATCTTTAAAGAACCTTTGTGGGCACCTTTAAAATAGATTTTGCTTAATTGCTGCGGTGTTCCTAATTTTTGGGTAATAAGTTGATCATCTTGATAAATTGAAATAAGAGTGCGACCACTTCCTTTCTGAGGATATAAAAATAGTTTTTCGTGGTTTGTATCGCTTTGAATAGTTGTGGTCAGCTGATGATTGGGCACAATTTTGCAGGTGCGATGTGAAAAGTAAGCTCCATTTTGCTGTTGCGACAAAATCGAATTTGCGGGAAGACGTGGTGCCCCGATTATCAAAAGGAGAAAAGCAGCCATACAGCTGAATGCTGCCAATGCTGGTATAAAAAGTTTGCAGGAATAGTTTGGTTGGCTATTTGCCGACCAGAACATGAGAATCGGCAGCAAAGGGAGCGCATAACGAGGTTCTACTTCCCAAAAGAGAATGTGAAATGCACATAATCCTAGGCAGAATAAGGTCAAAAAATCATTTCTTTGCGGTCTCCAATCAAAAAGACAATTCAACAACAGCACCAATAGAAAAATTTGGTCGATGATACGAATCTTTCCATTCATGGCAGGCCTATTTTGCCAATACCAGTTAGGCACTTTTTGCCACTGGCTTGTTAGTTTCAGACTTCCAAAGGTGCCATCGGTCAGAAAGTACTGCGCTTTTAATAAGGTGTGCGTGAACAGGCCATTGATACCAAGCTTTGCAAGTCGTTTTTGAATCAGTTTTGCTTCGGAAGCTTGTTTTGCGGCAAACGTCGGGAGTGAAATTTGATGAGCGGCATCTTGGGCAACATACTCGCCCTGGCTTTTAGGATTGAGGCTCATCATGATCCAGCTCGTCGCAGGGAGCGCAGTGTTTGTTTGACGCTGATAACCGGTATTTTGTGCTTGTGCTTTAAAAAGTAGCGTGCCTAATATCAGGACGGTGAAGATAGTTGCGATCGAGAGCAAAAATCTTTGTAATGTCATTCGACGGTGCAAAAACTGTCTTATCAGAACAAGTCCATAGGCGATCAGCCCGACAATCATATTTCCTTTGATTAAAAAGGCAGCGACTAATAAAATCGCAAGCAGGCCATTTGTCAGCCATAAATGCCAATGCTGTTGGGTTTGTGCTAATAAAATAAGTGCAAAAGCATCCAGTATAATTGGAAAAATAATCGGATCAGAGTAACTGAAAACACCATAAGCGTAAATCGGCAGGCAGCATAGCCATAAAAATGAAAAACGGATTCTGAGCACAACTTTTTTTCGTTTTAAAAGCCATATTCCAGCGACCAGTCCAGTGTCCAGCCAAATAAAACCACAGAAATTGGTGAATAACCATGGGTTTGCGCATCCAAACAGCCTGCTGAATCGAACCAGATAACTGGTGAGCAGGACTAAATTGACGTTGTTAGGATAAACAAAGAAATAATGCGTCCAATAATGTGAATGATTGGCAAGCCGAATCGCCTGATCACGGATAAAGAAAGAATCGGCACGACCATAATCGATAAAGTGCAACGCAACGTAAAACTGTGCGGCGCCGCTCAAAAGCAAAATTATTCCTAAAAGGGTAATTTGAACCTGGTGTGAAAGCCGGTTAATCAACTGAAATAGAATCTTGCCGCCGAGAAATGTCAAAACAGCCAGCGTGAATATTAACAGTTGCTGAAGCAGGTTCCATGGCTGCTTGCTGGGGCCAACAGCCGCAAATGCAAAAAATAAAATCATGGTCGTCCCCAAAGTATTCTTGAATATTAGCAACAGTCGCTGCTGTGTGGGTAACATTTGAAGTAACACCTCGATTCTACTTTATGTGGTGATGAAATAAACCAGCGAGGCATTTTTGTAGCTGGTGTGGATAAACTTTAATGGGGATGCAGCGAGTTGATTGTTTTCTGTGTGACTGACCATGACCGGCTGCTCGACATGTGTTTGGTTGGTCAGCATAAGCTGATAGGTGCCGATGGGCAATGAATGATGCAGGGTCATTCGGTCCTGCTTACGGGTTAATGGATAGGAACGGCCGGTATGAATGTTTTTAAGAATACCTGTGAGTTTAGCATTGACTGGCGTGTAGAGTGTAACGTGGTCAGCTTGATGGTTCAGAGCAACTGTTTGAAGCAACTTTTGACCGGCTGGAAGCTGCCATGGCTTCGCATGATATTGAATGGAGAGCTGGCTGAGCTGAGCTGCGACCACCAGTTTTGGCGTTTTTGCAGTGGCCGAATGTAGGCCTGCTGCGCCCAGCAGCACAAAAGTGCTCAGTACTAAGGCTATTCCGCTGATTTGTGTTTGTTCGAGCTTTGGCAGGATAATTTTTTGCTTAGAAGTAGCGAGCCAAATGAAAAGCATGGGCAAAAAAACCTGTCCATAACGGGCTTCGCTTTCCCAGACCAACGTATGGAATAAGAAAAAACCGACCATTGTGATGACAACCAGTGATTCTTGCCATGAAAAGCGGCTGTCCTTGTGGCGTAACTTTTGAAAGGCGGCGGTTAAGCCAAGCAGGTCTAGTTCAATCAAGAAAAAGCGAGCGCTGATTTGCCCATAAGCATGGCAGCTGCGAATATAGGGCTGAAAGAAGCGGGGCGCTGAACGATAACCGCCGGTATAACTGCTGAAAACGGTGTTGACACTGAAAAACGTGAGGGCTTTTTTGAACCAGCGCAGGAGAATTCCAGTTGGCCCAAGGAGAGCTAAAATGTGGGGTAATTGTTGATTTAAATAAGTTTGGCGTGCTTTTAAAGTCGGCAAAGTATTCATTTTCTGAATGGCAGCCGCATGATAGGAGCCGTTTCCTGAGGGGGCATAACTCATGGCAATCCAATTGGTAAGCGGAATCTCATAACTTGAGTGATTGCTGAAATGGACAATTTGCAAAATGAAGCTTTTCGCTGGGAGGCTGAGGAGTAAGCCAAGTAGAATCAAAAATAATGGCAATAAAGTTTGGAGGGATTGCTGATGGTCTACCGAATAAAGACCAAGAACGATCACAGCAGCAATTCCAATAAGAACAAAATTGGGCTTGATAAGTGCGGCTAAAACGGTAATTAGAACGAGCATATTCCCAAATGCTGCTTTGTGGCGGCGGGAATAATCGGTCCAATTAAAGGTAATGATAAAAAGCCATAAAAGACCTAAGAGCAGCGGCAAATCTGAGTAGAAGACTTGCAGGTAATAGGTATAAGCAAAAGGGCTCAGCAAGAAGAATAGCAACAGCATGATTTTGAAACCATTTTGCTGAGTATGGTGGTCAACAAAAACCAAAACGGTCACGATAAATGTATCCAGCATGAGCAAAGATAGCATGGCAATGCCAATGTTCGTTGATAAATTTAGTGAATGAGTCAGACGAAGCCACAGTGAAATCAAATAGGTTAGGGGAACATTATTGGGATAACGCCAGAAATAAGTGGTTGCGCCCCAGTCGTAGCGCCCATAACTTAATTGTTCGGCCTGATATAATACACGAAACGGGTCATGATGGATAGTGGCTGGTAAGAAAACAAGGATGAAAAGCTGAATCAGCAGGATTAGTCCCATTCCGATGCGGAAAAACCAATGAAGCTGTTTTTCGGTTCGGCTGTTCAGCCATTGCGAAAGAAGGGTCCATAAGCACCAGCTCATTAAAAGCAAAACGAGTAGTAATAAAAAAATCGAAATTTTCTGGGGGTAGAAAAGATTGGCAATCACTGCGAGGCTCAAACCAATTCCTAAAATTCCAAGTGCTAAGTGATTGATGTATTTATTGATATTGATAGCCATGTTTTAGTCCAGCCTTCGTTGATGTTGGGGCTTCTTTTTGCGCTGCAGTTGTCATTTGCGACGCAAAAAGAGGGGCTTGAAATGGATCTGCTGCCGAAGCAGTGATCAGGGTTTCTTGAACGGTATAACGAGGGCGGTGTTTGACCTCAGTCGTCAATTGACCGATGTATTCGCCGACTACTCCCAGACTGACGAGCTGTATGCCGCCGATGAGCCAGATCGATAGCACCACTGTCGAAAGAGTGAACAAATGAAATAACGAGAGCAGAAACGTCATGAAAGTGCCGAACAAAACGAGGATACCAAATGCCAAAATGAAACGGATCGGTGCGACTGTCAGCGATGAGATACCATCCCAAGCAAAGGCTAGCATTTTTTTGAGGGGATACTTTGATTCACCAGCCATTCTGGGCATGCGCTTGTAAAAGACTTTTTCGGTGTGAAATCCCAATTTAGGAATAATCCCACGAATGAATAGATTGCGTTCGTCATAATTCAAAAAAGTTTCGATCGCTTGTTTTGACATCAGACGAAAATCGGCTGAGTTCTGAACGATCTGGACACCTAGACCGGCTAAAGTTGCATAATAAAGATTAGCAGTCGTACGCTTAAACCAAGTATCAGTCTCCCGATTATTACGGACACCGTACACAATTTCGGCGCCATGGAGATATTTATCGACCATTGCTTGAATGGCATTAGGATCATCTTGCAGATCGGCATCAATGGTGATGACGACGGCGGCCGTTTGAATTGCAGCCGTCATACCGGCGACTAAAGCATTTTGATGGCCGAAATTACGGCTGAATTTGATTCCATTGATATGCGGCTGCTGCGCATGGACAGTTTGAATAATTTGCCAAGTGCGATCAGACGAACCATCATCAACGATAAGCAAATCTGAATTCAAGGCGATCTTTTTACTGGTAATCAAATTATTTTCAATTTTGAGTAAGATTTTTAAGGTGTTTGGCAAAACTGCTTCTTCATTATAAGCAGGGATTACAATGGTTAATTTAGGTTGATTCATATTGATTAGCTCTTTTCTTTATTCGTTTGTTTGATTTTGTAATTGGCAAAACGATTTTGATAGGCAAAATAGGCGGCTCGCATGACTGTCCACCAAGTCAGAGCAAGCAATAAACTAGCGATGACATCGGTGGGATAATGGTCACGTAAATAGATACGTGAGAAAGCAACGACACCAAGCCAAATAATGGCCAGCACACTCACCAAGACTTGCACCTCTTGGTCTTTTAACAACGGCACGACAATAAATAAGATGGTTAAAACTAAAATGGCGGTACTGAATGTATGTCCGCTGGGATAACTGAATCCAGTGTCTTTAATAATTTGGCCAGTTGGTCGTGGCCGTTGGATAAAGTCTTTTACGAAGAGTGCCACGGCATCGCCAGAAAACTGTGTTGCTACAATCCAAATCGAAATTTGACGATAGTGATACAGCCAAAAGGCGCCGGCGACTAAAATGGTCAGAAAAATCGCCATTATCGGACTGCCGAAGAAAGCAACGATACTGAGAATCTGGGTCCTGACGGGATCAACAAAACTTGTCATCGTGTTTTGAATACTGCTTTCGAAGGCCACTAGCCATGTAGGCGACAGACTAACTAGAAGAGTTAAACTCACGAATAATATTAGGGAAAGCGAACCAGTCAGTAGCCAATTTTTACTTTTCTGCATCTGCTTTGGGTCCTTTCATTTTTTTCTGAAGTGCGACTAAAACGGCGGGCAAAAGGGAAATAACAATAATTGCGATCATAATCAATTCAAAATTTGATTTAATGACAGGAATGTTGCCAAAAAAATAACCTGACAATGTTGCAACGGCTACCCAGGTAATACCGCCCAGAACATTGAATAAGATAAAGTGTTCATATTTCATCTTGCTGATACCGGCTGTAAAAGGAATGAAGGTGCGGATGATCGGCATAAAACGGCCCAGGAAGATGGCACTATTGCCATGTCGCTGGAAGAAAACCTGCGCGTCCTGCAAATATTGAGGCTTGATCCATTTGGAATGAGAAAGACGCTGACCAAACCGTTTGCCAATCTCGAAATTGAGACTATCACCGGCAATCGCTGCAATCGACAAGAGAAGCAATAATACGGCCAGATTTAACGAATGTCCCGACATCGCAGCGATCGAACCGCTCAAAAATAACAATGAATCGCCAGGTAAAAATGGGAAAACGACAATCCCCGTCTCAATAAACACAGCGGCGAACAACCCTAAATAAACGAAGCTGCCGTATTGGACAATGAGATTGGGGAGTAATTGCGTTAGGTTAAACATGTGGGTTCCTCTTTTCTTGTTTGAATTCTTAATCAGCTTAATCAAATTCAAAGATGCAAAAAAGCACACTAAAATAAATTTAAAATGAGAATTTTTCAGAAAGCTGCTACAGCGTGCTTGCTTGATGGAACATCAGGCCCATTCCAGCAAAAATAGACAAAAAAATTCCTTTCTATTTCAGAAAGGAATTTTTAGAAGGTCAATGTAAAGATGGTACCGGCAGGCTGATTGTCCCTCACAGTGAGCTGCAGATGATTGAGATCGGACAATTGTTTGACGATTGCTAGGCCGAGCCCAGTTCCTGGGATTGAGCCGCGAATTTCATCACTACGATAAAAACGTTCAAAGATGTGCTGTTTTTCTTGGTCAGTAATCCCACGTCCTTGATCGACCACCTGTAAAACTGGATGCGAGTTATCCTCACTGAGGATTAGCTGGATTTGACTATCGGCAGGCGAATATTTACTGGCGTTATTGAGCAGATTCAACACAATTTGTTCAATGCTGGCTTGGTGAGCCGTGACGGTAACTTTTTCAGGCAGTGTGGCTTGAATCGTTTGCGGAATCAGGGGCTGAAGTTGACCGACAATTTTAACCAGTAAAGCACTCACATCAAATTCAGTGAAATCAAGTTGCATTCGATCGGCTCGTGACAAAGTTAATAATTCTTCGACCAAAGTTTGCATTTGCTGAGATTCATCGTTGATATAGTGAACGGATTTAGGAATGATTTCGGGATGGGCTTTCCCCCGTCGTTCGATCAGTTGAGCATGACTGCGAATTGTGGCAATCGGGGTGCGTAATTCATGAGCTGCATTTGAAACAAAAAGTTTTTCCTGTTCGGCTTGTTTATTCAGACGTGTCAATAATTGATTAAAACTATTTGCCAATTCATTGACTTCATTCGGCTGGACGGGGACAGGCAGCTGAACGCGATCTTGGCTAGGTTTCACGGCCGCTTTTTTGGCACTCGTGGTCAGCTTTTTTAGAGGGTCGGTGAGACGATCAGCAATAACACGAATGTAAAGCGGACTAATCAGTAAAGTCAGGACCAGAATTACAATCGTCACTAAAATTACCCGTTCCAAGATTTCAGCCTGTTGGTTCAGGCTCGTCCATAGTTGGTATTGAATCCCCTTAGCGTGGCCCATTTTGTAATAGAAAAAGCCCTTGCCGTTGCGATAATAAAGATGGCTGAAAAAGAAAACTTTTTGGGGCCGTATTTTTAACAGCGAATAGGTGCCTGGGGAGTAATAATTTTTAGTATCGGCATCGGGTCTGTTGTTGACGACATGAACATAGCTGGTACTTGTGTTTAAGGTGCTGTTCGAACGCCAATTTTTCCAATCGCCATCCCCATCGATTACCGTCTTTTTCAGACTGGTGATAATTTCCGCTGAATTTGAACGACTGACCTCCAATAATTGATGCCCGACTGCGACAACCGTTGTTAAACTCGAGAAAAAAATGATGATGATAATCAGAAGCAAAAAACTGCGCAGCATAATCGAAGCACTATCTTGTTTTTGGGCTGTCCTCATTTTGCAGACTCCTTAGTTATTGATGGCTAATGTATAACCGACGCCTCGAACCGTATGAATCAATTTTTTTTCACCGTCGAAATGATCGATTTTATTGCGTAAATAACGAATGTATACATCGACAATATTGGGCTGTCCTTCGAAGTCGGTGCCCCAGACGGCATCTAATAATTCATCACGTGTAAAGGTTTTACCGACGTCTTTAAACATTTCCAAAAGTAATTTAAACTCGCGCTGAGTCAGTTGGATGTGATGTGTGCCCCGTGTCACCTCTCGTTTGTTTGTGTCTAGTGTTAAATCATCAAGCTGATAGAAGGATTGTTTGACTTGAGTCTGAGCAATTCGCGGCCTTCTTAAAACGACTTGCATGCGTGCCAATAATTCTTCGATGTCGAAGGGCTTGGTAACATAATCATCGGCGCCGCTGGTTAGACCGGCCACTTTATCGCCAGTATAATCACGAGCCGTCAGCATGATGATCGGCACATCGCTAGTGCGGCGAATGCGGCGTAAAACGCCTAATCCGTCTAATTTGGGCAGCATCCAATCTAAAATAATCAAGTTGATTTGATCGGCATGATCTTCAAAAATTTTAACGGCACTCAAACCATCCTCAGCCGTCAAAACTTGATAACCCTCAAATTGAAATTCAGTCGATAGGGAATCCACCAATCCTTTTTCGTCTTCAACGAGTAAAACCGTTTGATCCATACGCAAAAGCCTCCAACTTTTTCCTTTATCTTACGACACTTTGCTTACGAAAAAATAAAGAATTATTGAACGAAATCTTTGAGTTTGAATTTCATGACACGATCGGCATAAAAGTTTAATTTGGTTTTACGATAATAGGCAGCTCCAGATTCACAAATGGCGTAAAGATTTGAGCCATCTACGGTGATTTGCTCCAAATAAGGCGGCATAATCACCTGATTGAGAACATCATCGTTGTCAAAGTCAATCCAGGATTTCTGCCCGTCATTGTCGAAGCTCATAATTTTCGAGCTTTGCGGTCCGTAGGATTGTGAAAATAGGATTTTACCCTGGTAGAAAGCGACCCCTTGTAATTGTTTATCAGTCGTATAGCTACCCAATTGGGTGCCGGTGCCACGTAATTCTTTCTGACTTCCTTTGCTGACGTCAGGTAAGCCATTTTTGGTTAGCGGATAGGCAATAAATCGTCCTTGTTTATTGGCACCAAAATAACCGACGTAAAGCGCATTATGGTGATAGGTCAAAAAAGAAGAACGTGGGACGCCTGGTAAGACGATACTATGATCAAATTTAACGACCTGATGAGTTTTGGCGAATGAGACCGTTCTTAATTTTTGTGCACTTAATGAAGATAATGTGGCTTGATTGCGCTGGTTTTCGGTTGTAACCCACAGTCGTTTTGTAACGGAATCGTAGGCAATTCCACCAACGTGGGAATTGTCGGGCAAAACAATTTCGCGTAAATATTGGCCCGTTTTTTTATCAAGAATGTAAAGGACCGAGTTATATTTTTTATCATGACTATAGGCGGAGATAATGAGGTAATGATAAGTAGTAGCTAGTCCTTGTGGGTCCATCTTTTTACTGATGCCAACTTTACCGGTATTGACCTGCAATGATTTTGTTTGCCGCAGGCCGGGAATGACATAAGTGTTCGGGCGTGTGGAATTATCCAAGTTCTGTTTCAGCTGGGGGTAGTTGTGAATCAATGTCTTCATAAAACCTGTATGTGTGTAATACGCTGGCGTCGTGTTTGTTCCGTCTGTTAATTTTTCGGTTACTGTCGTAGTTCCATTACCATTATGTAACGCAACTTTTTGTACGGTGTGGCATCCGGAAAGCAGTAATAAAACGATAATAATTGGCAACAGTAATTTTTTGTTCATAACTGACAACCTCCCCCAATTATTATAATTGATTGGAAGCTGGATTGTGTTTTAATCACTATTTATGTGTCATTATAGGGGGTGTCGATCGGCATATCACGCCACAACCGTCAATGTTGCTTGAAAAAGGCGATGAAGGTATGATTACCTCGAAGCGATGAATTGATGGGAGTGAAGCAAAATGAGTGAAACAATCAGACTTGAAATACCGCAATGGCAGGGCGGCATGAATCCAAACTATGTTATGGGCGCAAAAATACTGGCTGCACTGGTTCCAGACGGTAATGCTGAAACAATCAAAGTACCTGTCGATATGGGATTTGAACGACAAAGCGAAACGGAACGAATCGATGGAAAAGGCACTTTATTAGCGCAAATGGAAACAACCCGTTCGATTTTAGCGACTGAGAAACCTGATAAGGTGATTACTTTAGGCGGCGACTGTTCTGTTTCTGAAGCGCCATTTGAGTACTTGCATAATCAGTATGGCGAACATTTTGGGGTCATTTGGCTCGATGCACATCCGGATATTTCCAATGAGCAGCAGTCTCAGCATCTGCATGAGATGGTCTTAGCCAACTTGTTAGGCAAAGGAGCTCGCGATTTTAACAGCCAGAATCCGTTGCAACCCAGTCATGTCATGCTGGCCGGACTTGAATACGAACAGCTGCGTCCAATGGATCAAGCTGTGAAGGATTTGGCGATCGACTATGCGACCCCGCAACAATTAGCTAAGACAAATCAGCCGATTTTGACTTGGATTAAAGCCAACCAAATCGAACAGGTCGCCATTCATTGGGATCTCGATGTCTTGTCGCCGGCTGATTTTCGGTCAATTTTACCGGCCCGGCCTTACTTGGATTCGGCTCAATTCGGGGCGGCCATTGGTGAAATGACTTTGAAACAGGTGACTTATTTATTGAGGGCTGTTTCTGAGGCAGCCGATTTGGTCGGATTGACGCTCGCTGAGCCGATGCCGTGGGATGCCATCCACCTGAATCATGCGTTAGCCCAGCTGCCCATTTTTAGAGATTAGATATGAAATAACAAAACCAGCTTATTCCTAAATCATGATGGGGAATGAGCATCTGTAGACAGATTTTGACCAAAAAAAATCGGAAATGATATGAAAAGATGCGTTCAAAATGAAATATGCAAAAATCAACTTAGACGGGTTGAATGTGTTTTACCGTGAAAGTGAAGATACGAGTAAACCCGATTTCTTGTTATTACACGGTTTCCCAACTTCGAGTGCCATGTTTCGCAATTTAATGCCGCTTTTGGCGGCGCATTTTCATGTCATTGCGCCGGATTTGATTGGCTTTGGCCAGTCGGATGCGCCTTTGACAACGGACTTTACTTATACGTTCGACCATTTAACTGAATATGTTCAAAAGTTCATTACGGCTATGCATTTGGACACATTTTACCTGTATGTGTTTGATTATGGTGCGCCAATCGGATTTAGAATTGCCGCTGCGCATCCTGACAAGATTTTAGGCATTGTCAGCCAAAATGGCAATGTTTATCAAGCAGGGCTCGGTCCTAAATGGGCGAAACGGGCTGAATATTGGGCTAATCCGACACCAGCAGTCCGTCAAAAGTTAACTTCGGCCTTTGCACCTGCAACCATCATTGGGCAATATACAAATGGTGAAAAGCCAGGTTCTATTTCGCCGGATGGTTATTCGTTGGATATTTACTACACTCATTCAAACGATTATTCGAATCGGCAATCTGATTTGATTTATGATTATCAGACGAATGTCGCCTTATACCCTCAGTTTCAAGCATACTTACGTCAATATCAGCCGCAACTATTGGCTGCGTGGGGCAAAAATGATCCTAGCTTTATTCCGGCTGGTGCTGAATCTTTCAAGAATGATGATTCCAACAGTGAAATTCACCTGCTAGATGCGGGACACTTTGCCTTGGAATCGCAATATCAGACGATTGCCAAAATGATAATCGACATGTTTGCCTGACACAGCTTTAGTGTTCGCAATTACGAATTTAATATCGAAACGAAAATAGTTTCTTAAATGTGATTTTTGCATTTAAGAAGCTGTTTTTGTATGTCATGCGCTCTTTTTGATTAAACGCGATTCTATTTTTTCCATAAGCAATAATAATAAATATTCGAAGCAAACAAGATGCCGGCTGTGAATAAGATAATTTGCACAAGGATGTTCAGCCATGATGTATTGGCAAACCACATTGTGGGCAAGAATAACGGAATCAGCATGAGGGTGGCAAAAAGGAGTTCCATGACTGGCGGATTCACTTTTTCGGCAATTTGCCGCTCATGTTCGCCATCAGGAACTACGAAAATTGTTTTTATTCGATGTTCAAAATGCGGCTGGACAAGTAAAATAAGAGTGAACGACAATAAAAAGGAGAATCACTTTGGCAGATAATAATAAAAGACGTCTGGAACTGCAAAATTTATTACATGCATCAGAGGCACCGATCACAGCCAGCCATTTGGCGCATCGCTTTGGGGTGAGCCGGCAGACGATTGTTGGCGATATTGCCTTGCTGCGTGCTAGCGGGGAAAAGATTGTCCCAACACCACGTGGGTATGAATATGCGCCGGCAGAACAGCACGTGATCAAGCTGGTGTGCCGGCACTTTCCGGATCAAACGGCTGATGAAATGAGTCTTGTGGTCAATCATGGCGGGACTATCAAGGATGTTGAAATTGCACATCCTTTGTATGGCATCCTGGTCGGACAGCTCAATGTCAGCAGTTTAGCCGATGTCAAGTCATTTGTGACGAAAATGCAAGCGGACGATGGACATTTGCTGAGCGAACTGACCAATGGGATTCATACACATACGATTATGGCGGATACTGCTGCTCAAATCGATGAGATTCGAGCAGCCTTGGACCAAGCCGGATATTTATATCAATAATTAGTGTCTTGACACTAATTATTATTAGCTATTGATTAAGCAAGATTTCATTGCTATAATTGCATCATAAAGTGTCTTGACACGTTAAACGAGGTGCGATTTGAAACAAGCAAGTTATCACAAGTTATTGGCTTCAGCGGGGTTTGCCTGGTTATTTGATGCAATGGATGTGGGGATGTTGTCCTTTGTGATCACGGCAGTGACTAAGGAATGGCATCTGACTAGTGCACAGGCGGGATTAATCGGCAGTGTCAGTTCATTAGGAATGGCAATCGGGGCGGTCGTTTTTGGAATCTTGGCCGATCGTTACAGCCGACAAAGTGTTTTGATTTTCAGTTTGCTGACTTTTTCCATTTTTAACGGTCTCTCAGCATTGGTGTCCAGCTACCTGCTTTTCTTGATGTTGCGCTTTTTGATTGGTTGCGGATTAGGCGGCGAGCTGCCAGTCGCTTCCACACTGGTTTCTGAAAATGCTCCAGAAGCCGTTCGTGGTCGCACAGTTGTTCTGCTGGAAAGCTTTTGGGCAGGCGGCTGGTTAGTCGCAGCAGTCGTTTCGTATCTGCTGATTCCAAGATTCGGCTGGCGTGCGGCGCTGTTGTTGACTTCCTTAACAGCTCTTTATGCCTTGTTCTTGCGTTCTTCTTTGAAACGGCATGCGCCCAAGTCAGTGCGCAGCGTAAAAAAACTGCCGTTGCCGGTTCGCTTGGCACAATTATTCAGTCCCGAACATAGACGGGCCACGCTGATGTTATGGATTGTTTGGTTCATGGTCGTCTTCTCCTATTATGGGATGTTCTTATGGCTGCCGAGTGTGTTAGTGATGCGTGGTTATTCAATCGTACAGAGTTTCGGCTATGTGATGATCATGACCTTAGCCCAGCTGCCTGGTTATTTTATGGCGGCTTGGTGCATTGAAAAATGGGGCCGCAAAGCCACATTGGTCTTTTTCCTGGTCGGAGCAGCTCTGGCGGCGATCGTGTTTGGCTGGGCACAGTCATTAGCTATTCTGCTGATTGCAGGCATGCTGCTTTCATTTTTCAATTTAGGGGCCTGGGGTGCCTTGTATGCTTATTCACCCGAACAATATCCGGCTGATATTCGTGGCACCGGCACTGGGATTGCGGCAGGTGTTGGCCGAATCGGTGGTATTTTAGGACCGGTCTTAGTAGGCTATCTGCTGCAAGCAAAGGTGTCAATTGCTGTTATCTTCATTATTTTCTTCGTGGCGATCATTATTGCCGCAGGAACCGTTTCTGTCTTGGGCACTGAAACCAAGCAGTCGACTGAAAAACTACAACGCGATTAAAAAAGTGCGACTGTTAAGTGTCTCTTTCATGAAAAATGACTCTTTCAATGCAAAAATTGCATTGAAAGAGTCATTTTTGTTTGAACAGGAGAAACTTGTTAAATACGGCAGCCATCTGGTTTTCACATCGCGCCGCAGCTATTTTAAGTACGATGAGTATTTTCATGCTGAGCGAATTTCAGGCGACTTAGAATGACTCCATGTATCAGCAACGTTTTGAGACGGTTTGGCAGCTAATCGAGCTAGGCCTTTAATAGAAATTGACACATCTGCGTTTTGAACAAAATGTTTAATTTTAGGTTGATCATGGATGAATTTTTAAAATGAATGACCCATCTTTTTAAAAATGTTTCTGAGCTTCGCGAAAACTTGTATAGTGAGATTGAGGAGACGTTTATATGAAAAAAATGACAATTGCCTATATCGGAAATGGTAAAAGTGCCAATCGTTATCACATTCCGTTTGCGTTAAAGCTAAAAGATCAGATTGCGATTAAAACGATTTATGCACCGCATATTAGGGATACTTGGGCGAAAATTCCGCACGTGCATTATACGACTGACATTGCGGACATTTATCAGGATCCGACAATTGATTTAGTGGTCTTGTCAGTGCCGGCCAATGTGCATTATCAACTTGCAAAAGAGGTGCTGAATCATGGCAAAAACGTTTTGGTTGAAAAACCATTTACTGAAACAGAAGCTGAGGCACGTGAATTATTTTCACTGGCCAAGCAAAAGAATCTGCTGATTCAATGTTATCAAAATCGGCGCTACGACTCAGACTTTCTAACGGTTAAAAAAGTGATTGAAAGCGGCAAATTGGGCGACATTTTGGAGCTTGAATCGACTTATGATTATTTCCGGCCGCAAGTCCCTGAATCCGTTCATGAATTCAGCATTCTGAATGGTTTTTTATATGGGCATGCTTGCCATACGCTGGATCAGATTATCGCTTATTTTGGAAAGGCGGACCGGGTTCACTATGATGTGCGTCAATTGCTAGGCCGGCATCGGATGAATGACTATTTTGATATTGACCTGGATTATGGCATGACAAAAGTGGCGGTCAAGTCGAGTTATTTCCGTTTGCTTCCCCGCCCGAGTTTCACGGTTTATGGGAAAAAAGGCGTTTTTGTGAAACAGAATATGGACCGGCAGGAAATTGATTTGAAGCATTTCTATATGCCGAATCATCCTGATTTTGGACGCGACCGACCTGAAGACTACGGCCAATTGACGTATCTCGATGAGGATGGTCAATATCACCAAGGGGCAGTTGTCAGTGAAATAGGCGATTACAGTCGTGTTTATGCTGGTTTGTATGATTCGATTATGAACGGCAAGCCCAAGACGGTCAAAGATGAAGAAACCATTTATCAGATTCACCTGCTGGAGCAGGGCATTCACACATTGGCAGATGCGCAGTAAATGCCAGATGGCAACTGCGTTTCGCAGATTTATGCTGTTCAAACAAAAATGACTCTTTCAATGCAAAAATTGCATTGAAAGAGTCATTTTTCGTGAAAGAGACACTTATGTCATCTCCTCGTTATTTTATCTGCTTAAGAAGCTGTTTAAATCAAGTTAGAAATCGACCAGATTTTGGCGTTTCTGTTTATCCTGATATAATTTTTCGAAATCCTTGCGTGCTTGCGGATCCACGAAATTACTATCTTTGATGAAATGAATCTTTTCGGTACCTGCCTGCACGGCAGTCTTAAAATACCATTTTTTATACTGCAGATAATCGTAATCCTTTTGTAGGACAGCAATTTTTTGAGCCAGATCGTCAGATTCCTTTGAAATGAGCGCGTACCGTTTTTGCAGTGAGGAATCGCCCTCCATACAGTATTGAATAAAAGTGGCAATGTCTTTGACAGGGACATGACCTTCTTTAAAACAAGCGATTGCTTCAATCAGGTTTAAATCCTGTTCTCTGAATTGCCGTCTGCCTGCAGCGTCCCGTTGTTCAAACGGCAATAAACCCTGCCGATCATAAAAACGAAGTGCGGATGTACTGATATTTAGTTTTTTGGCAACGTCACCGATTGAATACATATTGAATCCTCCCAAATGTTTATTCATTTCATATTGTAATTCTTGGACACCAGAAAGAAAGCTTTTTATTGGGATGCTTGCAGATTTAGCAATCGTTACGTTGAAATTAAAAAAGACTTCAGCATAGGTTTCTTTTGGATAACGCTTGACATTTTAATCAGGTCCCCTTATTATATATTTATTCAGGGTGCCTGATTAAATATAAAGAGGTTAAAAAATGAATTCTAAAAATGTGGTGCAAGTTAAAAATATTCGCAAACGTTTCGGCAAGAAGGCTGCTGTTCAGGATGTGTCGTTTGAAATCAAAAAGGGAGAGATTTTCGGTTTGCTGGGCCCGAATGGGGCTGGCAAGACGACCATTTTAAGAATGATGACTTCCTTGCTGCGGCAGGATGCTGGCGAAATCACATTGAATGGCTATAATACGC
This sequence comes from Lactobacillus selangorensis, assembly GCF_001437205.1. Taxonomy (GTDB): domain Bacteria; phylum Bacillota; class Bacilli; order Lactobacillales; family Lactobacillaceae; genus Paralactobacillus; species Paralactobacillus selangorensis. The sequence continues at coordinate 136,464 of NZ_JQAZ01000005.1, read as the reverse complement.
TGACCCAGGGCCGTTTAGCTCGACAGCAATTCAGCATTACCGGTCAAACGGCCGCCATCGATCAGGATTTGACGGCCCGTGAAAATTTGATTATTTTCGGCAAACTAAATGGTTTGCATCGGGATGCAGCCCGTCAACGGGCCGATGAATTGCTGACTGATTTTGACTTAGTGCAGTCAGCGGATCAAACGTTAGCAACTTTTTCCGGCGGGATGCGGCGGCGCTTGGATTTGGCGGTCAGTCTGGTCGGCAAGCCGGCACTGTTGTTTCTCGACGAACCGACGACGGGGCTGGACCCACGTACACGGTTGCAGATGTGGCAGGCAATTCGCAAACTGGTGGCAGAAGGGTCGACTGTTTTGCTGACGACACAATATTTGGAAGAGGCCGAACATTTGGCCGATCGGATTGCCTTAATTGACCATGGCAAAATGATTGTGATGGGGACACCGACTGAATTGGAACGGCAAGTCGGCGGGATGCAGTTACGAATTGATGTCACCGAACTGCAAGCTGTGCCGCACGTCCAGACGATTGTTCAAACTGTTTTAGGAGAATCCGTCCAGACAGATGGGCGGACTGTGACGGTGCTGCTTAATCAGACTGAGATGCAGCAGGTGGCGCAGGTTTTGGCGCAGCTGCAAAGCACACAAATTCCGCTGAATCATTTTGCAATCGAAACACCGTCGCTGGATGATGTGTTCTTAAAGATGACTGTTGGTAAAAACTAAGGAGAGATCAATTTGATGCATGATATGAGTAATATTGTCACGATGACCCACCGGAATCTGCTTAAAACGATGCACAATCCGGACAGCTTAAGCGACGTGATTATCGAGCCGATTATTTTTACATTGTTGTTCGGCTATCTATTCGGCGGCGTGATTGCCGGCAGTGTGCAGGCTTATTTACCGATGCTGGTCGCCGGAATTCTGGTTCAAAGTATTTTGAATGCAGCTTCCGGTTCAGGACAACAGCTGCGAGAAGATATTAACGCCGGCGTTTTTGACCGTTTTAAAACATTGCCGATTGCACCAATTGCACCGTTAGCTGGGCAATTAGTAGGCGACATTCTGCGGCTGTTTCTTTCAGGGGTCACGGCTTTAGCAACGGCCTTTTTAATGGGCTGGCGCCCGACTACGGGCGTGCCGATGTTGATGGCAGCTTTATTTCTGGCGATTTTTATTGGCTGGGCGACGTCATGGGTCTTTGCGTTGGTCGGTCTGCTAGCTAAAAATGCGGAGCTGATTGGCAGTATATCCATGATTCTCATTTTAGTACTGACTTTCTTGTCGAATGCCTTCATTCCAACCAAAACTTTGCCGCATTTTCTACAGGCGTTCGTAAGGGTAAATCCCGTCAGTCTGACAATCACGGCAATTCGTACTATTTTGCAAACAGGCAGCTGGGGCAGTAATGCCACACTGGTATTTGTCAGCGGCGGCGTGATGATTTTGATTTTTATGCCGCTAACCATTCTCGTGTATCAAAAACGAGATTAGACTTAAAAAGACTGTTTTCGCAATGCGAAAACAGTCTTTTTAAGTTCATTTTTACAACAGATATTTGGCATCATATTCCGGATCGTAAGAAGTCAGAATCTTAGGGCCGTCTTTAGTGATTGCGATGGTGTGTTCATACTGAGCTGAAGCCGAACCATCAGCTGAGACATAGTCCGTCCAATCATCTTTGGCATCGTAACGGTCTTTGATTTCCCATGTACCGATATCAATCATCGGTTCGATTGTGATTGTCATGCCTTCCTTTAAACGCAAACCATGGCCATGTTTCCCATAATGAGGGACATTTGGTTCTTCATGCATTGTCGGCTGAATCCCATGGCCGACTAAATCCCGAACGACACCGAAACCATTTTCACCTTCGGCATAATCTTGGATGGCAGCACCGATATCGCCGAGACGGTTGCCGATAACAGCTTGGTCAATGCCTAAATATAAGGCTTTTTTGGTGACATCTTTCAAACGCTGGATTTCAGGCGTGCCCTTGCCGACGATAAAGGACCGGCAGGCGTCGCTCATATAACCCTTGTAATTTACAGTCGTATCGACCTTGACGATGTCGCCTTCCTTAAGAATCTTCCGTTTACGGGGAATCGTGTGGGCGACTTCTTCATTCGTTGAAATGGTCGTGGCAAACTTATAACCTTCGAAACCAAGGTCAGCTGGTGTGGCCCCATGACTTTCAACATAATTCCGGACATATTGTTCAAGCTCCCAAGTGCTGGTCCCAGGTTTGATGAGGCTTTGAACACCCTTTAAAGCACCGGCCAGAATCGCACCGGATTCGGCCATTTTCTCAATTTCACGATCTGATTTTAGTGTAATCAAGCGAATACTTCCTTTTTTGTTTTTTTGCTTAAACATACTAATCTTTATTCTATGGTTCTCTGATTCTATTTGCAAATGAGGTCTGCAAAAGGACGGTTTATTTTTTGAAACGTTTCAAATAACGATTGGCAAATAATTTATGGAACTTCACACTGAAAGTTGGATTGGCCGTATCGATATCGGTATACATGGCATCCGTAATCTTCGTGAGCAGGTTCGTCAGCTGATCGAGTTCGGCATCGGAGAGCGCATTGACAAAGGGCGGTACCTCCTGCGCAGCAGCTTCGACTTCTTGACGGCCAGTACTGGTTAAATTGACTAAGTTGACTCGCCGGTCGTGCGGTGATTTAGTGAGGGTGACCATGTCGCGTTTAGCCAGTTTGCTGACAAATTCACTGACTGATTGGGGCGACATATCGAGCCGTTCGGCCAGTGTTCGCTGAGGCAGATGGTCCTCATCGGCTAAAGCCAGCAGAATCTTGCCTTGGCCTTCCACCGTCAAGTGCGGTCGTGATTGTTTGACGATATCATCATAAATTTTGCTGAGCTGTTCATATTCAGCCAATTTTCCGGCAGCCAGTTCGGCTTTGATTTCGTTTGCCATATTTGTTCATCTCATTCGTTTGTTTCCTTCAGTATACAACATTTTCAGGTGCAGCTATTTCAAATTTCAATGGCTGCAATGGGCGGAAGAGGACGCCGTTTTGCAATCTGGAGAGGCAAATGTTAATCGGACCAGCGATGCTTTTTTGTAGTCCCAAGATGTGGCTTAGCCAAGTTGATAAAAGTTGCGCTCTTTTTAAGATAAAACCGTATAATAATCCTATCTTTGTGAAAATAATTTAAAACAGCGATTAGGAGGGGATTATTTCAAATGTGCACAAGTTTAACGTATGAAGATTTAGACGGCATGTGGTATTTAGCACGGACGATGGATTTTAATTTTGATTTAGGCGGACGCCCAGTGATTATTCCCCGTCATTACCACTTCAAGAGCGATGTAAGTGAAGCAGGCTTCAGCGGCGACTATGGGTTCGTCGGGACTGGCCGTGATTTGAACGGTTACATTTTAGTCGACGGGGTCAATGAAAAAGGGCTAGGCGTGGCCGAATTGTATTTTGTCGGTCAAGCACAGTATGCTGCCCAAGCGGTGCCGGATAAAACCAATGTGGCTCCGCATGAATTACTGATGTGGCTGTTAGGCAATGTCGCCTGTGTTGCCGATTTACCGCAGGCAATGGCGCATGTCAATGTGGTTAGTGCTGCGAATGCATTTATGCAAATCGTGGTGCCGCTGCATTGGATTGTGGCCGATGCAACCGGCGCTTGTGCGGTGATTGAAATCACTCAAAACGGCGTTAACGTCTATGATGATCCGGCCGGTGTGATGACTAATTCGCCTGATTTCAATTGGCATTTGATGAATTTGAATAATTATACGCAGCTGCAGGCTTTGCCGCACAGCGACAAGAAATTCGGCGACTATGCGGCACAAAGCTACGGCGCTGGGAGCGGCGCATTAGGCTTGCCGGGTGATTATACATCTGTTTCACGCTTCGTTCGGGCGGCCTTTACTCGTCAGTATGCTCAGAAAACCAAAGGCCAGGCGGCTAGTATCAATAATATTGTCCATATGCTCGACAATGTCAATATTCCCAAGGGTGTCAAGCTGCTGGACAACAACAAGTGCGACTTTACTCAGTACCGGGCTTATTTTGATTTGAGCCGCCATGCCTATTTCCTGCAACTAGCCGAAAATACCGAAATCACTAAAGTGGCGCTGACCGAAACGGCTTTAAATGCCACAGCCGCCCAAGAATTCCCAATCGCTCATGAACAGGCCTTCATCGAGCCGCAAAAATAATTGAAAAGAGATTTTAAACGTGCATGAACAAGCAATTGAATTTAAACGGGATGGCTTAACCTTGCGTGGGGCACTGGATTTTCCAGATGCTCAGCAGGCTAAGTATGATTTCGTCATCCTGATGCATGGGTTTACCGGCAACATGGGCAGGACCCATGCCGATTTATTGTATGAATTGAGTGAAAAACTGACAGCCAAGGGATTGGCAACACTGCGCTTTGATTTTGACGGTCATGGACACAGCGATGGTCAGTTTGAAGACATGACCGTCCCAAGTGAAATTGCCGATGCCAAAGCGGCCCTGCTGTATGTCCGCCATTTGGCCAATGTCGGCCAGATTTCGTTGTTAGGCCACTCGCAGGGTGGTGTTGTTGCCAGCATGTTAGCCGGTTTATATCCGGACTGGATTGCAAAAGTTGTTTTAATGGCGCCGGCAGCCACTTTAAAAAGCGATGCGCAAAAAGGCGTTTTGCAGGGCAGCCACTATGATCCGCACAGTATTCCAGATGCATTGCCATTGTCTTGGTATCCTGAAAAAGTGGGCGGCTTTTACCTCAGAACGGCACAAGTTCTGCCGATTTATGCAGTCGCCCAACGGTTCACAGGTCCCGTTTGTTTGATTCATGGCACCGCTGATCAGACTGTCGCACATGAAGCTTCTCAGAAATATCAGGCCGTTTACCAAGCTTCGGAATTGCACCTAATTCCAGGTGCCGACCATCGTTTTACCGGCGCCAGCCGCGAAACGGCGACTAATCTAGCCGTTGCCTTTTTAACGAAATAAGGAAAAGTCGTCCCAAAGTGGGCGACTTTTTTTGAGCGGCTTTACAAGTCAGTGAACAAATGTTAGATTTTACATATGAAAGGAATGACATATATGGTGAACCTAATCGACGAACCGCATTTGAAGGAGTCGACTCGTATTTTTAAATTGCTGGCCAATCCAATCCGGCTCCAGATTTTGGATGTGCTCGAACAGCACCCATTGAATGTCGGTGATTTAGCCGAACTGCTGAAGGTCGAACAGTCTGTTGTTTCGCATCAGCTAGCGTTGCTGCGCCAGCATCAATTAGTCAGTGCGAAACGGCAAGGCAAACAAGTTTTCTATCAGCTGGATGATCCGCATATTTTAGATGTAATCAATGAAATGCTCGAACATGCCGACCATGTGATGTGTGGGAAGCCGCATGGAGAATAACGCACAGACCGTTCGTGCAGGGTTGCGGACGGCGTATTTTTCCGTCATTTGGATGGCGACCGAGTTTGCAGTGGGACTCTATGCTGGTCTGCAAGCCGGATCGATTCTGCTGATTGTGTTTGGATTGGACAGCTGTTTGGAAATCATCTCGGGGGGCCTTAATCTGGCGATTGAAAAAAGAAGCCAATGGCGCGTCACCGGCTGTTATTCGGCACGCTGAACGGGTAGCTGACTTGATTGTCGGGACAATCCTGATCTTATTGGCCGTTTATGTCGTAGCGACTTCTGTTTACCATTTGTGGACTCATGCCGCAGCGGATACCAGCCTTGCGGGGCTGACAATTTCGATTTGTTCCGTTGTGCTGATGCCGGTTTTGATGCGGCAAAAGAAACGGCTCGGCCTGCGTCTGCACGCACAGGCATTGGTCGAAGACGGCATGTGCAACCTGACCTGTGCTTATATGGCCGGCACCGTTTTGGTCGGTGCATTGCTGACCGCCTTATGCGGCTGGTGGTGGGTCGATTCGTTTTTTGCCTTAATCTTGGTTTATTTCATTGCCCATGAAGGCATTGAATCCCTGCAAAATGCGAAGAAGTGATATCATTAAAACCACTCTAAAGCGAATGAAATGACTCCTTTCGGATAGGCACTTTTTAGTACCTACTTACTTTTTGTAACACAATCTCCTATACTGATTTTTATTATCTTTTTGGAAAGTCATCGAGGAGGTTGTGTAATGATGATTAGTTTAATGACCATTATTTTGGGCGGTATCATTTTAGGGGTGCAATCTGCGACTAACGGGAAACTCAGTGCCAGCATCGGGGCGCTTGAAACGGCGCTGCTGAACTTTGTGGTCGGCGCCATTCTTTTAGGTTTCTGGTTATTGCTGACTTGGGACGGGCGGCTCCTGCGGATTGTTACGGTGCCGAAATGGCAGTTATTCGGCGTCGTCTTTGGAACCGGCTATCTGGTGCTGATGATTCTGGCAGTGCCGCAGATTGGTGTGGTGGCATCAAACATTGTCGCCATTGCCGGGCAGCTGATTGCTAGTTTTTTGATTGACAATTTCGGCATTTTCGGTAGTACGGTCATTCCGTATGGCTGGCAGCGTTTTGGCGCGACCTTGTTATTGATCGCCGCACTGGTATTTCTGTATCGGGATCAGAACAAGCAGGCCGGTCCGCAAGACCATTCATTGGGCCAGCTGTTTTGTTATCTGTTAGCTTTATTAGCCGGCAGTTTTCTCAGTTTCGAAGGCACGATGTACAGCGAACTCGGGAAGACGATTGGGACCTTCGAAAGTAGTTTCTACAACTTTTTTGCCGGTTCGTTCTTACTCTTCCTACTTGTTTTGTTCTTTGGCAAAGGCAGTTTCAGCGGGATTCGGACCAACAGCAGCTGGTATTTGTTAGGCGGCCTGTATGGGGTCATTTATCTGACCAGTTTGGTTTTCGGCATCCCGACTTTAGGTGTCGGCATCGCTATGATCGGCATCGTGGTTGGGCAGGTCGTAATCAGCATGCTGATTGAAGCCTTCGGTTGGTTCGGCAGTCCTAAACAGCCGATTACCGGTGCTCGGATTGTGGCACTTGTTTTGATGTTCGGTGCGCTTGTATTCATTTATTAACAAGGAGGCGGAACGATGGAAAAAATTTATCAAATCGGCGTTGAGGCAACGCTGGACGTCATCGGCGGCAAATGGAAGCCGCTCATTTTGTGCCACCTGGGCAAGGGACCGCTGCGCACCGGTCAGCTGCGGCGGGCGATTCCACAGATTACACAGAAAGTGCTGACCCAGCAGCTGCGCGAACTGGAGGATGATCAGATTATCGACCGGCATGTTTTTCAGCAGGTCCCGCCCAAAGTGGTCTATCAATTGACGGATTATGGCAAAACTTTGAATCAAATTTTAGTCGAGATGTCGATTTGGGGCGAACAGCGGATCAAACGGTTGCAGGCTGCCCATCCTGACGAAAAGATTGAACTGCTGGGCGACCATCAAGGATATTTGGAAGGTCACTAAAATAATACCGGCTGATTGGTTTATAATAATCACAATTCAAAAAGTGATTTTGACCGCAGGAGGTAATTAGAATGACTGATTTGAAAAATAATGATTTTGCGGACGTGATGTTTAACCGGCATTCGGTGCGGAAGTTTGATCCGAATGTCAAAATTCCACGCACTGAGCTTCATGAAATGATTGCACAGGCGACGACAGCACCGTCAGCTTGCAATTTACAGTCGTGGCACTTTGTGGTGATCGATACCCCTGACGGCAAAGAAAAGCTGAAACAAGCTGCCATGAAATTCAACGATCCGCAGGTCGATACTAGCGCCGCAACCATTTTTTTGGCCGGCGATACGCAGTCGCATGAAGTCTACCGGGATGTGTGGACCCAGACCTACCATGAAGGCAAAATCGACAAAAAACAGTTGGATACAATTTTCAGCACTTTTCTGCCAATGTACGAGCATGCAACACCGGAATTTTTAACGCTGGATGCCACTATTGATTGTGCGATTGTGGGCATGCAGTTATTACTCATCGCACGGGCTCATGGTTATGAAGCCAATCCATGGTCCGGTTTCGACTTCAAGACAATCATTCCGACTTTGGGGCTTGACCCGAAACGGTATGTACCCGTCATGGCGATTTCGATTGGAAAGCCGGCTGCCGGTGAAAAAGTTTTGAAGACCGACCGTTATGACCCGAAAACACAAACTGAATTTCTTTAAAGAACAAGTTTGGAAACACTTCTTCACCTGCTGGGGAAGTGTTTTTTATTGGACAATTTTTCAAATGCGGTCGGACTAAGTCTTAGGCCCCTTGTATCAATGGAATGAAAATGTAATAATTACTTATTGAAAACTATTTGCACGCTTATTGTTGAATGTTATTTCAATGCCATTGTTGTACGGCGGTGAAACGGCATTTTTAGTGGAAAAATTTATGTATCACGAGTTCACATGGAATGTGTGGATTCCTGCTTAGGGAGATAAATTAAAGTGAAGTATCTGACCATTACAGTACCCAGCTACAATTCCGAAGATTATCTTGGCCGCTGCCTTGATAGTCTGCTAGTTGGTGGGGAGAATGTCGAGATCCTTGTCGTCAACGATGGCTCGACAGATCGAACGGAAGAAATCGCCAATGAATATGCGGCCAAATATCCGACGATCGTCAAGGTGATCAATCAGGAAAACGAAGGCCATGGGGGTGCCGTCAATACGGGCGTTCGCAACGCCACTGGCAAGTATTTCAAAGTCGTCGATTCGGACGATCGGCTGGATGCTAAATCACTCAAGACGGTTTTGAAACATATTCAGCATTGGGAAGCCACCAAAACCAATGTCGACATGATTGTCTGCAACTATGTCTACGAAAAGACCGGGACCGCTCCGTATGTGGTCAATTACCGCAAGGTGTTCAAAAATGGCCGGATTTGCGGCTGGGATGACATGGGGCGGTTCGGCATTACACAATATCTGATCATGCATGCGCAGATTTTCAAAACGAGTGTGATTCGAAAAAGCGGGGTGCAGCTGCCGCTACATACGTTCTACGTAGATAATTTATTTGCCTATCAGCCGTTGCCGTTTGTGGAAACAATCTGTTATCTAGATGTCGACTTGTATCGTTATTTTATCGGACGTGACGACCAATCGACAACGACGAAAAATATGATGGCGCGTATCGACCAGCAGCTGCGAGTCACCAAAATGATGATCGATGTGACCAACATTTATACGATGCCGCATCCGAAGCTGGCGATGTGCATGGAGCGCAATATTTCGTCAGTAATGTCGATTTCATCGGTCTTGCTGCTGATGATCGGGACACCCGACGCCATGGCCAAACGCAAGGATTTGTGGGACTATGCGAAGAACCGTTCACCGTACTTATACCGGCGGTTGCGCTATCACCGTCTTTGCGGCCTGACGTATCTGCCGACTAAATTGGGCAGCTGGGCGACTAAAAAGGGTTACCAAGTGGCACGTTCGATTGTGAAGTTTCAATAATTTTGATTGGATGGGACTGCTGAAAGAGAGGAGGACCACAACAATTGGATCAAACAACTCAGAACCAAGCTGAATTAGCGGGTCTGACGGACGAACAAGTCGCCGCCCAGCGTAATCAGGGCTTGGACAATCAAGTCGCTGAAAACGGTCAAAAAAGTTTAGGCACGATTATTCGGCGGAATCTGTTTACATGGCTTAATTTCTTCCAGTTCGGCATTGGGGTCCTGATTGCCTTAACGGGGGCTTATATCAATCTGCTCTACCTCGTGGTGGTCAGTTTCAATATCATCAGCGGAATCGTTCAAGAGTGGCGAACCCAACGGATGACCAATCAGCTGGCCATTTTATCCAATGACAAGGTCCGAACACGGCGCAATGGGAAAACGGTCAGTTTGGAGCCGGAGCAATTAGTGCTTGATGATGTGATCGAACTGACAGCCGGCGATCAGATTAGTGCCGATGCAATCGTCATTTCCGGCCAATTATTTGCGAACGAGGCGTTGCTGACGGGAGAAGTCGATCCGATTACCAAAAATGTCGGGGCGCAAGTCTTGTCCGGCAGTTTTGTTGTCAGCGGCAAAGCTTATGCACGCATCAATCGGATCGGCAAGGATAATTTTGCTACGCAGCTGACTTTGCGGGCACGAGAAAGTAAACGCGAAACGTCGCCGATTTTACAATCGATGCAGCATTTTAATCATTTGGCTAGTATGCTGATGCTGCCGTTAGGTGTTATTTTATTTGTGCAAGCTTATTTTGTCCGGGGGGCATCTTTTAACCGGACGATTCTCAATATGGCGACGGCTTTGCTGGGCATTATGCCGATTGGGGTCCAGTTATTGCTAGGGGTCTCCTTTATCGCCGGTGCGATGTGGCTGTCGGTCAAGCACGTTTTGGTCCATGATCTCTATGCACTGGATGCATTATCTCGGACCGATGTCTTGTGTCTGGATAAAACCGGCACAATCACTGAAGGCAAAATTTCAGTGTCCGCCGTCCATGAAGTGCCACAGCCGGCCTTTCCCTACTCGCTGAAAGAGGTGCTCCAGAATTTTATCGGAGCAACTGATGATAATAATTCGACTTATAAAGCATTGAAAGAATATTTCGGTACTTTGAATGAATGGGATGTCACGGGCAAAATCCCGTTTTCGTCTGAACAGAAGTGGAGTGCCGTCAGTTTTGCCGATCTAGGCACGATTATTACTGGAGCACCGGAAAAATTCAAGCAGACGACAACAAACGGCATTGCCACAAAGGTACTGGCGGCCCAGCAGCAGGGCAAACGTCTAATTTGTGTCGGGTATTTGGCACCGGATGCGGAAACAATTGACCCAGCGCAAGCTACCGTTTTGGCGGTGATTACCTTTAACGACAAAATTCGGACGAATGTTCATGAGGTATTGGATTACTGCAATGCCCAGCACATCAACGTTAAGATTATTTCCGGCGACAATCCGTTTACCATTTCGACAGTGGCGGCCCATGCCGGCATTAAAAATGCCGATCAATTAGTCGACATGTCGCAAATTACGACACAGCATGACCTTGAAGTGGCGGCCCAAGATAATAATGTGTTTGGGCGGGTTACCCCGAATCAGAAGCAGGCGCTGATTAAAGCCCTGCAGGATAAAGGCCATACAGTAACAATGGTCGGTGATGGTGTAAATGATGTGCTGGCCTTGCGAGCTGCCAACTGCAGTATTGCCATCAACGGCGGCAGTCCGGCGGCCAAACAGGCTGCGCAGCTCGTTTTGCTGAATGATGACTTCGGTATTTTGCCGGCACTGATTAAAGAAGGCCGGCGGGTCGTCAACATTGTCACTCGTGTCAGCAGTCTCTTTTTCGTCAAAGTCATCTATTCGTTGCTGCTGTCGCTGGTGTGTGTCGTTTTGAACGTTCCGTATCCATTTTTGCCGATTGAAATTACGTTGACAGATACACTGATTGAAGGTTATCCGACCTTTTTCCTACAGTTCAGTCAGGATACGAATCCGGTCAAGAAACAGCCGCTGCGGTTTGCGTTTGGGCAGGCATTACCGTTTGCCATCGCCATTACGCTGGGAGTTGGCGGCCTTCTGAGCTTGTCGCACGCACTGCCGCTGGCGGCCAATCAGCGGACGACGCTGATGTTTTATCTCGTCATTTGGTGCAGTCTGTTCAGTTTGCTGCGCATCTGCAACCCGTATAACCGGCTCAAAGTCTTATTGGGGATCGTCAGTGTTGTCACGGTGTTTACCGCCGCCTTCGTTTTCCAGTCTTTGCTTGGCTTTGGGCCCCTGACGCTCTTGCAGGACCTAACTTTGGTCGGTATCGCCTTTGGCATCAGCTTGGCATTGTCATTGCTGGTCAAGGGCTGTCTGATGCTGATCAGTCGGCAGCGTGCTTGACATTATTTTAGCAATTTGTTATTTTAAAAAGAAATACAGCAGCAGAATATCAATTCGCAGAGGAGGCCCCAATTTTTAAGAAACCAATTTAGATCGATCTAGATTGTCGATTTGTGCGCACTTTTTGCGGTGGGCACAGCTAAATGGGTGCTTAAAAGGGGACGTTCTTCTGCGTTTGCAGCAGAAGCGTGAAATAAGTTCACCTTCTGTTTTTTTGTATCGTTTTCTGGACCGATCATTGCTGACCAATGATGACAAAAACAATGAGAGGAGTCCTTCATCATGACTACATTAACGACCCAACGAATGATTTTACGGCCATTCAAATTAAGCGATGCAGCGAGTGTTTATCAATACGCTAAGAATCCGCACGTTGGTCCGATTGCCGGCTGGCCGGTCCATACGAGTGTCGCCGATTCACGGCATTATATTGCCGCATACTTTATGCGGCCGCATATTTTTGCAATTACTTTAAAAAACGCTCCGAATCATGTAATCGGCCTCATCGGATTGGAGCTGGTTGCAGAAGGCGGCGGCAAATCATTTATGCAGCCTGGTACCGCCGAAATCAGCTACTGGCTAGGCGAACCGTTCTGGGGACAAGGATTAGCGCCAGAAGCCATCGCAGCCGTTGATCGTTATGGCTTTGAAACGCTGCATTTAGCGGCAATTTGGTGCGGCTACAAAGATGGTAATGAACAATCCAAACGGGCACAAGCAAAACAGGGCTATCGTTACGATCGCACGATTGGCCAGATGCCGAATCCGTATCTGGCTGAAACCATTGTTGAACATTTTACCAAGCTAACTCGTGCTGCTTGGCAGGCAGACTAGATAAAAGGGCTGGCGCTCAGTTGAGCACCAGCCCTTTTATGCGGCACACAAAATATATAAATTAGCTGCATCTAAATTTTCTGTTGCAGTCAACTAGTTCTCTGCTTATGATAATAATGGAGCCAACAATTGGAGGAGGGCGAACAAAATGAATCCGATTCGGGAAGATTTTTTACGGGTGATTTATCAGTTGCAGACACAACAACGAACGGTAACGATTCGTCGTTTAGCGACGATTTTTAAAGTGCGGGCGGCCAGTGCCACTTATCTGATTCAAGCATTGCAGGCGGACGGTTTTGTAATCCATCCAAAGTATCAGCGTTCGATTACACTCACAAAAGCTGGTCGTGACAAGGCTGAGGCGATTCTTAAGAATCGGCAGCTCTGGCAATTATTTTTGTCCGATGCGTTGCACTGTTCAGCAACTGAGTTAGAAACAGCATTAGGCGGTTTAGAGCACATTCATGATCCGCAGTTAGCCAAACGGCTGGTGAAACTGATGGTCCAGCATCAAAAAAATGGGACTCCCGAATAACTTTTTTGATGGATGATAGAGATTTTGTAATGACCGATGTGGAAAAAGTTTAGGAACACCAAATTTTTTTATTTTTTTTTATTGTTGCAACAGACACATTGTCAGCGATTACAGAAATAAATAAGGCGTTATTATAATAAAAGTGGGGTTTTCAAAACAAAAAATTAAGTCTATGCTAAAAATGATTAAAGCGAAAAAGGAGGTCATTTTATGGCTGCAACACATGATGCGGAAGGACACCGCACGTCGGGGCTGATTCACTATGCAAACGGTAAATCACTCGAAGAGATCAACGGGACTGTCAAGGTTCCAAAGGGAAAAGGGTTTTGGCGAACCTTACTTGCGTATTCTGGACCTGGTGCGCTAGTCGCTGTCGGGTACATGGATCCAGGGAACTGGTCGACTTCAATTACTGGTGGGCAGAACTTCGGTTACTTGCTGATGTCTGTTATTCTGTTGTCGAGTTTAATCGCGATGTTATTGCAATATATGGCGGCTAAACTGGGCATCGTGAGTCAAATGGATTTGGCACAAGCCATTCGGGCCCGCACGAGTAAAACGTTGGGAATTATTTTATGGATCATGACCGAATTGGCGATCATGGCGACTGATATTGCGGAAGTCATTGGGGCCGCAATCTCACTGTACTTATTATTTGGAATTCCGCTGATGATTTCAGTGCTGATTACTGTTTTGGATGTTTTAGTCTTGCTATTATTAACGAAAATCGGTTTTCGTAAAATCGAAGCACTGGTCGTGAGTTTAATTCTGGTTATTTTATTCGTCTTTGCTTACCAAGTGGCGTTGTCCCATCCAAACTGGGCCGCCGTTTTTGCCGGTTATCTGCCAACGGGCGAGACCTTTGCGACTCATCCGTCCGTTGCCGGGATGACCCCCTTATCCGGTGCACTGGGCATCATCGGTGCGACTGTGATGCCGCATAATTTGTACTTGCATTCTGCAATTTCGCAGACCCGCAAGATCAACCATAAGGATGAAGATTCCATTGCTCAATCCGTTCGGTTTACAACTTGGGATTCGAACATCCAGTTGTCAGCTGCATTTGTCGTTAATTCGTTGCTGCTGATTATGGGGGTTGCCGTCTTCAAGTCCGGTGCCGTCAAGGACCCGTCCTTCTTCGGTTTGTACGACGCTTTGCAGAATGGCAGCATGCTCAGCAATCCGCTGCTGATCAAAGTGGCCAAAACAGGTATCTTATCGACCTTGTTCGCCGTTGCATTATTGGCTTCCGGCCAGAATTCAACCATTACTGGGACATTAACCGGACAGGTGATTATGGAAGGTTTCATCCACATGAAGATGCCGTTATGGATGCGGCGCTTGGTGACTCGTGTTATTTCCGTCATTCCAGTGCTGTTCTGTGTGGCTACAACGGCCGGCGAGAGTGATATCAATCAGCATATTGCGCTCAACAATTTGATGAACAATTCACAGGTCTTTCTGGCGTTTGCCTTGCCGTTCTCGATGCTGCCGTTGTTGATGATGACCGACAGCAAAGTCGAAATGGGCAATCGGTTTAAAAATACTTTCTGGGTCAAACTCTGCGGCTGGGCATCTGTCATTGGACTGACCTTCTTGAACATGATCAGTCTGCCGGATGCGATCGCCGGATTCTACGGCGACCACATCACCGCTGCACAAACACAAACGGCGCACATGATTGCTTATACCGCCATCGTGGTCGTCCTGATTTTGCTGGCTTGGACAACAATTGAATTGTATAACAGCAATAAACGCTTAGCAGCCCAACAGAATGGGGAGGCTGAATAACGATGAAACCTTATTTTGAAAAGATTTTAGTTGGCGTCGACGATTCTGAGGATGCAATCAAAGCCTTTAAGTATGCGATTCATCGGGCTATTCGGGATGATGTCGAATTGATTATCTGTTCGGTGCTCGAAGACGATACTTTGAATGTTTATCAAGCGTTGGACAAAGATTATGTCCATGGCAAACGAGATGCGCTTGATAAGCACATTCGGGAGTATCAGCAGCAGGCACTGGATGCCGGCGTTAAAAACGTCCGTGTCTTTGTGGCAGAAGGGGATGCCGGCGAAACAATCGTTAAAACGGTCATTCCGCAAGTTCATCCTGATCTCTTGGTCATCGGCTCGAAAGCAAAGAAGAACGGCCTGCCGCAGCGATTAGGCAGTCAAGCAGCTTATATGGTGAAGAACACACCGATTTCGGTAATGGTCGTTCGCAAGTAATACAAAAGGCGCCTCAGCAAAATACTGAGGCGCCTTTTTATATTACGCCACCGTTTTGGCGAAAGCTGTTGGGGTCACTTTGAAAAACGTCGTCGGTAATTCAAGCGGCAGCGGCTTGTGCAGTAAATGGGTTAAACAAGTGCCAAGATGCGCTTGATCGCCGATGATAATTTCGAAGCTGCCTTTTTCAGTTACTTCATCTGGAATCGCCGTTACTGGATTGGCCGCCGTTTCATGGGCAACGAACGTCGCATAGTCCTGCGGTGCTAGAATCAAGCGGACGATTTCGTTCTGTGAGTCGACCACAACGGATTCGACGTGATAATGGGCGCTGAAATGGGCATCCAACGCTTGAATAGTATCGATACGCTGTTTCTGCTGGGCACAGGCCTGCTTGGCTTCATCCAGCTGGACCGGATCGGCATGGCCTTGAAATTGAACGCCCTCCAACTTATTGCGGGTTTTGACTAACGAGAGATAATATTTAAATTCGGTTAATTTGATCGCCATGATAAGTCTCCTTTTCTCAGCTTCTATCGTACCGAAAATTGCGGCCAGTTGCGAGCTCTTTTTGCGCATGGCTCGCAACTATTGTAAGATGGACGAGAATCTTGTGACGAAATGGGTGTGCTCAAACATGATAACTGTTCATACGATGCCGGCGATCGCTACGGATACCAGCTGGATTGAAATCACGGCTCCGACTGCTGACGAAGTGGCTAAATTGAAAGCAGACTACGGCTTGACGGATGAAATTTTGAAATATGCGTTGGATCCTAACGAACGGACGAACTATGATTACGATTTGTTCGAACAATCAGAATTGTTCGTTTATCACGTGCCGTATCGGATTGATGCCGATGATGTCCATTATATAACGGCCCCAATCAGCCTTATTTATCAGGGAAATTATCTGTTTACGTTCAACGTACGCAACATCGAACGGGTCAATCGCGATTTCGCCGCTTTGGAAAACAATGCCGAAATCACCGATTATGCCAACTGCATATTGATGGCGCTGCTGAAAATGAGCGATGAATTTATTCCGGCGCTGGAGGAGATTACGGCGACACGCAACGATCTCGACCAGCTGCTCGACAAGCAGACGACCAATGAAAATCTGCATCGGCTCTCACATTTGGCCCAAAGTCTGGCCTATTTCACTAGTGCGACGAATAATAATGAGATTTTATTGCGGGCGATGCCGAAAGCCCACTTCGGCGAGCAATTGGATGCCGTCGATCAAGAACGGCTCGACGATGTCCTAGTCGAGGCCAAGCAGGTGGCCCAAATGACGGCGACCGAAACGGAAGTCACCGATCGTATCTCGAATACCTTCAATAATGTCCTCAATAACAATTTGAATGGGATTATGAAGTTTATGACGATCTGGTCGTTGGTCCTGGCAATTCCGACCATCGTGACGGGGTTCTATGGAATGAATGTGAAATTACCGTTTTCAAATGTGTCTTCAGCGTGGCTGCTGGTAATCGGTATTTCGCTGTTTTTCGTAGTGTGGATGATCCTGATGTTCAAACGGCGTCATATGTTGTAAACCATTATCAAAATTTTCATATTGTGACCCTTCAATTCAAAGCGTACAATAAGCTCTAATACCAGAAAAAGGAGTGTTCGCTATGAAAATTGAAGAAGGCTACATGCCATTCCATGGTTACCAGACGTACTACCGCATCGTTGGTGAAGCCCAGCCTGGCAAAGCACCGCTGCTTTTAATCCATGGCGGCCCAGGCTCGTCGCATAATTACTTCGAATTACTCGATGATTATGCCGCCACCGGACGCCAGCTGATCATGTACGATCAGGTCGGCTGCGGCAAGTCTTCCTTGCCAGAGGACGAAAGTGTCTACGTCAAGGAGACTTGGGCGGAAGAACTGATTGCCCTGCGGAAATACTTGCATTTGGATGAAATACATATGCTGGGTCAGTCATGGGGCGGCATGCTTGAAATGCTGTATCTGACACAATATGACCAGACCGGCGTCAAGAGTGTCATGATCGATGGCTCGCCGGCTTCAATCAAATTGTGGACGCAAGAACAGCATCGCCTAATTACTTATTTAAGTTATGAAGATCGGAAAGCAATCGCCGAAGCCGAACGGACGGGTGATTTTACCGGCCCGAAATATCTGGCGGCAAACGATCGTTACATGGAACGCTACTGCTGGGATGATCCCGATGAAAACTCGCCGGAACCTTTGCGGCGTCCGACGAACGGCAAACGGGCCAGCCTGATTGCTGAAGGACCGAATGAATTTACCGAAAACGGCTCAATCAGCGATTTCGAATTGACTGATCAGCTCTACAAGATTCATGTCCCTGTTTTAATGACCAATGGGACCGATGACCTGTGCACACCGCTGATTGCCAAGTCGGTTTATGATCATATTCCTGGCTGCAAGTGGCATCTATTCCAGAACAGCCGTCATTTGGCGCTGTTAGACCAGCATGATGAATTTATCGACGTGCTCGATCACTGGCTGAAAGAAAACGACTAAATAAAAATGACCCCGAAAAGGGTCATTTTTTATTGTGCCAAAACTTGCTGCCGTTCTTTCATAAAGATGATGCCAATCAGCACTAGGTTCAACAAGCCAATCATCCCGAGATAAGGCAGTTTGAAGGCGAGCAGACTGACAAGCATCAACAGGATGGATTCGATTGTAGTCGTGGTTTTAAAGCGCCGCATTTCATAATCTTTCATAATAAAGACCAGCACCACGGTCAAGTCCATGAAGACCGTATAACCAAGCAGTTCGGGCTGCGTCGGTTCTTCGAGCAGCAGGTACATAAAGAGCAGCATCATGGCTAGTGCCAGCGTAAAGAGGACGTTTAAAAGATGGAACGCTTCAATGACTAGGAAATGTTGGGCTGAAACAGTCACATCGTTCATAAAGGCATAGTAGAGCCACCATAATAAAATAATGTTCAGCATAAAAACGGCGAACACCAGGATGGCGTGCCAGCTGCTTTGGCCCATCAATGGTTCGGTAACCAGCGCAATGGCTTCCCCAAATAGAATCATTGCAAATTGACCGAAACGTTCTTCCGATGATTCGGAGGCAACGATTGGAAGATGACGCCGGTTCATTTCGGCTGTCATCTCAGGGCTGTCAATGGGCAGAATGCAGTATTTCGCAAAGATGACGAAAATCAGCAGGTCCAATTTAAGCTGCGGATTTGCAACCCACAAGGCGGCAATCAAAATGAAGAAGTCGGCCCATTCAATCACAAAGTAGACCCATGACGATTGAAGATGGTCGGGGTCGATGTGAACGACGAGCATCCACACATACAGCATTAGGATTTGAACAAATAAATAAATCGCAATGAATCCTTGCAGCTGCCCTTTGAAGACGAGCGGAAAACGCGTTGTCAGGGCCAGAACGGCAACAAGTTGGGCCAACGTGATGACCGTCGTGCGGGCGTTGCGATCGCCATGGAGGTCGAAATAGGTCATGAAGTTATACCAGATATAAAAGACCAGCATGAAAAACAGTGCAAATTTCCAAATACCGGTCGTTGGGTAATGCGGTGCATAGCTGATGATTAGCGAATGCAGCATGACCACGTAGGCCAAATCGGAGAATAATTCCAGCCATGATATCTGTCGATTGAGCACTCGGCTGGTTAGTTTTTGGGGCGTGCCCCACCATTTCTGAAAGTGATTCAAGATCCTCATCCTTTTTTACAAGCTGCCTTTATTTTAAAACAAGTTGACGCATAAAAATAATGAAATGCTGATTTGAATGCTGAAAATGGCGTGTCCATGTAAACTATTCATTTTAACTATACTGAATCATCAAATATCCGTATTTTACATTACTGGCGCCGCCCCTTAAACTGAATGCAATCATTCAAAAAAGGAGTTCACTTCACATGAAAACAATTTTAATTTTAGGTGCACATGGGGCGACTGCCCAAATCGTCACGAACCGTTTGCTGAAAGAAACGGCTGATCAGTTAAAACTGTATTTGCGGAATCCGCAGCGCTTAAAGCAATTTGCCGACAACCCACGTGTTGAGCTGATCGACGGCAATACTGAATCAGTAGCGGCTTTAACTCAAGCCATGCAAAATGTTGATTTGGTCTATTCGAATGTCGGCGGCGTTAATTTGGCAAAGAGCACACAGGCGATTTTGACGGCGATGACACAGGCCGGTGTCAAACGGCTGATTTTCTTCAGTGCGTTAGGGGCACGGCATGAAGTTCCTGGCAAGTTCGGCGCATGGAATGAACAGGCGATTGCTGATTATTTGCCTGGTTTCAGAAAATCGGCTGAATTGCTCGACGCTGCGGCGAACATCGACACAACTGAAATTCGTCCGGCTTGGTTGACGGATTACAATGAGATCGATTATGAATTGACAGGCAGCCACGATGCTTTCAAGGGCACCGAGGTCTCTCGCCAGAGTGTGGCCGATCTGATCGTTAAGATCATCAAGGATCCGCGTTTATACGAAAATGACAGCATCGGGATCGATAAACCCAATACAGACGGCGCCCAGCCGGCTTGGATCTAAGCTCGTCCAGAGGTATCTTAAAAAAGAGTCCCCTAAATGCAAATCGCTGCATTTGAGAGGCTCTTTTTCATTTTTGATATAATTAGATAAAACCAGCAGTCAAAAAAAACAGAAAGTCATTTATTTTCGAAAAAAGATTTGACGTCGAACGCGTTCGACACTCTATACTGAATTCAGGTTAGAGATAGGAGAACGGGAATATGACAATCAAACATCTTTTTTCAGATATGGACGGCACCTTATTAAATAGTCAGGGTCGTTTGTCGGATCGTAATGCGGAAATTATTCGTGACAGCAAATTGCCGTTTACACTGGTATCGGCACGTGCGCCGCGAGAGATGCAAGGTGCGATCGACAAGTTGGGTTTGCGGACGGAACAGATTGCATTTAATGGCGGTCTGATTTTCAAGCCGAATGGCACCGACTATGAGGTGATCGATCAGAATCCGATCAGCCTGCAGACAGTCTGGCAAATATTGCCATTGGTGCGGACACATTTTCCGCACGTCAGTGTCAGTTTTTATGATTTGCAGCATTGGTATACGGAACGAGTGGATCGGTTGATTCGTTTCGAAGAAAAACTGGTTCAGCAATCAGCAGCTAAAATCAGTTACGCCGACTATTTTGCCGATCCGAGCCGGGTGGTGTTCAAAATTATGCTGATCACTTTTGATCCGGATGAACTGGCACATTTAAAGACGTTTATGAATGGGGTGGGGTTGCAGGGCGTCAGTATCCAGCAGACTGGTGAGGCCTATTTGGAAATCACCAGTCAGCAGGCTAAAAAATCACGCGGCATCCGCTATGTGCTGCATCAAACACATCTAGAGAAGGCTGAAACGGCTGCTTTCGGCGACAGCTACAATGATTTGCCGATGTTTGCCGAAGTGGGACGAGCAATTGTGATGAACGATGCCTTGCCGGCGATTAAAGCCCAGGGTGATTTCATTACCAAGTCAAATGATGAAGATGGTGTCGGTTATGCCATCAAACATTTTATCAATCAGGGGAGGCGTTAAGATGGCAACGATCCGTGATGTGGCCCGTATCAGCGGCTATGCGATTTCGACAGTGTCACGTGTTCTGAATCACAAAGGGCGGGTTGCGCCGCAAACACGGCGGAAGATCGAAGCGGTGATGGACGAACTGGACTATGTGCCGAATGGCGTGGCCCAAGATCTGAGTCGCGGTGCCACCAACAAAATCGGTGTCGTTCTGCCGCATGTGCGCCATCCGTACTTTGCGCAAATTTTAAAAGGTGTCATTGCGGCTGCCGTGACGACGCACTATAACGTCGTTTTATTGCCGTCCGAATATGACCGTGAATTGGAAAATCATTATCTGGAACAGCTGCGCCGCAAGGAATTTGACGGTTTGATTTTCACCTCGCAGCGGATTTCGCTGACACAACTGGAGAAATATACCCAGTACGGGACAATCGTCTGCTGCTGGGATCCGGGCGAGCATCAAATCAATGCCGTTTATTCGGATCGGGCGCCAGCTTATCGATCCGCATTTGAATGGTTGCAGCAGCATCATTGCCAGCAGGTGGGTTTTCTATTCAGCCGCAATTCGCAAGTCAGCGCAACCAGCAGCAGTACTGTGAGAACCTTTCAGGAAGTGTACGGACGGCTCCCGCAAGCGGATCAGGTCATTGCGGATGTGACGACGCCTGAAGACGGGTACCGGGCGGCGGCTAAATTGGCGCAATTGCCGCACTTGGACAGTATTTTTACGAATGGCGATGATGTTGCGGCTGCGGTACGGCAGTATTATCTGGATCATCAGTTAAAAGTGCCGGTGCTGATCGGACAGGAACATCAAATGTCGGGGATGATTCTAGGTATTCCGACGATTGATCATCATTTTGACCGGTTAGGTCGGCAAGCCTTTCAAATGGTCATCGCCGCCGACGAACCGGTCCAGAAAATTAAAATCGAATCAGAATTTATTGCGCAGAATCATTTTTCGGCACGGTATTCGGCACGGTAAATGAATGGATGTCATCAAAAAAAAGCCAAGTAATTTTTCGCTTGGCTTTTTGCGTCCTGTTAATAATTCAAATGTTTATCTTGGTCCAAAGCATTGATACGGTCGATGTCGGCTGGTTCGAGCTTGAAGTCGAAGATGTCGAAGTTTTCCTTGATGCGTTCAGGCTTTGAGGACTTGGGGAAGACGACGAAATTGGTGTCGATGTCCCATCTGAGGACGACTTGTGCGGCTGTCTTGTGATATTTGGCGGCTAAATCGACGAGAACGGGGTCATTCAGCATGGCGTGACCATGGCCAAGTGGTGAATAGCCTTCGTTGACAATCTGGTGGGCGGCGTCGAAATCACCAAGTGCCTTCTGAACCTTGTACGGATGCCGTTCAATCTGATTGACCATTGGCTTAACAGTGGCTGTTTTAGCGAGTTCAGTCAATTGATCTTCTGAGAAGTTGGAAACCCCAATGGCACGTGCTTTGCCGTCTGCATAGATCTTTTCCAGCGCTTTCCAAGTGTCCAAGGTCAGCTGGAAATTCTTGGCGTCTGGCCAGTGAATTAGATACAGGTCGAGATAATCCTGCTGCAGGTCATCCAGTGATTGTTGGAAAGCCTTGAGGGTCTTATCGTAGCCTTGATCGGTGTTCCAGACTTTTGAGGTAATGAATAAATCTTTCCGGGCGACATTCGATTTGGTCAATGCTTCACCGATGGCTTTTTCGTTGCCATACAGATGGGCACAATCAAAATGACGATAACCAGTGTCGAGCGCGTCTTGAATCAACGGGCCGACTGTGTCACTGGGAATTTCATAAGTCCCGAAACCTAACATGGGAATTTTGACGCCGTTTGTGAATGTTTGATATTCCATAATGAATCTCCTTTGATCGAATGACAAATTGTTCACAGTGTGAATAAGTTTATTATAGGAGTCTGCCGGACTGATTTCTAGAACGCGTATTTGAAATATTTTTTAGCAATTCAGGCTTGACGTGGAACGCGTTTCAGCGGTTATCGCATTGGGCAATGCCACTGAGCGTGTCAAAAAATATGCGAATTACGTGACAAGTGCCTTCGATCAGCATGGAATTGTGTCGGCGTTGCGGCATTTTCAGCTGATTTAAGCGTATACTAAACTCAAAACGGAGGGATTTAGATGAGTGAACTGAGTACAGCCGTTAATCGGTTAGGCGCCTTTTGCGGTGTGCGTGATGTGCCAACACTGACCATAACGGCGTTACAGGAGCGTTATGGCCTGCAGCAAGTGGATGTGATGGTCTTATTCGGTGGCAGTATTTTGGCGGGCGAGCGTGTTCTGGCTGAAGGCATTCGCCAGCACCTAGCCAAGAAATATGTGATTGTCGGTGGTCATGGTCACACGACGGCCGCTTTACGGAAACAGATTCAGCAACTGTATCCAGACTTAAAAGTAGCAGGAATGTCCGAAGCAGAATTATTTGCCGCCTATTTGAAACGCCGTGATGGATTGCAGGTCGATTTACTGGAGTGCGAATCGACAAATTGCGGCAACAATATTACCAATTTACTGGCGTTATTGAAGGCACATCAAATCGAATTTAACAGTATCCTGCTATGTCAAGATGCGACGATGCAGCGGCGGATGGCGGCGACACTCGCCAAATATGCGCCGCAGGTTCGGATTATCAATTATGCGGCCTATCAGGTGCAGGTCAACGACCATCTGACTGGCTACGACCATCAGGTGGCCGGAATGTGGCCAGTTTCGCAGTACCTCACTTTGTTAATGGGCGAGATTCCACGTCTAGCGGATACACCGACGGGTTACGGACCACGTGGTAAAGGCTATTTAGCACACGTCGCAATCCCAGCAGAAGTGACACAGGCGTTTCAGACTTTAAAACGACATTTTCCCGACCAGGTCCGCAGCGCCAATCCCGAATTTGCAACACATAAAAACGACTAGGCCCATTGCGGCGCTAGTCGTTTTTTTAGTTAGCGGGTGATAATTTCGGCGGTTAACGTGCCCGCCGCAACTCGGTGTTTGGTTAAGAGTTGATAAGATTGTAATTGAATATCCGTATCGTACAACAAAACAGTTACGGTCGTTTGCTTGCCGGCCATTTCGATGGCGGCGAGGTCCATTGCAGCAATTGCCGTTTCCGGAGTCACTGTATCGCCGACATGAACAAAATTTTCAAATGGCTCGCCATTCAGATCGATCGTGTCGATTCCGAAATAGACCAGCAGCTGTAACGCACCACTCGTAATGCCGATCGCATGGCGGGTCGGGAAGGTTGAGGTCACGACCCCGTCAACGGGACTGTAAATCATACTGTCCGTCGGCTCGATCGCAAAACCGATTCGCATTCGTTTGTGACGGAGATCGGTATCGGGTGCTTTATCTAACGAGGTTACTTGGCCAGCAACTGGTGCGAATAATTTGGTTTGATCTAAAACGAGCTGTGTCATGAGGCTCACCATCCTTACGTTGTTCTTTAACAAAGCAAGCGTAAACGATGGAACGCGTTCCATGTCAAGCCTTTTTTAGAAAAATAAATAATAAATGCCGCTGAGGCCGATAAAGGCGTAGATCCAAGGCTTAATGGTCTGCAGGTCCCAGCGCTCTGACAAGTGAGTGGCAATGATGGTCCCGAATATGGCCGCAATCATCCCGACGATGATATACGGGATGTCAATCGTCCCTAAAATGCCGTTGGCGACACGGACGCTGGTGATGTAAAAGGCATCGATTAGGAAGAAACCCTGAATATTACCGAGATAATCGCCCATCGAGTCGGATAATGACAGGAAGTAGAGGGCCATCAACGGACCGCCGATTCCAAAGAGTCCGTTAAAGAAGCCGGAGATGACCATGAACAAAAGGGCAATGTACCAAGGATATTTCGCACGTCCGGCACTTTTTGAGAAAATGAAGTAGAGGCTCAAAACAACCAAGAGTGCACCGAGCATCAGCCGCAAGACACGGGTGTCGAGCACATTGCTCAAATGGACCGACCAAGTGGCAACGGCGGCATAGACGATAAACGGCGGCAATACTCGTTTTAGCTTAAAGTAATGGTGGTAACGGAGTGTCAGGGTCAGCACACTGGTAAACATAATCGTGCCAGCAATTCCGGCCGCCCGACTGATCGGAAAAATGGCTGGAAAGAAAATCATCATAATGATTACGGAACCGAAACCAGTCAATCCTTGCACTAGTGCAGCCAAAACAGAAGCAACAATAATAATGAGCCAAGTCAAATGGATATCCTCCTTATGTAAAACAACTATCTTCAGTATGCGAATGCTGATGGAATGTGTCAATGCACATTTTGGTTTTAAGTGCGTATACAAAAAACGCCGGCAAATTTGTCGGCGTTTTTTGAATAGATTGCGTGAAATTAGTCTTCAGGGATGACCAGTGCCTTGATGGCTTCACGGTTAGCCATAGACTTGTAAGCAGCATCGATGTTATCAAGACTGAAACGTTTTGTGAAGACCTTGCCAGGGTGGATGTCGCCATCTAAGACAGCCTTTAATAAGACGTTCTTGTCATAAGTGGTGACAGAGGCAGGGCCGCCAGCAATAATGGTGTTGTTATAGAAGGACTGTGCCATATCCATCTTCGGTTCATGCGGCAAGCCGACACGGCCGATGATGGCACCAGGACGGACCATCTTCATGGCTTCGTCGTTGGAAGATTCAGAACCGACACATTCGAGCACAGCATCAACACCGGCGTTATTAGTCAATTCCTTGACCTTCGCAACGGCATCGTCGCCACGTTCAGCCACGATATCGGTGGCACCGAATTCACGGGCCATTTGGGCACGATCTTCATGGTGGCTCATCATGATAATGCGCTTGGCACCCCGCATCTGGGCTGCAATGACACCGCAGAGACCAACGGCACCATCACCGATGACGGCAACGGTACTGCCTTCATGGACATTGGAAACACGGGCGGCATGATAGCCGGTCGCCATGACATCGGCTAAGGTCAATAAGGAATTGAGCATGCCGTCACTGTAGTCTTCTGGTTTGCCGGGAATTTTGATTAAAGCCCATTCGCCATGCTGGAAACGGATGTATTCGGCTTGGTCGCCGGTACTGAAATTGTCGGTGTGACTTTGGCAAATACCGTCAAATCCGGCCCGGCAAGCAGCACAATAGCCGCAGCCATGGGTAAATGGTGCAATGACAAAATCACCAGGCACAACAGTTGTGATGGCGGAACCGACTTCGGTGACGACCCCGATAGCTTCGTGGCCGGAGTTTTCAGAATTTTCTGGGGCATTGTCTAAACCACGGTAAGCCCAGAGGTCGGAACCGCAGACACAGGTCCGGACAACTTTGATGATGACGTCATCATCTTTTTCAATTTTAGGCATGGGGACATCTTTAATGCCGACTTGGCCGGCTTTTTCAAAAATAGCTGTTTTCATACAAGAAACACTCCTTTTTTATAATCAAATTGATCAGTTTCAGATTAACATGCCGGCATGGAGCCGGCGAGCAAAACGCCTTTTTGTTAGTCAGAAACATCTAAGCGATGGTTCTTAAAATAATATTCTTTGTCTTTGTCACCGATGGGGCGTGCCACTTTGCAAGGCGACCCGAAGGCAACGACATTGGCAGGAATATCGTGGGTGACAACACTGCCGGCACCGATGACGGTATTTTCGCCGATGGTGACGCCAGGCAGGATTTGAACCCCAGCACCGACCCAGACGTTGTTGCCAATGGTAACAGGGAAGTTATAGACATAACCGTGTTTGCGCAGTACGGGCAAAACAGGATGACCAGATGTCGCAATGACGACATTGGGACCGAACATACAATCATCGCCGATATAAATCGGGGCATCGTCGACCATCGTCATATTGAAATTGCAATAGACATGGGCGCCTAAATGAACGTCATGCCCGCCCCAATTGGCATGGAACGGTGCTTCGATGTGTGTCTGCGGTCCGACTTCGGCAAACATTTTGTGCAGCAGCGCTTCTTTTTCAGCCGTTTGCGATGGCCGCAGCTGGTTGAACTGGTAGACCAAATCTAAGTATTGTGTCTGGTCGCCGATTAATTTCGGGTCGTCATAGTGATAGGGCAGGTGCTGTGCTTTGCGTTTGATATTATCGATTGTGAATCGCCTCCAAACAACTTGATATTGTTATGATACCGTTTTTACAATACCACTTAAAGCAGACTTCAAGTCAAACACAAATTTCATCAAAAATAAAAATTGTCAAATAATTAGGCTTATAAAAATCTTAATAAGTGTGCCGAGTTACCCAACATCAAGATTAGAATGCCGGTTTGGCGCGCTTTACAGCGCATATTGATTTCAAAAACAGCTTAAAATGATTGCGATTGCGTCACTGAATCTTCACGTTTTAAAGGTACTTTTAAGGTAGCTCCTCTAAAATCCAGTTTTAACAATCTAAATCAGAAAAGAAGTTTTTAAATGCGTAAAAGAATAGTCCATGTCCTTACCGTCGCCGCTTTAGTAATCGGAATGATCGTCCTGTGTTTCCACTTTGTCAATGCCTCTGACAGCAGCAATGAAGCAGCAGCCTCTTCGAGTGCAACGGCAACTAGCCAATCGACCCAGGCAACCAGCAAAACAGCGACGACGCAAAAGCTGAGCAATACGACGAACGATGCGACCAATCAAGCACTGCAGTCGGCGTGGAAGAATGTGCTTGCCAATGTGTCCGGTCTTGACGTCGACATTGCTGTTTATTCGCCGAAAACGAATAAGACATACACGTATACCGTCAAACAGAGTGATAGCGATACGTTTGATACCGCCAGCATCGTTAAGGCATCCGTCCTGACCGCCGTGTTGCATAAGGCCAAGAAGAACGGCACTACGTTGACCACGACCGAAAAATCAGAATTACAGACGATGATTGAAAACAGCGATAATGATGCTTGTACCGATCTGCTGAATAATGATTTAGGCGGCTATGACGGCAACGATGCCACTTATTCGGCGCTGAATATGAACAATACGAAGGCTAATTTGGAGTCATGGGGGCTGACCACCACGACGGCGGCCGACCAAGTCAAGTTATTAAATACCATTTTCTATGGGGCCAATAATTACCTGACCAAGAGCGAACGCAGTTATGCGATGCAGCTGATGAACACGACCGAAAGCGACCAGCAATGGGGAATTTCAGCCGGATCCACCAACTACCAGCTGAAAAACGGCTGGCTCAGCGATGACAGCGGCAAATGGATCGTTAATAGCATCGGCCATGTCGGCGCAATCAATGCGGATGGTTATACGATCGCCGTTTTGACGTACGGCAGCTCTAGTCAAGCAGCCGGTGAACAGGTCATCGAAAACCTGGCCGAAGCGACCAAAAATGTTTTAGGATAAAGCGGCAACTGAAGTCGTCAGGATAGCTGGCGGCTTTTTGTGTGCCTATTTTTGATAGGCAGCAATCCCTTTCTGGAGCCGTTCGAGTCCATCTTGGACCATGGAAGCTGGACAGGCAATATTCATGCGCAGAAAATCATGACCATCGCCGCCGTATTCACCACCGGCATTCAGGTACAAACCGGTTTTCTGACGGATGAAATCTGCCAGTTTTTCGCTGTTATCACTGACATTGTGGCAATCGAGCCACATTAAATAAGTGGCGGCGGATGGGACGACTTTGATGGCTGGAATGTTGGCGGCTACAAAATCAGTTACCATTTTTTCATTGGCAACGAGCTGCTGCTTCAAAGCAGCCAGCCAGTCATGGCCCTGGGTGTAGGCGGCAATTGTGCCTGGAATTGCCAATAAATTCGGTTCGGCGACTTCATCGGTATTCAGACCCCGATTAACGGACGCCCGTAAATCAGAATTCGGCACGATCGCAGTGGCGGCATGCAGCGCGGCGACGTTAAACGTCTTGCTAGGTGAAACCAAAGTAATGATGTTCTGAATCAAGTCGGCTGGCAACGAGAACAACGGCGTGTAGTCATGGCCACGCAGGACCAAATCGCCATGAATTTCATCGCTTAAAAGCGTCACGTGATTGTCTTTGCACAACGTGGCTAAACGAATCAGTTCATCTTTGGTCCAGACTTTGCCGATTGGATTATGGGGATTGCAGAGAATCATTAAGGTGGTCAGCGGTTCGGCCAGTTTATGTTCCAGATCGTCCCAATCAATCGCATAAGTCAGCGTTTTTTCATCGTAAAGCAAGTCATTTGATAAAATATGCCGGCCGTTGTTGCGGATTGAGTTGTAGAAAATATTGTAAACCGGCGCTTGAACGACGACATTGTCGCCGATATGGGAAATCCGGCGGACAATCGCCGAAATGGCCGGCACGACACCTGTTGTGAAGATCATCCAATCGGTTTGCGGCCGGGCATGATGTTCAGTGGCGTACCAGTCGGCTACGGCATCAAAATAATCCTGGCCGGGTGCTTCGTAACCGAAGATTCCTTGACTGACTTTTTTCTGCATGGCCGTCGTAATCTCAGGGGCCGTTTTGAAGTCCATGTCGGCGATCCACATCGGGAGTTCGTCGGGTTTGATATCCCATTTGATCGAATCGGTGTTGCGCCGATTCGGAATCGTTTCAAAATCATACATTAAGCAGTCGCCTCATTTTGCGTATTCGGAATAATTTGGGTTTGCTTGGGATCAATCTTGTCGGGGTCCAAGATGATTTGAGCGACATGGTCGACTCGAATTGTACCGCTGATCGGATTCTTGATGCTGACAACAGGGGTCGTAATTTCGGCATCGATATCGCTGCAGTATTCAAACGTCAGATCGGGTTGAGCAGCTGGCAGTTTTTCATTGTCAGATGGTCGATGTAGCATAACCCTTGTTCACTTTCGATGGTACAGTTGATTAAGGTTAAGTTCTTGGTGTTCCAAGCTAAATATTCACCATTGATGGTCGAATCATAAACCGTGACATTATCGCAGTTCCAGAACGCATCTTTAGAAACGAACGTCGAGTTATGGACTTCGACGTTTTTGGCGCCATCGAAGACATAATTGCCGACGAGATTGAGGTGATCGACATAAATGTTCTCACTGTTCATGCCGAAGTAATCGCCCGTCGCCTGGACATTGTCGATGTGAATGTCGGAACAATTCCACAGTGTTTCTTCGGCATCGGAGAAATGATCGTTGGTCAAGGTAATCTGATGGGCCCGCCGGAATAATTTCGGGGCCTGCAGCGTACTGTTTTTAATATCAATATCATCGGTGTACCAGATGCCGGAACGCGACATCGTTTCAAAAATCGAATGGTCGACATGAACGTGCTTGCTGTACCACAATGGGTACTTCCACTTGAAAATGGAATCGGTCAAGGTAATGTTGCGGCTTTCCTTTAATGGGGATTCACCGTTGCCGAATGTCGTGTTGACGATATTGGCGTCGTGTTCAGCGAATAAGGAACGTTCGCCTTCGAAAAATTGGTTGTTATAATCTGTCAATGAGTAATCTTCTTTCTATCTTAAAAATGCAAAAATAGTATAAACCTTGAAGCTGACTTTAAGGCAAGCCTTTTTTAAACATGACGGAGAAAATGAGCCGGCGAACCGACGACGACGGTATTGGCGGCCACATTTTTGGTGACAATAGCACCGGCACCGACGATTGCATTTTCACCGACAGTCACGCCCGGCAGGATGATTGCACGAGCACCAATCCAAGCATTGCGTTTAATATGGACCGGCCGGACATCGAGATTATGACGCTGGGCCGGTTCATTTTGATGGTTGACGGACACTAAATAAGCGCCGGGTCCAATCAGTGCTTCATCATCAATCGTAATGCCGCCGAGATCGACCATCATGACATTGCTATTGATAAAAATGTGTTTGCCGAGTTTGATATTGCGGCCGTAATCCGTATAAAACGGCAGCCGGATCTCAGTTGAAGCATCGATTCGATAACCGACGACCTCGCTGACCAGCTGGTTGATTTCTTCGGGCGAATGCAGGTCCGTATTTAAATGCTGAATCAAGCGCTGGTTCTGAGCGATGATCTTGCGCTGATGTTCTGTATTGGATTGAATTGCTGCCATGAAACGACCTCCTTGCGATTTGATGCTTCTAGCATAAATTCAATTCGCAAGAATGTGAAATACCTATTTTTGATTGTCAGATATAACTAAAAACTATTTTTCTTCGGATGTGGCGAGACTGGCCTGCAACCGTTGCAAGAAGAGTCGGGCGACTGGCGACGGGGTATTGGCATTTTTCCAAATTAAGGTAATCGGTTCGGTCAGTTCGGGACTGAACCGGCGAAAGGCAAGGTGGGCGTTATCCCGATTGACGATTAAGTTTTCGAGGGCGACGGCATAACAACTATGATTGCGAACTAAAATGGTCGCATTAAATAAGAGGTTATAGGTCCCGATGATGCGAATGTCGCTGGCCTGATTCCGCCACCAGTCGGCAAAACGATGCCGATGGGCCGCCTGTTCAGAGACAATTAGCGGTTTGTGCCGCAAGTCGTCCGGTTGGAGTGTTTCTTTTTGGGCAAGTGGATCATCAGCTGGCAGGACAATCCCCCAGCGATCAAATTCAGGCAGTTTTAAAGTGGCGTAGCGATTTAACTGCCGCTTGCCGATGATGACGCCGTAGTCGAGAACGCCGGCATCGAGCTGGTCTTCGACTTCGGCCGCATCGCCGCTGTGCAAGTGAATTTTGACGCCAGGATAATCACGCTGAATACCGCTGACGGTTTTTAAGATTCGTTCCATGCCGATGCTTTCGCCGGCACCGATGTCCAATTCGCCGCTGATGAGATCGTGATCGCTTTGCAAAGTGTCGGTCGTTTTATCGACAAGTTGAATGATTTCTTTGGCCCGAGCCTGCAAATAACGACCTTCCTGCGTCAACGTGATTTCCCGATGGCCACGAGTAAATAATTTGACGCCCAGTTCTTGTTCCAGGTCGCTGATCTGCTTCGACAAGGTCGGCTGCGAAACATGGAGAAAACGAGCTGCACCGGAGATTGTTCGCAATTCGGCGATAGCCAGAAAATAACGCAAAACACGAATATTCATTGAGAAGCCTTCTATCGTTTTTAGGTATACTTTAGCATAAAAGATAAGTGTTTTATGTCTTTATCCACTTGCTGCTGTACTAGGGGCAAATCAGGAAGGCGAGGTTGTTCATAATGGCAAATGAGCAGCAGATTCCACAGGCAGCGTGTTAAGTACGCTTTATCATGTGCTGCACGTTCAAACTGAAATGAGGGCCGATTCACAAAAAGACTGACCAAATACCCCTTGATGCTTGGCAACACGATGAGAGCATACAAAAAATGTATACTAGCATACCAAACAAGTTATTTTCAAAACGCAAAAACGTGTGCATAATGAACCCATCATCAAGTCAACAGGAGGAAAGTAATGATGCCAAATGTACCAACAATCAAATTAAATAATGGCGTTGAAATGCCGCAATTAGGTTTCGGAGTCTTTCAGATTCCCGACGCCGCTGAATGTGAAGCAGCTGTGACAGCTGCTTTGCAAACCGGCTATCGTTTGATCGATACGGCCGCTGCTTATCAAAATGAAGCTGCCGTTGGTCAAGCCATTAAGAAGAGCGGCCTCAAACGCGATGATTTATTCATCACGTCGAAATTATGGGTCTCCGATTTTACTTATGACCGGGCGAAGCAGGGTATCGATGCTTCTTTAGAAAAATTAGGACTCGATTACATGGACCTGTATTTATTGCACCAGCCGTATGGGGATGTAATGGGGGCTTGGCGGGCTTTGGAAGAGGCACAGAAAGCCGGCAAAATCCGTGCCATTGGGGTCTCCAACTTCTATGCCGATCAATTAAAAAATTTGGAATTGACGATGTCTGTCAAACCGGCCGTTAACCAAATCGAAGTTAACCCATGGTATCAGCAGACGGCCGAAGTCGAATTCAACCAAAATCAGGACGTCCGAGTTGAAGCTTGGGCCCCATTCGCAGAAGGCAAAAAAGGGATTTTCGGCAATGAGGTTTTAAAGACTATCGGGGCCAAATACGGCAAGTCGACGGGCCAAGTTATTTTACGCTGGTTGCTGCAGCGGGGCATTACCGTGATTCCGAAGTCTGTTCACCAAACGCGGATGGCGGAAAATATCGATGTGTTCGATTTCGAGTTGTCAGCGGCCGACATGCAACAGATCGCTCAACTGGATCAAAAGCAAAGTCAATTCTTTGACCATCGTGATCCTGTTACGATTGAACAAATTTTCGGTTCGAGTTTGAAACAATTACAAGATGCAGATACAAAGGAGCTTGATTAACATGACAGAAACACCAATGATTCAATTAAATGATGGCAACAATATTCCGGCAATGGGCTTTGGGACTTTTCAAATTCCCGCCGACGGGTCGACTTACACGGCTGTCAGCGAAGCCTTAAAAGATGGTTATCGCCATATCGATACGGCGACGGCTTACTTTAATGAAGCCGAAGTCGGCAAAGCTGTCCGTGACAGCGGCATTCCACGTGACCAGATTTGGGTGACCAGCAAACTGTGGCTGCAGGATTATGGGTATGAACCCGCCAAAAAGGCAATCGACCGTTCATTGCAGAAATTAGACATTGATTACATCGACTTGTACTTGCTGCACCAGCCATATGGTGATGTTGTTGGTGCTTGGAAGGCGATGGAAGAAGCACGGGATGCCGGCAAGATTCGTTCGATTGGGGTCTCCAACATGACACCGAAGTACTGGAAACAATCGATTCCACAGTTTGACACATTGCCGGCCGTCAACCAAGTTCAATTCAACCCCTATTTCCAGCAGCAGGAATTACGGCAGTTATTAGCCGATGGCAATGTGAAGCTCGAAGCATGGGCACCGCTTGGCCAGGGTAATCATGATTTGCTGAATGAACCGGCGATTCAGAAGATTGCTGCGAAGTACGGCAAGGATGCTGGGCAGGTCATCCTCCGGTTTGAGAATCAGGAAGGCATCATCGTCTTTCCTAAGTCAGTTCATGCCGCTCGTATCAAGAGCAACCGTGAAATCTTCGACTTTAAGCTGACACCCGCCGAAATGAAGCAATTGCGCCAGCTCGATACCGGCAAGGGCTCGTATGATCCCGATGCACCCGGCAATGAAGAAATGCTGCTCAATGCCTTTGATGTGCATGCCGACGATTAAAAATAAAAAGGAATTTAGCTTGCCTTGGTGTGCGCTCCAAGGTTTATTCTAAAAATGAACAAATAAGGAGGCCATCAAATGGCACAAAAAACATTGATTGTTTATTATTCAAAAACAGGTGGGACCGAACGGCTCGCTCAAGAAATTCAGACCGTTTCAAATGGTGCGCTGCAACGGCTTGAAGTGCCGGCAGGGACTTTCTCTGCGGACATGTTTGCTACTTCAGATGAAGCCAAACAGCAGCTTGCGTCCGGTCAGTTGCCGAAACTAGTCGGAACACAGCCGGATTTGGCGGCATATGATCTGATTTTAGTTGGCGGTCCAGTTTGGAATGGGGCACCATCGACGCCGGTGCTGGCCTTTTTGCAGGCCCATCAGAACAGTACCGTGACGATTGCACCATTTTATACGGATGCTGGCACCCCAGGCGCGTATGAGGCCGATTTTGCCAAGGCTGCTGGGCAGATGACGGTTAAGGCCGGTCTTGGCATGGCCGCTGGCGAAGCCGCCCATGCGCAACAACGGATTGCAGATTGGTACAACGGACTTTAAGGAGGAATTGCCATGAAAGTGATGATTTTAGGTGCTGCTGGGCAAATCGGCCGAATGGTGACTGCTGATGTTCTGGCACAAACGAAATTTGATTTAGTGTTGTACGGCCGCAATGTGACTTCTCGTTTAGCGGACCAGCAGCGTGATCGGGTCACTTTAGTCGATGGGACGTTTGAAGAAACAGATAAGATTAAAGCCAATTTGGCCGGTGTCGATGCCGTCTTCATCGCCTTCGTTGCCGGTTCTGACATTATGGGCCCATTAGTGAAGACATTAGATGACGCTGGTGTTAAACGGTTTATCGCCTTGAGCATTCCTGATATTTATCAGGAAGTCACTGGTCCGTTCCAACAATGGTATCGGGACAATACTGGTTTAGTCTGGCAGGGCGACTTGCCGAAAGCCGCAGCGATCGTCGAAAACAGCGACCTCGACTATGTCCTTCTGCGGATTACTTGGTTGTATAATCGGACGGGCAATACCAAAGTTGAGGTTACCAAGAAGGGCGAACCATTCGTTGATGCTCAAATCACTCGTGAAGCGGTGGCCCAATTCGTCACAGACCTGCTGGATGGCAAGCAAGACTACCATCGTGAGAGCCTTGGCTTAGGCGAGCCAGGAACTAATTGGCGCAAGCCTAGTTTTTATTAAAATGATTTGGAAAAGGCGTGCAGCTCCAGGCAGAGCCGCACGCCTTTTTGATTGGGATTGTTTTGGTAGACGGCCATTGTTAGGTCGCTAACGATTTACCAAAGTGCTATACTAATAATTTGTGTATCAATTTATTGATTAGAAAGAAGTGCGATTGTTTGGATTCAGCTAACAACAAGCAACCGGATCAGGAACAGTGGAAACGCAATCTGCGTGTTTTGTGGTTTGGAACTTTCCTTTTTGGGCTTGCCTTCAGCGAGATCATGCCGTTCCTGTCCTTATATATTCGTGATTTAGGGCATTATTCGAAGGGAATGCTGAGTATTTACAGTGGACTCGCCTTCGGAGCAACTTATGTCGTTTCAGCAATCGTTTCACCAATGTGGGGCACGCTGGCTGATCGTACCGGCCGCAAACCGATGCTATTGCGGGCCTCATTAGGCATGGGCATCATCATTGCACTGATGGGTTTAGTGACTAACGTTTGGGAATTGATTGGCTTGCGGGCTTTAGAAGGACTCGTGTCAGGATTTGTTTCCAATGCCCAAGCTTTGATTGCTACCCAAGTGCCGGCTCGGCAAAGCGGCAAAGCCTTAGGAACTTTGCAGACGGGGACAGTTGGCGGAATGCTGTTTGGACCGTTGATTGGCGGTGCTTTAGCGCAATTCGTCGGTTATCGGCCGGTGTTCTTCATTACCGGTTTTTTGATTCTGATTGTGTTCTTCATTGTTTTATTTGAAGTAAAAGAAGATTTTGCACCGGTAAAACGGCAGGATATGAAGTCGACTAAGGAAGTCATCAGGACAATTAAACATCCCCGTTTAATTTTGGCGATGTTCATTACGACGTTGATTATTCAGGCCGGCAACTATTCGATTTCGCCGATTATTTCGCTCTATGTCAGCCAGATTATGCATCATTCGTCGATGGTCAGCTTCTATGCTGGAATTGTCGCCGCTGCACCAGGATTGGCGACGGTGCTGGCTGCTTCACGGTTAGGCGATTTGGGTGATCACATCGGGACTGAATTGATTTTATCGCTAGGGTTCATTTTGGCAATCATCTTCTATGTGCCAATGGCGTTTGTGACGAACGTCTGGCAGCTGATTTTCCTGCGCTTTTGCATCGGGATTGCCAATGCCTCGATGCTGCCTTCAGTGCAGGCAATCATCACCCAGAATATTCCGCATTCGGTCACCGGCCGGATTTTTTCGTGGAATCAGTCGTTTCAGTATATCGGAACCGTCTTGGGCTCGTTACTCGGTTCGGTGGTTGCGGCCGTGTTTAATTACAATATGGTCTTCATTACAACGGCCATCCTAGTCGTTATCAACTTCGGCTGGGTCTGGTTCAATACCGGCGAACAGCGCCGCAAACATTTGAAACAATTAAAAGAACGTTAAAATCACCGTCTTGACGGTGATTTTTTGATGCTCGCAAGGCACTTTAAATTCATTTTAAGGAAACTTTAAGGTCGCTATTATAAGTTAAATTATTAAGAATAAGAAAAGAAGTTTTGAAATGCATAGAAGAAGACGTTTAAAGAAGCAGTATCGAATCTTATTACGGGTAATTGTCGGTGTTGCCATTATTTTGGCGGGCGGCCGTATCGTTAAAGGGATGCTGGCTAATCGGCAAACGACACAGCAGGCGGAAATGGATCAGGCGGCCGGCAGTTCGTCAGCCACGAACCATTCGAATCATGTCGTTAAACTCGGCAACACCGTCAATGTCAATCAGGCCTTGCAAACGGCGTGGCAGAAAGTTTTGAAAGGGACGACTGCCAATGTCGATATTGCGGTCTATTCGCCCAAAACAGGCCGAACCTATACATATAGCGTCAAACAAAGTGATGATGCGACCTTTCCAACGGCCAGTATCTTGAAAGTGACCGTCATGGCGGCCGTTTTGCATCAAAATCAGACGAATGGCACCACCTTAACGTCAACTGAACAATCGGAAATGCAGGCGATGATTGAAAACAGCGATAATGATGCCTGCACCGATTTGTTGGACAATGTTTTAGGCGGCAATGATGGCAACGATGCAACCTATTCGGCGCTGGGCATGACCGGTACCACTGCCGATATGACTGGCTGGGCAATGACGACCACGACGGCTGCCGATCAATTGAAAGTTTTAAATGCAATTTTCTATGGTGCCGATAATTATCTGACCAAGAGCGAACGGACGTATGCAATGAGTTTGATGAGTACCGTTGAAAGTGATCAGGATTGGGGCATTTCGGCCGGCGCGACTCATTACCAGCTGAAAAACGGCTGGCGTTTAGAAGACAACGGCGACTGGATCGTCAACAGTATCGGCCATGTCGGCAAGACTTCTGAGCAAGGGTATACGATTGCTGTTTTGACGAATGACAATGCGACCCAGGATGACGGTGAAAAGGTGGTTGAAAACTTAGCAGCAGCAACGAAGACCGTTTTAAACTAAAAAAAACGCACATTTAAAGTGTGTGAAGCAAAACCCCTGAGTTGGAGAAAATCCAACTCAGGGGTTTTGCTGTGTTCTCTGTAGGAATAAAGAAAAAAGTTATCTTGGAATATTTAGAAGGCAAAACTGACTTATGGTGTGTTGCCGTAGTTGCAAAAGAGGCTTTCCCTTAGATTAGATGATGCTCATCCAATTGTTGATAATGCTGTTTTAAATCATGGAGATGCTGCTGGTAATCGCCAGCGTAGATTAGGGCAAATAAGGTGTCAAGCACATATTCAAAACTGATTTGAGAGGCAAAAGTGCTGATTTTCAGGTTCTCGTATTCCGTTTGGGCCGTCACTAGAGCAGTATCGGCCAGCTGAATCTGGGTCGATTTGGCATTGCCGGTAATCAAGATTGTCGGCACCTTTTTTTCATTTAATAATTGTAAAAGCTGCGTGTGCTGTTCGGTGTTGCCGCCGTAGGAAATAAAGAGGGCACAATCTGAGGGCGTGAGGGTGGCTGCCGTCCAGTTTTCATCATTATATTCTTCGGCCAGAATGGCGAACTGACCAATCTTGGTCAGCTTGTTCTGAAAACTGCGGGCTCGAATCTGCGAGTCGCCGACTGCGAATAAAAAGAGGCGCTGGGCCGCTGTGATCCGGTGGGCCGCTTCAGCCAATTTGTCCGCATCGAGCTGTGCTAAAGAACGTGAGATGGTATTGGTGGAAAGATGCGCCATGTTTTTGGCAATCGTGACGGGTGAATCGGTCGGCAGAAACGGGAAATTGGCATCGATTTGGTCGAGTCCATGCTGCTGATGATAGGCCGCTTCTGTAATTGCGTAGCGAAAAGAGCGGTAACCAGAATAGCCCAATTTCTGGGCGAGTCGGACAATCGCCGAATGCGATGTATAAGTAGCAGCGGCCAGCTGCTGAATCGTCATTTTCGAAGTGGCTGCCAGATGCTTGAGGATATAAGCGGCAATCTGCTGGTCAGTATTCGTGAGCTGACTAGTATCTTTTAATTGATCAGTGAGCAGCATTGAATCCCTTCTTTCTATTTTCATGATACGGCTTTTGAACAAAAAGTTCACGTTTGTCTCTATTTGGCAAAGAATGTTAAACAGTCGGGCCCGAATGCCCAGAAAGCCTTTTGCGGATAGGTTTTGGTACGTATACTCATCCTGACAAGATTAGAAAGGGAGTTGTTAAAATGAAATTAGCATTATTCGGGTCCGGCATGATTGTCTCAGATATGCTGACGATGATTGGGGATGTTCATAACGTTCAACTTGAAGCCATTTTAGGGACACAGCATGGTTTGCCGACGATGCAAAAATTGGCGGCCCAGTATCAGATTCCTAAGATTTATACGGAGCTATCTGAATGCCTGGCCGACCCGAATGTCGATACGGTGTATATCGGCCTACCCAATTTTCTCCATTATTCCTATGCCAAGCAAGCGCTGGAAGCAGGCAAAAACGTCATTTGCGAAAAGCCGTTTACACTGAATGCCGGTCAAGCCCGTGATTTGGCGAATCTGGCCCAGCGTAAGAATTTGATCTTAGTTGAAGCCATCAGCAATCAGTACTTCAATAACTATCAGCAGATTCAAGCCGATTTACCCAAATTAGGCAGCTTGAAGATTATCGACTGTAATTATTCACAGTATTCATCTCGTTATGATGCGTTTAAGCATGGTAATATTCAGACGGCTTTCGATCCGAAAAAAGGCGGCGGAGCCTTGATGGATCTCAATATTTATAACATTCATTTTGTCGTCGGCTTGCTCGGTGCGCCGACACAGGTGCATTATTTCGCCAATATTGACCATGGTATCGATACTTCCGGCATACTGCTCCTTGAGTATCCGGGCCTTAAAGTGGTCTGCACAGGTGCCAAGGATTGTGCCGCACCGGTTCGTTCGACAATTGAAGGCGATCAAGGCGATATTGAAGTGATCGGACCGACCAATACCTTGGAAAAATTTACCGAACATTTACGGAATCAAGACACCGTAACAGTCGACAAACGGATTCATCCGCACCGCATGTATCAAGAATTTGCAGCCTTTACCAAGATGATCGATACACACGATATGGCTGAAGCAGACCGGCGGATGGCGCACAGTTTGACAGTGATGGATGTCGTCGATGCCGCCTTAGCCGACGCACAGATCAAATTAGGGTAAGCGGATTGTTTCCAGCGCTCATCAGGCCTAAACTAAAGGAAATGATGTTTAGGAGGCACATAGGATGCAGTTTGAAACATCTGATCAGATTCGGCTCGATTACCATGTCTTTGGTAAAGGGCAGCCGCTCGTTTTAGTGGCTGGTTTTGCCGGTTATCAGCAGATTTGGGCACGTCAGATTCCGTTTCTCGTTGCCCAGGGGTTTCAGGTGATCACGTATGATCATCGCAATCATGGGGCTTCGCAGCGCACTACGAAGTCACTGAATATGCAGCGCTTATTGCTGGATTTAAAGGAACTGATTACTGGTCTCGATTTGAAACAGCCTATTTTAATCGGGCATTCGATGGGGGCCAGTCTCTGCTATGGCGCATTGGGACAATTTCCGGAAAAATTAACAGCCGTTGTGGCGGTCGATCAAACGCCGCAAATGCTGGCGCATGGCGCCTGGTCGCCGGATTTTAAACGCTGGCTGCTTCAAAATGTGACTGGCACCTTTAAACGGCCGCTCGATCCGCTCGTTAAAAAAGTTTTGACACCGGCCGAACGGCTGCATCCGTTCCCCTTTGTGCCGAATCTGCCGTTGCTAGTCGACCATGCCCGTCAGGATTGGCGATCTGATTTGCAAAATAGTCAATTACCGATTTTGCTGGTTGTGGCCAGTCACAGCTGGTATTTCGACTGGCATTTCATCCTGCCGTATCTGCAGAAGCAGAATATCCACGTGGTGCGTTTGAAGAGCGGACACGAAGTGATGGCTGAACGGCCGGGTACTTTTAATCGGGTGCTAGGCCATTTCTTAACAACACAAGTGCATTAAAAAAGTGCCCTGAAAAGAGCACTTTTTGATTACTAAAAAAATTAACTGATCATGGTGACAACGAAGACAACGAACACAAGTGCATCGACCGCTAAATAGCCATATTCAAATTGAAGCAAGTGCGGATAACCTTGTGCCGATAAGCGTTTGCGGCGGCGTTTTGAAAACCAAATCAGCAGCTCACCGAATAAGCATAGGGCGAGCAACGACAGAAACAGCATCCATTTGGGACCGAATTCATTCTGCGGTCCGATATTATTCAGATGAACGGGGATGCTAGCAGGTGCCAAGAGATAGCAGATGAGCGTGAACAGACTGGCAGCGATGTCCAGTCCTCTGACGCCGGCTTTGAATTTTGCCATACCGATGCCTCCTCTTTCGGAATAGCATACGCTTATTGCCGGCGAAAAGAAATAAGACTTGTCAAAAATAATGAAAGCGCTTATTCTTGTGATAAGACAAGTGTGAGAGGGGCGGAAGGCATGAAAGTAAATTGGGCCCAACTGATCTTGGTGATTTGTGCATTGATCGTCATTATTGTCGCCTTGGTCCGTCATGATACGAGCGGACCAGGCCTATTTGGCGGGCTTGGAATCTTGGGAATCCTGTTATTGTTGTACGTCCTGCAGCGAGAAGAATAACGAAGGAAAATAAGTTCGAATTTAAAAGGGAGCATGACAGAAGTCGCTGTTTGACTTCGTTGTCATGCCCCCGCGAGGACAGCTAGGTATTTACTCAGCTTTGCGTGATGTAAATACCAGATGGCTACCGCGTTTTGCAAATTTATACTGTTCAAACAAAAATGACTCTTTAAATGTAATTTTTGCATTTAAAGAGTCATTTTTCGTGAAAGAGACACTTATGTCACGGTCTCGTTGTGTTCTAATCGACGGATTTCAATGCTCCAAGCATATCGATATTTTTAATTTTACGGGCCATCAGCAGCATCACAATTCCTAAGAAGAGGAGCGTCATCACGGTGGAAATGACGAAGTTCGAGGTCAATAAACCAGGATTCGACATCGCCATTTCCGGCGGCAGCACATCCATAATGTATTGGTGGAAAAGATAGCCGCAGCCGTAACCGAAGAGGATGCCGATCACTGTCAAGAGAATTGTTTCACGGAAGATGTACATCAGCACTTCCTTTGGATAGAAACCAAGCACTTTCAGGGTGGCCAATGCACGGACCCGTTCGTCGATGTTGATGTTGGTCAAGGTGAAGAGAACGACGAAGGCCAGCATTGAAGCGGCCACGACCAAGATAATGACGACGTGGTTCAGACCGCCTAGAATATGTTCAATCATCTTTTTGGCGGTGTTCGACTGAACGACCGTCACGGCCGCCTCCTGTTTCATTAGCTGCTGGGAAACGTGATTGATGGTGGCATTATCACGTTTCTGCAATTGAATCATGTCGGCATTGTAACGGACTTGGTGCTTCATGATTTGGTGGTAATAGGCTGGACTCATATATAGCGTATGACCGACGTACATTTCAGTGATACCGGCTACTTTAACGTGGTAAGCATGGCCGTTGGCGTCTTTAAAGGTGAAATGGTCTCCTTTTTTAACGTTGAACAATTTGGCCAATTTTTCCGTCAGGATGACCCCATGATCGGATAATTTGAGCGTGCGGCCGGATTGGCGATTTTTTAAGGTGACTTCCTGTTTGAACTGCTTCTGATTTTTCGGGACGAGCAGGGTGATGCTCTGGTTATCCTGCAAAGTGCTGTTTTTGGCGGTCACACTTTGTTCATAAACTTGACTGAATTTTTTAACTGCGGACTGGTCGGCGACGGCCTTTTGATAGGCTTTTTTCTGACTAGCAGTGGCGGAATTGTTGTAAACACCAATCAGATCGTAGTGGACAATCTGGCTATATTGTTCTGAGACGATGTTGTTGAGGGAGTCGCTGATCCCAAAACCGGTAATCAGCAATGTGACACAGCCGGCCACACCGACGATCGTCATCAGCATGCGGCTCTTATAGCGGAAGAGGTTGCGTGCCGTGACTTTTTGCGAGAATGGCAGTCGCTTCCACAATGGTTTGATTCGTTCCAGCAGAATGCGAGTACCACCTTTTGGAGGCTCTGGCAGCATCAGCTGGGCGGGATTTTCTTGGAGTGCTTTGTGGCCGACCGACCAAACGGCAATCAATGTGCAGGCAAGTGCTAACAAGGTTGCGATTGCGATGACGCCCCAATAAACATTGATTTGAACGGCTGAATAGATGAAGTTGGCCGCATAAGCGTTGAAAATGGCCTTGGGCAGAATGACACAGCCAGCATAAGCACCAATTACAGCCCCAATCAGGGCACTCAGCGTTCCGTACAAAATAAATTCGGCCATGGCTTCCCATTTGGTGTAGCCAAGTGCTCGCAGCGTTCCGATTTCGGTCCGTTTTTCCTGAACCATTCAGGACATAGTGGTGAAACACACTAAAATAGTGACGGCGAAGAAGAAAATGGGGAAGCTATCGGAGAGAACATCGATTCGTTTGGCATTTTCGCCATATTGGCTATAACCGCTGTTATAATCGTTGCGGCCTTGAATCGTCACATTGACGTTGGCAATCTGGGCAGCTTTTTGTTTGCTGGCGGCCAGCTGTTTGACCATAGCAGGCGTCGACAATCCTTGTGCTTGCGCTGTTTCGAGCGGCTGCAATTTTTGCTGTAAAGTGGTCCGTAGGTTGTGGCGCTGCTGGCGGGCCATTTTATTCAGGAACGGCTGCAGAGCAGTTACTTTGCGGTTGACGCCATTTTCATAGGTGTTGCTATAGGCGGCGCCATGAACGCCGCTGAATTTAATGCGGGCGACGTTAGGTGTCGTGGTCGTGAAACTGCTGCTGGGAACAACGGCAAAGGCCGTTAATTCGCCAGTCCCAACGTTGGTGGTCCCTAAATCGTCCTTTTTGATGTATTCGCTTGATTCGACGAAGCCAGTGATCGTATAGGTCTGTCTTTTGATCCGGCTAGGGGTCCCGTTGTGGTCATTAACGAGGGTGATTTTTTGCCCGACATGGTATTTCTGAGCCAATTGACTGCTAAGGGCGATTTGGTTGTCGCTCGTCGGCATTTTGCCCTTTGTGAGTGTGGCTTTAGAAATACGTTGCGATTGCGACAGAATCTGTACAGATGTTTGGCGATGTTTGATGACGGCAGCCGTCATCTGGCCGAACGTGACTGCTTTGACTTCAGAGCGTTTCCGGATGGCATTCTGATTGGCCTTGGTAAATCCAGCGGTTGCTTTGATCTGAGC
Organism: Lactobacillus selangorensis; assembly: GCF_001437205.1. GTDB lineage: Bacteria > Bacillota > Bacilli > Lactobacillales > Lactobacillaceae > Paralactobacillus > Paralactobacillus selangorensis. The sequence goes on along the minus strand of NZ_JQAZ01000005.1, from coordinate 92,470 downwards.
ATCGGCCAAATTTTGCGTCTGGTACTGATCGGTGACCGTTGCCCGCATGTCGGGCCCGGTTGATTTCAGACCGACCAGGACAAAGACACCCAGCCCTAAGAGGACGACAATCGATAGGAAGCGTGCCCATGAATGCCGAAATTCACGGAGAATATTTTTACGGATCATTTTATTATTTTCCAATGGACAGCACCTACCATTCCAAAGTTTCAACGGGAACCGGTGTTTCGTTATGCACGTCTTCCTTGATCTGGCCGTCAACGACTTCCAAAACGTGGTCGCCCATTGGTTTGATGAGACTGTTATGGGTTACAATGATTGCATTCTTGCCGGTTGAATGGGCAAAATCCTGAATCAGTTTCAGGATGTGCTTTCCAGTCCGATAATCAAGGGCACCAGTGGGTTCGTCACATAAAAGCAGCGTTGGATTCTTAGCAATCGCTCTGGCAATTGCGACTCGTTGCTGTTCCCCGCCGGATAATTGCGCCGGAAAGTTATTGGCGCGTCCTTTTAGTCCGACTTGGTCGAGTGTGTCAAGCGAGTCAAGGGCATCGGGTGCAATTTCGGAAGCTAACTGTACATTTTCCAGTGCCGTTAAATTCGGCACCAAATTGTAGAATTGGAAGACAAAGCCGATTTCATGACGGCGGAAGGTCGTCAACTGGCGTTTGGAATCGTTGGTCAGGTTGTGACCGGCAACGATGACACTGCCGGAAGTGGCCGTATCCATACCGCCGAGAATATCGAGTAAAGTGGATTTGCCGGCACCAGATTCACCGACGATAATCGTTAATTCGCCTTTTTAAATCGTAAAATTGAGGTCGTGATTAGCCGTGACGGCATTAGCACCGTTTCCGTATGTTTTGGTTAAATGCTCAACTTGAATAAAATCATTCATGCAGATCGTCTCCTTAAATAAACATTGTGTTGATTTCAATAATCAGTATAAAGGCCTATTTAAGGCGATTCAATCGTAAATTTTTTAAAAAGTGTTGATTTAAATCGGTTGAAATGCACAATGCGTTGATTTAAGATGAGCGCAGGGGGAAATAGATATGACGACACAAAATGCAAAAGTGACTAAAACGCTGCAAGCAATCGAAGCGGCGCTCATTAAACTGGTTCGCACTAAGGGACTCCAAAAAATCACGGTTGCTGATATTACGAAAGCGGCGCACATCAATCGTGGGACCTTCTACCTGCATTATTTAGACAAAGAAGATTTAGTTGACCGGACCGAAGCTGAATTATTCGATGGTGTCGATGCCATTTTGGGCCGCTACATCTACGAGCCAATGAGCCAGCTGGCGTTTCTCGATGAGTCGAAAGACCTCTTGCGGGAGGTGGTGACTGCGGTCGGGAAATACGCCTTGACGGGTCAGCGTTTTGCGCTCGTTCAAGCGCTGAGCGGGCCACAAGGGGATCCGTATTTCAGAAATCGGGGCAAAGAACTACTGCGTAAATATTTAGCAATTACACCGAATGAGCAGACAGCCAACGGAATTGCGGGCCAAGTGGTCCAGGAATTTATCATTCAGGGGCTGATCGATATTGTCTTAACTTGGTTTCAGCAGCAGCCAGAACAAGCATCAGCTGATGAACTCGTGCAGCTAATCATCGACACCCGTTTTTTATCGCCGTACGCACTGCTGAAACAATTGCGTCCGACTGAAGTCGAAAAAAATGGGCATGTGACAGAAGTCGATTTTTGACTTTATTGTTACACCGCCATGAAAACCAGCTTGCTATCGCATTTAGCATCGTTACCCGGTTAAATGAAAATCGCTGCTAAAATACAATTTTAGCAGCGATTTTTGTGTAAAAAGTTCCTTACGTCATGACTTCATTTTTGGGCATGTCCATTCGCATGCGTCAGCAAATACTGGCGCAGCACGGGATCGTGAGCAAAGAGGTACATCCCATGAATACCACGTTTCATCAGCACATTGATTGAGTTGAGAATCATTTGAACTTCAATCGCATGGATTTCGTCAGGATCGGTTAAATCCTGTCGGTGTTTGAACGCTTCGACATCGGTATATTTATCGAGGTCGACGACCAGCTGATGAGTCGCAGGATCGAGTTGAATCGGCGGCCCTAGAATAATGCCGACATAATTGAGATCGAAACCTTGGCAAGTGTAGATTGAACCGACTTCGTTGATTGTGGCGGGAATTTCCGCCCAAGGGACACTAGTGTAGTTATACTGATCCCACGGCAGGTGAAATTTGCCCTCCGTAATGTAATGTTTACCACCATCGAGCGTCGACGGATAGCCGGAGGTCGATACGATTCGTGCTAAGCCGACTTCGTGATTGCGCTGGACGATGGCCCGACGCATCTGTTCGGCATCGGCATAGATACGCAGATCATAGTCGGTACCAGCATCTTTCGGGAGCGGTTCAAGATGCCGATGGGTCAACTGATTGATCCAGTCAACCAATTGATCGCTGGCCGTCATTCGGAATTGATGGGTCAACCGCACAGATTCCGTTGTGTACGGCGCTAATAATTTTTCGAGCCGTTCTTCGGTCCAGAAGCTCTTCATACGCAAGACTTGGGTTTCATCGAAGACGAGCACGATAACGTGGGCCAATTGTAATAACGAACTAAGCTGGTTGGTACCGTAAAAATTGTTGTAGTGATCGGGTTTCGATAAGAGCAGATGAGCTTCGTCGATTACCACGACATCAGCCGTTGTCTGGGATTTCTCGAGCCGGTTGATCAGTGTTGTCGGTCGTTCGAAATCCTTTTTATAGAGGTGCTTCTGCTGACCAGCAATATTACGGTACACTTTGAGTACTTCGGGGTGGTTGACTAAAAAATAGTTGGTCGTTCCGGCGACCGGCGACTGAGCATCGGTTCGGGCCGCCGTTTCAAGGTCATTGAATAAATGCGAGAGCACGACACTTTTGCCAGTACCGGCGTCCCCATAAACGGTGAAAACAGCTGGTTGGGCATCCTGAATATGGTGGGCGATGAAAGTTTCAATCTGGTCGACCAGCTGGTGCTGTTCATGTGTGAGTGGCAAAAGCGGCGATACTTTGTTGATAGCTGCATTGTGATCCATCGATGTCTTCCTTTCTGAAAAAGTTTTCTCTGTTAGTGTAACGAAATTAACCGCCGCTGTCAGGCTTGTTTCAATTGCAGTTCGAACGTGTGTTTGCTAAACTGAAAGTAGAAATTTTGATTGAAGGACGTGAACAAAGTGGCAACACCCTTAAAAGAAGTTTATTCGGATGCCTTTCTACGGCAATTGGGGCAGGCTGTGCAAGGGCAACTGCCCGCTTTTCAAGTTGATAAATTTGCAGCGGCAGTGCAGGCTGACGATTGGTCACAATTAAGGTTGATGGAACGAATGACTCGAATCGATACATGCCTACACCAGCAGTTTCCAAGTGATTTTAAAGCGGCAGCACCGATTTTGACGGCTGTCAGTCATCAAATCACCGGGTTTGCAGCGTTATGCTTACCGGGTTACGTGGCCCAATACGGCCTGGATGATTGGCAGACCTCGATTGGGATTTTAGCCGTGCTGACGCAATCTTCATCGGCTGAATTTGCCATTCGGCCGTTTATCGAACAAGCACCTGCCAAAACGATGGCACAAATTCTGACATGGAGCCACTCTGACAACGCCGACTTACGCCGTTTGGCCAGTGAAGGCTGTCGGCCGCGTTTGCCTTGGGGACGAGCCTTGAAGGTATTTAAACACGACCCGGCGCCGATTTTTCCGATTCTTGAAAATTTGATGGCTGATTCAAGCAAGTATGTCCGCACGAGTGTGGCCAATAACCTGAATGACATCAGCAAAGATCATCCTGAACAGGTGCTTCAATTTGTGACCCCCTATTGGCATCAGTCACCGGAAACGGACTGGATTATCAAAAAAGCACTGCGGACATTGTTCAAAGCAGGACGGCCAGAGGTGATGACGTTATTCGGTTATCCGCTGACGGCGGCGGAAGCGTTGACGCTAGCACGAATCACGAGCCAACCAGCAGCAGTAAAAATCGGCGGTCATTCCCAAGTTATGTATCAATGTCAAAATGGCGGCGAGCGGGATTTGCCGTTACGACTCGAACTCGGTGTCGATTACATCAAAGCCAACGGGCAGCCGAAACGCAAGATTTTCTTTCTCAAAGATACTGTTTTGGCACCCGGACAAAAAATTGACGGTACACACAAATTAAACTGGCAGCAACTAACCACCCGGACGTTGTACCCAGGTGGCCATCAGCTCGTTTTGCTGGCGAATACCATTGCAATTGCGCAGACGACCATTACGGTGACCAAATAAAAACCAGGAAGCTGTTTCTTCCTGATTTTTATGTTCGTTATGATTTCGACAGGATGGTGCCTAAGTGCATCAATTCATGATTGCCGAATTGTTCGATTTGCGTCAATAACATTTGGATTTCCTGTCCATGCGCAGATAATCTAAATGCATAGTCATCATTGGCTTCGACAAGACCCATTTGTTTCAGTTTGGTTAATACGACCAATAATTTCGTCGTTGAAAGGCCTCGAACAGCTTTACGCAGGACAATGAAATCAGTGAAATCCGTGCTTAAGCGCATGAGCATTAAACTGTACCAACGATCGTTCAGGATTGAAAGGCCCACTTTGGTGCCTAAACTCAGTTCATGCATGGCCATTTGTCTTGTCCTCCTTCGTTTGCAATCCTTTCAATATAGCAGTTTTGCTTACTTTTTACAAGTGATACTAAGCGGACGAATCAATGCCGGTTCAGGCGGCATTTTATGCTATCATTAGGTATTGTGGCAATACATAGCAAGGAGAAACAATGAAAGAAAAAGGTTATTTTATTCAGATTCCCGATGCGGCGGCTAAAAAGCTGGGGTTGGACACGACGCACGAGCTTGATTTAACGGTGCGGGATAATGAGCTGATTCTCGCCAAGCCGACCCCGAAAAGTGGCTGGAAGGATTATCTGCCGCCGCTGATTGTGGCCTTAATCAGCAGCGTCAGCTTGCTGATTTACTGGTCGTCCAAGCACATCGGCCATGTGAAACTGACGGGTGATTATTCGATTGCATCGTTCATTATTGTGCTGGGTATCATTACGGGGTCGCTCTTTTTCACCGTTTCGCTGATTCGGCAGCGGCGGAATGGCGATGCAGCAGCTCGTCGGATTTACTGGCGGAATTTTCCGACGATTGTTCTGTCATTTGTGATTATTCTGGCGTTTATCCTGATGGGCACGTTCTGGCTCTTAGGTTCGCTGTTTGTCGGGGCCAGTTTCGATTGTTGGACGGCAGAGGCGATTTTCGGCATTTTTAATTATCTGATTAATTATTGGATGACGCTCGCGTCGCGGTCGCTGAACTCGACCCGGCTGGTGGCGCTGTTTACGATTGTAATTGTATCAGGCGTCGTCATTGCGATGGCGTCGAATGGGCAACGACACTGGTGGCGTTATAACCTTAGTTTTCTGGGACCAATTCAGCGACAGCCGGCTGGCGGTTTAACATTACCTTAATCGTCGCAGCACTGATTCTGATTGCCCTGATTGATTATTTATTTGTGCTGATTCGTGAAATTTATCCTAAAGATTGGCGGTTAATCATCCTGCGGGTTTTACTGACATTATTGGCGTTAAATTTGGGTGCAGTTGGGTTGTTTCCCAATAATCAGAATTTCCATAATTTGCATGATGGGGTGGCCAAATTTTTAGTCTATCTAATCATTATCCTGATCATCGGGATTCGGTGGCTGCTGCCGCACGTCACAAAGGAATTCTTAACGCTCTCGTACGGAATTGCGGCGGCTTTGATTGGAATGGATATTGCCTTTCAGGGAATCGGCTATATTTCTCTGACGGTCTTTGAAATCAGCGGTTTTGTACTGGCATTTACCTGGATCGTGCTGCTGTTTCAACGTTTGCAGCTGCTGACACAGGAGACGTTTACCACAATGACCGTTAAAATTGATACGAAGTAAATGAAGTGTAACGACGTGATGAAGCGGCGTTACACTTTTTTAATGAGTTGGCCTATGCACTTGGAAAACAGAAAAAACCGTGGTCTAATATTTTAAATTTTGGTTGCAATCGTTTTCTTTTGTTGCTACAATGAAATTGTTAATAAGGATTGTTACCACATCAATGAGTGGGCAAAACCTGATGAACGACTGGCAGATGCATGCGGTGTCAGTTTGTTTATCAGGTTTTTCATTTCTGTAGTGAAGAGGCGAGTACATGCGGATCAAACGTGTTTTTAACAATAACGTGATTCTCACCGAACAAAATGGGCATAATGCTGTTTTGATCGGAAAGGGACTGGGGTTTCAAAAGAAACCGGGCGACGAAGTGAATGAAGCGACTGTTGCGCAGACCTATGTACCGACTGAACAAAACTGGATTACGAGTTTTCAAAAGCTGATGAAAGATATTGATTCGGCGTATTTCGAAATTGCTGCGGAAATTATCAGCCATGCTTCTGAAACACTCCAAATGGACTTTAACAATTACTTATTGATTTCACTGACAGATCATATTCATTTTGCAGTGTACCGGTATCAGCATCATATTGAGATTCAGAATGAAGTTTTATGGGAGACGAAACAGGCCTATCCACGTGAATTTGCAGTCGGAGAAGCGGCGCTAAAAAGGGTCAATCAGCAGTTTCAAGTTTCGTTACCTGAAGACGAAGCTGGGTTTATCGCAATGAAGTTTGTGGAAAACAGCACACGCAATTCGGTTTCGGATCAAATGCAGGCCAAAACGAAGATGATCAGCGATATTCTGAATATCATTAAGTACCAGCTGCATCTTGGTTTGTCGGAGGACAATTTCAGTTACCAGCGTTTTCTAGTGCATTTGCGGTTTTTCGTGAATCGCATTTTTACGAAGACTGAGCAGCATTCGCAGACACGGCAGGATGATACCATTCTGTACAATCACATCACCCAAAAGTATGCGACGGCATATGCAGCCGTTGAAAAGATTGTCGCATATGTGACGAAAACGACGGGCCAGTCGGTGAGCTTAAACGAACAGGTTTATCTCACGATTCATATTCAACGAATTATTAACGAGGCAATTAATTAGGATTGTTACTATTAGATTAGGCAAAACCTAGACGATTGCATGGTATTTATTGCCATGCAGCCGTTTAGGCTTTTTTTATAGGAGGGGACAAACATGGATTACCAAGGTTTAGCACAACAAGTACTCGCTGGCGTTGGCGGGAAAAGCAATATCAGCAAGGTGTGGCATTGTGCCACTCGTTTGCGGTTCTATTTGAATGATGAGAAGAAAGCCGATACGAAGAAAATCGATGCTTTGGCCGGCGTAATCACAGTCGTTCAAAGTGCCGGTCAATATCAAGTTGTGATTGGAAATTCAGTTGCGAAAGTTTATGACGCTTTAGTTGATTTGGCCGGACTTGAAAATACGGATGAACAACCGGCTGTACCAGCAGAAGCGGCTAACAAACCGAACTTGATCAATCGCTTTATCGGATTTATCTCCGGCGTTTTTCTGCCTTTCTTAGGTGCACTCGCCGGCGCCGGGATTTTGAAGGGCTTCTTGGCATTGTTCGTCGCATTGGGATGGATGACTGAAAAGAGCGGCCAATATCAGATCTGGTATGCAGCCGGCGCCGCAATCTTCTACGCCTTTCCCGTTTTTCTGGGTTTTACGGCTGCAAAACAGTTAAAAGTCAACCAATTTGTTGGGGCCTCGATTGGGGCAGCGCTCCTGTATCCATCTTTGGTGGCCGCCTTTGCCAAAGGAACCACAATGCATTTCTTCGGCATTCCAGTGGTCCCAACCACATATACGACAACAGTGATTCCGATTCTCTTATCCATTTGGGCCTTGTCGTACATTGAACCGCTCTTAAAAAAATTGATGCCGGAAGCAATTCGCAATGTATTCGTACCGATGCTGTCGCTGATGATTATGGTGCCATTGACGCTGATTGTTGTCGGACCAATTGGTGCTTTAATTGGGAATGCTTTGGCAACGGGCGTCATGGCCGTTTATCATTTTGCGCCGATCATTGCCGGCATCATCATGGGTGCTTTCTGGCAAGTCTTCGTTATTTTCGGGGTGCATTGGACCTTTATGCCATTGATCATGAATAACTTTACCAAATTAGGTTATGATCCGCTGACACCGATCATCTGTGCCGCCGTTTTATCACAAGCCGGTGCCGCATTCGGCGTCTTTATGAAGTCACGGAATAAGAAGATGAAGAGCTTGGCTGGTTCATCCGCACTCAGCGGTCTGTTTGGGATTACCGAACCAGCCATTTATGGGGTCACACTGAAGCTGAAGAAGCCATTTTACATTGCGGTTGCCAGCGGGGCTGTCGGCGGTGCTATTATTAGCATTTCCGGCGTTCATGCTTCTTCATTTACGATGCCGAGTTTATTATCGCTGCCGACCTTCTTAGATCATGGGTTTATGGGTGAAATTATCGGTTTAACAGTCGCCACTGTCGGAGCGGCTATGATAACATACTTCTTTGGCGTCCCAGACGACCAGTCATCGGAACAGCTAAAGAATGAAAATCAGCCTAAAAATAGTAATGGCACCGATGAAATTAAAGCACCTGTTGAAGGAACAATTATTCCATTAACCAGCGTTAAGGACGAAGTATTTGCGTCCGAAGCGATGGGGAAAGGGCTGGCGATTGTACCTAGCAATGATGAAGTCGTCGCACCGGCAAACGGCACAATTTCGGCGGTTTACCCAACTGGACATGCGCTCGGGATGATCGATGACAGCGGAGCTGAGATTTTGATTCATATCGGAATCAATACGGTTGAACTGAAAGGAAAATACTTTAAAACACTTGTGAAACAAAATGAGCACGTCACCGCTGGTCAGCCGTTAGTAAAATTTGACCGTGAAAAAATTGCGGCGGCGGGTTATGATACGACTGTCATGGTTATTATTACCAACACGAATCATTATGGTGCAGTTGAACCCACTGCGGCGACTGAAACGGATCACAATTGGTTCTTGAAATTAGCACCAAAGCCAGCTGCTGCGGCGAATACGAAGGGAGTTCCAGCAAATGTATAAAGAAGGATATCCACAACAATTTCCGAAAAACTTTTTATGGGGCGGTGCGACCGCTGCCAACCAAGTCGAAGGGGCTTGGAACGTTGACGGTAAGGGCTTAACAACGGCCGAAGTCGTCAAAAAGGCCGATGATCGCAAAAAGATATCGATGGATGCCGTGACGAAGGAATCTATCGAAACAGCGATTGCTGATCCAACCGATAAGAATTATCCGAAACGGCGTGGCGTCGATTTTTACCATCACTATAAAGAAGATATTCAGTTATTTGCCGAAATGGGCTTCAAAATCTACCGGTTCTCGATTGCTTGGGCACGTGTCTTTCCGAACGGCGATGAAACCGAGCCGAATCAGGCTGGGTTGCAGTTCTACGATGATGTGATTTCCGAATTGGAGCAGTATCATATTCTGCCGTTGGTCACCTTGTCGCATTATGAGATGCCGATTGGGTTGACGAAAAAGCAGAACGGCTGGCTGAGTCGGGATACGATCGCCGATTTCAACCGGTTCACCGAAACGATTTTCAAGCACTTCAAGGGTCGGGTACCTTATTATCTGACCTTTAATGAAATCAACACCGGTGTTTGGGGCTTTCACGAAACGGGAGTCGTTGATTCCGACCAGAGTCATCAAGAACAGTTACAGACGCGTTATCAGGCTTTGCACCATCAATTTGTGGCCAGTGCAATTGCTACGAAACAGCTCCATGAAATTGATCCGGATGCTAAAATCGGCAGCATGCTTGCCCGGATGCAAACTTATCCAGCGACACCGAATCCGGCTGATGTGCAGGCAGCTCAAATGGAAGATGACAAAAACTTATTCTTTACCGATGTTCAAGCTCGGGGCGAGTATCCAGAATATATGAATCGCTACTTCGCCGAAAATAACATCAAGCTCAAGATGGCGCCTGATGACCAAGAGCTCTTGAAGAAGTATCCCGTTGATTTCATCAGTTTCAGTTATTATATGACGACGGTGACAAAGGCCAACCAGGGTGCTGAAGTGAATGGCAATATGGCGACGGGCGGCCGCAATCCGTATCTTGAAGAATCCGATTGGGGCTGGCAGATTGATCCCGTCGGTCTGCGAATCTCGCTGGATGAGATGTGGGACCGGTATCGTAAACCGCTCTTCGTCGTTGAAAATGGACTGGGTGCCGTCGATAAATTTGAAGACGGTACCGTTCATGACGCTTACCGAATCGATTATTTACGGAAACATATTGAACAGATGAAGCAGGCGATTGAAGATGGGGTTGACCTGATGGGGTACACCATGTGGGGCCCAATTGATCTGATTAGTTTCTCGACGTCTGAAATGTCGAAGCGTTACGGGTTCATCTATGTTGACCAGGATGATGACGGCAACGGGACTTTGAAACGTTATAAGAAGGATTCCTTCAACTGGTACAAGCAAGTGATTGCCTCAAATGGGGCTGATTTAAGCTAGACACAATAAAAGGATGTCGGAACAGATTGTTCCGACATCCTTTTTTGATTATCGAATTGATTAGTACCAAGCTGGCTTATCACCGCCGGTACCGGGTTTGTCGACCCCAATCGATGCTTTGGCATACTTTTCGGGATGCAAGGTGATGTCCGTGACCACTGCTGCAATGCTCTTGCGGGAAACTTCGGTGCCTTTGAACGGTTCGCCTTTCTGAGTGACTTCGTAAACCACTTCATCGTTGTTGGTCAGCCAAGCTGGACGGATGATGGTGTAATCGAGGTCAGAACCTTCGATGACATCAGCAGCAGAACGATAGGTGGTCAAGTAGCTGCCCAATGTGGCATTGTTCCATTGACCGAACTTGCCAGGGACTTCATCGTAGATGCCCAATGTGGAAATCCAAATCAAACGATTGATATTTTCAGCATCCATGGCTGTCACAACCGCTTGTGCCTGCGCTTTAATATTGCCGCCGGCCAAGTTTGCGTAAACCACATCTTGCCCCTGCATGGTCTTTTTGAGCAACTCAAGATCAGTGACATCGCCGTCAACAACGGTTTCCTTTTGCGGATCGGTGACGGTGATGCGGCTGGCGTTGCGTAAGAACAGCGTCAGATGCAGGTCTTCCTTAAGCATCATCTGAGTGGCCAGCTGCGCAATCTGACCATGTGCACCTAAAATAAGGACGTTTTTCATTTAAATTCCTCCCTGTCTATGTAACTTAACTGCAAGTTCATCATAGCACTGTTAAAAAGTAAGTAAACCGTTTTTTTAATACTTTTAATAAAAAAACTTCTTACTTTTGAGAAACTTAACAACGACCGTTGCCAATTGAAATTAAATGACAAACTATTTTGAAGTGTTCTGCTGGGAATGGCGAAACGTCAGCCAGAGTCCATAGTCGGCAATCAAGGTGAGCACGGTCAGAAAAACAAAGGACCAGAGGGAACCTTGCCGTGTTCCAGCTACAAACGCCAGTCCTTTTTTGCCGGCTTGGAAGGCGGTAAAGATTGTCCCAATCAGCGTCAGACCAATTGTGCCGGCAAATTGCTGGGCGGCGTTAAAGAGGGCATTGCCATCGGTACGGTCGCTGCCGTCTAAGGTACCAAGTCCGCTGGTTTGCAAGTCGCCGGTCACAATCCCCAATCCCAGCATGACGGCCATATAAAAAAGTGTTGCCATGATGGCGCCCATCAAGTTATCGGTAACCACAAAGAGAATCAGACCAACCGTATACAAGGCTGAGCCCGTATACAAAACGCGTTTAGCACCGTGCCGGTCGAGCAGGATACCGCCAAAGGGTGAAACGACAGCGGCCAGCAGCGCACCTGGAAAAATAACCAGAGAGGTGGCGACCGCCGAAAATTCAGCGGCGGACTGCAAGTACATCGAGAGGATGAATTCAATCGCAACGGCGACGATCTGGCTGATGAAAAAGGCGACTAATAGCCGCCGGAAATCGGCCTGTTTAAACATCGTCAGACGCAATAAGGGTTCATCGGAATGATTGCAGTGATAAATAAAGGCCATTGTAAAGATGAGCGCCAATCCTAAACTCCCCCAGATGAGGACGGGACTGATCGTCTGACTGCTTAAGAAGGAAAAGCCGAAGGTATAACCGCCGAATACAAGAATGACTTCAAGCAGCCCGAGCCAGTCCAGCTGAACTTTTTGGGTGGCTTGCAAGGGGGTGATGGTCCGCATGCCCATTAGAAGACTGACGAGAACGAGGCCGCCGACAATCCAGAACAAAAACGGCCAATTCGCCAGCTGCAGGACCAAACTGCCGTAAAACGAACCAACAGCCGGTCCCAGTGTGATCATCAGCGTGCCGACCCCAATCATCATGCCCATTTTCTGGCGGGGCACTTTCGTCAGAATAATATTGAACATCAGCGGAATGGTGATGCCGACTGCAATGCCTTGGACGAGTCGTCCAAATAAAAGAATGCCGAAGCTGGTGGTTAAGGCACTGATTGCAATTCCGATTAAAAATAGGACGATACTGCTGAAGAACAGCACCGGTGTTTTGAAGCGCTTGACCAGAAACGGCGACATGATAATCAAGATGGTCACCATCATATCGTATAAACTATTGATTAGCTGGCTCATGTCGGCATCGACCCGAAAAATCTGCATCAGGCTGGGCAGGGCGATCGTCAGTCCTGTTTGCAGCATCATTCCTAAAAAGGTGATCATGCCGGTCGCAAGAATCGCCAGCCATGTTTGCCGAGTTACTTTTGTTTCCATTGTGTTTCTCCTCTCTGCGAGCATAAAAAAAGTGTTCTCGATTGAGAACACCAGCCGCACATTCTCTTCAAACGTTCTCTGGTTCGTTCAGATCCGGTTTGAATGAGTCCGTGATGACTACTCTATTTACTTTTAGTAACTATAGTATAGCGCAAAGACGATCAGAATCTGCACAAACAGCTCAGTTATTTTTCGGTTTGATTGGTGACATGGAAATAAAGGTTGAGATTCGGATAAACATAAATAGTGCGGGCCAAGTTGAACGGCTGATTGCCATAATAGTTGGTCTGGTAAAGGATGAGTTCTTTATCCTGAGTGGTCTCGCCGAGTAAGTCGGCTTCTTCAACGGATAAGTGCTCTTGGGCGAGATATTGATCGCTGCTTGTGGCGGAAATTCCGTAGGCTTCTTTGATGACTTCAAAAATAGAATTATGGATTGCTTCGATTGATAAGTAAGGAATCAAGCTTTTGACATAATAAGCCGTTTCGAGGTTATACAGCTCTTTTTTTAAGTAGCGCAGGCGCACAACCCGAATCAATTCAGTCCCTTCAGCGATGTTGAAACGGTCGGTCAACGACTTATCAGCACGGACTTCATCGAACGTTAAAATTTTTGATGTTAATTTTTTTCGCTTAATGGTATAGCCCAATGAGAGGTTCACAACTGTCTTTTCAGCGACATTAATATCGTTAATAAAGTAGCCGCTGCCCTGCGCACGACGGACCAAACCTTTCTGAGTGACGAGGTCGATGGCCTTGCGAATCGTGTTACGACTGACTTTGTAGCGCTTGACGAGTTGGGCCTCGCTTGGCAATTTATTTTCGAAGCGGCCGGCTTGGATTTCACGAACGAGCTCTTCGGCAATTTCATGATACATAATTGGTTAACCTCCTGTAGGACCAAAAATGATAGGTACGTGCTTGTCAAACTTGTACCTACGAGTTATACTTCAATTGTAATGAAAGCGGTTCACAGATGCAACCGTCAAGAATCAACAATTTGGGGAAGATCGAGGTGATCGGATTAGCGATCGGAAGCATTCAAAATGAATTACAACAATCATCATTTTAACATTAGTCATGCCGATTCGTTCGAAATGAGAAAATTTACTTTTTTATAAATGATGTTTGTTGCCGTTGTCAGAAACATAGCTACATATTTATTGATGCTGCTTCATTGGAATTGCAATTATTTAGGGGGTAACTTGTATGAACGCACTAATTCAATGGTTGGAGAAGTACGTGGTTCCGATCGCCACAAAGATCGGCTCGATCCGCTGGTTGGTAGCCTTGCGTGATGCCTTTATCACGACAATGCCGGCAACTATGGCTGGTTCGATTGCTGTTTTGTTAAACGCCTTTTTCCGTGATATTCCGACTCAGTATGGCTGGACCGGCTTTGTAACCGCAATGGCACCCGTTGTTGGGGTCAACTCACAAGTCTGGACAGGGACATTAGCTGTTATCGGTTTGATTTTCGCCTTTACATGGGGCTACAACTTAGCCAAACAATATGATGTTGAACCATTAACAGGCGGGATTGTTACTTTAGGGGCATTCTTAATGAGTGTCACGCAATCCTACACAATCACATTGACAAAAGCATTACCAAAATCAGCTGCTAAAATCTTAACAGATTCAGGTGCTGCTGTTGCTGGCAAGACTGTTACTGGCTGGGGCTACTTCAACTTCAACAGTCATTTCGGTTCGGCCGGCCTGTTTACAGCTATGATTGTCGGCGGAATCGCCGGCGCACTGTACATTATGTTAACGAAGCGCAATATTACCATTAAGATGCCAGATTCAGTTCCACCGGCAATTTCAAAGGCCTTCGCTGGGATTATCCCAGCCGTTGTGGCATGGTATGTTGTTGGGATTATCACTTACTTCTTTACAGATGCAACTGGTGCAGCCGTTGTTGATTGGATCGGCAAGACGATTCAGGCACCATTATTGACCTTGTCACAAGGTTACGGCGCTGTCTTGCTGCTGACTGTTTTAGTCCAAGTCTTCTGGTTCTTCGGAATTCATGGGACCAACGTTTTGGGCCCTGTCTTGGATAGTATCTGGTTAACCGCTCAGTTAGCCAACGTCAATGCCCAAGCCCAAGGAAAAGCATTACCTTACTTATGGACACGTTCTGATTTCGATATGTATGCTTGGATTGGTGGTGCCGGTTCAACACTGCTCTTACTGATTGCCATCTTTGTCTTCAGTAAACGTGAAGATGAACGGACAGTAGCTAAATTAGCGATTGCACCAGGGGTCTTCAACATCAACGAACCAACTATGTTCGGGCTGCCGATTGTTTTGAACCCGATCTACGCCATTCCATTCGTTGTCGCACCAGTTGTAATGGTTACGATCGCTTACTTCGCCATCACATGGGGCTGGGTATCACCAGTCAGCATCCAGATGACATGGGTTATGCCGCCGTTCTTGAACTCCTTCTTGGCAACGAGTTTAGATTGGCGTGCACCAGTGCTGCAATTAGTCAACTCCGTCATTGGTTTTGCCATTTACGCACCGTTCGTCATTGCCAGCAACAACATCGACCCAGAATCCTTGAATTAAATTAGTTTCGCACAGCAAACTTAAAAAATACCAATCCATTTACACGAACACGCTTTACAATATAAGAAGAAACGAATTGTCCGCAGGAGTAGTTTGCTGTTGCGGTGAGCCTGGCCAGCGAGTGCTGGAGACGTTCACCGCAGCGGCAAACAGTAAAATTTAGGAGGTCAAACCATGATTGTTTTAGATGCACCAATCCAACAAGATAAGATTATTGATTTATTAAACGGCTACAATAAAGATGATGTCACCTTTAAGTTTGAAAAGAAGCAGGGAATCAAGTTGTTCTTCTCGACGAATCAAAGCGACCTCGATGCAGCTGCTGAGATTGCTAAAAAAGCAATCAAAGCCGAAAGCTGGGGGTCCGTTCTTTACTTCCGTGCCCAGGCAGCCAAATAAGAATGAAAAAAAGTGGATTAACAGTGATGAGCATCGGCTTGCTGATCATCGCCATCAGCCCCAGTATGACGCATAAAACCAATTACGCGCTGGTCGCTGTCGGTGTGATTGTAACCTTAATCGGATACATTGAGTTCCGTTACAACAAGCGTGATGCTAAGAAACAGGAGTCGCATCATGGAGATTAAACAAACATTGAAGATGCCGCCAGCGGCATTATACAAACAAATCATTCATTCTGTTCTGGTTGATATCAATCAGCAGACCGGCCAAGCCTTACGGCCAGACCAGTTGAACGGGTTCAGCTACCGCAAACGGTTCAATGCTCAGCAGGAAGGTCAGATTACGATCACACAGAATCTGATCAATCAAAGTTATCACTATGAAACGAAAACCAATCGCAACCATTACGAGATCGGTTATGACATTACGCCGGCGGATGATGGCCAGCAAAGTCTGCTGACTTACAACGAGAAGGTGATTGCCAATCGTGACAGTCAACAGCTGAATAACTGGCTGAGCGTCACACTTCTCGGTTGGGGCCGCAAGCATAACTTCAAAAAGATGCTGCGGGCGATGGAAGATCATTATCAAAGTGAACAGGTTTAAAAAGGGAGCATGACAGAAGTCGTTTTTTGACTTCGTTGTCATGCCCCCGCGAGGACAGCTAGGCATTTACTTAGCTTTGGGAGAGCTACAGAAGTCGGTTTTTGACTTCGTCGTAGCTCCCCCGCAAGACCATCTAGACATTTACCTAGCTTTGTAAAAGCTAGTAAATGCCAGATGGTTACTGCGTGATGTAAATGCCAGATGGCTACCGCGTTTCGCAAATTTATGCTGTTAAAACAAAAATGACTCTTTAAATGCAAAAATTGCATTTAAAGAGTCATTTTTCGTGAAAGAGAAACTTATGTCATAGCCTCTTTTATTTACCTTCCAGTTCTACTTCGGCCTTTCGTTCGGGAATAACCCAGATGCTCATTGCACAAATCGTGCTGAGCAGAATGGCGGGCGGATACCAGAAGCCGATGATAAAACCAAGCAGCTTGATGGAAAAATCACCGACGATTTTCCCATGGCGATCCACTGCCCGCCGCAGTTTCGTATTTTTGGGATCGCATTTGACGAGTGTATAATAGACACCGAAATAGCCTAGTGATAAGAATAAGAAGACTAATCCATAGACAAATTCAGCGACGAATGAATCAAAATGATCTTCGACAAATTTGGTGGAATAGGGAAATAGGGAGGCCCCAAAGAGCATCATCGTATTGGCCCAGAGGACGCGTCCGTCGATCACTCGAACGAGCTGAAAGATATTATGATGGTTGTTCCACATAATTGCTAATCCAAAAAAAGAAATGATATAAGCCAAGTAACTTTCCCGTAAATGCCAGATAGTGCTCCAGGTTGCCGTTTGCGGCTGCGGCAGATCGAGGACGAGAATGGTCATTACAATTGCCAGCACGGCATCCGTAAAAGCCAGCAAACGTTCTTTATTCATACGGTCACCTTCTTGATAATTTTATTTTAACCATAAAAAAGGCCATGCCAAATACCATGCCCTTCTTTCAGCGTTCAATTTAGTTGCTGCTGCGATCGGAAGAATGAAAATAAAAACTCATTTTGGGATCGGCGTAATAACTGGTGGAAAAGTTGAAAACGTAACTGTTCTTCAAAAAATTGACCTGCCGTTGCGTGATGCAGTGGTGGCCCGGTTCGAAGCCCAACAGTTCTGCATCTGCGGCCGACAAACGTTCCATTGTGATGAAGTTTTCGCTGTTGGTCGGTTCGATCCCATAGGTCTGCTGAATAAAACTAAAAATAGAAGTTTCAGCACTTTCAATCGTTAAATAGGGTGTGATGCTTTTGACGAAATAAGCTTTTTCCAGATTATAGAGCTCGTGATGCCAGTAACGGAGCCGAAAAATACGATACAATTCGGTACCGACTTCGACCTGCGACATTTTCGCCATCTGTTCATCGGCCTTGATCTGATCGAAAGTGATCACTTTTGAAGTCAAGTGGGTGATCGGATCGTTAAAACGCTGCCCAATTCCAAGCGACAAGTTGAGCACATTGTCTTTATCGGACAGGCCTAAGTGATTGACGTAGTAGCCGCTGCCCTGGATGCGGCGAATCAATCCTTTTTGGGCGACGATATCAAGTGCCTTGCGGATGGTGTTGCGGCCGACTTTGTACTCGTCGATCAGTTCAGATTCGGTCGGGAGTTTATCATCATATTGCCTTGCGTGATCGCAAGAATTATTTGTTGCGCAATCTCTCGATACATTTAACAAACTTCTTTCAAAAAAGTATTTATGGGGACTTGCAAAATTGGTACCCATGATTTATACTCCTTAATGTAATGAAAGCGATTTCCGTTTGCAAGTGATTCACAACATTTTTTTGAAAAACTTTTTACAAACGCTTTTCGCAGGCATAGGAGGGAAAGATATGACCAAAACAAGTGGATTACGTCCCGATTTTCTTTGGGGCGGAGCCGTCGCTGCCAATCAATTTGAAGGGGGGTGGAACGAAGACAGAAAAGGTGTCAGCATTGCTGATGTGATGACCGCTGGAACGGCCACCGAGCCACGCAAGATCACGGATGGAATTGTACCTGGTGAGTATTATCCGAATCATGTTGCAATTGATTTCTACCATCGTTATAAGGAAGATATCAAATTATTTGCCGACATGGGTCTGAATTGTTTCAGAACTTCAATCGCTTGGACACGCATTTTCCCAAATGGGGATGAAGACGAACCAAACGAGAAGGGCCTTGAATTTTACGACCATGTTTTCGATGAGTGCCTGAAATATGGGATTAAACCTATTGTAACATTGTCTCACTTCGAAATGCCGTATCATTTAGTTGAAAAATACGGTGGCTGGCGGAGCCGCAAGGTGATCGATTTCTATATGAAGTTCGCCGAAACCTGCTTCAAGCGTTACAACGGTAAAGTTGAATATTGGATGACCTTCAACGAAATCAATAATCAGATTACATATACAAATGATTTCTTGGTCGCAACCGATTCAGGGCTGGTCTTCCGCAACAACGAAGACGAAAAGACCCGTGAAGCTGCTATGTATCAAGCTTCTCATTACGAAGTCGTTGCAAGCGCTTTAGCGGTTCAATTAGGACATAAAATCAATCCGGATTACAAGATCGGAAGTATGATTGCATTTATTCCACTTTATCCAGCAACTTCTAAGCCGGAAGACATCTTGTTTGCTGAAAAAGCTTCGCAACAACGTTATTGGTGGGAAGATGTTCAGTCAAATGGTGAATATCCAGCTGATTTGGAAGCATACTTCAAACGGACCGGCTTCCGTCCGGATATTACGGAAGAGGATCGGGCCACATTAAAGGCTGGAACAGTCGATTTCATTGGATTTAGCTATTATAATACATCGACAATTGAGAAAAAAGCCGACAATCCGGATTACAAGTATGTTGGCGACCGTGAATCAGCCGATAATCCATACGTCAAGAAGAGCGAATGGGGCTGGCCGATCGATCCAACTGGTTTGCGCAATGCTTTAAACTATTTGACTTCGCATTATCATAAACCATTGATGATCGTTGAAAACGGTTTAGGCGCACGGGACACAGTTGAAAAAGACGGTTCAATTCATGATTCATATCGGATCGATTACCTGCGGGCTCATATTCAAGCAATGGAAGATGCCGTTAATCAAGATGGCGTTGATTTGTTGGGCTACACACCATGGGGCTTCATTGATCTTGTCTCTGCTGGGACAGGCCAAATGTCAAAACGTTACGGCATGATTTATGTCGATCGTGATGATGAGGGCAATGGGACCTTGGATCGTTCCAAGAAAGACTCATTCTACTGGTATAAGAAAGTGATCCAGTCGAATGGGGCAGATTTAGATTAGAACAGAAACGTTGCATCATTAATAAAATCTGTGGAGGGATTTTATTTTTGAGATATGATGTAACCGGTTTATATAATGGAGATGAATCTCGATGCAAGAACAAAAAGGGTTTAGCGGTTTTATTAACACAAAAGTAATGCCACCAATCATGAAGTTCGTGAACACAAAAGGTGTTCGTGCTTTACAGGATGGGATGGTTTACACATTACCATTCATTATTATTGGGTCTGTATTCTTAATTTTATCTAACATTCCTATTCCGTCAGTTGCTGCTGCATTAACAGCATCTGGCTGGTCAGCCTTCTTCTCACAGGCTTACAACGTAACCTTCAACATTTTGTCCATTTGGGCTGTTGTCGGGATGGCGTTCGTCTATGTTCAAAATGAAGGTTATGAAGGTTTGCCAGCTGGGTTAACTGCCTTAGCAACCTTCTTCTTAATCCAGACATTATCAATTGCCAACCCTGTTAAAACTGCTATGGGTTCAGGTGTGACAAATGCTGCCGGCAAAGTCGTTATGACTGGTAAAGCCGTGACAGCGAACATCGATAAATTACCTAAAGCTTTACAAGGCGTTATGACAGCACCCGTTACAGGTGTTTTGAACATCACTTGGTTAGGCGGTCAGGGCATGATCGGCGCCATCGTAGTCGGACTTGTCGTTGGCTGGGCATACTCAGCAATGATGAAGGCTGGCTGGAAGATTACTTTGCCAGAACAAGTACCTGCTAGTGTTGCAAAACAGTTTACAGCGATGATTCCTGCCGGTGTGATTATCACCGTCGCAATGTTCATCTATGCTGGTTTCAGTTACTTACACACAGATTTGTTACAACTTTTGTACCAAGTCCTCGAATTACCATTACAAGGTTTGTCAGATTCGCTGGGTGGTGCCTTGGTTATT
This sequence comes from Lactobacillus selangorensis, assembly GCF_001437205.1. Classification (GTDB taxonomy): domain Bacteria; phylum Bacillota; class Bacilli; order Lactobacillales; family Lactobacillaceae; genus Paralactobacillus; species Paralactobacillus selangorensis. Next base: position 71,926 of record NZ_JQAZ01000005.1, on the reverse strand, counting down.
GCCTTTGCGGTTCCATTCTTCTGGTTCTTCGGTATCCATGGTGGCTTGATTGTTGGTGCCGTTGCCGGCGCATTCTTAATTCCAAACACCGCTGCCAACGCTACATTGTACCATGCTGGTAAATTATCATTAGCCAATGGGGCCCACATTGTTACCAACGAATTCTACAACAACTTCATCAACTTAACTGGTTCAGGGATTACGATTGGATTAGTTATCTTCACGTTGTTTGCTGCTAAGTCAACTCAGTTTAAGACATTAGGGAAGATTGAATTAGTACCAGCGATCTTCAACATTAACGAACCATTCCTGTTTGGGATTCCGATCGTTATGAACCCAATGTTAGCCGTTCCATTCTTCTTAGTACCAGTTGTTGTCGCATTATCCACATACTTTGTTATCCGTGTCGGAATTGTACCGCCATTGAACGGGGTTGCTGCTCCTTGGACAACACCAGCTATTATTTCCGGCTTCCTGATCGGTGGCTGGAAGATGGCCATTTGGCAGACATGTACCTTAGTCATCTCGACTTTGATCTACTGGCCATTTGCTAAGAGCTACGATAATATGTTATATAAGAAAGAACAAGCTAAGTTGGCCGAAGACGAAGCTGCTGATAAGACAGCCGCTGACGCTCAATAAATTTTAGTTTTCGATTATGAAAGGATGTTTTTAAAATGGCAAAAGACGAAAAGATCATCATGCTAGCTTGCTCAGCAGGGATGTCAACCTCAATGTTAGTTAAGAAGATGCAGGATGCCGCCGAAAAAGACGGTGTCAGCTACAAGATCTTCGCGACATCATCCGCTGATGTTACGAACCAATTATCCAAACCGGAAGATGATCGTCCTGATATTCTGATGCTCGGACCGCAGATTGCATACATGCAAAATGATATGCAGAAGAAAGCTGACAAAGTCGGCATTCCAATGGCAATGATCAACATGCAGGATTATGGCATGATGAACGGTGAAAAAGTCTTACAAGCTGCTGAAAAGTTACTCGGCGACAAATAAGACGGCATAGTGCGAAGAGAGGATTGATTTCAGTGAGTTTAAAACAAGTCAAAAAGTATGAACAAGATGGACACGAATACGATGTTCGTGTGGGTGACGATGGGATGGTTCATGTCGCAGTCGACGGCGGCGATCCAGCCAAGGGTTACTACATGAGCGGTACGGTCCGTTTCCCTAAGGCAATTGTGATTGACGGTAAATATGTCATGAGTTTACAACTTGCTTGCAACCCTGAGATTGAAGCAGCATTGAACTCAATGAAATAGGCAGAATACGTCATTCGTGTTTCCTATTCAATTCCAACTTTAACAATCACTAAAATAGGACTTCGGTTTCAGCCGTCGTCCTATTTTTTGTGTATAATAATGAAAAGGATTTCAAAAGATTGCTGGCAAGCGTTAAAATTCGTGTTACAATGACAGCAACTTACTTTAAGAAAGTAAATCAAAATAGAAATGCGAGGCACAAGCAATGACAGAAAAAAGATATGGCGCCGATATGATTGTCGATAGTCTGGCCAATCATCATGTTGATTATGTGTTCGGAATTCCCGGTGCAAAAATCGATCGGGTGTTCGAACGGCTGGAACATCCAATCAATCCGCATGCCCCTAAACTGATTGTGGCTCGTCATGAGCAAAATGCTGCTTTTATGGCCGCTGGAATGGGCCGTATTACTGGCAAGCCAGGGATTGCAATCGCTACTTCAGGACCAGGTGCTTCCAATTTGGCGACCGGTTTGATGACTGCCAATGCAGAAGGCGACCCTGTTTTGGGAATCGCCGGCCAGGTCAAACGGGCCGATTTGCTGCGTTCGACGCATCAGAGCATGCGGAACGCCGCTTTATTCGAACCCATTACGAAGTATTCGGCCGAAATTCAGGATCCCGATAATACATCTGAAATTATTGCAAATGCTTATCAAGCTGCGGAATCCGGCAAACAGGGGGCGGCCTTTGTGTCGGTCCCGCAGGATGTGTCCGACAGCGAAGTGACGGCACCCGTCATTAAGCCGATGGAAAAACCCAAGTTAGGGCCGGCTAGTCTGCCAGATATGATGGATGTTGCTCGTAAAATCAAAGAAGCTGAATTGCCAGTATTATTGCTGGGAATGCGTGCCTCTTCGGAAGAGGTCACCTCAGCTATCCGCAATTTGCTGCGGACGACCGAACTGCCAGTTGTTGAGACGTTCCAAGGGGCTGGTATCATCAGCCACAATCAAGTACAGAATTTCTATGGACGGGTGGGTTTGTTCCGCAACCAGCCTGGAGATCAATTATTGGCACAGAGTGATTTGGTGATCGCCATCGGCTACGATCCAATCGAATACGAGCCTCGTAACTGGAATCCGCAGGCCGATGCGCGTACGATCGTCATTGATAGTATTCCCGCCGAAATTGATACGCATTTCCAGCCGGAAACAGAATTGATCGGCGATATTGCTCAAACACTTGATCTGCTGACGCCGCAATTACGGGATTACAAGGTTCATGCTGGTGCGACACGTTATCTGGCTAGTCTGCAGGAGCAGCTCGTCCAAGCCGATGTGCCGCCAGTGGCATCGGATTCGAAATTGAATCATCCATTGGCGATCGTAGCGGCGTTACAAAAGCGGGTCACTGACGAAATGACGGTGACTGTCGATGTCGGCAGCCATCATATCTGGATGGCCCGCCACTTCCGCAGTTATGAGCCTCGTCATCTGTTGTTCAGCAACGGAATGCAGACGCTGGGCGTCGCTTTGCCATGGGGAATCGCCGCTACGTTAGCTCGTCCCGGTCAGAAGGCAATTTCTGTTTCTGGTGATGGTGGCTTCTTATTTTCCGGCATGGAACTCGAAACGGCCGTCCGTTTGCATGCCAACTTAGTTCATATTATTTGGGATGACGGCAATTACGACATGGTCAAGTTTCAGGAAGAAATGAAGTACGGTCAAAGTGCCGGTGTGCAATTCGGGCCGGTTGATTTTGTGAAGTATGCGGAAAGTTTTGGTGCCAAAGGACTGCGAGTCGCTGATCCGTCACAATTAGGCGCCGTTTTGGATGAAGCCTTCCAATATAACGATGGTCCTGTTGTAGTCGATATTCCAGTCGATTATAGCGATAACCATAAATTAGGCGAGGATCTGTTGCCAGATCAATTGTAAGAGGTGGATGAACATGAAAAAGACAAAGGTGTTATATCAGCATGGGACACTAGCATTGCTTGTTCCGGGGTTATTTGCCGGGACGGAAACGTTAGGCAAACTATTAGAACATGGGGATACTGGGATTGGAACGTTGGACGGTCTAAATGGCGAACTAATCATCTTAGACGGCAAAGTTTATCAGGTCAATGCGACTGGCAAAGTCAACCGCATCAAAAAACGTGAAAAAGTACCGTTTGCGAATGTCCACTATCAAAAGGACCAGTTTATTGATAAAATCGGACCGCTGAAAGATGAGAAACTCCGCTCAGCCATCTTAGATAAACTGCCATCGCAGAATCTGTTTTATGCAGTGCGGATGACCGGCGAGTTTGCCAATGTCAAAACACGGGCCGTTGCACAGCAGAAGGAACCGTATCCGACATTGAAACAGACGGCGGATGCCCAGAAAGTCTTCGAAAAGGCGCACGTCAAGGGAACACTGATTGGCTATTATGCACCGCAGCTGTACGGTGGCGTTGCCGTGCCGGGCTTTCATCTGCATTTCCTGTCGAAGGACCATTCATTTGGCGGCCATGTTTTGAAGGTTGATTCAGTAGCCACTAAACTGTATCTGCAGGAATTTGCCCAGTTAGATTTGCATTTACCGGCTAAGAATAAGGCTTTTCGAAAACAAAAACCTTCTAAAGATATTTTAAAGGACATTGCCAGTGCCGAAAATTAAGGCAAACAAAAGGACCTGCATGCAGGTTCTTTTGTTTGTTTAGAAATATTGGTGTGCAAATTGACTGACTTTGGCGGCATACTTGGCCGGGTCATGTTCGAATGAGGCGGCATGTTTGGCGCCTTTGACGAGCCAGAGTTCCTTGCCAGGGGCTTTGTCGGCTTTGTAATTGGCATAAACCATTTTGGTCGGCACAAAGGTATCTTTAGTCCCATGAATAAATAGCATTGGCAGCTTATTCTTGGCGAGTGCCTTAGTTGAGCTGCCGTCACGGAAATCATAATGAGCCCGTAATTTGGTTACCCAGGCGGCGGTTGTAATCAATGGCTGTTTCGGCATATGGAATTGTTCGTTGAGCTCATAGGTCAGTTCATTTTCGATGCTGCTGTAGCCGCAGTCTTCAATGATAAGTTTAACCTGTGCCGGCAGTTTTTCGCCGCTGGCCATCATCACTGTAGCCCCGCCCATGCTAACGCCGAACAGGCCGATCTTGCTGTGCGAGCCGTTTTTCTGAATCACCTGTTTAATCCATTTGACATAGTCCAGCCGGTCCGGCCAGCCGAAACCGATGTAGGTACCTTCGCTGTGTCCAGAACCACGGTCATCAGGAATCAGCACATTATAGCCCTGATTGTGGAACATGCGGGCATAATTAGCCATGTCTTCTTTTTTGTTCATGTAGCCATGGGCGAGAATCATCGTTTTAGTGGTTGCCTTTTTCGCCGGCAAATAATCGGCGACTAGCTTCAAGTGGTCCGTTGCAGATGTTTCCGTCCATGTTTGCGGATGCTGCTGTTGGAGCCACTTTTTGTTCTGGATCAGCAGTGTATCACGGCCGTTGCCTTTCGTAAGGGTTTTGGGGGTTGGCTCGATTGCAAAATGATACAAGTAGAAACTGGCCGCTGTCAGAATCACGATAGCCAGAACTACGATCGTTCCCAGTCCCCATAACCACCAACGTTTCTTTTTCTTCATCTTATGTAACTATCCTCTCATGCTGCAAAAATACATTTCATGAAAACTATTTTAACATTTTTCGAGACAAAAAGTTATTCGCAAAATTTATCAAACGGTCAGCGACGACTCTTTAAAATAAGGTTGACTTTCATCTGAGGATTCAGTAAGCTGAGGTTATTCAATAGTAGTATGACGGTCTTAGCCTTCAGAAAGTCGGTGGCAGCTGCGAACCGATGCTGGTCGTCAGGCGAATTACACACGTGTCCATTTCTTTAAAATAAATAAGCAGAGCGGTCGGCGTTGTGCCGGCAATTTGGGTGGTACCGCGGATCGTTTCGTCCCTTGTCCTATTTGGCAAGGGACTTTTTTATTTTCACGTGAAACAAGGAGGAAAAAAGCATGGCACAAAAAAAGAACATTATCGATGAACTCGAATGGCGGGATGCAATCAATCAGGTGACAGATGAGGATGCGTTGCGCAAGTTAACCGCCGATAAGAAGATTTCCCTTTACTGCGGAACTGATCCGACCGGTGATTCATTGCATGTCGGGCATTTGATTCCCTTTATGATGCTGAAACGGTTCCAGCTGGCGGGCCATCATCCGGTTATCGTGATCGGTGGCGGAACCGGCGCAATCGGAGACCCGTCCGGCCGCAAGGATGAACGCCAGCTGCAATCGATGGATCAAGTGAAGAAGAATGAAGATGCCTTAACGGCGCAGATGGTCAAGCTATTCGGGACTGAAAATTTCTCGATCGTCAATAACTATGATTGGTTGTCCAAGATTTCCTTATTGGAATTTTTGCGGGATTATGGCAAATTATTCAACGTCAATACGATGCTGAATAAGGAAGTCGTTGCATCCCGGCTTGAAAATGGGATCTCCTTCACCGAATTTACTTACCAGATTTTGCAGTCCGTCGATTTTCTGACGTTATACCGTGATCATGGTGTCCAGCTGCAGATCGGCGGGGCTGATCAGTGGGGCAATATTACGGCCGGCATCGATTTGATTCACAAAATCGAAGGCCCAGAAGCACCAGTCTACGGCTTAACGATTCCGTTGATGTTGAAAGCTGATGGCACTAAATTCGGTAAAACAGCCGGTGGTGCCGTCTGGCTCGATCCGAAGAAGACGTCGCCGTACGAATTCTACCAGTTCTGGCTGAATACCGATGATCGGGATGTCGTTCGTTACCTCAAGTACTTTACCTTCTTGGATGAAGACCAGATCAATGCTTTGGCGGAACAAGTCAAAACGGATCCGGGCAAACGAGCTGCCCAAAAAGCTTTAGCAGCTGAAGTAACCAAATTTGTACATGGCGAACAGGCCGTTGAACAAGCCCAGCATATTTCCGATGCCTTATTCTCCGGCAACTTAAAAGATTTAACGGCGGAAGAAATTGAACAAGGGTTTAAGGGTGTCCCTAGTATGGAAGTGCCGAATGAAACGGAAAACATCATTCCATGGCTGGTGGATACAACTAAGATTGAACCATCCCGGCGGCAGGCTCGTGAAGATGTCAAAAACGGTGCTATCTATGTGAACGGCGATCGGCAAAATGATCTCGATTACGAAATTGATCCAAGTGCCAGTTTTGACGGCAAATTTGTCATTATCCGGCGGGGAAAGAAGAAGTACTTCTTGGCCCGGGTAAAATAAGCACTTAAAAAGGATTCCCATTTTAACGGGAATACTTTTTATAATGGTTAGCGATCAGTAAGATAAGCGCAACGATCAGTGCCGCAAAACCGCTCAGCATCAAAATCGTTGCGGAGGCTGAGAAGCGTCCGGACCAGATCAGAATAAAGAGTACGAGTGCAAAGCTGATCAGCGATAAGGCTGTCCTGCGCATTGAAAGACCTCCTTAATGATTGTCAGAATTGTTATTTTGCGTTTCACGTAGCAGGAAGAGAATGCCCAGTACAAATAAAATGCCGCTAATGGAATAAAAACTGCCGGCATTCGCCTTCGCTAATAAACCGAAAATCAGCATGATTGCGGCAAGGACAATGAGAATAATTGCTGGATGTTTCATCGAAAACGCCTCCTATGTAATAGGATATCCGACTTTGAAATCGAATACAATCCCCAAACCAAGTCTTGTACAACCTTGTGAGCTGAAAGGGTGGTAGAATAAGATTGAAAACTTAAAAAGGGGCGAATATGGGGCATGTTTAAAAAATATTTTCAACTGCAGCAGAATCACACCTCTGTGCGACAAGAATTATCGGCTGGTTTCATCGGTTTTATTACGCTGATTTATGTGATGACCATCAATGGCCAAGTCCTGCACCACGCCGGCGAACCACTGGGAACGGCTTTGATTGGCACAATTTTAGCAACGGCGGTGGCCTGCGTTCTAATCGGGTTCTTTGCAAATGTTCCGCTGATGATTGCACCAGCAATGGGACTGAACGCTGTCTTTACGTATGATTTGATCAAAACGGTTCATTTAACGCTATCGGAAGCTTTACTGGCCGTTTTTACGAGTGGGCTGTTATTCCTGCTGCTGGGGATGACACCGTTTGTCCGAATCCTTGACCAATCGATTTCGGCTAACTTTAAATACGGGATTCGGGCCGGCATCGGCTTGTACTTAGTCTCGCTGGGCCTTCGAGAAGGCAAAGTGATTGTCAAAAGTTCGCAGAGTTTTATTGCAATGAATACTTTTTATAACCCGACGATGGATCTAACGTTGCTGACATTGCTGATTGCTGTGATCCTGCATATTCGCAAGGTGCATGGCACGTACCTCTGGGTGCTGATTATCGGGACGATTCTGGCACAGATCACCGGCCAGGTCCATCTCCATGTGCCGTCGCTGCAGGATTATCATTATCAGATTTTGTTTAATCCAGCGCATATCAGTGTTGCCAAAGTCAGTTTTTGGATGAGCGTCTTTTCCTTGCTCCTGATCGTGATGTTTGAAACTTTAGGCACCGTCCCTGGGCAGCTGGATGAGGTCCAAGGCAATAGTACGACGGAATTTGACCAAGTGACTCGGGTCGTCGGCGTGTCCAATATGACAGCCGGCCTGTTGGGAACTTCCTCCATGATTTCTGCTTTGGAAAGTGAATCAGATATCGACAGCGGCGGCAAAACTGGTTTGACCAGTGTCTTTGCAGGGGCTTTCTTTGTTATTTCATTAGCCTTTGTCCCGTTTTTAGGCATGATTCCAATTTCAGCAACTGCTCCGATCATGATTTTGATTGGGCTCGGCATGTTACAATCAATTCATAGCTTGGATATTATTTCGGATGCACCGTCAGTTGTCTCGGCATCGCTGATTATCGTCCTGATTCCATTTACCAATAGTATTTCGAATGGGATGGGACTCGGCTTCATCAGTTATTCGATCATCAAGTGGTGTATTGGCGAAGGTAAGAAGGTCAAGTGGCCGAGTTATGTGATTGGCGGTTTATTCCTGATCTTATTTGCCCTCCAAATGGTCTTAAAGAAGTAAAAGGAGGAATTTACATTGGAAACACGTGCGGAAATGAAACGGACGGCAAAAAATCGTCTGCGGAGACACTGGATGCAAGGTATTCTGCTGAATTTAGTGCCAGTGATTTTATTGGTCTTATTGGCGTTGCTGATTGGTAACTCGTTTCGAACGAGTACTTATTCTTGGACGGACTTTGGTCGTTACTATGCTACCGTTCAGGCCGAACATCATGACTGGGCCCGAATGTTTATCAACATCATCGAAACATTTTTCTTAGTCGGAGTCAGTTTTACTTCGTTAGACTGGATTCGCAATGCTGATGCAGACATTGCGCCAGTCAAGGATTCATTTCAGGCCTTCCAAGGTCAGTATCTTGGCAGTGTCATCTTCATCTACATTCTGAAAGCAATTTATCTCTTCCTGTGGAGCTTGTTATTGATTATCCCAGGCATCATCAAGTTTTATGCTTATCGGCAGACTTATCTGGTCATGAAGGATGCCAAAGCTTCTGGACAGCAGATGAACACCAACGCCTGTATTACTCGCAGCCGGCAACTGATGCGGGGGCATAAGATGGATTTATTTATGCTCGATCTGAGCTTCATCGGCTGGGATATTCTGGCAATCTGTACGGCCGGAATCGGTTATTTATGGCTCAACCCATATAAGCAGCTGACTTATGCGGCTTTTTACAATGATTTACTGACGGCATAAGCCACTCCGTAGTAAAATAGAGTTAGAAAAAGGGGGTCGTTCAAATGCGATTTGCAGTAATTGGTGCTACCTATCATGAAAAGTCGTTGTCCGTCTTCACTGAAGGACTGGATGACGATCGGATTGAATCATTTAAGAGTGCGCTGCAGAGTGTCATTTCCTTATTGCAGGGAGAATTAACGGATACTGGGATTAAAGAGTTAGATGAATTGGCCGCACAGGTGCAAAAATCAACGCTGGTCACTTCGGATGATCTGAATGATTTAGACAATCAAACCAGTGACCAGCTGCATGTCAGCTGGTTTGACGAACATCATTTTGTGATTGATGTCATGGATAAAAGCGAAAAGTATCAGCTGCATTTGGAAGTGGAACCAATCGGTTAGCAAGCTGTACCAAAGCGGCTTTAGAGACTATTTTGGTTTAAAAAAATGAAATGAGGCCTGACAAATGTCAGCGCCTTTTTTTGAAAAAATGAGCCTTCAGATTTGTACTTTAATTTGGAAAGTGCTACGATAAAATGATGATAGAGGCGATTCAATCGCCGTAAAATCGGTTTAACGATGAATCGCGTCTTCTTTGAAAATCGAACGTTTTCGTTTGAATTTAAGAGAATGACGCCTTTTTTTGTCTGAACCCAAAGGGAGGGTATTTTATGTCTGCTTATATTGTTCAAGTTAAGGGTCGCGAAATCTATGATTCTCGTGGTGTTCCAACTGTTGAAGCTGATGTGATTTTGTCTGATGGGACCATGGGCCGTGCCGAAGTTCCATCTGGTAAGTCAACGGGTGATAAAGAAGCCGTTGAATTACGTGATGGCGGCAGCCGTTTAGGCGGTAAAGGTGTTTTAAAGGCCGTTAACAACATCAACACCGAAATCAATGATGCTTTAAATGGTGTTTCACCATTCGACCAAGGCAATGTTGATCAGATTATGATTGACTTAGATGGTACTCCAAACAAGGGTCGTTTAGGCGCTAATGCTATTTTAGGCGTTTCGATGGCAACTGCTCGTGCAGCCGCAAACTATCAAGGAATTCCTTTGTATCGCTACTTAGGCGGCACATACATTCAAATTCCGCAAACCTTCCATAATGTTATCAATGGCGGGGAACATGCTGATAACGGCATCGATATGCAGGAATTCATGATTACACCTTTGAAGCATGACACATTCCGTGCCGGTTTCGAACGTATCGTGAATACTTACCATGCACTGCAAAAAGTCTTGGAAGAAAAAGGCTATCAAACTGGTGTTGGTGATGAAGGCGGTTTTGCCCCTGATTTACCATCCAGTGAAGATGCCATCAAGGTTTTGTACGAAGCCATTGAAAAGGCCGGCTACAAGCCTGGTGAAGATGTCGGAATCGCTTTTGATGCTGCTTCATCAACCTTCTATGATGACAAGACAGGCAACTACAATTTCGAAGGTTCTGAAAAGACACCTAAGGAAATGGCTGACTACTATGAAGGCTTGCTTGAAAAGTATCCAGCAATTGTTTCCATGGAAGATCCATTTGGTGAAAACGATTGGGATAACTTCACAACCTTCACCAAGAAGATGGGCGATAAAGTTCAAATCGTCACAGATGATAACGTCTGCACCAACCCTGCTTTGATTCGCAAAGCAATCAAGCAAGGCATGGCCAACTCCATCTTGATCAAGTTGAACCAGATTGGGACTGTTTCCGAAACTATGGAAGCTGTTCGTTTAGCTCATGAAAACAACTACACAACTATGATTTCACATCGTTCTGGTGATACTGGCGATACATTTGTCAGCGACTTTGCCGTTGCTGTCAGTGGTGGCCAATTAAAGGCTGGTGCGCCAGCTCGTTCAGAACGTGTTGAAAAGTACAACGAATTACTCCGCATCGAAGAAGAACTTGAAGGACATGCATCTATCTCATTCTTCCCGAACGATGTTGATAAAGATTAGTTGCGAACCAGTATGGTTGATCGGAACGGTTTATAAACAAACCGACTAGTCATGGTGAGCATGCTGAAAAGACGTCAGATTTTATCTGGCGTCTTTTTTTGTTATCATAGAGGAAAGCATTTTATGGAGGAGTTGCAGCATGGCAGGACATCAATTGATTATTATCACAGGAGCAGCTGGAACGGGCAAAACATCGGTCAGCCAGTACTTGCGGGCACATTATGGGATTCCACGTGTAATCACCCACACGACCCGTCCTAAACGGCCGCATGAACAGGATGGGGCAGCCTATTATTTTGAAACGCCGGCTTCTTTTAAAACGAAACACTATATTGAACATGTGACCTATTCTAACTATCAATACGGTTCGTCGCATGAAGCATTAGATTTAGCTTGGCAAAAAAGCAATCTCGTCAGCATCGTGCTTGATACAAAGGGCGCTGAAACTTACTTGCAGACGCTAAATCCGAATGAGATTCTCTTGCTGTTTCTGACCGTGCATGAGCCGCAGCTGCTCCGAAAACGGATGCTGCAACGGGGTGATGCACAGCAAATGGTGGCCGAACGCTTAGCGAGTCCTGAATATCGGCGTGATTTGGCTTTGCCAGCGCCCTTGAAACCGTATGCCCATGTGATTGTCAACGATGACCGGACAACAGCACGTCAGCAGATTGATGCCATCGTGGTGCAGGCGCAAAAAAAATTGCAATAAAAAAATCCGACTCGTGAGCCGGACTTTTTTAAGCAGTGGTTTTAGTAGCTAAGTTGGATTTAGCAGAGTTTTGCTGCACCAAAGTAATCAGATTTTTAACGGCATCATCAACGGTGATTCCTTCAGCCGTCAAATCTGGTTGTGCTTTCGATGTGGCATAAAAAACTTGTTTCTGGGTATCCAATGCCATCCAATACCAAGCTGAACTATAATTTCCAAATTGCATCAGTAAGGACCTCCTTGTCACTAACTCGATGGTTTTTATTATACGAAACCGTTTTCTTGATTGCAAGTTTTGTGCTCACAATATGTAAAAAAACGGAACAGAAGTCGAATTCTGTCCCGTTTTTGCTTCAATTAAACCCGTTTTTTACTGCGCTTTTGTTTTAATTCTTTGATGACCTTGAGGGCACGCCCTTTGGTCCGTTTGTTGCGACTCTTCAAACGCCGTAAAGCACTACTGTAATCATTTTTTTCAGCCATAATAGGCGCCTCCTTATTCAAATTGTTGCATTCGTTCAGATATGCTACAATAAAATAAATCGTAGCGATTACGATTTATTAGTGCTTATTATAAAAAGATTCAGCAGATTGTCAAGAAAAGGGGATGCCGATTATGACAACCGAAAATTCGGCCTTAGCCTTATTAAAAAAACACGGCTACCGTCTGACGAGCCAGCGACGGGACCTGATCAATTATTTAAGTCAGTTTCAAGATCATTACATTACAGTAACAGCGCTGGATGCCTATATGCGCAAACGTTATCCCGGCATGAGCCACAATACGATTTATCGCAACGTCAAAGAATTTGTCGAAGCCGGTATTTTAGAGGAACAAGAAGAGGGCGAACAGGCGCGGGTCAAATTTCAATGCGACTTCGAGCAACCGCACCATCATCATTTCATCTGCCGCAATTGCGGCAAGGTGACTGAACTGAAGATGTGCCCGATTGATTTCTTTACCGACCAGCTGCCGGGTTATGAAATCGATGGGCATCGCATCGAAATGTATGGTTTGTGTCCGGATTGCCAAAAGAAGCTGAAGGCCGCCAGTTAGGAACCTTTATCGTTTCTTAATGAATTTGTCCTTTTCTCGTTACAAATTCAGGGTACAATGGTTTTATTGAATGAATGAAACGGAGGATTATCTATGGCCTATCGTACGCCGCCGCTGTTAACGCCGGCAGCCATTATTTCACTTATTTTAGCTTTAAGTGCCACCAACATCTTTGTCGTCAACAAAGGGAACGTGACTCAGGCTGGTGGGACACCGACCGCAAGTGTCGAAAAAAAGAACACGCCTGCGACGACCACCTCCTCATCAACATCTGCGCCCAGCAAACCGGCTGCATCCTCTTCTTCGGATGATCAATCATCGGCACCAGATGCCACTTCTGATGACCAGCAATCAACGCCAGATACAGAGACCAGTCAGCAGCCGGATGCTACATCGAGTTCGGCAACAACTGCCGATTCAACTTCAACCGACACTGGGACGAATACTGGCAATACCACTGATAATACAAATAACGGCACCACTCAAAATCAAACTGGGACTACCGATGATGGGACCAATACCGGCTCGACTGGCAGCAGTAGTGCCGCCACTTCAAGTTCCGCTGCGACAACTAATAATAATACCGTTGCAACATCGACCCAGCAGGGAACAACTGCGGCCACGAATGCCAGCGGTCAATAGAAAGGAGACGATTGTATGCTTGGTTTTTTGAGTTTGGTCAACCAGTTTTTGGGCTACTTTAATTTCAATACAAAGCTCAAAAATCGCCTCTTTACCATCGTCGGTTTTTTTGCCAACTTTTACTTTTTGTATGCCGCTGTCTTAGCCTTTCAAAATGGGCGGTTCCGGTGGATTCTGTTTGTCTTGCTGTTCCTGTTGCTGCTTTACTTTTCGGTCCTTAATTTTCTCTATTACTTTACCGATAAAACGACGAAGTGGGACATTTCACCGAAAGTCGAGCAGCTCTTAGGCGGTCCACCACAGCAAGCAACTGCCGATCAACGAGCTGCACGCATGGTTAAACAGCCGGTCGTACCTGCGGCAGGGCTATTCAACGATCAGCATGTCCTGCCCAGCACCTTGGTCTCTTCGCCAGAAGAACAGGCAACAATCGATCAATTCGCACAAACCTTGGTCCAAAACGGTTACTTGAGTTTGAACTACGATGGTTTATCCGATCGTGAGATTTATGCCGAAGCCCATAAAACAGCGAAACCGTTCTATGCCCTTGGTCAGGCTGGGGTACAGCTGCCATACTATACTTTGAAATTCGAAGGCCGTCTGCCAGTTGTTTATGCCGGCATGAACAGCATGGATGCCAAGCCCGTCGGTCACTTGACCGCTATCGGGATGACCAGTGTCCGTGAAGCCGAAGAAAAGTTCAACCTAGCATTGGCAAATGCATACATCACTGGCGGTCCTTATAAAATTGCCGGCCGTTCCGGCATCGTCGAAGGCAGCGAGCCGTATGCCATTGCAGTACAGGTGGCTTATCAAGAAAAATGAGAGGAAAATAAGACTTAGCATTCGCATTTATCAAGTGCGAATGCTATTTTTATGCCCTTTTTAAATATTTAGCTTGCGTATCAATGAGCAATCCGTTAGAATTGTAAGAACAAACAATAAGAAACTATCAAAAGGAGGGACTCGCCATGTCTATGATCGAGTTTCACGACGTTGAAAAGTATTACGGAAAGTTTCACGCCCTTAAAGATATCAATCTGCACATTGATAACAAAGAAGTGGTGACCATTATTGGTCCTTCGGGCTCTGGAAAGAGCACGCTGCTGCGCACGATCGATGGACTGGAGAGTATCTCCTCCGGCCAGCTGATTGTGGATAACTTTGATCTCGCTGATCCACATACGAATATGAACAAAATTCGCAAAAATGTCGGCATGGTGTTCCAGCATTTTAATTTATACGCCAATAAAACGGTCCTTGAAAACATCACGTTAGCGCCGCTGATCGTCTTGAAGCGTCCCAAGGCTGAAGTGGAAGCTGAAGCACATCAACTGTTGGAAATGGTTGGGCTTGACAGCAAAGCTAACAGTTATCCTAGCATGTTATCGGGGGGCCAGAAGCAGCGAGTGGCCATTGCGCGCAGTTTAGCGATGAAACCGAAAGCCATCTTGTTTGATGAACCGACATCGGCCTTAGACCCTGAAATGATTGGAGACGTTTTAGACGTCATGAAGAAAATCGCCAAACAGGGCATGACGATGGTGGTCGTCACCCATGAAATGGGTTTTGCTAAGGAAGTGGGCGATCGAATCATCTTCATGGATGACGGCAAGATTCTCGAAGATGAAACCGATGTGAAGGGCTTTTTCGAACATCCGCAGGAACCACGTGCACAGGAGTTTCTCAGCAAGATCATTCACTAGCCAAAGGAGGTCGTCATGATGAAAAGAAAATGGAAACAGCTGGGGCTGCTCAGCTTGCTGCTGTTGCTGCTTGTCAGTCTGGCCGGCTGCGGTACATCGCTGGCCGATGAAAACACGTGGCAGCACGTGCAGCAGACTAAGACGATCACTTGGGGTGTGAAGGCCGATACACGGCTGTTCGGGCTGATGGATGTCAAAGACAGCCAAATCAAAGGCTTTGATGTCGATATTGCGAAAGCAGTAACGCAACAGATGCTGGGTAAAAATAGTCAGGCTAAATTTGTGCAAGTAACCAGCAATACGCGTGTGCCGATGTTGAAAAGCGGCAATATCGATGCGATTGCTGCGACGATGTCGGTGACAAAAGAACGTGAAAAACAAGTCGCTTTTTCAGATACTTATTTCCAAGCCGGCCAGGCATTATTGGTCAAAAAAGGCAGTCGGATTCATAGTGTCAAAGATTTGAAAAAAGGCGACGTGGTGATTGGGGTCCAAGGCTCCGATTCGGTCGAGAATATCAAAAAGGCGGCCCCGCAGGCCAAGGTAATCCAGTTATCCGATGCTAGTCAGGCTTTTACGGCTTTGAAAGCCGGCCAAGGGGTGGCAATGACATCTGATAATGCCATTTTATACGGGATGTCGACGCAGGATAATCGGTTTGTGGTCACTGGCGGTTCGTTCTTCGATGAACCCTATGCGGTTGCTGCTAACAAAGGTCAGACTGAATTTACGGACCATGTCAACACGGCCTTGAAACAACTCGTTAAAAACGGTGAATATCAGCGGATTGTGCAAAAATGGTTCGGAAATGTGCCTGGTTTTAAAGCGAGTGACGCTACGATTGGAGGGGAATAACGATGTCGATGTTCATTCATTTTTGGCCGCAATTACTTGAAGGCCTCAAAATCACCTTGGGTTCGAGCCTGATCGCCTTAGTCGGCAGTTTAATCTTAGGAACGCTGTTCGCACTGCTTGAGATTAGCCACAATCGGGTGCTGCATCTGATCGGCCGAATCTATGTCGAATTTTTCCGGAACATTCCGCTGCTGATCATTGCGTTATTCTTCTATGTGATTGTGCCGTTATTTGCCGCCAAATTATCCGGCTTTACGGCTGGAACACTCGCACTGACCATTTACACGTCTTCATTTATCGCTGAGACAGTGCGAGCCGGTATTCAATCCGTCGATCCAGGGCAGATGGAGGCCGCACGTGCCAATGGGATGACTTACATTCAGGCGATGCGTTATATCGTGCTTCCGCAAGCGGTTAAATTGGTGATTCCGCCGTTAGGCAACCAATTCGTCAATTTGGTTAAGAATTCATCGGTGTTGGCTTTCGTGGCTGGCTTTGATTTGATGTACGAAGGCAACTTGATTGCTGCCCAAACGTTCGATACATTTGGGGCCTACATTGTGGTCGGTGTCTTTTACTTGATTCTGACCTTGCCGCTGAGCTATTTCATGCAGTACCTTGAGAAGAAGTGGAACGCTGGCAGTGGCGAGCGGGAAGCTTCTGCACTGGCTAACGAATAGGAGGGACGACCATGCAAAATTTTATTGAAGCTTATTCATGGCTGAACATGCGCTACCTCCTTGAAGGATTAGGGGTAACCTTGGAAGCTTCGCTCTTATCAATTGCCTTCAGCTTTGTGATTGGGAGTTTCTTAGGCCTAATCCGGTACACACGGATACCATATGTTTCCAAAATCATCGGCTTTATCATTGATATCATCCGCAACTTGCCGCTGATGCTGATTCTGTTTTTCACTTACTTTGGACTGCCGCAAATGGGGGTCCGCTTGGGCGTAATCACCTCCTCTGTTGTTGCTTTAACGATTTTCGAATCGGCGATGCTGGCCGAAATCGTCCGCAGCGGGATTCTTGCTGTCGATTCAGGTCAGATGGAAGCCGCACGTGCCAATGGGATGACCTATCATCAGGCGATGTTTCGCATCGTTTTACCACAGGCGTTTAAAAAGATGATTCCGGCCATTGTCAGCCAGTTCATCTCGCTAATCAAGGATACTTCGTTAGCGACAATCATCCTGCTGCCGGAGCTGCTCTACCATGCACAGGTTATTTATGGGCAGAACGTCAACTATTTGGTTCCGATGTTCGTCATGCTGACGCTGATGTACTTTATTGTCTGCTATGCATTGTCATGGGTCTCTAGAATTCTCGACCGCAGAATGGGTGCCTAAAAAAGATCCGCCAAATTGTTTGGCGGATCTTTTTAGGTGCTTCGTTAGTCAACTTCATATTTAGACCAGTAATCACGGCTGTTCGGATTGATACGTGCCGTGACCAGCGTCCCATTTTCCTGGTAATCTTGCTTCAGAATGGCGGCGTGTTCGTTGAGAGCTGATAAGGCCTTCCCATCCGTATAGGGGAACAAGTAGGTCAATGTCGGATACTGAGCGGCAATTTTTTGTTCAATCAGCGTGGCGAGTTCCGCCAGAGATTTTTTATCAGTTGCCGAATAAACAATTTCGTTACCATTGATTTCAGGATAAGGTGTATCCGTCCGTAAATCAGCCTTGTTGAAGGCGTCGATACGAGGAATGTCGCCGGCGCCGATTTGGGCCAGCGTTTTGTCGGTGACGGCGATCATGTCATGATAGTTCGGATCAGCATAGTCAACGACTTGGATAATAAGATCGGCGTTGACAGCTTCAGATAAGGTCGCCTTGAAGGCCTCCACTAAATTATGCGGCAAACGGCTGACAAAACCAACGGTATCGCTGAGCAGGAACTTTTGATGGCTCGGCAGCGTGATTTCACGGACACTAGTATCAAGCGTCGCAAACAGCATATTTTTAGTAAAAACTTGTTTCTCAGCACCATGTTCGCTGTACAGCTTAAGCAGGCCGTTCATTGTCGTCGATTTGCCGGCGTTGGTATAACCAACCAGAGCGACCACCGGCAGCTGGCTTTTAGCCCGTTGCTGGCTTTGCGTTTCCTGTGTTTTTTCTTGTTCTTTCAGGGCATGCCGCAAGTGGGTGATCCGTTTTTGGATGACACGCCGGTTCATTTCCAGTTTGGTTTCACCGGCACCACGGTTGGCAAGTCCACCGCCGCCGCCCTGCTGATCGAGCCGGTTAGCGGATGGATGCAGACGTGGCAGCTGGTACTGCAGCTGAGCGATTTCGACTTGATATTTGGCCTGTTTCGTTTGGGCCCGGTTGGCAAAAATATCGAGGATCAGCTGGGTGCGATCGATAATTGTCTTGCCAGTTTCCTTTTCAAGGTTGCGGATTTGGGAAGGGGATAATTCGTCATTGACCAGAATCACGGCCGCATCCATTTCTTCAGCATAAGCCTTGATTTCAGCTACTTTACCCGTTCCAAAGTAAGTCGCCGCAATTGGACGGTCGGCAATTTGCCGCAGATCGCCAACGACCTGCATGTCATTGGCTGTGGCCAATTCGCCCAATTCGGTCATCGTATAATCAAAATTGGGACGGCGCTGGCTGACGCCGGTAATAATGACACGTGTTTGTGGATTTGTTTCAGCTTCCATCTCAAAACTCCTTTATCTATTGTTTAAAAAAGTTTGCGATAAAACAACCGTTTCATCCCAAACTTTTACAAGTGCTTTGTTCTAATTTAACTGTTAAGCAGCAGTTATGGTTAAAAAATTTTGCCTGGGTTGAGAATCTGGTTGGGATCGAAGATTTGTTTGACACTCTTCAAAAACTTTAGATAATCCGTACCCATAAAATCAGTGAAGTAAGCTTTCTTATCGTAACCGATGCCGTGTTCGCCGGAAACCTGGCCGCCTAGTTCGGCTGCTTTGGCATAAAGCCGTTTCAAAACGAGGTCACGCATTTCCGGCCATTCCGTATCAGATAAGCCGTCACGGCAAACGTAGGTGTGCAAATTGCCGTCGCCGACATGGCCGATACTGGGCAGCCGGACTTGTTCTTCGTATTCGACGACATGGATGTAATCGAGCAGTTCGGAAACCCGGCTACGGGGCACCACAATATCGACTTCAGTCAATTCAGAGGTTGTGTTTTGGATGGCGGGCAGCAATTCGGCCCGAATCCGCCACAAATGCCGGTACTTTTCCTGTGTATCCAGTGGATAAGGTACCAGACCGCCATTATTCTGTGATAAGCTGACGGCCGTCGCCATATCCGCTGCGACGGCGGAATCATGATTGCCGTCAAAAGCCATCAGCAAATAGGCAGCACCGATTTGGATTGGAAATTGTTTGCCAGCGTATTGTTCCCAATACTTGGTAAT
The DNA here is from genome assembly GCF_001437205.1 of Lactobacillus selangorensis. Lineage (GTDB taxonomy): Bacteria > Bacillota > Bacilli > Lactobacillales > Lactobacillaceae > Paralactobacillus > Paralactobacillus selangorensis. The sequence goes on along the minus strand of NZ_JQAZ01000005.1, from coordinate 52,613 downwards.
CCGGCGTCCGAAGAATTCGGTACTCGTCGGTGTCACACCAGCATGCAGAATTTTCGGGATGACACTGATAGCACGGTTGGCACTGTCAAACGGTAGCAGCACACTTTTAATAACCGGTGATTTCGGCCGTAAACTCAAAATGGCCTCGGTTACAATTCCCAATGTCCCTTCAGCGCCAATCATCAAGTCCTTTAAATCGTAGCCAGAACTATTTTTAGTGATTTTGCCGCCTAGAATACGTGTATCGCCGCTGGGCAGAACAACGGTCAAACCACGAACAGCCTCACGAGTGCCGCCGTATTTCAGGCCCCACATCCCGCTGGCGTTGGTGGCAATATTGCCGCCGATTGTCGCTGAATCTAATCCTTGGCCAGGTTCAGGTGCATAAAAGAAGGTGGTGTTATCAAGGTAAGTCTGGATATCACGAATTGTGACGCCAGGCTGGACCGTGAGTGTTAAATTATCCTGATCTAATTCAATAATATGATTCATCCGATGCATATCAAGCAGAATGCCGCCTTCAACGGCAACATCGGCACCATTCAAGCCGGAACCGCCGCCACGTACGATGACAGGCAGATTGCGGTGATTCGCATACCGTAAAATTGCGGCGACTTCACCCGTATTATTGGGCTTGATGATCACATCAGGCTCGTGGGCGACCACATTCAAGGCATCATGGGTCATTGCCTCAGGAATCTGAGTGGTGACTCGATATGGGGAAGTTAAAGCGACCAATTCTTGAACATTCATAGCAGTTACTTTTTGATAAGCCAATTGTATTCCTCCTCAGCAAACCGTCCTTTTCTCTTATTCTACCGCGAAAAGGACTTGAATGCAGGTTTATTCTGGTTCGGGTGTCATGACCCGCAATGCCGACTTCAGAACTTTCATCTTCAGCGGCAAGGTGACACTAGGATCACCATCGATGCGAGTCCGAACGGCATGACGATTTTTAGTGACAGTCATCGTCAGATGCGACATCGTTAAGTAAGTCATTCCAGGAATCTTACTGAAATTGCCGGTAATGAAATAAGGGAAGAAGAGCAAGGACCGCCAGTAGGACATTTTCGGGGCCAGAAAAACATGAAAATAGCCGTCATCAGATTCAGCAGTCGGGTCAAAATTGGTAAATCCGCCGACGGAATTGGTCATAGTAATCAAAACCAGCTGCGTGTCCTTCTGCCAAAAATGGTGGTCGCCAGCCAGTGTAATTTGATAATGCTGGTGTTCGGCTAACACTTTGATGCCTTTGAAGACGAATGCCAATGGGCCGAATTTTTGTTTTTCGGTCTGCGACACGTCAAGGGCGGCGTCTGCCAAGATTCCGATGGTCATGGTGCTAATCATATAGTGATTGCGATTGATCTGGCCGATATCGATTGGTTGCGAATGTTTCCCCAGAATCGTGGCAATCGCACCCGGAATATCAAGCGGAATGTGCAGAACGTGTGCAAGATTATTGACGGTGCCGCCGGGCAGAATGCCTAATTTGGGCGGATGCGGGACACTGACCATTCCCGATGCCACTTGATTGATTGTCCCATCGCCGCCGACAACGACGATTAAATCCCGCTGCCGTAAACTGGCTTGATGGGCAAACTGCCGGCCGTCGTTTTTGCCACGAATGGCTTCCAGCTGAACGTCTGTATGCGGCTCTAATTGGTGTGCGGCCTCCTTGAATTGCTGTGCGATTGCGCCCCCACGATTGTGGCCAGAATGGGGGTTGTAGATTACTGTGATGGTTTTCATGAGTTGCTCCGACCTTTCCTAAAGAAGCTTTACCTCCATTATGCCATTGTTAAGGCCAAAACAAAAAGACCACGATTGTTTTCGTAGTCTTCAGTTATTTAACGATTAAATAAATCGTGATTGCCAGTCGCCACTAGCGTTAATACGAGTACATTTTTGTCGATCCGATAGACAACGATCCAGCCATCATAGGAATGCCGGCCAGCTTCATAACGAGCCGGATGAAATTCACGATAGCCCTGCCATTCACCCTTTAAAGCATGATCTTTGATTTTGTTCAGGATAATTGCATCTTGTTCAACAATAGCGTTGACACATGGGCCTAAAATCGTGATCGGATAATGTTTCTTTGCCAATTTGCGAAGTTGACGTTCAAATGAAGGCGTCCGCTCAATTTTCATTGAGTTTATTTAACCAGTCTTCAAAATCAGCTTGATTACCGATCATTTTCGTTTGATCGGTTTCGGCTTCTTTTTTGGCTTGATGGGCAGCAGGCGTGTCTAAAAAGTTAATCAATTGAACTTCATCGTTGGCCGCCTTTACTAAAGAAAGACGGATATATTCTGAAATCGTCAATCCTTGTTTTGCTAGATTTTCTTTAGCCCGCCGGTCAATATCAGCTGTTACTCGTGTTGAAATCGTTTTATCTTTTTTAAGGGAAGTTGTCATGGCTACATCTCCTTTTGTTTACGATCGTATGACAATATCATACTTGCTTTTTATGACAAAGGCAAAACAAAAAGACCACGATTGTTTTCGTAGTCTTTCCGTTCCATCGAATTAAGCTTCGGTAGGATCTTTCTTCATTAAAGCCGTTCCAATCCAGCCGACGAAGAAAATCAGAAGGTCGCTGATGATGATGGCAACCCATTGATTAGCGCCCCAGCTGGCCGGGATAATCCAGAGCCACATGACCAGTGTTGCTAAAGCAACGACAATCAGAATGGCAATGATTCGGCGGGTATTTTCACGACTACTGAAGGCAGCCAGTGTATGCTGCTGTCTGCGTGCCACCCAAGGCATTACTAACCCGATGGCAGCCAGTAAGAAGGTTGCCGCAATATTCATAATGAATTCACGGGTGTACAATTCTGTGCCTGGTTTGACATCGACGGGCAGAAAACTGTAGCAAGCGGCGATAAAGGTAATTGCGAACATCCATAAACCGACTAAGAAGCCGCCTTTGTCGCTCTTGACATAAGTGTAGGCCGGCGTTGGGTAGCGGTCGCTGTGCAAACGGACCAGCATGAACGCCCAGAAAATGAAGCAGGTTGCGAATGGAGAAACGATGCCGTTCAAATTAAGCAGCCAGTTGAAGATATCATTGATTTCGGGCAGGAACCCAGCGGCCAGCATGATCGCCGCACAGATAATGGTCGTCATCCAATAACCGTTGATCGGCAACCCATCTTTGTTGAGTTTTGATAATTGCTTCGGCATATATTTCTTGGAAATATCGCCCAAGAAGACACGTGTCCCGGCATCCATCAAAACGGCTAACTGAGCACACATATAAATGGCCTGAACAACGGCGAAAACGTACATCAGGAATTTGCCCCAGCCGAATTGTTTTCCTAAAGCCAAGAAGGCGTAGTAGGAACCGTTCATCTTTAAATCATTCGGCAGGTGATGGGCGTTGAAGAAGACCCCCAGCGAGAAGGAACCGAATACGGTTAGAAAGGCCGTCATAATAGCGACCATCAGCATCGCACGTGGGAAGTCTTTGCGGGGATGCTTCATGTCGGTTACATACGGAGCAACCAATTCAGAACCATTCATAGCGAAAATCAGCAGCCCTAACGTTGACATAAAGTGTCGATCGATCTTCGGCAGAAACGCCTTGAATGTGAACGGCTGGGTCGCAATGTGGCCGCCTTTTGCTAAGGAAACAAAGGTCATGAAGACAAACAGAATGGTCATGAAGAACATGGCCCCGCCGCCGATGACACTCATAATTTCCAATGACTTGTTCTTGAAAATATGTTCGAAGAAGATGAACCCGACAAAGACAACGGTTGTCAACAGGCCGAACGTCATATTGCTCATCTTGTCGCCCATTGTTCCGTTTCCGTTAATCATCCAGCCAAAGGAGACGACAACAGAATTAGCGACATCGACGATATAGGGCAGGCCGACAATCCAATAGAACCAAGCGGCAAAATAACCGACAGCGTCGCCGCTCGTCCCACGGACCCAGGACGTCAGGCCGCCGCCTTCTTTACTGAAGACAGAGCCTAAATGGCCGACAATCAAAGAATACGGTAACACATAAATAAACAGCATGACGACCCAAGAGGTAACGACCCCTAAGCCTTGGTTTTGGAAGTTGTAAATAATATCATCAAAGCCAATGACCGTCACGAAATCCATTAACGCCAGCACTGGCCAGCTGATATAGGATTTCTTTTGATTTAAATCATCCATAAAAAATAAAATCCACCTTTCTGCACATTGATGCAAATGTTTCAACGGGTGTTACAGGCCGTTTGTGAGCGTTCGTTTTTCACCAACGCTATTTGACACTCAAACGGTCCTTTTAAGCACGTTTTGGCATGGTGGTTTGTTATGTATATGCTGAATTTTCTCCAAACGGACCCCTCCCTTAAGTAGCTTTCATTTCTAGTATACCGAAAAGTTGGGGCAGGTGTTTTGATGACGACGCTTACAGACAAAACTTTTTTTATGAAAACTTACAGATTTGTCATTTTGAACCTCAAATTGTTCGTTCAATCGCTGGCTGGCAGCGACGCCATTCCGTAAAATATAGTTATTGAATCGATACAGAAGGGATGTTTTAAAAATGGATCAGCAAACGGTAGTTTCCGTTCAAAATGTAACGAAAACATATGGGAAAGCTCATGAAAAACAATATGAAGCATTAAAAGGGGTTTCGTTCGAAGTCGAAAAAGGGGAATTTGTCGGCATCATGGGAGCATCAGGTTCTGGGAAGACGACACTGCTCAATATTTTATCGACCCTCGACCGGCCCACCTCTGGTGAAGTGAAAATCAATGGGCAGGCAATCTCCCATTTAAAGGGCAATCAGCTGGCCGATTTTCGTTCACAGGAAATCGGGTTTATCTTCCAAGATTTCAATCTTTTGGAAAACCTGACTGCCTATGAAAATATTGCCTTGCCGATGTCCTTGCAGAACAAGCCGGTCAAAGCTATTAAGCCGCAGGTTGAAAAAATTGCCGATCGGCTGGGCATTGCTGAATATTTGGACCATTATCCAACTGAATTATCTGGCGGCCAGAAACAGCGTGTTGCATCGGCACGCGCCCTCATCAATCAGCCGGCTATCCTGTTCGGTGATGAACCGACGGGGGCACTGGATTCGGAAAGTTCGACAGAATTACTGGATACGATGGCGAGTTTGAATCAGGAAAGCCAAGTGTCGATTTTGCTAGTGACGCACGATCCGTATTCGGCCAGCTATTGCCAGCGCATCTTGTTTATCAAGGATGGCCGCATCGGCCGTGAACTGAAACGCAATGGGCGTTCTTACCAGGAGTTCTACCAAGAAATTTTGGATGAACTTGGCACATTTGCACAGTAAGGGGGCGGAGTGATGTTAACCAAATTATCATTGAATGGCATCAAAAGCCGTTTCAAAGAATATGTGGTGTTATTTTCCGGCTTGATTATGGCCAGCGCCATTTTCTACATGTTTGAAGCGTTGGCCACGAATAAATCGTTTGTGAAGGCCAATTCGATTATCTCAATGGCCAGTATCGTCTTCCAGTTTGGCTCCGTTCTGCTGGGCATCATTGCCTTTGTTTATGTCCTCTACGCGAATACATTCCTGATGAGCATGCGTCAGCGTGATTACGGTACCTTTATGATGCTGGGAGCCAAACGGCACAAGATCAGCCAGCTGATTTTTGCTGAAACCTTTTTGATTGGTTTTGGGTCAACCGTAATCGGGATTCTGATTGGAACCGGCTTAACGGCTGGGTTGAGTGGTCTGCTCCTGAAACAGATGGATATTACGGTGGCACATTTCCATGCCTTCTATCTGCCGGCAGTCGGAGTCACCATGCTCTTTTTCGCTGTGCTCTTTTTATTGGCCGCACTCCTGAACTGCCGCAAGCTCTTGAAGACACCGTTATTGCAGCTGCTTCACGATGATAAGCAGCCGACTCGAGTCCAAAAAGCGGGTCGGGGCCAAGTCATCAAGAGCATTTTAGGATTGGTTTTAGTGGCGATTGGTTACTATGCCATGGCTCACCTTGAACAGCTGCAGATCAATGCGATTCCGATTGCATTGGTGACAATCGTCTTTGGAACCTATTTCCTGTTTGATGCCGTCTTCATCAGTTTATTGCAGCTGCTAAAACGCAATCCCACTTTCGCTTTCCACCGCTTAAATGACTTTACGCTGGCGCAGTTGAACTTCCGGATTCGCAGCTATACAAAAGTGCTGTCGATGGTGGCTATTTTGTTTGCGATGGCCTTAGGGGCAATTACGGTCGGAATCGGCTACCAGCGGGAAATTCCGCTGGTCACCAAAACGGTCAGTGCTTATGATGTGCTCGTTCAGAATCCAACGGCGCAGGAAAAGAAACTGCTCAACCAAATGAAGCTGAGTCAGGATTTGACCTTGAGTTATAAAACCGACGCCAAAAATGTGTATTTTGACCAGAACGATCTTGATGCACAGACGGTCGAAACGATGTATCATGCCAAGAACCAGTACAATCAGACTCATGTTCAGTCGACAACGACGGCTGAGTTGCAGAAAAATCCTGGTTTGCTGAGTGAATTTGCCGGCGCCGTCAATAGCAACAAAATGCCGCAGATTGTTTCACATGCGCAGTTTCAAAAAATGACCGCACCGACAGAAACCGTGCGGGCCGTCCATTCGCAGAATTTCAACCAGAGTCTGCCGACTTTGAAACAAATTCAGAAACTGCAAGTTGCCCAATTACCGGCCGGAATGAATGCTTTCCAGATGGGCGGTCGTTTGAGCAGTTATCAGACAGCCAAAGCCTTATTCGGCGGGATGGAATTCATGGGCCTCTTCTTAGGAATTGCCTTCCTGGCAATGCTGGCGAGCTGCCTGATGTTTAAGATTCTCTCCGGTGCGGCCAACGATAAGCAGCGTTATCAGATGTTAGCAAAAATCGGGACCCGCCGCAGCTGGCTTCAGCATTCGATTCGGGTCGAAATCCTGACGCTGTTTGCTTTGCCAGGTATTGCCGGAATAATCCATGTCTTGTTCGGACTGCAGATGTTTACGTTGATTATGGATGCGCCGTATGCCGATTTATGGATTCCATTTTCATTATTCATCGTCCTCTATGCGCTCTATTACATCCTGACGGTGGTGCTCTATCAACGAATCGTTCTTCCCAAGCAACACGACTAAAGCCGCTTTATGTTAAAATAAAGAAAGTTAAATTAAGGGAAGAGGAGTACGATCATGAAACCAATCGATGTGTATCTTGTTCGTCATGGGCAAACTGTTTTGAATCGTTACAACCGCATGCAGGGCTGGTGCGATTCGCCATTAACTGAAAAGGGGTTGGCGGATGCCGATCATGCCGGCAAAATGCTGTCGCATGTTGCGTTTGACAGTGTTTATTCGAGTGATACGACGCGTGCAGCTCGGACGGCTGAGATGATCATCAAACGAAACCTTAACCAGCATCCGAAACGGGTTGCTTCGCCGTTGTTTCGGGAAGAATTTTACGGCTACTTTGAGGGCAATGATTCCTTTCAGTCTTGGTACATGGTCGGCGAACCGCACGGCTGCCGAAATTTCTCTGAAATCATTCAGAAGTATTCTTTGGATAAAGCGAAGGATTTTATGAAAGAAACCGACCCTTGGCACGATGCCGAAAATGCGCAGGAATATTGGACACGGCTCGGCAAAGGGTTCAAGATGCTGCGAGAACAAAATCAGCCTGGCAGTAACGTTTTGATTGTCAGTCATGGGACGACGATTAGAAGCATCGTGAATAAATTTGACCATGACAAACAGTTTGATGTTTCCGTCAGTCCGAAAAACGGCAGTGTAACGCACTTGCAGCTGATTGAAGGCGGCATTGAGATTGTCGATTTTAATCGAAAATAGCAGCGTGTCACAAAATGGGCGCACTCAAAAAGGGATCCGCAAAATTGCGGGTCCCTTTTTGAGTGTCTTTTAATCGTTAAAGTTGCCAGATTCGACATCCTTGATAAATTGTTCGAGATGGTCGAAGTAAACAGGCGGATTATCGATCATATGATGATGGCCGCCGTTTGGTGTAGTCACTAACCGTGAATGTGGAATCAGCTTGTTCATCTTTTTGGCTGTTTCCAATGGCATTGTTTCGTGTTCGCCAAAGGTTAACAGAGTTGGCACAGTAATTTTGTGCAGCTGGTCACGGAAGTTCCATTCCTTCAGCTTCCCAGTGACAACGAATTCATTATCGCCTTGGAAAGCATTGTAAACGGGTTTGGAAGTAATATCGACCAGATGCGAGATTTTCGGTGGCTGGCGCCGATCGACATAGTCTTTGTTTAAAATATCGACGTAGCTTTGATATTTAGCATCTTTATCGAGATCTTCATGGTTGTCTTCGGCATGTTTCATGTAGGCAACAGCTTCACGTGGCAAAGTTTCTTCACGGAGCTTATTGACATGATCGACATATTCGCCGATTTCATCGACCATACTGGAGATGATCGCACCCTTAAGATGCTGGCCGTATTTGACCGCATACATTTGAACGAGTGCGCCGCCCCATGACTGGCCGATCAAATAGAAGTTATCGAGTCCCAGCTTGGTCCGGACTTCTTCGACTTCATCCAGGAAGTAATCATAAGTTAAGTATTTGGCTGCGATGGCCGGGTCGGAATAATCGGGTTGATCCGAATACCAGGAGCCGAGCTGATCGTACATAAAGACTTGCACACCAAGATTGCTTAATTCGTCACCAAAGTTTTCCCAGTATTCATGGGAGCCGCCAGGGCCGCCATGCAGGCATAACAGTTTGATGTCGCCTTCGCCTTCAGTGTGTTCCCATAGATGATAGCCATTGTCGAGGGTCATGATATGTGACCCAGGTCGTTGAAATTCATTGCTCATCACACTCACCTGATTTCTTTTGAATTAGTCTTATCGTAACAGAAATGAGAAAACTTTCATAGTTTTATTAGTGAAATCACTAATTTAATTTGCCGACTTGTTCCCGCAAGGTGGCCAGCATTTGCCGATTGCCGGTGAAAATGAGGTGGTCGCCCAAATGCAGCTGCGTGTCCCCATGCGGTGCAACAAACTGGCCGTTCCGATAAATCCGGCTAATCGTAATTTGATCGACAAACGGGAGATGCTGAATCTCGTAGCCAGCAAAACGACGGTTGCGGACAACGACTTCGTAGAGTCCGGCGTCGGTCGCGTTGAGGATTTTCAGTGTCGATGGCGTTTCAATCAAACTGCGCAGCATCGTCACATTGGCCGTATAGGTGTTATAAATTTCGACGCCTTGTGCAGTGAGAATATCGGCTTGTTCGTCTTCAAGGTCGGTCGATTCGAAACGGGCGATGATTCTGGGGACGTGCGCCTTCAGCGCCTGGTTTGCCAATTTGAAGTTGGTCTTGCTGTTCGAATAAGCGAGCACAACGATATCGGCATCAAAAGCCTGCGCATCGGCGAGTGCTGCATCACTCCAATCGCTGACGAGCTTGACGTTGGCTTCGCTGTTATAAGTCCGGTAATTCTTTTCGGAGTTGGTCAACAGTTCGGTTTCGTATAATCCCTTCGATAATTGCTGCGCAATCGGAATCGTCATCAAATTGGCGCCGATGAAGTGGACGGTTACTTTCTGGAAATCTTCTTTTTCAGGCCGGTAAAATTGGTTGAATAAAATCGGTGCGAGCAGGCAGGTCAGGACGGCGGCAATTGTAAAGGCACCGGATTGCTGCGTCGTCAGCACATGAAGATTGCGGCCGACCGTCAGAATCGGCAGGACCAAGGTGATGGTCGTTGAAGTCAGAAAAGTACCGGCTAATGCATTGCTGTTTTTGAAGCGGCGTTTCAAAATAAAGTAAACACCAAGTTTGGCAACCATAAAGCAGGCAAAGAACAACGGAATGAGAATCCAGGTCGCACGATCAGCCAGCAAGGTGCGTAGATTTAATTTAGCGCCCGTCATGATGAAGAAAATCGGAATGAAAAAGCCGTATCCCAATGAGGTCAGCTTATCTTGGGTTTCTTCACGAGGATGAAGCAGTTTCATGACCATGCCGGCCAGAAAGGCCCCCAGAATATTTTCAGCACCAGTCTGTTCAGCGACGGCCACTAAGGTGATAATGATGAAAAAGGCCATGCGGATGTCGAGCTGAGTCGTCGACTTGTCGATTTGGGTAAACCATTGGTAAATCTGTCGGAAACGCAGCAGCAAGATGATCGCCACGACGAAAATGAGTGAAATCAGCCACAAGCTTTTGGCGTTCGAACCGTTCATGGCCGAATAAACACTGAGGGCCAGCAGCGGAATAATTTCCCCAAAAGCAGCGATTAGTAAGACGGTTTGGCCGAATGGCTTGCTAAGCAGTTCTTTTTCCTTAAGTGCGGCAATGACGACTCCTAGTGCGATTGTGGAAAACAGAATTGTGGCTAAAATAACGTTTTGAAATTGACCGATCTGCCGTAGAAACAGGCTCAATAATAAGGATAAAACTAAAATACTGCCGTAACTCCATAGGGCCAGCGGCAAAGGAGCCGGACGGGGGTCGGCTTTGGCTCCTTTCGGCCGCCGTTTGAACAAATCAAAATTGATTTCCATCCCGCTGAGGAAAATCAGGATGATGACGCCCAGTGTCGACAGCTGCGTCAGGACACTGTTGTTGTGAATCAGGTTGAAACCCGTTTTGCCCAGCAGGATGCCGACGATGATTTCGGCGACGGCGGTGGGGACGTTGGCAATGTGAAAACGGGCCATAATAATGGGTGTCATCAGGGCTGCAAGGAGCACGATGACGAGTGAAAGACTATTCATGAAAAGACCTCTTTATCCAGAAATAAATGTTCCTTTTATTTTAACAGCTATGGTAAACTGAAAATAGGGTTAAATAAGGAGTAATTGCGATGAAACAACATTCGACTTTTATCGGAATTTGTACGCTGGTCGGACTGCTTGCCGGCGTCTGGCAGCACCAGATTTTGTTAGGGGTTGCAGTCGGCTTAGCCGTCGGAACGGTAGCTGCGTGGTTATTATTTAGAAAATAGGGCATGGTGTTCGCCCGATGAAACTGCATGAATGCTGATGACACCTATCCGGAGTGGATAGGTGTCTTTTTAATGAAAGAAGTGAAACAGATGAAGTATCTGCTCCGGATCATCGTCGATGAATTAGATGAAGCATACAATGGCCAAAATCTGGCCCATTTACTATTGAAGTTTTTGTGGCGGAATCATGTGCCTGGAGTCACGCTTCGCAAGGGTAAAATGAGCTTGGACGGGCATGCCGAACTGCATGAACAGGTGGCTGAAGATGAACCGTTCAACAATCTGCCGCTGATCTTTGAAGCAATTATTGATGATGAAGTACTCGATCGAATTATGCCGCTGATTCTGCGGATGATTCCGAATGGCCAAGTCAGTTTAACATTTGAGGAGGAAACGATCGTGCCAACCGAACATTATGATATCAAGATTTTCACCAAAGCGGACAATAAATGGTTCCGGAAGGACCACTATGAAGATATTTTGGACTTGTTTCAGCAGCATCAAGTGACCTGGGCGACCGTGACCGAAGGGGTAGCCGGCTATGGTGCCGACCATGTCATTCATCGGCAGGAAAAATTTCATTTTGCGCACAGTCTGCCGATTGTCATCGAAGGTATCGTCAGTGGTGCCACACTGCCGGACTTGCTGAAAGCAATCCAACCGCTTTTGCAGGATGGCGTCGTCTTTACGACCAAAGTCGACGTCCGTGAAAATACGACAGGAGGGAATGTGAATGGATGATTTAAGCATCGCACTGTTTGCTTTTTTAGGCGGCGTCAGCCGTTACGGACTCGGGTTATGGCTGCCCACCTGGCATGCTTTTCCAGTTGCGACCTTAAGCGTCAATTTATTGGGCAGTTTCTTATTAGTGTTTATCGGGCAGTATGTAGCCCATCAAGGCTGGTTGTCGGCCCGGTTGATTGCTGGAATCAGTTCCGGCTTTTTAGGCGCCTTCACCACTTTTTCGAGTTTTAGTGTCGATACGATGAAACTGTTTCAGCAGCATTTATTCGGAACGGCGGGTCTCTATATCGGCCTGAGCTGCATCGGCGGATTCTTCTGTGCCGAGCTGGCGTATCAGCTGGCCCATCGTCTGTTGAAGCGTGAGCACGCATGACGGCGGTGTGGGTTGGCTTAGGGGCAATCATCGGCGCCTTGGCCCGTGTCCACCTGTCGAGCTGGCTGAACCGGCTGTGGGACTATGCTTTTCCGCTGCCGACGTTTCTAATCAATTTAACCGGCAGTTTCCTGTTGGGGCTGATTTGGGGCGCCCAGCTGATTCCGGCGCAGTATGCCTTTTTGGGCACTGGGGTGATGGGTGGCTATACGACATTTTCGACGTTTAATCGTGAAACAGTCCTCCTTTTTCACGGCCGCCGCAAATGGGTCGCCTTGGCTTACAATTTGAGCAGTTATTTGTTAGGAATCCTGCTGGCTTTCTGCGGCTGGTGGGTCGCACAAAATCGCTAAAAGTGGTAACATATTATCACTACAAATTGTGTGAAAAGGGGAAACGCAGCCATGGCAAAAAGTGAACGCGAATTAGAACAGCAGCATTTGGATTCAATCGTTCAGCAGATCAAAACGGCCGAACAAAGGGAAACACAAGACATTGCTCGTGCCAAGAAGGATGAGAAGCGGATCCAAGATGACTTTTTTGACGGCGTCAAACTTAACTACAGCAACTATACAGAAGCCTTAGAAACTGCATCCTCGATCCAAGAACAACAACAGTTATTGATGGAACGCAATAATGCGTGGCAGAATTCGAACCAGCAGCTCGATGTCTTAAAGAAGCTGGAACAAAATCCGTATTTTGCCCGTATCGATTTTCAAGAAAAAGGCGAAAACGGGCCCGAAACGATTTATATCGGGTTAGGCTCATTTGCTGATGAAAATGACCATTTTTTGATTTATGACTGGCGGGCACCGATTTCGTCAATCTATTATGACGGCGGTATCGGCAAGGTGACCTATCAGACACCCGATGGCCCGCAAGAAGTCAGTGTCAATTTAAAACGGCAGTTTTTAATTGACCATGACAAGATTACAGCGATGTTCGATACGACCGAAACAATTGGCGATCAGATGTTGCTTGAGGTGCTCGATGAAAAATCCAGCACCCAAATGAAGAGTATTGTCACCACCATTCAGCGGGAACAGAATAAAATTATTCGGGATACAACATCCGATCTCCTCTTTGTTCAAGGGGCCGCTGGGTCTGGGAAGACATCGGCTGTCTTGCAGCGTGTCGCTTATCTTTTGTATCGCTATCGGGGCAACCTCAAATCGAGTCAGGTGATTATGTTTTCACCTAACCAGCTGTTTAATGATTATATTGAAAACGTACTGCCGGAGTTGGGCGAACAGAACATGGTCCAGATGACCTATTTCCAATATGCAGCCCACCGTTTGCCGAAAATCAGTGTCGAGAACATCTATCAGCAGTTTGAAACGCCGGTCTCAGCCGACCAGAAGACTGTCGATAAGTATAAGACTGACTTGGCTTTCTTTAAAGTAACCCAGAAGTATGCGGCCCGTTTGAATGAACGGGGCATGCGTTTTCGGGATATCAAGCTCAAGGGTGAAGTTTTCTTCTCCAAAGAAAAAATCGCAGAAATCTACTATAGTTTCAATGAAAACTATCATTTAGGCCAGCGATTATCGGCGACGAAGGAAAAACTGCTGCAGTCATTAAACCGTAAAGTCAGCCATGAAATGAAGAAGGAATGGGTCTCACAGGCCATCCAAAGTTTGAGTGACGATCAGATTCGGCAGTTGAAGTCGCAGCATAAAGGAGAATTCAAGTCGGGCGATGACGAAGAAAAATTCTATGCTTGTCAAATCGTCACGTTGGCTTTCCGGCAGGTTCAACGAGCCATCCAGCGTAATCATTTTCTGACGATTCAGAATCAGTATCTCGATTTCTTGCGGCAGGTGCCACGGATTACCAATTTGGAAAAGTTGGGCATTACGACTGCGATGTGGAAAAAGAGTATCCAGCATTATATTGATAATATGCAGCAGAAGCAGATTAGCATGGCCGATGTGACGCCATACCTGCATCTGTATGATTTGATGGTCGGCAAACACGGCGACCGGTCGATGCGGTTTGTCTTCATCGATGAAATTCAGGATTATACACCGTATCAATTGGCCTTCTTGCAGTTTAATTTTCCGAAGGCACGGTTTACCTTACTGGGCGACCTCAATCAGGCTATTTTTACCAAGGACAGCAGCAATACTTTGTTGAATGAAGTGCAGCGTTTGTTCAAGGATCAGACGATTAACGTTGTTCAATTGACGCAATCGTATCGTTCGACCGCACAAATTACCGATTTCACCAAGGATATCCTGAAGAGCGGCCAGAAAATCGAAGCCTTCAATCGGGATGGCGATTTGCCGGTCGTAGCCGTCGAAAAAACAAAAGAAGAATCATTAGCCCGGCTGGTCGAACAGCTGCGAGCTAACGATCAAGATAAGTACACAACGGCCATTATCACCAAGACGATGGAAGAAGCTGAACAAGTCTATGCCGATTTGCGGAAAAAGCAGGTCAAGACGACGTTAATCAAGTCCGAAAACCAGCGCTTGGCCGACGGAACAATTATCGTACCGAGTTATCTGGCTAAAGGGCTCGAATTCGATGCCGTTGTGGTCTGGGAGGCTTCGCAGGCCAATTACCATGAAGACGACGAACGGCAGCTGCTGTATACGATTGCCTCACGGGCGATGCACCGGCTGACGCTGATTGCTACCCAAGAGCTGTCGCCGCTGTTAAAGCAGGTGGCCGCCCAAACTTATACGTTGGAGCAGAAATAAGTGATGCAGGAAAAACTCAATTTTTATGTGATTCCCAGAGCTGAATGGCAAAAGCTAGAAAAACCAGCTGATGGCGGCGTCAGTCAGGCTACCTTGAATCGAATCAAATCGGTTAACGATAAAATTTCGGTAGCGGACGTCAAGGAAGTGTACGCCCCGTTATTGCAGTTTATCAAATTGGCCTATCAGCATTATCAGACCAAACTGGCGGCCAAAAATGCTTTTCTCCATGTGCAGCCGAATCCAGCGCCGTTTATCATCGGCATCGCTGGCAGTGTCGCCGTTGGGAAGAGTACGTCAGCGCGTCTGCTGAATCTGCTGCTGCAGCAAGCTTATCCGGACAAAAAGGTCCAGCAGATTACGACTGACGGTTTCCTTTATCCCAATCAGATTTTGAAGGAAAAAGGCCTGTTCGATCGCAAAGGGTTTCCGGAAAGCTACGATATGCGGAAATTGGTTTATTTTCTGAATATCGTCAAGAAAAATGAAGGTCCGGTCCAGGCCCCGTATTATTCACATGAAGAAAACGACATTATCAAAGACCGCTTTGAAACGATTGACCGGCCGGATATTCTGATTGTCGAAGGGATCAATGTCTTGCAGCTAACGACTGATGCGCCGCTATTTGTCAGCGACTTTTTCGACTTTTCATTGTATATCGATGCGCCGACTGATTTAATCGAACAATGGTTTTTGGAACGTGTCGCTACTTTGATCGATCGTGCTGGTGATGATCCGGCCGAAGAATTTTATGCACCGACACCGGAAAAGCGGCAGAAATTTTTAGATTGGGCCGATTCAGTTTGGCAGACGGTCAATCTCCCGAACCTGAATGACTATATTCTGCCGACACGAAAACGGGCCGACGTGGTGCTGCATAAAACGGCTCATCATCGGATTGACCAAATTTATCTACGGAAGTACTAAGTGCGATTGACGTTTGCGGTGAATATCAGTAAACTAGGTTTAACGTATTTAAAAGAATTGACAGAATGGAGTGAATTTGGTGGCAAAGTCCATGGATGCTTTTGACGAAATTATTGTCCTCGATTACGGCAGCCAGTACAACCAGCTGATCACCCGGCGGATTCGTGAGTTCGGTGTTTATTCCGAATTGAAATCCCATAAAATAACGGCCGATGAAGTGCGTAAAATCGCACCAAAAGGCATTATTTTCTCCGGTGGTCCCAATAGTGTTTACGACAAAGATGCTTTCAAAGTCGATCCTGAGATCTATGATCTGGGAATTCCGATTTTGGGTATCTGCTACGGCATGCAGCTGATGACGCAGGATTTAAAAGGGGACGTTGAGCCGGCCGATAACCGGGAATATGGGCGCGCCCAGATCAAAGTGACTGATCCGAACGCCGTGTTATTTAAAGGATTACCTGAAGAACAAACTGTTTGGATGAGTCATGGCGACTTAGTGAAACGAGTTCCAGCCGGCTTTGAAGTGACTGCGACAAGTAAAAACTGCCCGATCTCATCAATGGCTGATGACGCACGCAAGTTTTACGGGATTCAGTTCCATGCCGAAGTCCAGAACACGGAGTATGGGCATGAAATCCTGAAGCACTTTGCTTTCGATGTCTGCCATGCTCGTGATAACTGGACCATGGATGATTTCATCGACATGCAGATTGAAAAAATCCGTGAAACGGTCGGTGATAAGAAGGTCCTGCTTGGTTTATCCGGCGGGGTCGATTCCAGTGTCGTTGGTGTCTTGCTGCACAAGGCAATCGGCGATCAATTGACCAGCATCTTTGTTGACCATGGTTTATTGCGGAAGAATGAAGCCCAGGAAGTCATGGATAGTCTGGTCGGCAAATTCGGCCTCAATATCGTCGAAGTTGATGCCTCAAAACGTTTCTTAGGCAAATTGGACGGTGTGTCCGATCCCGAAAAGAAGCGCAAGATTATCGGTAACGAATTTATCCAAGTCTTCAACGATGAAGCCAAGAAACTTGACGGGATCGAATTCTTAGCTCAAGGGACGTTGTATACCGACGTCATCGAAAGCGGAACCGATACGGCCCAAACAATCAAGTCGCATCATAACGTCGGCGGGTTGCCGGAAGACATGCCATTTAAGCTAATCGAACCACTGCGCACTTTGTTCAAAGATGAAGTCCGTGAAGTGGGGACTAAGTTAGGTATGCCCGACAACCTCGTTTGGCGGCAGCCATTCCCAGGTCCTGGCCTTGCCATTCGTGTCATCGGTGCCGTCACCCCCGACAAGCTCAAGCTCGTTCGGGACAGCGACGCCATCTTACGGGACGAAATCAAAAAAGCCGGTCTCGACCGTGAAATCTGGCAGTACTTTACCGTCTTGCCAGGCATCAAGAGTGTTGGGGTCATGGGCGACGGCCGGACTTACGATTACACGATCGGCATCCGGGCTGTCAACTCAATTGACGGCATGACCGCAGACTTTGCCCGCATTCCTTGGGATGTGCTTCAGAACATTTCCGTGCGCATTGTCAATGAAGTGCCGCACGTCAACCGGGTAATTTATGACATTACCTCCAAGCCGCCGGCAACGATTGAGTGGGAATAAAATAGTCTAAGATTTAACAAATTTAGTCGTTCTCTATCACAGCAAAACGTGAAGAGGGCGGCTTTTTGATTTGCTGGCTTTTTTAGGAGAAACGAGCGTACAATAAGAGCAGAAAAATGATTTGAAATTTTAGGAGGCGCTCCCCATGTTCAATTATGAAACCTATTTAAAACAAGTAGATTCATTATCATTTGAAGAAGCTTTGGATCTTTATAATGCGATTTATCAGGATCTAGAAACGGATAACCAGGATCTTCATGAATTGTGGGGTGACACAATTGACGCTGCTTTGGACTATGTTCAAATGCGCACCAAGTGGAATTTCATGGACATGGGGGAACGGATGACGGCAGATAGCACTCGGACCAATCTGCACAATCAGTTTATGAGCTGCCTGACGATTTTCTCCAGAGAATGTGCCCAATTAAATTTGGATATCAGCTGGATTGAAAAATTAGGACCAACTACACAGCGTAAACGTTGGGGCGATTTTGCCGGCTATATTCTGTGTTTTGAAAATTTGAAGGCACGTTAAAAAAACGTTGGGGCAAGGACTGGTTAGTCATTGGCCCAACGTTTTTATTTTCAGTGAATGGCAGTTGGCAGCAGCTTTTGCGGACAGTACCACGTCAGGCAATTGACGGAGCCACCTAAAGTTGATAATTCTTTGACATCGACTAAATGAATTTTTTTATGTGTGTAACGGGCCACTTTTTTGGCCACTTGCTGATCTGTTTTGAGTCCATATTGTGGCAGGTAAAGATCTGTGTCTGTTTCCAGCATGTTGATATACAAACCACGTGCGGAGGGGATAGTTGGGTCGTATTGACCAGCAGCTTGGTAATTGGAGGGGAGGTCAACCAGCTTTAAATCCGGTGCTGCCTTGCGAATTTGTTTTTTAACGGCTGCTTTGTTTTCAAAATCACCCACGAACAAAACGTTCGGCTGGATGAAATGGACTTGCCCATCAGCATGGCCGAGCACATCGCCAGGTTCGGGGTTAATCAAAATGATTGTTTCAAGGTGCAGTAATTTTTTTAGCTGCTTGATTAAGCCTTGTCGTGAATAATCGGGATTGTCCTTTAAAATCCGGGTTGTGATAATGGCAGTCTGCTGACCATTATAAATAAAATTACCGCCATCAAGAATGATGTCTGACTGTTGGTAATGAAATCCCTGTTCGTTGAGCCACCGGGTAAAATGACGGTCGATGGTGCGGCTTTGGCGGGCGGGCAGATAATCGGGTGCATAGGTGAATTTAACGAGGCGGTCGGTCACAACCGGCGCGACATCTCTAATCCAAATATCGCCATAGGCAACGGGAGTGCTATTCATCGCATTTCTAAACTGGTGAATATCTGTTTTAAAAGGCTTGTAGTAAGTATCATTTTGGGCCGGCAGCCCCGTAAAGAGCGTCGGAAGCGGCGCATGACAGCCGGTGGCAGTAAAGACAAAGAGCGTGGTGTATAGCAAGCTGAATAATCGTTTCATTTTTAGACGTCCTTTCTGGTTCGAAGCTATTATACAGGGCCGTTTCGGTATTATTTTTATATAAAAATATAATACGGCCGTTGCGCTGAAAATTTATGCTTGACAGCCTGTTTTTATAATAATAAATAATATTTATCAAAGTCGGTTGAAACGATTTACCGCTCCATAAAACGAGCTTAACGAATAACTAGAAGAGCTATCCACGTCAATCAGGAACTGACGAGAAAAGTTATTTTAGTTGTGAGATGGAGCAGCGGATGATTTATTTCACAAAGTGCATTGACTTCCAGTCTAATCCTCGATAAAATAACACCATAAACTACATCAGACAGCCAGCAGCACAACCTGCTGGCTTTTATTGTGAAAGGAACGATGATTTGATAACAATTAGCGACATGGGCCTTCAATTGGATGGCCGCAAATTATATGAGGACGTCAATTTAAAGTTCACCGCCGGAAATTGTTATGGCGTGATTGGGGCCAATGGAGCCGGCAAATCAACATTATTGCACTTGCTGGAAGGCAAATTGCAGCCGACTTCTGGGTCGATTACGATCGAGCCGAACAAACGGATGTCGAGCCTGGTTCAGGACCATTTTGCCTTCGACGACAACGAAGTACTTGATACTGTTTTGCAGGGTCACAAACAATTGTATGCGATTATGAGCGAGAAAAATGCATTGTATGCCAAGCCGGATTTCAGTGAAGCTGATGGGGTCAAAGCAGCTGAACTGGAAAACCAGTTTGGCGAACTTGGCGGCTGGACGGCCGAGTCTGAAGCTGTCCAACTTTTGAATGCGTTAGGCATCGACGAAACACTGCAAGCGCAAAAAATGAGCGAATTATCTGAGCCGCAAAAGGTGAAAGTCTTGTTAGGCCAAGCTTTGTTTGGCAAACCCGATATTTTATTATTAGATGAACCGACGAACGGGCTGGATATGCAGACGGAAACATGGCTCGAAAACTTCCTGGCCGATTTCCCGAACCTTGTCATTGTCGTTTCCCATGACCGCCATTTCTTAAATCAGGTCTGCACCAACATGTGCGACGTCGATTTTGGCCAGATTAAAATGTATGTTGGCAACTACGATTTCTGGTTGGAATCCAGCCGTCTGGCCGCCAAAATGGCCGCTCAGCAGAATCGTAAAAAAGAGGAACAAATCCAAGAATTACAGGACTTTATTGCCCGTTTTTCAGCCAATGCTTCTAAATCCAAGCAGGCCACTTCACGTAAGAAGCAGCTCGACAAGATTTCGTTGGATGACCTCAAGCCATCATCCCGAAAATATCCGTTCATCAAGTTCGATTACGAACGCAAGTTGGGCAATGACTTGGTTCGGGTCGAAAACGTGTCGAAGACGATTGAAGGAGTCAAAGTGCTTGATAACATCAGCTTTGTAATCCGTCCGAACGAAAAGGCCGCCATCATGTCCCGCAACGATTTGGCATCGACCACAATGATGCAGATTTTGGCGGGCGATTTGGCACCAGATACCGGTTCAGTTACTTGGGGCGTGACAAGCGAGCGTGCTTATCTGCCGAAGGATACCAATTCAGCTTTCAATGACGATTCGCTGGATATTCTCGACTGGCTGCGGCAGTTTGCCCAGCCAGGTTTCGATGACAATACCTTCTTGCGTGGTTTCTTAGGCAAAATGCTTTTTTCCGGTGATGAAATCGAAAAGAAAATTGCCGTTTTATCTGGGGGCGAAAAAGTGCGCTGCATCCTGTCGAAGATGATGCTGCAAAAGGCCAACACCCTTTTGATGGATGACCCGACCAACCATCTCGACCTCGAATCGATTACATCGCTGAACGATGGGCTGATCACATTTGATGGCTCTTTGCTGTTCACTTCGCATGATCATCAGTTTATTCAGACAATTGCCGACCATATCGTCGAAGTTTCGGCCAATGGAGTTGTTGAACGAGCTGAAACGACACTCGATGAATTCCTGAATCATGATGTCATGCAGGCAAAAGTGGCCCAGTTATATGCTTAAAAAAGTGCGGCTTGCCGCACTTTTTTTGTGTCCATTTGTCGAAGTTCACTAAGAATGGTACAGTGTTGTGCAGACAGCATGAATTTGAAACAGGGGGATTTTTGATAATGGCAGAAACACAGTTTTCGGAGTGGCCGGTGGACAAGCAACTGAAATTACTGGCGCATTTTAAAGATGAGGATGCTCGAATCACACAGATGATTGCGGACCAGCAGACCGAACAACAATACAAGCACACTCAGACGCTCAAATTCAATCAGGAACGCAAAACAAAACGGCGCCAAGTCTATGTAGTCACGTTTCTGGTCGGGGCAGCGTGCGGTTTGTTTTCACAGGGTGGCGGAATCGTTCGGGGGCTTATCATCGGCGTACTCTGTTTGGCGGTGGCTTTTGTGCTGTCGGCTTATTTTTTGATGCCGACTTTGAAAGTGCCAGCTGCCGATGGCAAAGATCCCGTAACTGAAAAACATGTGCAGACGATTCAAGCAGAAGAATCGGCCTTGGCCGCTCAAAAGGGTTATCCACAGGATCAGCTTGGCAACGGCAGTCCAGCTATGCTCTACCACCTCTTAGATTCCGGCCAGGCCGCCGACTGGCCAGCGGCAATCAAGCAGCTCGATTTGTGATGAAAAAAGTCCGCTCGCAAGCCAACGAGCGGACTTTTTGGTCGCTTTTCAAATTATTTTCCGGTATTCTAGAATTAGATCGGAATAATTCTAATTTGGGGAGCGAGACCGATGAAAAAGAGAGTGGGGTTTTTATTGACGATATTGTTGCTGGCAGGATGCGGGCAGCGTGCCACAGCTGAAGCTGACCAGACTACCTCCAGCAGCGCTAAGACAACCGTGGTCAAACAACAGGTTGATCACGGCCAGACACGCATTCCACTGTCCAAATGGGTGCATACACAGACTGATGTTCACATCCCGATTTTGATGTACCACGATATCAATACGGGCAATTCGCTGCAGATGCCGGAGCAGCAGCTGAACAATCAGATGCACTGGCTCAAGGACGCCGGTTACTATTTTTTGTCGCCGAAGGAAGCTTACATCGCTTTGACGCAAAATAAACTGCCGCAGAAAAAGGTGGTTTGGGTGACCTTCGATGATGGCTACAAATCAATGTTTACGAAGGGACTACCGATTTTTAAGGCGGTCGGTGCGTATGTGACGATCAATTTAATTACAAGCACGCTGAACGATCCGCAAAAATGTCCGCTGCAGATCAATAAGGCTCAAATGGACAAAATGGTGGCGGCAACGAGAACAACGGTTAGCATGGAGAGCCATACGGTATCGCATTTAGACATGAATACGATGCCGCTCGCACAACAGCAAAAAGAAATGGCGGATTCACGGACAGAACTCCGGCAGTTATTGCATCAGCCGATTTTGACGGTGGCTTATCCGGCCGGCCATTACGATGCCGATTCGGTAACCGCTGCGAAAGAGGCTGGTTATAAAATGGCTCTGACGACGACACCAGGGCTGGCAACGGCTAGTCAGGGATTATTGCAGCTGCATCGGGTCCGAATCAATCCAGGCCTGGATAAGGACCAATATCTGGAACTCGTGAAAACCGGTTATTGATAGTAAAAGCGTGAAGGATGTGTTTCACGCTTTTACTATGCTTTGAGTACGATTCTAGCCGTTCATGATGGACTCTTTAAGCAAAGCAATCAAACTGAAAAATGCCCTCCGTCGGTTAGGAAGGCATTTTTTTAGCTTCATGCTTCTGAAAATCTTTTCGCAGGAGGGCCACTAACCCAATCACAATCAGCAACCCGATAATCGCACCGGTCAGTCGCTTCGGATTCTGCCGCAAGAGGGCATCGCCGCCGAACGCATACAGAAAAGAAACCGGCAGTGCACCCGCAATGACAGTCGGCACAATTTGTCGAAAGGATATTTTCATTTTAACAGCGGTAATATCGACCAGAATGGTTGGAATGACGGGAATCATATAACCGAGTGCGATGCCGACGAGCGGATGCTTACGCTTCGACAGGGCGTCTACAAACCGCTGCGAACGCTGGTTGTTTTTTGAAAATCCGAATCGTTTCAATAAGCCAATATCGAACAGATTGCCAACGGTGATGCCGATTAAATTAATCAGCAAGCCTAACCATGGGCCGAAGCCGACCCCGACGAAAACGGCGACGACCGAAATCGGCAGTCCGGGAATGGCGGATAAAATAGCAATCATGGCGCTGAACAGCAGCGCATCTTCAAAACCGTGATTGCGAATGCGGGCGATCCATTTGGCCCGATTAAGGTGCGGCGTTTGGAAACGGAGGACAAAATCAAATTGGTAATGTGTGTAGACGAGATAACCCAGTCCAATCAGCGCTGCAATTCCCAGCAGAATCAAAATCAATTTCACTAATTTTTTCATACTTTTCTCCATGAATTCATTACGTTCATTCTAACATTTATCGGATTGCTATTTTATGCGGGCACTGGCCGATAAACATTTTGAAACAATCATTTATAAAGATACTAATTGACCATCTAACAGTTTTGTCACGTCGCTATTTTTTGAAAGTGATTTATGTTATTCTATGACAACACAGGAGGGAATAACGTGCTTAAAAAAGGTTTAACGACGTTTGATTTAAAAATATTGGGGATTCTTTTAATGTTTGCCGATCATGTGCACCAGATGTTTGAACCATTTGGCGCCCCAGATTGGCTCGATTGGTTCGGACGTCCGGTGGCGACGATTTTCTTTTTTGTCAGCGTGATCGGTTTTTCGCACACGCACAGCAAAAAGAAGTATATGACACGTTTATATGTTTCGATGGTCTTGATGGGTATCATGACGACCGTCCTGCAGAAATTCGTGGTCGTGCCACAAGTTGTTCTGATCAATAATATTTTCCGGGATTTATTTGTCGGAACAGTCATGATGGCCGGAATCGATGTGATCAGCGCCGGGCATCGTCAGCACCAGTTCGGGAAAATGTTTTTAGGAGTGAGCATCTTCTTATTGCCGTTCCTGTTCTCAGGACTCGTATTTGCGCTGATGCTCGCACCGACAGCGATTGCCGGTATCAGTATGCAGGTCAGCTTAATTGTTTTGCCAGCAATCATGCTGAGCGAAAACGGGCTGATGGTTCTCTTGATTCCGTTATTGTATCTGGCCCGCAACAAACGCTGGCTGCAATGTCTGCTGATTGCATTAACAGC
Organism: Lactobacillus selangorensis; assembly: GCF_001437205.1. Classification (GTDB taxonomy): domain Bacteria; phylum Bacillota; class Bacilli; order Lactobacillales; family Lactobacillaceae; genus Paralactobacillus; species Paralactobacillus selangorensis. The sequence continues at coordinate 28,580 of NZ_JQAZ01000005.1, read as the reverse complement.
GCTGATCTATCTGGTGTTAGGAACCAGTCAGTGGCTGATGATTTTTGCGATTATTCCGATTTGGCTTTACAACGGCGACAAAGGAAAAGGACTTAAGTATTTCTTCTACGGTTTTTATCCAGGCCACATTGCCATCTTGTACTTGTTGGCGGCCGTTTTACACTAGGCAAAAGAGATTCCGATTTTCGGAATCTCTTTTTGTTTTTTCACTATCTACTCCCTTGCGAAAAGCGTATAATAAAGAAAAATTAAATTTTAAGGAGAAAACTATGGCAGAATTGACACGCTTTTATGAAACGTTCCACCCAGAGCATTACGATGTATATCTGGATATTAACCGTGCGACTAAAAAAATCAGCGGCAAAACAACAGTCACTGGTGAAGCCGAAACCAAGACGATTTCACTGCATCAGAAATTTCTGACAATCGAATCCGTTCAAGCAGATGGCAAGGATGTTTCATTTGCAACGGATGATAAGGCCGATGCGTTGCACATCGAGCTGCCGGATGCTGGTAAAACGGTGATTGCAATTACGTATACGGCGCCTTTAACAGATTCAATGATGGGCATCTATCCTTCCTACTATGAAGTCAATGGCGAGAAGAAACAAATCATCGGGACCCAGTTCGAAACGACTTTTGCTCGTCAGGCCTTCCCATGTGTCGATGAACCAGAAGCAAAGGCAACGTTCAGCTTGGCCATCAAGTTCGATGAGAAACCGGGCGAAACGGTCATCAGCAATATGAACGAAAACCATGTTGAAGACGGTGTGCATTACTTTGATCAGACGATGCGGATGTCTTCTTATTTGATTGCCTTTGCATTCGGCGATCTGCAGAGTATCAAGACTAAGACAAAGAGCGGCGTTGAAATCGGCGTATTCGCAACTAAGGCCCATCAGCCGAAGGAATTGGAATTTGCCTTGGATATTGCCAAGCGTTCAATCGAATTCTACGAAGACTTCTATCAAACGCCATATCCGCTGCCACATTCATGGCAATTGGCTTTGCCTGACTTCTCATCAGGCGCCATGGAAAACTGGGGCTTAGTCACCTATCGCGAAGCTTACTTATTGCTCGATCCTGACAATACGGCCTTCGATATGAAGGAACGAGTTGCAACAGTTGTCGCCCATGAATTAGCTCACCAGTGGTTCGGTGACCTTGTTACGATGAAGTGGTGGGATGATTTGTGGCTCAACGAAAGTTTTGCCAACATGATGGAATATGTTGCTATCGATGCGCTCGAACCAGATTGGCACATTTGGGAAGTCTTCCAAACTTCCGAAGCACCAGCCGCTTTGCAGCGTGATGCAACGGATGGGGTCCAGTCTGTCCATGTTCAGGTCAACAATCCGGCTGAAATCGATGCTTTGTTCGATAGTGCCATTGTGTATGCCAAAGGCTCACGGATGCTGGTGATGGTTCGGGCCTTAATCGGCGATGATGCGTTGCGCAAAGGGTTGAAGCACTATCTGGGTGCTCATAAGTACGGCAATGCGACTGGCGCTGATTTGTGGGCCGCTTTAGGGGCCGCTGCTAAACTGGATGTCGGTGCCGTGATGAACTCATGGCTTGAACAACCAGGTTATCCTGTCGTTTCGGCTTCCGTTGAAGATGGCCAATTAGTCTTGTCGCAGAAGCAGTTCTTTATCGGCGCAGGCAAGGATGTCGGCCGTCAATGGCAGATTCCGTTGGCTGGCAATTACGATGTTGTCCCGCAACTGATGACTACTCAGACGGTCACGCTGGGCGACTACAAGCAATTACGTCAAGAAAACGGGCAGGCCTTCCGTCTCAATGTCGGCAATAACTCCGATTATATCGTCAAGTACGATGAAACTTTGATGAAGGATATTCTGGCTGATGTTGAAAACTTAGATCCAATTTCCCAGCTTCAGCTTTTGCAGGATTTGCGTTTATTGGCAGAAGGCAACCAGATTTCTTATGCCGCGATCGTGCCATTGCTGAGCCGCTTTGCGAAGAGTCCATCGACGATCGTCAATGATGGCTTATACAGAGTTGCCAATACCTTGAAGAAATTTGTCACACCTGATTCTGATGAAGAGACGAATGTTAAGAAACTCTTCGGTGATTTAAGTGCAGCACCGGCTGAACGATTAGGCTGGGTTGCTAAAGCCGGCGAATCCAACGATGATACGCTGACGCGTCCGTACGTTTTGAAGGCCGCTTTATATGCCGGCAATCAAGCCGCCATTTCGGCTGCCCATGAATTGTTTGCCGACAACAGTGAAAACCTGGCTGGTTTATCCGCCGATGTGCGTGCTTTGGTACTCAGCAATGAAATCAAGAACTTCGGCAATGCCGAATTATTCGACCAGTTATTGACGGATTATCAAAAGTCTGCCGATGCCAGCTACAAGAATGATTTGCGGGCCGCATTAACGAGTGTGACGGATGCTGCATTGATCGATAAGCTGATTGGCGATTTTGAAAATGCCGATGTCATCAAACCGCAAGACCTGCGAGGCTGGTTCCAAGGTGTTCTGCAAAATGACGCCGGCCAGCAAGCCGCATGGGATTGGATTCGGAATGATTGGCAATGGCTCGAAGATACGGTCGGCGGCGACATGGAATTTGCCACTTACATTACCGTTATCGCCAACATCTTCCACACACCGGAACGCCTGCAGGAATTTAAGGACTTCTTCGGTCCGAAAATCAACACACCAGGGCTGACTCGTGAAATCAAGATGGATACCAGTGTCATTGAAACCAACGTCAAACTGATTGAAGCCGAAAAGAAAGCAGTTAACGCAGCAATCGCCGGCACAGTCGCTTAATTAACACAGAAACGCCGTCCCATTATTTGTGGGCGGCGTTTTTTAGTGTCGTCTTTTGTGGCGAAAGCTTATAATAAAGGCAATAAGGGGAGGGTGCAGATGAAAAAAGCAAGTGGATTACTGCTGCTGGCAGTGTTGGGAATGGTACTGAGCGGGTGTCAGAATAATACCGGCAAATCGGCCTCGTCAGAATCAGCTTCAACGGCAGCAACTAAAGTAACACCTTCTGTTTCAAAACAGGATTACCGGCTGAAGTGGAACACAAAAAAAGCAGCTCAATTGGCTGCATACATGGTTCAATTTGGGAAGAATATGAATCAGAACTACACACAGGTCAAGCAGGGAACGACTGCGAGCTGGTTCAACGCCAGTTTGAAAAAGATGGCCCAGGAAAATCGTGCTATTGAAGTTGGCGGCAAGGTTGAAAAGACAAAGTGGTTTCCAGCCCAAAACTTAGGCAGCAAGGCCCGGACGAATGTGGTTGCCGCCTATGCCGATGATGATGCGCATATTTTGTATTTATTCGTCGTTAATCACGCTCAGGCTGCTCGTGTGCTCGTTTCGCAGCAGGCAGTCAATGACAAAGGACGGCTGGTCATGAAGGAAACCGCCAATACAGCCATTAAAGGCGCCTTTAACAGCATCTTAGCTGGGCAGAATGTTTCATCAGATGCTGAAACGTCCGCATCCGCTAGCAGCAGTATCTCTTCATCAGCAGCGCCCAAAGATGCGGCAGCCGGCGATGCACCGACTGTCAATTTTCCAAGCCGATTTGAGGGGACTTGGTATGGTTATGAACAAGGGAGCGATGTGCTTAAAACAGTGACAATCAGCGGCGCAAAACTGACCGAAGACGGGACAACAATCACCTTGCACGATGTGAGTGACCAAACGTTCGGCAGCAGACACGGCGACTGCTAACGGCAATCCTACTAATCTGAATCGAACCAAAGAAAAAGAATGGGGTGCCTATAGCCCTCAAAATAATGTGCGGGGTCATGACTGGATCAACATTCGAGGCTGGTATCAAAGCAATGGCGATGGGACCAGCTATACAGTGATGACGCAAACAATCAACGGCACAGCGACACCCGTATTGGTGCGTGCGTGCGGTGCTGCGGTTCTGACCGACGGCAAATATTATTTGTCAAAAGACGTGGCTGAACAACAGCAGCAGAGCGACGCTGCTTTTGAAAGCAGTCAGGCCGAAAATCCGGAATTAAGTGAATAAGGTTTTGTTGAAGAAACTAAAAAAAGTTCGCATTGCTGCGAACTTTTTTAATTCCGTTCATTAGCCTTTTAAGATAAACTTGCCATTCTTGTGGTCGATCGTAAATTTGCGATCTGGGACGGCTTCTTGAGCAACCTTCAAGGCTTCGTCGGCATCTTCCCGTGTTTCGAAGAGACGGTCGCCAGTTTCTTTGGCATCGTCAGTTTTACGAGAATTTTCTTTCTTCAGTTCATTGATAAATTGATTTTTAGCTTCATCAGTCATCATGATTATCCGCTCCTTTTTGTTTACAAATTCATCATAGCACCGTCGGCTCGATTCGATGTGAAATTGGCCTTGGTCGTTTGAAAGCGATTGCGGTAAACTGAAAGAAGGTAAGTGCGAAGGGGGATTTTCAGATGAAAGAATTATATCTCATGCGGCATGGCGAAACGCTTTTTAATCGCTTGCACCGCATCCAAGGGGCCAGTGATTCGCCGTTGACGGCACAAGGCATTGCCGATGCCAAAAAAGTGGGGCAGTATTTAACGGCCCATCACATCACCTTTGATCATGCGTATTCGTCGACACAGGAGCGGGCGAGTGATACGTTAGAATTAGTAACGAATCAGCCGTACAAACGTTTAAAAGGCTTGAAAGAGCAGAATTTTGGTGTCTTTGAAGGTGAAAGCGAAGTATTAAATCCTAAGCCAAAGTCTGATAAAGAATTCTATGGGGATTTCTTCGTCCAGTATGGGGGCGAATCCGATCAGCAGGTCAGCAAGCGCATGAAAGCAACGCTCACTAAAGTGATGGAGCAGCCGGGCCATGAACGAGTTTTGGCCGTCAGTCATGCTGGGGCATCCTACATGTTTCTGCAAAATTGGATTCCTAACAGCGAAATCATGGGGCATATTCACTTTGCCAACTGTTCGCTCCTGCATTTTACATACGCCGACCAGCAGTTTCATTTTCTGGAAGTAATCGATCCGCTGCATCAATCAGTTTAAAAAAGGAGTCTTCAGAATGCCGAAAACACGGCTGGAAGCTTTTACGGATGGGGTAATTGCCATTATCATTACCATTTTAGTGCTCGATATTCGTCTGCCTGAAGCAAATCATAGCTGGGCGGCGCTGCGCAATGTCCTGCCGATTTTTTCGGCCTATGTGATGAGTTTTGCGACGGTCGCGACTGTCTGGATTAACCACCATCATTTGTTTTTGAATGTGAAACGGGTGACTGACGGCGTGCTGTGGGCTAACTTGACGTTTTTATTCTTCTTGTCATTGCTGCCGGCCGTTACGGCTTGGTTTGGGTCCGATATTCGGGCCGTTCCGGCGGCATGTCTGTATGAACTCGATATTATCGCCTTTAACTTTTCGTTCTTGTGGCTGCGTAATGTGGTCGTTAAAGCTGACCCTGAGGATGTGCGGGCTGTCCATCAGAATCGCGAGTATGTGTCGATGCTGAATAATTTTGTGATTCTCGGGCTGGTATTTTTGTGGCCGCCATTTGTGTTCGTCGGTTTTCTGGTGAATTCTTTATTGTGGTACACGCCCAGCCGGCACATTGAACAAGCTCAATAAAAAAAGTTTTCCACAGTGTTTGTGGAAAACTTTTTTTAATTAACCGAAGTATTGCTGATTGCCGCCCATTTTGTGGTATTTAACCAGTTCCTGGCCGGTTTGTGCACCTTGTTCATCATAAAGATAGAGAGTCGGGACAGATTGACCATTGATTGTGTCATTTTGAACGTGATAGTAGGAGAACTGATTGCCACGGTAAGCATACCAGACACCGACTTGCAGCATCTCTTTGCCATTGACGGTGGTAGTAGCGGCTTTATACCAGTTACGACGAGCAGCGTCTTCTAAGTTGGCGCTGCCGCCATCGCCTTCTTTAATCCGGGTTTTATCATTGGCAGTCATTTCACTATCGCTATGGAACGTTTCGACCGGGTCGGTATCGCCCTGTGTGGCTGTTGTGATTGTATTGGTTGTGAAGGTGATTGTGCTTTCACTCCCATCATCGTTGTAAGCATACCAGCTGCCGATATATTCACTGGGAAAGCTGAAGGCAGCAGTTGTTTTGGAATCAGCCGTGCTGTTCGAAGCTGGCGCATTCTTGCCAGCCATGGCGGCCTGATAGTCACTGGTCAGACTCTGATTAGTCGTTGGTTTGGTGACCAGCAGGCCATCAGCATTGACGTCTTCCTGAGTGACGAGAACTTGATTTTGGCCGTCTTTCGTTTCGGTCATTAAGTATAAAATGTGATTGGATGAGTCAACATAGCTGGCGACAATGTTGGTCGCAGTGGCGCTGCCTTTTGTCGGGAACCAAGCGACCTTTGTCGTTGTCCCATTCACGACAATTTGATTGTTCTGCATCAGAACACTTAAGGTATGATTGAACCACTTGACCGTCGTCGACTTATCCACCGGTTGATAACTTTGATTCATTTTCTGGCCGAACTGCTGCATGAACGTGTTCATTTGTTTCTGTTTGGCAGCGTTCCAGTTTAATGTGTAGGTTGATGCTGTTTTTGTGGTTGAACTTGAAACAGCCTGTTTCTTCGACGAAGATGAAACCGTCGTTGTTTTTGACGAGCTGTCTGATGATTTTGCTGTCGAGCGATTATTCTGACAGCCGCCCAAGACGAGCGAGCCCATCAGCAAACTCGCCACAAGGATACTTTTGCGCATCAGTGCGCCTCCTTTGAATTAAGCCGGATCCGATCCGACACCTTTATCTTTAGGTCCGTCCATCTTGATAATCAGTTTATTCTTTTGATACTGTTTTGTCGGGATAGGGGTCACAGTTGTATAGGAATCAGATGAATCATCCTCGTGGTTATAGTAACCCACCATGGTTGTATCATAAATTTGATCGGCAACCCTTTCGCCGCACAGGATGTTAGTCGAGCTCTGCTGAACAAAGAAATCGTCGTTGCGGTCGTATGATTTTTTACCGACTTTGCTGATGAGGGCTTTTTTGCTGAGGTTATCATACAGCACGTCGCTCTGAACAAAATTGATGTATTCATAGCTTAATTTATTGCCGGTTGAATCGAGATGGCCGTACCCATTGATCGTGTGGCTGGGATTTTGATACTTGGCCTGTTTAATGAAATTCACACTGCGCTGGAGGGCTTTATTGGATAGCCCGTCTTCCGAAGAGCTCTTTAAGTATTTGATATTATCGGCTTGATTACCTTTGAAATAGGCCCGATCGGCTTTTTTGGCATATTTAATGACGGCCGCCGTCGACATTTTGGATAATTTGCCGAAATCGTAAGAATAATCGTCATTATAGCCTTCCTGGTCATTTTCATAAACATGATCCTTGCCATCTTGAACGACGATGATCTTAGTCGGAATGTCGGTAATGGCTAATTGCTTCGAACGATGGTCGGCGTACTCGGTCTGAAAGACATACCAGATACGTGGTTCTTTATCTTGCAAAAGCTGACTGACGATTTTCTTTTTGCCGCTGTAAAGCTGTTCGCTTTGCTGTTTGCCGCAGCCGCTGAGGGCGACCATCAAAAGGAGTGCCCCTAAAGCCAGCAGCAGACTAAATATTTTTTTGCGTTTCATTTGTTTGACGCCTCCATAGTGTTAGTTAAAATCTTGAGCGGTGGCAACCCGCCAATCGAGCGCACCGTCATCGCTGACTAAACGATCCTGATCGACCGGCACATAAATCTTTTTGCCATCGGTTGCATAAGCAATCTGGGTATTATTGGCCGGATCGTCCGTATCTTCAATCTCGCCAAAAGCATATTTAACTTTGACGGCTTTCCCGTTTTCCGTATAACCGCCTTTTAATTTAGCTGGATCAATCGCTGTATAATGGTCAGCAACGATATTGGTGGTGCCAGGGACAACGTATTGGAAAAATTGATTCAAATTGGTAAAGTGCGGCTTCTTCTTGAGCTGCGGAGCTACTTGATAGATGCTCTTTTTCACTTTGCTTGGGACTGTCTTGACTTTGGTCAGGGTTCCTTTTGCGGTCGTTGAATCAGGTGTGTTGAGACCGATGAAAGTCAGCCGTGTACCATCAGCGGCGATTTGCGGCATCTTTTTATAAGCTTGTTCGTAGTTGATATTCGGCGTATGCATCGTGTGGGCATCAATGTAATTGACATTACTGTTCGAATCGAAACTGCGAATGTTGGCTTGGGTGGTGTACGAAGTCGTCAAGACGAGTTTGCCGGTTTGGTCCGGCAGCAAAAGGTTGTCTAGCTGGTTCAGATCAGCGAGCACGAAGCGTCCGAATTTCTTTTCAACTACGCCGGTTGATAAGGACGATTGAACCGGTGTGGTCGTGGTCCGATATTGATTCTGGGCATCAAAGTAAGTCTTGGCCTGGTCAGTATCACTTGGCAGTGTGCCGCTGACTTGAGTGAAGAGGGTGTACTGGCCATTTTGCTTGATGTTCAGCCATAATTGTTCTGTTTTGGTGCGAATTGTGTAGGCACCGACGACTTTGGCGAGTCCCTTTGGTTTGCTGTATTGATAAATCCGGTAGGGCAGGTAAGATGTCTGCTTGGCGGCCGCTTGGACGACCTGCGGATGATGCGGCTGCTGAAAAGTGACACCAGCTAGGCCGATGCTGAATAATGCGCCGCCAATTAAAAGTCCTTTTTTCATGTGAACGCCTCCCAATGCGTTAATCGCGACTAGCATTTTGATATTTACTCATTAACAGCAGCATCGTAACTGGTCCGACGATGTAGCCAAACACCCAAATTCCAGAATAAAGACAAAGAAAGAGGAAATATTTAAGATAGATTCCGAAACCTTTGATACCGGCTCGTGTTTCGGCGGCCACATCATGACCGACTACTTTATCCTGATAGGCAACTTCATGGTATGTGTTGCCGGCTCGAATGACATCGTAAAAGCGGGCCACCTCACGTTTGTTAATGGCATCTTGTTTAAGCCGATTGTAAATATGCAGGTCGTTTCGTAAACTTAAGGTTGATTTATGATTCAAAATACGATGAATCCGAATCACGCCCCACACAACGGGGGTAAAAAAGGCACTTATCAAAAAAAGCAAAATGGTCAGCAGGTTCATCACGAATGGGTGACCATTATTGAAGTTGCCGACGAAAATAACGAGGACGAGTAACGAAAGTCCGCCGGCGACAATATAATTCAGAATCCAGAAACTAAGTGGCAAGGATGCAAAAATATCTTTTAAAACGGTTGTAAATAGTTGTGATGCTTTTTTCATTGAACTGCCTCCAAATGTGTTGCGACAAAAAAGGCCATGAAGATTTAATGACCGAAACAATAAATTTATGCATCTTCATGGCCGGATTTACTGCAAAAAACTGCTAACGTGCAATCAGGGGAGCTTCCTTATCTAAGTTAAAAGAAGCTGCGCATAATTGCGACGATGATGGTAATGATTGACAGGATAATGCCGGCAATTGCAAAACCACGTGGTTTTCTAAAGACACCGATGATTGACAAGATTAAACCGAGTACCCAAATACTGAATCCGGTGACGACGCTCAACGGGAAGGCAAGGTCGATAAAAGCCAGTGCGAAGCCGGAAATGCCCATGATGTTGTAGCGTGCGAATGGATCTTGATTGGAAGCCTGTTTATTTTGCATCTGATTTCCCCTTTTCTTTATTGATGACTTGGCGGATCCAGCGTTGCGAGTAATTGTATTTATGCGTCAATTCCGAAATGTTGTGTCCGTTGTATTCCTTTAAAATGCGGTGCATGACCTTATTACGGTCGTAAAGCCGCATCGGAAACGAAATCTGCCGGCCACGATAAAGTTCGAAGACTTTTTGCATGGCTTCTTCACCTAGCAAGTCATAAATTTGCGCATAAGACTCTTGAAGCAGGTCTTTATCCATTTTTGTGATATCCCCCTTTTTAAAAACCCCGTGTCAGTTTATCAAACTGGCACAATTTGCTGAAATGCGGTCCGCCTTGACGATGACATTCATCGTTGCATAGTTCAGTGCAGACCGTCATTTGCATTCAACTGTTTGTTTTAAAATGAAGGGCCCTTCATTTCTGCCAGGTTCAGGGGCGGCACTTTTCCATAAAAAAAGGCCCCAGCCATGAAGTTCTGACTGAGGTCATTGTAAAAGGATAATTCTTTAAATTGTAGTCTTGTCAAATGAGGTGAATAAATTTTTTTATACGTAGTAACCAAATTTGTTTAATAAATTTACTTTAACATGCGTGTCAAGTTTGGCAAGTTTAAATTAGCAAACGCTTGGGGGAGTAAGCAATGCGTCAATTCAAAAAAATAAGCACCGTTTTTGTTAATTGGAAACACAGGCGTCATTTTTGGCGCCTGATTTGGTGGCTTTGGCGGCCCATGGGCAACACCCGACGAGCCCAGCATAAATTACGGTTTTTGCTTGCGCAGCTCGAATTTCCGAATGAGTTGGCCAACAATCGCAGTCAGGTCAATCAGTTAGTAGTTCGTTTAGGAACCGATTTGGCGCCGCAAGCATTTTTCTGGCGCAGTTTGAGCCGAACGGTGCAGTTAGCCTTTCCCCACCCGCAGTATTTGGAAGGTTCATTGGGAAAACAGGTGCATCAGCTGCGGTATGTGATTTCACTGCAGCAGGCCGAGTTTGTACAGACGCATTATGCTGGTGCGACAGATCAGGAAAAATTAGCGCATTATTTACGGACATTGCCGCACTTTTTGTACTCTTTCAGCGAGTCGGACCGTTATCATCAAAAGCGCAGCAATCATGGTCAGGGTGCTTTGCCGAGCGGAACGGGCAATCTCAAAGTCACAGTCGGATTCCATGCTGAATTTATTTTGGATAGTACCGGCCGTTTTACAAACATCTTGGACGGTACTTTGAATGGCGTCGTCAATGGGGCTAGTTTTAATTACGCATGTCGTAATGATGCCACCCACCGCCGGCTCGATGTTCAATATCGTGCTAGTGATCCGGTGTGGCGGACGCAAATGATTCGCACACAAGGATTTAAGGCGCCGACACTGGCTCAATATCGGGATTCAAAGGGGCCGTATGCCGTCAATGGCTATTCAGCCCGTCAAAATAGTCAATTTTTGAAGAAAAAATTAGCCCAATCTGTTTAAAATTTATCAGAAAGTGGTTTTCAAAGCGGCAAAGTTGGTATACTGATCCTAAATCTACTGGAGGTGGCTGAGATGACAAGTATTTACGATTTCAAAGAAACAGAAATGAATGGCGCTCCAATTGACTTCGGCCAATATCGCGGCCAAGTGCTACTGGTCATGAACACGGCGAGCAAATGCGGCTTTGCCCCGCAATTGAAAGGGTTCGAAGCCATGTATCAGCAGTATCATGATCAGGGGCTCGCTATATTAGGACTGCCATCCAATCAGTTTCATCAGGAAATGAAGACGGATGCGGAAACAAGTGATTACTGTCAGGTCCATTACGGCGTGACATTTCCAATGACGAAACTAGTGCGCGTCAACGGCGATGACGAAGATCCGTTGTTTGCTTATCTCAAACAAGCCACTGATTCGGGCCGCATCAAATGGAACTTTACCAAATTTTTGATTGATCGCAACGGCAATGTGCTGCATCGTTATTCACCGAAAACAAAGCCGGAAACGATTCTACCGGATGTTGAAGCAGCGTTGAAAGCATAACAAAAAAAGCTGAGACATAGGTGTCTCTTTCACGAAAAATGACTCTTTAAATGCAAAAATTGCATTTAAAGAGTCATTTTTGTTTTAACAGTATAAATTTGCTAAACGCGGTAGCCATCTGGCATTTACTAGCTTTTACAAAGCTAGTAAATGCCTAGCTGTCCTCGCGGGGGCGTGACAACGAAGTCAAAAAGCGACTTCTGTCACGCTCCCCCTTTTTTGATGTTATTTATTCAAGCGCTGGTAATGGTCATCATAGTAGTTGCCATTGCGAATGTCATTCGGCATTCCGGCATAGGGTGCTTCGCTGATGACGGCGTTGTTATTTTGACCGGCATCGCCCATGTAGGTGATTTGGGCAAATTCAGGCACGACTAATTTAGGATAGGTGGCGTATTTTTCACGGGATTCATGCATTAAATCAATGTGTTCGTTCTGATAAGTGACCGTGATTTCAGGATGCTCTTCGACCCATTTCGGGAAGAAAATCGTGCCGTGCAGTTTCAATTCATTCGGCAGAAAATCAAGGGCCAGATCGGTACCAGTTGGTTCTGTCCATGAGATTTTGTAAATACCGGCTGTCAGCATGACGATATCGGCTGGCTGATCAGTGACCCAGCGTCCGCCGACCATGCCGCCGTGAATCCGATAATCAACGGTGTGATCGTTTTTAGCATACCATTCGTATTCCCAGCCGTTGTCATAAGTGTAAATAAAGTGGGTGCCTAAAAAATCATCTAAAGTAGTGAAATGTTTATCCATGTGATTCTTATTTGTCATGTGAATGTTCCTCCTAAAATTAAGTAATTAAAAACATGTAAATAATTACATGATTGTGTCGACTTGATTATGATATACTGAAGCCAATTATTCGTCAAGGAGAAATATCATGGCACAACGAAATACTTTAAAATACATCATTCTAGGGCTGATTAACGAACGGCCGGTGACCGGTTATGAGCTGACTAAGGCTTTCGATTCGGATATTGGGGAGTTCTGGTTGGCACAGCACAGCCAGATTTACCCCTTATTAAAACGGATGGAACACGATCAGCTGATTACTCACCAATTAGAAGTGACCGGCGAAAAATTGGAACGAAAACGGTATGCAATCACTCCGGACGGCCAACAGGAGCTGGCCGATTGGCTCAATGAGCCGGTGACAAAACTGAATGCCAACAAAGATGAATTCATTTTAAAATTATATTTTATTCGCGACCGGCAGGATGGACGCTTATTGCCGATGCTGACGACACAGTTGCAGCTGCACCAGCAGAAACGCAATCATTTGCAGGACCAAATGGCACAGAAATTTCCGGACGCCGCACACATTGAAGCCTATGGGCATTTTTTGATTCTGCAGCATGCAATCAGCCGTGAACAGGATTATTGCCAGTGGCTGACCAATACAATCAGCAATTTGACTGCTTAAACGGCGGTTTGTTCGTCATTTCAAACTTTTTCAGCCGCCCCGATTTATACTGAAGACAAGTTAAAAGGGGGGGCTTTGAAATGACGGAAACGAAAGATAAAGTGATCGTGATTACAGGGGCATCCAGCGGAATTGGAGCTGAAACCGCACGTGTGCTGGCCCAAAAAGGCGCTAAAATTGTTTTAGCGGCCCGTAATGAAGCCAAGCTGAAACAGGTTGCCGATACGATCAACCAAGCCGGCGGGACAGCCGTTTACTGCGTCACCGATGTCACCGACCATGGTCAGGTGGCGGCCCTAGTTCAGTTCGCCTTAGAAAAATTTCACAAGATTGATGTCTTATTTGCCAATGCAGGGTTGATGCCGTTGTCGTATCTCCGTGAAAACAAGTATCATGAATGGGATCAAACGATTGATGTCAACCTCAAAGGTGTTCTGTATGCGATTGGTGAAGTGATTCCAATCATGGAGCAACAGGGTGGCGGTCAGATTATTGCCACTGATTCAATTGCTGGTCATCGGGTGTCGCCAGGCAATGCTGTCTATGCTGGCACTAAATATGCCTTGCGAGCCATCATGAATGGACTGCGGGCTGAAGAAGGACCGACGAAATGTATTCGGGTAGCCATGATTTCACCAGGCAACGTCAGCACTAATCTATATACCGGTTCATCCAACCCAGAAGTCCAGAAATCAGTGCATAATGCCGAACTGAATGCTGGACTGGTCACAAAAGATATTGCGAATGCTGTTGCTTATGCCATCGAACAGCCCGGCAACGTTGAAATTGATGAATTGATTTTGCAATCGATTCATCAAAAAGGTTAAAAAAAGGATGTGACGAATGTCACATCCTTTTTAAAATAACGAATAAGTTGCTTCATATTCGGCCAAAATGCGCTGGACGAGTGCAGCGGGCAGCAGCGGCTGGTCGAGCTTGAAAAGTACTGTTAGCTGGACTTGGAAATAGTCCCGTAAGAAATGGGCGCCTTTTTCAAGGGTCAGATGATGCTGTTCGACCTGTTTCAGGGTCCCCCGCACATTCAGAATATTCTGAAAGACTAAATAGTGGGGATGGGCGTCGGTGCGCATAATGCCTTGCTGTTCAGCCTGCGCATAATAAGCTTCCAAATCAGCTAAATAATGGCGATAAGTCTGATAGAACGTCCGATAGAGCTGCGGCATGCTGTGCTGCAGTTCCTGTTCGAACTGGTCGGTCGTCGAACCGATAACCAGCAGGGCATTCAGCAAAACGGTCGGCACATCTTCCGCCTTAATCTCGGTGGGGATTGCATGCTGCTGAATAAACTGGTCATGCCGATCGACGACGGAACGGACAATCTCATCCTTATTTTTGAAATAAGCATAAAGCGTCGCCCGACTGACACCGGCCAATTTAGCTAATTGCGTCATCGATAATTGCTCAAAGCCTTTGACGAGAACAATGTGATTCAATTTGATTGTTAATTTTTCTGCAGCTGTCATTTTGTCCGACCTCCTATGTACAAAGTATACAATATTCAGTCTAATCTGTTCAAATTAGTTAGATTGCGGGTCGACTTGAATCAATGCGGTGCTGACGAGTTTGTAGAGGACTGTTCGGATGGCAATCTGCTGCGACATCTGCAAAGAGGGCGTTTCGGACGGCAGTTCGGTCGGTTTGTCCAAGGCGCTCAGTTCGGCATTGACCAGTTCGATCCAATGAGAGTAGGCGGCTTCGAGCGGCTGATGTGCTGTCATTCGTGTCAGCATTTTCTGAATTTCATCGAGCGAAAAGACGGTTTTGTAAAAACTGATCATCAGTAGTTCGGCTAATTGGTTGCGTGTGTAACGCTTTTTGACCGGCCGTTCGACCAATTCCTTTTTGACATAACTATTAATCATCGTTTTGGTGATCTGTGTTTGCAGGATTGGATCGAGATACTGGTTGACCTTGCTGATTACTTGGTCCATATATAGTTCTAAATCGGGTAGTTCATCCCAGGCGGGCATCCGTTGCTGCTGAAAGGTGCGGCGCCAAGTTTGAAAACTTGTCATGGTGGTGCCTCGTTTCATTATTAGTTGTTCCTATTATGCCACATTTTGCGGCTGATGGCATCATGTAGAATAAAATTCTATGTGTGGTTGACTATTCATTTACATGTCTTTATACTAGGTGCAAAGAAAGGATGTGGATCAGATGCAGAAGCGCTCGATTACCACTACAACCATCGTTTTAGAAATCTTAAATGCTGTGACGCACGGCATCGGTTTGATTGGCAGTCTGATTGCTTTAGCCTTCTTATTTGGCAAAGCCGATTATCTGCAGCTCGATCAGATTGAGATGACTAGTCTGGTCATCTATAGTGTGACGCTGATCAGTTTATACCTAGCGTCGACGTTGTATCACAGTTTCGTCTTTACGAAAGTCCACCGTTTTTTTCAAATCATCGACCACAGCAACATCTTTCTGCTGATTGCCGGCACATATACGCCGTACTGCCTGATCGTGATCGCTAATACGCTGGGGCGCTGGCTGCTAGCTGGAATTTGGTTATTAGCCATCGGCGGCATTTTGCTGCATATTTTAACGGATGGTCGTTTTCAAAACGTCGAGACGACCATTTATGTGGCGATGGGGTGGTTGTGCATGCTGGCCGTCAAACCGTTATATGCCAATCTTTCGACCAGCGGTTTCTGGCTGTTAGTCGCTGGCGGGATTGTCTTTACACTTGGGGCCGTTATTTACAGCATCACCCGTCGTTTCAAAGGCGGTTTAGCCGGCCACCTCATCTGGCACCTCTTTGTGATGTTAGGGACGACCTGCATGTTTCTATCGATTTATTTGAATCTGTAAATAAAAAAGCAAGCCTCAAGTTATTGTCATGGGCTTGCTTTTTTAAATTGATCAGATAAATAATTTATTTTCAGCTGGTTTGGTTTCACTGATGATATTGCCATGATGTACGGATAGTGTCACGGCGGCACGTGTATTCAGAGCGTCGTAGAAATTGGTGCTGTCCAGCAGCATAAAGTTGGCTGGTTTGCCGACTGCAATGCCATAATGATCCATGACGTGCATTGCCTTGGCCCCATGCGTCGTTACAAATTGATAAGAATTCATAATTTGCGAATAGCCCATCATTTGAGTGGCATGCAAACCTTCATGGAGCACATCGAGCATGTTGCCATCGCCCATTGGGTACCAAGGGTCCTTGATATCATCCTCGCCAAAGGCTACATTGATGCCGTTTTCGGTCAGTTCTTTGACACGTGTCAGGCCCCGCCGTTTTGGATAGGTATCGAACCGGCCGCCAAGAAACATGTTGACAAGCGGATTGGAAATGAAGTTCATGCCCGACATTTTGAGCAGCCGCATCAATTTATACGTATAGGCATCGTTGTAAGAGCCCATTGCTGTTGTGTGTGAGGCGGTTACCTTATCCTTCATACCGGTTTCCAGTGCTAAAGTAGCGACTGTTTCGAGGCTGCGTGAATTGGGGTCGTCGATTTCATCGGTATGGGCATCGAACAGCAAATCGTATTTCTGAGCCAAATCGAAGGCAAAATGAAGCGACTCGACGGAATATTCCCGGTTGAATTCGTAATGGGGAATCGCACCAATAACATCGACACCGGTTTTAGCGGCTTCTTCCATCAGTTCTTTGCCATGCGGGAAGGAGAGAATTCCTTCCTGCGGAAAAGCGACCAGCTGCAGTTCCATCCAGTCTTTGACCTCTGCGCGCACTTCAATCAAGGCTTTCAAAGCAACTAAATCGGGGTCAGTCACATCGACATGGGAGCGGACAAATTGGATGCCATGGCTGGCTTGAATTTTCAGTGCCTGAATGGCGCGCTGCTTCACATCATCATGGGTCAAAGATTTTTTACGTTCCGACCAGATGCAGATGCCGTCAAACAAAGTACCAGATTCGTTCCATTCAGGCTGGCCGGCCGTCATGGTGGAATCCAAATGAACGTGCGGATCGACATACGGTGGCAGCATCAATTGGTCCGTCGCATCAAAGACTTGTTCATTCGCATGTGGTTCCAGATGTGAAGCAATGGCGGCAAACTGGCCGTCTTCAATACGGACGTCTTGGGGTTCGGTTTCATTTTCAATATGGACTTGTTTGATTAACATGTTATTTCTCCTTTGCAAATGTGACGGCAGGCTGGAACTGCATGGCGAGCGTATAGACACCAGCTGTGATGAACATGGCGATGAAAGTGGCGCCTGTCGTTTGGGTGATCAGGCTGAATTGATTCAAAAATAGATAGCTGGCCACGCCGATTCCCCACGAAATGATAGCGGCCCAATTGTAACCATGACGATACCAATAGGCACCATTGGCGGCGGTTAACTGGTCGACTTGGTAATGCCGGTGCTTGAGGACAAAATAGTCGATTAGGAAAATTGCAATTTCCGGTCCGAGCAGCATCCCGATTCCATCAAGAAAGGCTTCGAAGGTCGTCAGAAAACTGGCCACATAAACGGGGATAAAGGTAATCGCCGTTGCAATCAAAGTCACAATCCACAAGGCTGGTGTCAGCTTTAACTTGTGGAAAATATTGGTCAGGGCGGAGCCGGCCGCCATCAAATTGACAGCGTTGGCAGTTGTGCTAGTCAGGACGATGACGAGCAGCGCTAAAACGCCTAGGCCGAGTTTAGCAGCAATGGTACTAGGGTCGGCATTGTTGGGGTCAAAATGATTCAGCGTAACTGCCGTTGCAATCGTAGCGGTCAAACCGATAAAGGCAAACCAGATTAAGCCGATGTTGGCGCCTAAGAACGAATAGGTGGTGGCGGCTTTCTTGCTGGATGTAAAGCGGCTGAAGTCGGCCGCAGCCGTGACCCAGGCCAAATTGAATGCCGCTAAGATATCGATCACTTTTCCGTTGGGCAAGATGGATTTAGCTGCCGGATGCCAAGCAAGCAATTCTTTAAAGGGAACCATTGTGAAAACGACAATCGATTCCCATGTTACAAAAATGATGACCAAAATGATCCCGACTCGTTCGATCCAGCGCACCGAGCATTCACCTAGCGAAATGCTGATTAAATGCAGGACCGACATGATCAGAATTCCGAAAATCAAACTGAGGTGATTGGTGGTGGGATTATTGGCCCAACCGAGCACTTCTTTCAGGATGAAGCTGATTGACGTGGCGGCAATATACGTATTGGTCGCCGCCCAGCCGATAAACTGGATGACGTTAATCAGTGACGGCAGGATTGATCCTTTGACGCCGAATGAGGCTCGTGTCAGTCCCATCGCCGAAACCCCCGTTTTGTAACCCATGTAGGACGCTAGTGCCAGTAAAACGTATGAACCGATGCCGACTAAAATTAGCAATTTGGATGCTGTGACTAAACCGGCGGCGGCGATGACGCCGCCGATATACCACGTGCCGTTATTGGCGTTGGCGCCGATCCACGTGGCGAAGAGATCCCAGGACGACATCGACCGTTCTGCCGTCGTTGTTGCATGAATTGCTTGTTTTGCCATAAATTTTCCAACCTCCACTTTGTTGCGGAAGCAGTCTGATGACACAAAAAGACCCACTCTAAACCTAGAGCGGGTCTTTGCATGTTTCAGCCGCTCCCTTGTTAGCCTCACTGGACTACCTTTAAAAGGACATTTTTAACTTGCAATTATTGTAGGAAAATCTGAACGAAATGTCAACCGTCATTTTCAGGCTTTCTTAGCCGGCTTGAGGTCGAGCACGAAATTGATGGCGCCGATCACGATCAGCAGGACACTAGAAATAATCAGCGCAAAACTGGCCGTTTCATTGTGGAAGAAACTCGCAATGAAGTCGATGAACATCGGCGCCACGAAGCAGCCTAAGTTGATGCCCATCAGCAGCAGTGAGCTGGTCGCCGTATCGGCACCTTGTGGTCCATGATTGCTGGCTTGGCCGAAGAGATATGGATTGACCATGACGAAGCAGACCCCGACGAGTCCGACTTCAATGGCCGTTAACCAAACATTATTGGAAAGGGCAATCAAACCAATCAAAATGTCTAAACCCAGAACCGCAATTGGCAGAACAAATTTCTTGAGGGCCTTGTAAAAACGGCCGTAGAAAATGCTGGCGATGACGCCGACGATGGTCATGATACTGATTAACGTGCTGGCAGTACTGCCGTTCCCATAACTTTTTTCGGTCAAAAGAGAGGCTAATTTGACGATGACACAGTAGAAAGAAGCGTAAATCAGCAGGATGTAAAGTGCGTAACCAACGACGGATTTGTTGGTGGTCAGTTTTGTCGCACTTTGCTTGTTGGCTTTGACATTCGGGATAAAGAAGGCCACAAGCAGTAAAATAATCAAAGCAGATAAGTAGACCCAATAGGCAGCATGCCAGCCATCGGAAATCAGCATGCCGGCGATAAAGGTCAGAGCCGCCGAACCGAAATTAGCAACGGCGGTTTGATAACCTAGCATCGTTGCTTGTTCATTGCCTTGATAGAAATAGGTAATATAGCTGTACGCCAACGGATTGAACAGGCCGATCCCAGCACCGAGCACGAACCGTGAGAGCAATACAATCGTAAAATTGCTCGTGAAAACGGGGGTAATTCCTGAAATCAAGGCGATTAGTGCGCCTAGCAGGACCGTTGCTTTATTCCCAATTTGACGGGCAACCACGCCACTTAAGATGACAAAAATCATAATGCCCAAGTTCGGCGCCGTCGACAAGGTTTCGACCGCCGACAACGGCTGGGCCGCAAAGGTTTTGCGCATCAACGGAATGGTGCCGGCTACGGCCGGTGCCGCTTGTGACAGCAGCGAGATCGAAAGGACCGCCGCCTTGAACCAAAAACTATTTACATTTACTTTTGGGGCTGTATTTGAATCATTTTGAGCCATCGTTCCTCACTCCTTACTTATTTACCGTACCATGCTTCACATTAAGGGTGGGGAAATGAGACTCGAGAGTGCGCACGACTTGATTTCAGTCTTGCGACGGAGGCATCAAAACCGCTTTTTCGTTAGAATATCGCTATACTGGAAATACATTTGAGGGAAAAGGGGATGGGACAATGCAGGCAGCAACTTCACGGCGGCTGATCAATTTAGTTTCAATCGTAACATTGATTGCGAGTGTGGCCGTTTCAATCTATTGGCTTCAGCAAGGAGTCTTTCAAAATCCGCAGGCACTGCAAAGCTACTTGGGGGCGTCAGGCTGGATGGGGGCTGTCTTTTTTGTCCTGATTCAGATTATTCAAGTCGTCATTCCGATTATTCCAGGCGGAATCAGCACCGCTGCTGGCGTTTTGATTTTCGGACCCGTCTGGGGTTTCGTCTATAATTATGTCGGCATTGTGGTCGGTTCGCTGATCAACTTTTTATTAGCCCGTCGGTATGGACAAGCATTTATCCTCCACGTCGTCAGTCCCAAGACGTATCAGAAATATACCCATTGGCTCGACCACCAGCAGAAATTCGATTGGTTTTTCGGCTTAGCGATTTTGGCGCCGGTTGCACCGGATGATATTCTCTGTCTGATCGCCGGTCTTACTAAAATGAGCTTCAAAAAATTTACTTGGATTATTTTGCTGGCCAAACCAGCGACGATTCTGACGTACAGTCTGGCCTTAGTGTATGGCAGCCAATGGCTTTCGCAATTATTTTAGGCATTGTAAAAAGGACTTGGAAATTTCCAAGTCCTTTTAAAGTTTAGTTCAAATCAAATTGCTGATTCAGCCATTCGATGCACAATGGGAACCAATGGGCAACGTGCGCTGACTTTTCACTCGGTTTGGAAGCTGTCTGGCGGGTTGCCAAAGCCATGCCGTGCGGCCCATGGGCAAAGAGATGGTATTCTAACGGAATGCCGGCTTCTTGCAGTGCTTCGACATAAACGAGTCCGTTTTTGGCTGGCACGACCGTATCGTCGGCTGTGCCCCAAACGAAGGTCGGCTGACTGTCCGCATTGACGAGCATGTCAGCGGCAAATTCTTCGACGTCAGGCGTTAAAGCCTTCGTTAATGTGTCATCCTTTGGGAAACCAGCGTCGAGCCGAATAACAGGATAGCCTAAAACGACGGCATTCGGCTGCAACTCTTCTTTCGTTGCCTGAGTAGCTTTCAGTAACCATTCCCGCATCCAGCTGCCGTTATAAACAGCGGCGATCTGACCGCCGACGGAAAAACCGGAAACAGCAACATGTTCTGCATCGACATGCCAGTCATCCGAATTGCGGCGGACGGCCTTCATTGCATCAGCTAAATCGATGAACGGCACTGGAAATAGCGGTGTCTGTTCATCAATGAAGTGGTAACGTAAGTAGAAAGCTTGGAATCCTTGATTATAAAACGCCATCGCCAATGTTTCGGCTTGGTGTTCGGGAATATGGGTAAACGAGCCGCCTGGGCAGATCACGATTGCTGGATATTGGTCGCGTTCAATCTCCGGATCGGGCTCATGCAGATACCCCTTCAGAAAAGCAGGGGTATTGTCAGCCGTTTCAGTTTGCAGCGGTAGTGCTTCTGTAACGATTTGCATTCAAACCACTCCTTAAAAAAGATTCGTTTTTAAACTGTCTTTATTGTAAACTTATCTCGAATAAAATTCGAATGTTAGGAAAAGAGGACGTGCCGATGGTTGAAAAAATCCGTTTACGACCGTTACAGACTTCTGATTGGGCAGCTTTTTCTGAAATGCGACGGGACCCCGTTTATCGCCGCACAACAGGACTGGCTCCCTGCACAGATACAGCGATTCTGCAGGCTGAATTCGCCCACTTGCAGGCCCGTCCTGAAACGTGGGCAATTACACGCGCAAACATTTTTGTCGGGTTCCTGCAATTTTCGCCGTGGCTCGGTCCGGATGGATTGCCGGATGAAACAAGCCGCAATTTAGATTATTTGATCATTCATTCACAATGGGGAAAGGGCTATGCTACGGCAGCGGTTGCACAGGCCATTGAAAAGGCGCTTTCACAATTTTATCTGCAGGCACTGTGGGCTGGTGTGGCAGGAAATAACCCGGCTTCGGTTAAAATCATGCGGCACTTTTCGTTTCAGGAACAGTATACGGTTTCAGAGACACCATTTAGTCAAATTTCAGCCCCAATTACGTATTATCAATTAAAAATAAACTAGTTTTCACAAGCTTTTCATGCTACTCTTAGGGGTGACAAAAGGCCGTGCCTTTTGCGATGGTAGACTAGGATTATCCTTAAGTGGGGGTTGGATAAATGGCAACACAAGCTGAGCAGGACCAAGCGTTTGCAAAAAAACTGGCGGCCTTAGAGAAAAATGACAATCTAACAATTTTGGCAAGTATGAATCAGCCATATGATGGATCAGGCAAAATGACACAATATGTGGTCTACACGGATTATCAGAATGACGATCGTCAGCAGAAGACGAATTCGATCTTTGTGTATACCCCCTATGAAAATATCGATAAATATGGACATTCCAAATCGGATTTTCAGTGTCAATTATTGTTTGAACTCAATCATTGGGATCATACGCTGCATATTACGGTTTTGGAAACTTTAGGTGCAGAAAGTCGGTTAGCCTTTTATGATTTTCAGAATTTGGGCTTGGCACAATTGGCACTGCAGGCGTTATTGAATCTCGCACGCAAAGGCCAATCAGAAGTCATCAACGGCTATATCAGTTCGTTCGATGCCGATAACTTGGCCAAAGCACGGCACATTTTCGAGAAATTTGCCTTTACAGTCACTGTTGAAAAACATGAAAATACGGAAGCAGCGACCTTTGAAAAGAAACGGCAAGCATAAAAAGCAATCCTGCGTACGGGCATCCGAAAGGGTGTCTTTTTTTGAATATTGTGGTTGTAGGGCCGATAATAGCTTTAAACAATGGCCCATCATGATTGGAAAAACGAGGTAGAAACATGCAACTGACAAAAGGATTTGAACAAGCGGTTTGTATTATTACGTTATTAGCCACTCAGGATCCGCAGCGGCCGATCTCATCACAGGTAATTCACCATCGGCTTGGTGGCTCGCAGACGTATTTGCGAAAAATTATTCGCAAATTGGTTGTCGCTGGTCTAGTTAAATCGATTTCTGGCAATAACGGCGGCTTTTCACTGGCACGAGGCCCAGAATCGATTACGATCTATGATATTGTGACGGCGACGGAAGGCCAGATCAATTCCTATCCGGACAGCGGTTTGATCGATACTGTCTTTCAGGATTTCCGTCCCGTTGCGCATCAAGGTGCACAAGTAATCAATCAGGTTTTTCATGCGGCCGATGAACGCTGGGCCGATTATCTGAAAACGCAGACGGTCTTTGAACTGATCGCCCAGACCTTAGGGCAGGAAGATATTCCGACGGTGGATTGGAATGATTCCGACGAGCATCGGGAGTTATTGATTCAAAAATTGGTCCACAATCTCAAGGATGATTTGAACTGATTTTTGTGAGACGTAAGGTTGACAAATAAAGCGCTTTCAGATACCGTAAGAGGTGAATTTTTGTTTGGTAGAAAGGGTGGGGGAAGATGTACCTTTCTCAAAAAAGCCGCTTTGTCCTGTTGCTGGCCGGCAACCATCGCACAGACGATCCATTTTTTACAGCTTCATTTTGGCGTGAGCGTTATCGAATCCATGTTCAGTGGTATCTAGTCCATCTGCAGCGGCAGCAGCTGCTGGAAGTGCGGACCGTTCAGGACGCTTCATTTTACGAATGGACACAAGCTGGGGCACGGGTGGCACGTGACGCTGCCTATTTAACAGGGGCCTATCGCCGCTATGTTCCGGGCGTGGTCGATCTGAAAACACTGCGGCGTGTCCGTGAACAGCATGCTCAGCTGTGCGACTGGCAGCTAGTGCAATGGCTCTTGAAAAATGCCGAAGAACGGGCACTTGCCCAGCATCAATATGAACAATTATTATTACTAAAAAAACACCGGTTAAGATTATATCAATCCTTGCATTTGCCGAAGAAAAGTCTGCGGGTTCTGCTGCAGATCATGGTCACCGAAATGGAAGCCCTGACGTTCCAGAAAGAACAACCGAGTCTGGCCCATTATTTATCGACCTATGAACTGCAGAAAGTTCAGGAACTGTTGGAGCAGCTGGATCTGACGCTGGACGACTTTATGGTTTTGTTCGGCCAATTTCTCGATCAGCAGAAACTGTCGATCGAAACGCCGATGACGCATTTTGAAATGATGTCGTTTGTCGGATTCGAACTCGTTCAGAATTATGACGGGTTGCAGGAGTTGTACCAGCGGATTCGGGAGCGGCTGCTCCGCCCGCGAAATGATACCTTAGATCGGGCGGCGGAATAAAATCAGAATTTATCAAGCGCTTTTTTTACAAAAAAAGTTCCCTCCATGCATTTTTTTTGCAGTGAGGGAACTTTTTATTTTGACGAGCATAAAGGGCCGACACATCTCCTCCAATAACTTCTGGTAGACACCATTGTCTTATAAGATCTTATCCAGATAAATTTCTTTGATTACCATATACAGATTCATATAATCGGAGTCGAGTGCGTCGATATTCCAATTGACGACTTTGATGCCCTCCAAATCCAGTTTTTTCAAGTACGGATCGGTCGTGCTCAGAGAGGTAATCACCAAATCGGCTGATTCAAGGGGGTCGTCGCTGCCGAGTAGTTCGACCGTATTCATATCTTCCAAGAAGGTATACAATTCACGAGTGACTAGGTCGGCTGATTCCAAAATTGTTTTGACATAGACGACTTGATTGATTCGGAAGCTCTTCAGATAGGGCAGAATCAAGTAGTAGACTTCATGGAGAAAGGTGTCCCCAAAGTGGCGCGTTGAGGCAAATTCAGCTTGTGTTTGTAATTGAGCCAGAACCTTTTTGACCAGCGCAAACAAATTGGATTGTTCATAAGCAAGCCGACTAGGATAGTAGAAATCGATCATTTTGGCGTAGTCACCTTCCATGACCGTAAAACTGATGACGACCCGCAGCAGATTGCCGAATAACTGCCGATCGTGCCGCAGACTGTTGGCCTGCCGCGGTTTGCAGTAAGAACTCAGATTATCGATCAGCTGCTGAACAAATTGCCAGATCCAGGCTTCATGGAACTGATCCTGCTGCAGAAACTCTTGCTGCAAAGAACCCCAGTTTTCGTGGTAGCGCAAGGACCGGTTGACGACGAAACTGAAAAACTGGCTTTCAGCGACACGCTGCTGATGCGGCAAGGCATCATAAATACGGGAATGATACAGGTCAATCCGATGGTCAGGGCCGACAATATCAGTGTAGCGGGACATATCTGAGATGATGTGATTCTGCAGGATTCGCAGTCGGCAGATGGCGATCAGATTCAGATCCTGAATTTGAACAATCGGATCAGGATGCAGGTCCGGCAGTGCTGAGTGGGCAAAGGTTTCCTGAATGCTGTCGAGCCGGACATGTTTAAACGGCCATTCGATTCCATGGAAGCTGATCCAATAAAAAAGATTCAAAAACAAACGAATCCCTTTTTCATCGCCTTCAAATTCAAGGGTTGTATAGGAGAAATTGAGCCGGTAGTGCTGTAGCAATTTCTTAACGGGCACCATTTTACGGGTCAGTGTCGACTGACTGGTAAAATGTTCGCTGCAGAACTTGGCAAGCGATGGCTGATCGGCTTGGACAATATAATCGATAAACTGAAACGCAATCGCATTGCGAAGCAGAAATAACCGGTATTCATCGACGGTAATCGGAAATTGGGCCGGTTCGATCCACTTGCCGGTTTTGATCGTCGTCGCGGTAATCTGCTCCATGTCATTAACCAATTCTTTATAGGTGGCATAGGCTTGTTGATAATTTAAATTGAGATCGGTCGCCAAGTCGTTGATGGTCAGCTGCTGCCGTTCGGTCACAACCAGGGACTGAAACATTTGATATTTTTGTAGGGCATTTTTATCAAGAAAAACTTCTTCAAAAACCAATTTTGAGCCGCTCCAAACTATTAAAATTGATAGTGCAAGAATAACATAAGTTTTCGGGAGAATATAGGTTGGAATGAGAACTTTCTCAGGAAAGGGTGAGTATGATGCACACGTTGAATGCATTAGATTGTGTCCGCAAAGTACCGGTTTTTCGGTCTTTAGAGGTCGACGATCAGCAGCAGATTGCCGCTTTGGTCAAAGACCGTGATTTTCCCAAGGGCACATTGGTCTATGAAGCTGGCGCAGCTGCTGACAGTCTGTTGATCGTCAGTCAGGGCCGACTTAAAATTTACCAGCTGGCTGAAAACGGCAAGGAACAGCTGCTACGGATTTTGGCACCCGGCGATTTTGACGGCGAATATGCTTTGTTTACCCATGACCGGCATACGACTTATGCTGAAGCAGCCGCCGACACGTCCGTCTGCCGAATCTACCAAGCCGATTTTCAGGAACTTCTATTAAGAACCCCGCAATTGGCACTGAATATTATGGCAGAGCTCGCCAAACGAATTACACAGCTGGAAACACAAACGACGCGCACGACGACCGAAGACGTGGCGAATCGGCTCTTCCTCTATTTAAAAGACGCCGCCAAACAGCAGGCAGCTAATCCGTTTCATCTGCCGCTGACTCAGAAAGACTTAGCAACTTATTTAGGTACGACGCCGGAAACAGTCAGCCGCCGTCTCAAAGAGCTGGAGCAAATGGGCGTGATTGTGCGTTTGCCAAAACGGCAGATCAAACTCCTTAAAACAGACCTTGCAAATTGACCCGAAATGAAGTACCTTAAAGGCAATAAGAAAACACGTCATTAAACGCCTATTAAGAGGTCTTCCAGAGAACGGATGCTTGCTGCGAGTCCGTGACCTTCATTCCAGCGTGAGAGTGGGCAGTCCAATGCTGCACGGCAACTTACCGTTATAAGAAATGAAGCGCGGCTTTTCGAAGCCGAACTTGGGTGGTACCGCGAAACCAAAGCCTTTTTCGTCCCAATTTATAGGGGACAGAAGGGCTTTTTTTAATGCACAAAGGAGTGGAAAGCCATGTTAGATTTAAAGTTGATTCGTCAAAAACCAGATTGGGCGAAGCAGAAGTTAGCAGAACGACAGATTGATCCGAAAGAGATCGACGATTTATTGGAATTAGACGCACGACGCCGCAAGCTGATTATCGAAACCGAAACCTTGAAGAAGCAGCGCAACGAAGTGTCTAAAGAAATTGCTCAAGTTAAACGCAACAAGGGCAACGCCGATGAACAAATCGCTGAAATGAAGAACGTTGGGAGCCAGATTAAAGATCTCGATGCTCAGTTGGAAGTTTTGAATGAGAATGTCCGGTATATTTTAGTCCGGCTTCCTAATTATCCAGATGATTCAGTGCCAGTCGGCAAAGATGACACAACGAGCCGTGAGGAACGCAAAGTCATGACGCCTCGTAAGTTCGATGATTTCGAACCTCAAGCACATTGGGACATTGGCGAAAAGCTGGGGATTCTCGATTTCAAGCGTGCCGCCAAAGTTTCCGGCAGCCGGTTTGTCTATTACAAGGGGTTAGGCGCACGTCTGGAACGGGCCATCTATAACTTCATGCTTGACGAACATCAAAAGGAAGGCTACGAAGAAATTCTGCCGCCATATTTAGTCAATAATGATTCAATGTTTGGGACCGGCCAATTTCCTAAGTTTACCGATGATACGTACACTGTTCTGGATGAAGAGAATCCATTGACTTTGATTCCGACGGCAGAAGTGCCGTTAACCAACTATTATCGGGATGACATCTTAGATGAATCACAATTGCCAGTTTACTTTACAGCCTTGACACCTTGTTTCCGTTCTGAAGCGGGAAGCGCCGGCCGTGATACACGTGGCTTGATTCGGATGCATCAATTCAATAAAGTCGAAATGGTGAAGTACGTCAAGCCGGAAACGTCATGGGATGAATTAGAAAAACTGACGGCCGATGCCGAAGAAATCCTGCAAAAGCTCAAGCTGCCATATCATGTCATTACCTTATCCAGTGGCGATGCTAGTTTTACTTCTGCGAAGACCTATGACCTTGAAGTCTGGATGCCAGAGCAGAAGACCTATCGTGAAATCTCCAGCTGTTCAAACTGCACTGATTTCCAGGCGCGTCGTGCGAAGATTCGTTACCGTGATGCAGATGGCAAACTTCATTATGTCCACACCTTAAATGGTTCTGGCTTAGCAGTCGGTCGGACCGTGGCCGCTATTTTGGAAAACTATCAAAATGCCGATGGTTCTGTCACAATTCCAGAAGTATTAGTTCCATACATGGGTGGCGTTACCAAGATTACTGGCGAAAAGTAATCACTAAAATGAATGTTTTTGAGAAATGTTGGTATTTATGCATTTCTCAAAGGCATTCTTTTTTTGCTCAAAATTTTAAAATTGTTCTTGACGAATATTTAGTTCCTTGCTATGATATTAAATGTTGTCGCACAGGGCATCAACAAACTTTTGAAAAAGCAGTTGACAAATATGTGATGAGCAAGTAAACTAATAAAGTTGTCGCCGGTTAAAACCGACCTGCTAGAAAGTGAATATTTATTCATTTCAAAATAGTGGTTGACAATTTTTAAATC
>NZ_JQAZ01000004.1 GCF_001437205.1 Lactobacillus selangorensis | reverse complement strand
GTTCGACTCCTACTGGGTGCATTGGGTTGACATTTTAATAATATGCGGAAGTAGTTCAGTGGTAGAACATCACCTTGCCATGGTGGGGGTCGCGAGTTCGAATCTCGTCTTCCGCTTTTTTAATATTTATCGGGAAGTAGCTCAGCTTGGTAGAGCACTACGTTCGGGACGTAGGGGTCGCAGGTTCAAATCCTGTTTTCCCGACTTACAATGAAGAGTGACGAATTTTTTCGTCACTCTTTTTGTAAACTCATGGACAAATCTTTTCAAGTGCGGTATAACAATACAACCGCCTTTTTAAAGATTGATGAAAGAATTTTGCATTTTGCAGATTATCTCGTATAATAGTCAATATTAGTCAAACATTTATGGAAAAGTTTGATCCCGCTATGGATAGGATTTGAGTAAATGCAAAATCAGAATATTTCAGATGTTATTGAAGCATATTTAAAAAAGATACTAGAAGATAGCGAACAGGTAGAAATCAGACGCTCAGAAGTAGCTGAACTTTTTCACTGTGTTCCCTCGCAGATCAATTACGTGATCAAAACACGATTTACGCCAAAGCAAGGTTATATCGTACAAAGTAAGCGGGGCGGCGGCGGTTATATCCGGATTCAAAAAGCGCAATTCATGGACGATCACGAATTGTTGGATCAGATGGTTGAAAATGTGCCAGCAACGATTTCTCAGCGAGATGCACTCGCAGTGGTGCAGCGGCTTTACGATGAAGAGATCATTGATCGCAAGACTAGTAATATTATCTTGGCCACACTCAGTCATCAAACCCTGAATGTCGGCAGCAAAAAGATTGAAGACGGGCTACGGGCACGACTTCTGGTTGCCATCTTAGAAAGTTTACGCTACGAAAGTAAATAAGAAAGTGAGAGAGAGTCTATGGATAGCTTATTTACACCAAGTACCAAAAACGTCTTAGTGCTTGCCCAGCAGCAGGCACGGGCTTTTCACCATCATGCCATTGGCACCGAGCATTTATTGCTAGCACTGGTCATGGAAAATGATGGCATCGCCGGCAAAACATTACGGCAGTTATCGGTCAAGCCGGAAGATGTCCGTGAAGAGATCGAACAGTTCACGGGTTACGGTGATGCAACAGCCGATGTGGATACACAAACTTATTTACCTTATTCACCCCGTGCCAAACAAGTTTTGAGTGCGGCTGGTGAAGAGGCAAAGCATTTAGGTGCCACCAAGATTGGGACGGAACATTTATTACTGGCTTTATTGCGAGAAGACGATATTCTGGCCGCACGTATCTTGACGGAACTGGGCTTGAGCCTCAGCAAAACACGACAAATTTTATATAAGAAAATGGGTGTGACTGAAAATACTGCAAAACCGCGTCGGGGCAATGTACCGCCTCAGCGGCCACGGAAGCAGCCTTCGACCAGTGACACACCGACTTTGGATTCATTGGCACGAGATTTGACCCAGTCAGCACGTGATCAGAAACTTGATCCAGTTGTCGGCCGTGATCAAGAAATCCGTCGTGCTATTCAAATCTTGGAACGCCGGACAAAAAACAATCCTGTTTTAATCGGCGAACCTGGGGTGGGTAAAACGGCGATTGCGGAAGGCTTAGCCGAACGCATTGTCGCTGGTGATGTCCCGGACAATTTAAAGAAGAAACGCTTAATGATGCTCGATATGGGGTCATTAGTTGCCGGAACCAAGTATCGTGGCGAATTTGAAGATCGTTTGAAAAAAGTGATTGAAGAAATCTACACAGATGGGCAGGTCATTTTATTCATCGATGAGTTGCATACCTTGATTGGTGCCGGCGGGGCAGAAGGGGCCATTGATGCCTCGAACATTCTGAAACCAGCTTTGGCACGTGGCGAACTCCAGATGATGGGAGCGACGACTTTAGATGAATATCAGAAGTACATCGAAAAAGATGCTGCTCTGGAACGTCGGTTTGCGACGATTACCATTGATGAGCCTTCTAAAGAAGATACAGAAGCCATTTTACGGGGGCTGCGTCCTCGTTATGAGGAACATCATGGCGTCACAATCACAGATGAAGCTCTCCATGCAGCGGTTACTTTGTCGACTCGTTACATTACGACTCGTTATTTACCGGACAAGGCGATTGACTTAGTCGATGAATCGGCTGCGAAGGTCCGTTTGGATGAATCTGATCAGCAGACTCCAGCCGACCATGAACAGACCGAGCTTGAAAAAGTAATCACCGAAAAAGAAAATGCCATTACGGATCAGGACTTTGAAAAGGCCGCTCAATTGCGGGAACAGGAACAATCTTTGAAGGAAAAGCTGGCTGCTGAAAAAGCCAAGCATTCTAGGCATGGCGTGCGGACCGATGTCAAGGTGACTGCCAATGATGTCGCTGCCGTTGTGTCGCAATGGACCGGTGTTCCGCTGACGCAGCTGCAGAAGAAGCAGAGCGAACGTTTGGTCAACCTTGAAAAAGAACTGCATAAGCGAGTGATCGGACAAGATGAAGCTGTTTCGGCGGTATCGCGTGCGATTCGGCGAGCCTACAGCGGCTTGAAAGACCCTCGTCGTCCCATTGGGTCCTTCATGTTTCTTGGTCCGACTGGGGTCGGCAAGACTGAGTTAGCCAAAGCTCTGGCGGAAGATATGTTTGGTTCGGAAGATAATTTAATTCGGATCGATATGTCGGAGTACATGGAGAAATACAGTACCAGTCGTTTGATCGGGTCGCCGCCCGGCTATGTCGGTTACGATGAAGGCGGTCAGCTGACTGAAAAGGTACGTAACAAACCTTATTCAGTGGTGCTGTTTGATGAAGTTGAAAAAGCACATCCGGATGTCTTCAACTTATTGTTGCAAGTACTCGATGATGGTTTCTTAACCGATTCACGGGGGCGCAAAGTCGACTTCCGCAACACGATTCTGATCATGACCTCGAACATTGGGGCCACCGCAATCCGGGATGATAAGTCCGTCGGGTTTGGAGCTCAGGACGCACAGACGGATTACAAGGCCATGAAGAGCCGGATGCTAGAAGAACTCAAGAAGGCTTTCCGTCCAGAATTCCTCAACCGTATCGATGAAACTATCGTGTTCCATCCATTAGATAAGAAAGAACTGCATCAAATCGTCAAGATTATGTCGAAGAATGTGCTGAAACGTTTGGATGAACGTGATATTCACATTAAGATGACACCAGCTG
This sequence comes from Lactobacillus selangorensis, assembly GCF_001437205.1. Lineage (GTDB taxonomy): Bacteria > Bacillota > Bacilli > Lactobacillales > Lactobacillaceae > Paralactobacillus > Paralactobacillus selangorensis. The sequence continues at coordinate 184,693 of NZ_JQAZ01000004.1, read as the reverse complement.
CGATCGATGTTGTCGCTAAAGATGGTTTTGATCCTGAATACGGAGCCCGGCCAATCCGCCGTGCACTGCAGCGCGAGGTCGAAGATCGTCTGAGCGAAGAACTCTTGTTGGGGCATATTCAATCCGGCGATCAAGTCACGATTGGCGCCAAGAAGGGACAAATTACCATTCAAAGCAAACCAGCCAAACAAAAAGTGAAAGCTTAACCAAAAATAACGGTCCGCGTTGTCTAGTGACGATGCGGACCGTTATTTTATTATAAGGAAGATAACAGAAATCAATTTAAACCGCAGAATCTGAAAATACCTGATAAGTTGGGCTGATTTCTTTTCAGAAAAAAGGGTTGACAAGTAAGCATCCACTGGTATACTAATTGTAATTGCAAAAAATTATGGGACGGCAGCTATCGGGTCGAAATATTGTCCGATTCGATAGGAATAAAAAACAAAAATAGCAAATTTCTTTTTCGAAAGGACTATTTTTGGTTTTTTTTTGCTTAAAAACGGCTCCTAAATTGTTTTGTAACATAACTGTAATATTTAACGCAGAATTTAAATGAGGGGTGAACAATTTGGCAGGACATTTGGTCAATTACGGCAAACACCGTACACGTCGCAGTTATTCCCGTATTAAGGAAGTACTCGACTTACCAAACTTAATTGAAATTCAGACGAACTCCTATCAATGGTTCCTCGATGAAGGGTTACGGGAAATGTTCGATGGCATCATGCCAATCGACGATTTTGCCGGCAACTTGTCATTGGAATATGTTGATTATCAACTGTTAGAACCAAAATACACGGTCGAAGAGGCCCGTCAGCACGATGCCAATTACTCGGCACCATTGCATGTCACATTGCGTTTGACGAACCATGAAACGGGTGAAATTAAATCGCAGGATGTCTTCTTTGGAGACTTCCCATTGATGACCGATCAAGGGACCTTTATCATCAACGGTGCGGAACGTGTCATCGTTTCCCAGTTAGTTCGTTCACCAGGCGTTTACTTTAATAGTAGCGTTGATAAAAACGGCCGGACACAATGGGGCGCAACAGTGATTCCAAACCGTGGTGCTTGGCTCGAATTCGAAACCGATGCAAAAGGGATTTCTTACGTCCGGATTGATCGGACTCGTAAAATTCCAATGAGTGTCTTAGTTCGTGCCCTTGGCTATGGCTCTGATCAGGATATTCTCGATATGTTTGGCGACAGCGAAACATTGATGAACACTTTGGAAAAAGATGTTCACAAGGATACTGATGAATCACGGACCAATGAAGCTTTGAAGGATATTTACGAACGTTTACGTCCAGGCGAACCAAAGACAGCCGATAGTTCACGTTCCTTGCTCTATGCGCGTTTCTTCGATCCGAAGCGCTACGACTTAGCACCAGTTGGCCGTTACAAGATGAACAAGAAGCTTGACTTGAAGAACCGGCTCCTCAACCAGACATTGGCCGAAACTTTAGCCGACCCAGATACAGGTGAAGTCATTGCCCAGAAGGGTGACTTGGTCGACAAGAAGTTGATGGACAAGTTGTCGCCATACTTGGCTCGTGACGATTTCAAGATGGTTACCTATACACCTTCTGATGAAGGGGTTGTGACAGATCCGATGACCGTTCAAGTTATCCAAGTTTATTCAAAAGAAGATCCAGAACACGTTGTCAAATTGATTGGCAATGGTCATATCGACTTGAAGCTGAAGCACGTTACCCCAGCTGATATTATTGCGGCGATGAACTACTTCTTCAACTTGCAAGAAGGCATCGGTTCAACCGATGATATCGATCATTTGGGTAACCGTCGGATTCGCTCTGTCGGTGAACTCCTGCAGAACCAATTCCGAATCGGTTTATCCCGGATGGAACGTGTTGTTCGTGAACGAATGTCCATCCAGGATACCAGCACGATCACACCGCAACAGCTGATCAATATTCGGCCAGTGGTTGCTTCAATCAAGGAATTCTTCGGTTCATCGCAGTTATCTCAGTTCATGGATCAGACCAACCCATTAGGCGAATTAACACATAAGCGTCGTTTGTCTGCCTTAGGGCCTGGTGGTTTGACACGTGACCGTGCCGGATACGAAGTGCGTGATGTTCACTATACGCATTATGGCCGGATGTGCCCGATTGAAACACCAGAAGGCCCTAACATTGGGCTGATTAACAGTTTGGCGAGTTACGCCGTTGTCAACAAGTATGGGTTCATCGAAACACCATACCGTCGTGTTGACTGGACGACTCATAAGGTTACCGATAAGATTGATTACCTGACTGCTGATGTCGAAGATAATTACATCATTGCGCAGGCCAACTCTGAATTAAACGACGATGGTTCTTTCGTTGACAAGACCGTTTTGGCCCGTCATAAGGATGACAACATCGAAGTTTCCGTTGATAAAGTCGATTACATGGATGTTTCACCAAAGCAAGTAGTTGCTGTTGCGACGGCCTGCATCCCATTCTTGGAAAACGATGACTCCAACCGTGCGTTGATGGGGGCCAACATGCAGCGTCAGGCTGTGCCGCTGGTTCGTCCGCATGCACCACTCGTCGGAACTGGGATGGAATACAAAGCTGCTCACGATTCAGGGACTGCCTTGTTAGCAAAGCATCCTGGGACCGTTGAATTCGTTGATGCGAAGGAAATCCGCATTCGGTTGGAAGACGGTTCGCTCGATAAGTATCATTTAATGAAATTTATGCGTTCTAACGCTGGTAAGAACTACAACCAGACACCGATCGTTCGCAAGGGTGATCAAGTCGATCGTAGTGAAATCATTGCCGACGGGCCTGCGATGGACCAAGGCGAATTAGCCTTAGGTCAGAATCCATTGATTGCCTTCATGACTTGGAACATGTACAACTACGAAGATGCCATTGTCTTGAGCGAACGTTTAGTCCGTGACGACGTCTACACTTCGATTCATATTGAAGAGTATGAATCAGAAGCACGTGATACCAAGCTTGGGCCGGAAGAAGTCACTCGTGAAATCCCTAACGTTGGGGAAGATGCGTTAAAGAATCTTGACGAATTCGGGATTATCCGAATCGGCGCCGAAGTTCATGATGGCGATATCTTAGTAGGGAAGGTTACGCCTAAAGGGGTGACTGAATTATCCGCTGAGGAACGTCTGCTGCATGCGATTTTTGGTGAAAAAGCGCGTGAAGTGCGTGATACATCCCTCCGTGTGCCAAACGGCGGCGGTGGTATTATCCAAGATGTCAAAGTCTTCACTCGTGAAGCGGGCGATGAATTATCACCAGGCGTCAATATGATGGTTCGGGTCTACATTACTCAGAAGCGTAAGATTCAAGTCGGTGATAAGATGGCCGGCCGTCATGGGAACAAAGGGACTGTTTCAGTTGTTGTTCCTGAAGAAGATATGCCGTACATGCCAGATGGAACTCCAGTTGACATTTTGCTGTCACCAATGGGTGTGCCTTCCCGTATGAACATTGGGCAGGTCCTCGAATTGCACTTAGGAATGGCTGCTCGCAACTTAGGAATCCATGTTGCGACACCTGTTTTTGATGGGGTACGTGAAAAAGATCTCTGGGATACTGTCAAGGAAGCCAATATGGCTTCTGATGGGAAGAGTATCCTCTACGATGGCCGGACTGGTGAACCATTTGACAACCGTGTTTCCGTTGGGGTCATGTACTACATGAAGCTGGCCCACATGGTTGATGATAAGATTCATGCACGTTCGATCGGACCTTACTCTCTGGTTACACAACAGCCACTGGGCGGGAAAGCTCAGTTTGGTGGTCAGCGTTTCGGGGAAATGGAAGTTTGGGCCCTCGAAGCTTATGGGGCTGCGCATACCTTGCAGGAAATCTTGACTTATAAGTCCGATGATGTTGTCGGCCGTGTCAAGACTTACGAAGCCATCGTCAAAGGCGATCCGATTCCGAAGCCGGGTGTTCCAGAATCATTCCGTGTCCTTGTCAAAGAATTACAATCCCTTGGACTGGATATGAAGGTTCTCGATGCCAATAAGAACGAAATCGAACTCCGTGATATGGACGATGAAGACGATGATGTTTCCAGCATCGACGCTTTATCCAAGTATGCACAAGAGCAAGAGGAAAAGAAGGCTAAGGAAGCAGCTGCAAAGGCTGCTCAAGAAACCGGCAGCGATAAAGATAAAAAATAAGGCGTGACTTGGGAATATATTTCTAAGGAACACTTTGATAATTAGTTGTTAACGTTAATGATTTAGGAGGTTGCCCTTTTGATAGATGTCAATAAGTTTGATAGCATGCAGATCGGCATTGCATCACCTGACAAAATCCGGAGCTGGTCTTATGGTGAAGTTAAAAAGCCAGAAACCATCAATTACCGGACTTTAAAACCAGAACGGGACGGACTCTTCGATGAACGGATCTTCGGACCAACGAAAGATTGGGAATGTGCTTGCGGGAAATACAAGCGGATCCGTTATAAGGGAATTGTCTGTGACCGCTGCGGGGTTGAAGTAACACGCTCTAAAGTACGGCGTGAACGGATGGGCCATATTGAATTGGCTGCACCTGCAACTCACATTTGGTACTTTAAGGGAATCCCTAGCCGGATGGGCCTTGTCCTTGACATGAGCCCACGTGCCTTGGAAGAAATCATCTACTTTGCATCTTACGTAGTGATTGATCCAGGCGACACACCACTCGAAAAGAAACAATTATTGAGTGAACGTGAATACCGTGATAAGAAACAAGAATTAGGTGCAAATGCATTCGATGCCAAGATGGGGGCTGAAGCCATCAAGGAATTACTGCGTGACGTCGATCTCGACAAAGAAATCGCCGACTTGCGGGAAGAATTGAAGACGGCCCAAGGTCAGAAACGGACCCGTGCGATCCGTCGTCTGGACATTTTGGATGCCTTTGCCAAATCAGGTAACAAGCCTGAATGGATGGTCATGGATGTTATTCCGGTTATCCCGCCGGATCTGCGGCCAATGGTTCAGCTCGAAGGGGGCCGCTTTGCCACTTCTGATCTGAATGATTTGTACCGTCGTGTCATCAACCGTAACAACCGTTTGAAGCGGTTGTTAGACTTGAATGCACCGAACATCATCGTTCAAAACGAAAAGCGGATGCTCCAAGAAGCTGTTGATGCTTTGATCGATAATGGTCGTCGTGGCCGTCCGGTTACGGGTCCTGGGAATCGTCCGTTGAAGTCTCTTTCACATATGCTGAAAGGGAAGCAGGGCCGTTTCCGTCAGAACTTGTTAGGGAAACGTGTTGATTATTCTGGCCGTTCCGTTATTGATGTCGGCCCAACATTGAAATTCTATCAATGCGGCTTGCCACGTGAAATGGCGTTGGAATTATTCAAACCATTCGTCATGCATGGCTTGGTTGAGCGTGATTTGGCTTCGAACATCAAGAGTGCCAAGCGCAAGATCGAACGGATGGATAATGATGTGTGGGATGTTCTCGAAGATGTCATCAAAGACCGGACCGTTCTCTTGAATCGTGCCCCTACTTTGCATCGTCTTGGGATTCAGGCATTCGAACCTGTCTTAGTCGATGGGAAATCCATTCGTCTGCATCCATTGGCTTGTGAAGCTTACAACGCCGATTTCGATGGGGATCAGATGGCTGTCCATGTACCGTTGTCTGATGAAGCACAAGCTGAAGCACGTACTTTAATGTTAGCGGCGCATCATATTCTGGCTCCTAAGGATGGGAAGCCGATTGTTACACCTTCTCAGGATGTCGTTTTAGGGAACTACTACTTGACGATGGAACAGAAGGGCCGTGAAGGCGAAGGCATGGTCTTCAAAGATACCAATGAAGTGCGGATGGCCTACGCAAACGGTTATGTGCATTTGCACACTCGAATCGGATTATCCACTTCTTCGATGCCGAAGAAGCCGTTCAAAGATGACCAGCGTGACCAAATCATGCTGACGACAGTTGGGAAAGCAATCTTCAATGAAATTCTGCCAGATGACTTCCCTTACTTGAACGAACCCTCCACACCGAACTTGATGAACGGGGTTCCGGATAAGTACTTCGTCAAGCCAGGCGACAGTGTTGAAGAAACACTTGAAGGCCGTGAATTAGTCGGCCCATTCAAGAAGAGCTTCTTGAGCGATATTATCGCCCAAGTGTTCAAGGTTTATAAAGTACAGCGGACTTCCGACTTGCTGGATGATATGAAGACCTTAGGATATACCCAAGCGACAAACTCAGGGCTGACCGTTGGGGTTTCTGATATCACCGTCTTGAAGGAAAAGCCGGCTATCGTTGACGCTGCTCATAAGAAGGTCGATGCGGTTTCAAAGCAGTTCCGTCGTGGGTTAATCACCGACGAAGAACGTCATAACCGTGTTATTGAAATTTGGAATGCTGCTAAAGATGAAATTCAGAACGATCTGATCGATCATTTCGATCCGTTGAATCCAATCTCAATGATGAGTGATTCTGGTGCGCGTGGGAACATTTCTAACTTTACCCAGTTAGCCGGAATGCGTGGTTTGATGGGTGCTCCTAACGGCGGGATGATGGAAGTTCCGGTTACATCGAACTTCCGTGAAGGTCTGTCGGTCTTGGAAATGTTCATGTCGACCCATGGTGCTCGTAAAGGGATGACCGATACGGCCCTCAAGACTGCCAACTCAGGTTACTTGACACGTCGTTTGGTCGATGTTGCGCAGGATATCATCATTCGTGAAGAAGATTGTGGGACTGATCGTGGTGTCACTGTCCGTGCTATCCGTGAAGGAAATGAAATGATCGAACCATTGTATGACCGTGTTGTTGGCCGTTATGCAATGAAGACTGTTAAAGATCCAAGCACTGGCAAGGTTTTAGTTCACAAGAATGAAATGATCGACGAAACCATTGGTCATGAAATTGACGATGCTGGTATTACTGCCGTTACGATCCGTTCAGCCTTCACATGCAACACGCGTCATGGGGTCTGCAAGAAGTGCTACGGCCGCAACTTGGCTACTGGCGAAGAAGTCGAAGTCGGCGAATCTGTCGGTGTCGTTGCTGCACAGTCCATTGGTGAACCAGGGACACAGTTAACGATGCGCAACTTCCATACCGGTGGTGTTGCTGGTGGCGAAGATATTACCCAAGGGCTCCCTCGTATTCAGGAAATCTTTGAAGCACGGAATCCGAAAGGGCTGGCGGTTATTTCTGAAGTGGCTGGCGAAGTTACTTCCATCGAAGAAAACCCAGCTGACCGAATCCGTGAAATTACCGTTCAAGGCGAAACCGATACTCGGACTTACAGTGTGCCTTACACCGCCAATGTTGTTGTTTCCGAAGGCGATCACATCAAACGTGGTCAACAGCTGACTGGCGGTTCAATCGATCCGAAGGAATTGATTAAAGTCACAGATGTTCCATCGACTGAAAACTACTTGCTGCGTGAAGTCCAGAAGGTCTATCGTATGCAGGGGGTTGATATTTCCGATAAGCACGTTGAAATCATGGTTCGTCAGATGCTCCAGAAGGTTCGTGTCATGGATCCAGGCGACACTGATCTCTTGCCTGGGACACAAATGGACATCGGTGATTTCGATGATCAGAACAGTGCAACCCTTGTCAAAGGTGGTATTCCTGCCACAGGACGTCCAGTCTTGTTAGGAATCACTAAGGCATCATTGGGAACCAACAGTTTCATGTCAGCCGCTTCCTTCCAGGAAACAACTCGTGTCTTGACGGATGCTTCTATCCGTGGCAAGAACGATCCGTTGATTGGTTTAAAGGAAAACGTTATGATTGGGAAACTGATTCCAGCTGGGACTGGGATGGCGAAGTATCGTCATATGCAGCCTAAAGCAGTTGGTGCAGTTTCAGATAATGTCTACTCCATCTCCGATATTGAAGCGAAGATGAAGGAAGAAGACAAACGCTAATTAAAGTGCTCGTTTAAAAGGAGCCGCCTGAAATGGCGACTCCTTTTTGGGTGCGCTCAAAAATAAATTAAAGTAATTAAGTAGCCCAATAATAAGTAGGGGACAAACGGCTGCTGCTGTTTCGTTTTTAAAAATAGAAAGCCTAATAAAGCAAAACAACAGGCTGCAAATAACAAGAACCAGATTTGAGACGGTGTTAAGAATAACGCCAACAGCAAAATCAGTTCGACGTCACCGAGTCCTAGTCCGTTGTGCCAGCAATGCAAGCCGTATAAAAGGACAGTCACTGCGCCGGCCGACAGCCAATAAAGATGGGCGGCACAGCAGAATGCCGCCGCACCAAAGGGCAGCAGCCACAAGGGCATCAAACAGTTTTCAAAACAATCCATGGCCGCACAGAAAAATAAACAAGCACTGAGGATACCGGCTAGCGGTTGCTGGACGAGCGGCAGCCGGTAGATGAGCAGACCAGCGACACCGCCCAGACATTCGCCTATTAAGAACAGTGGCGTCAGGCGCTGCCGACAGTGCCGGCATTTTCCGCCTTGCCAGAGGAAACTAATCATTGGAATCAGTTCATAAAAAGCTAGAACGTGCTGACAGTTTTCACAGTAGGAGCGGGCAGCAAAAAAAGTGTGTGGCTGGTACAAGAGCCGCCATGCCGATGCGGTGAGAAACGAAGCCCAGCAAGTTCCGATGATAAAATAAAAACAGCACATGCAAATGCCCCCTTTATCCTGACAATTACGCCAAAAGAAGGCATAACGTTTTTAAAAAGGACCGTTGACACAGAAAGTTTGTCATGGTATCTTAGTAAAGGTGCTTTTTACTACAGTGTTTCGTCATCCATGGCGGACGTGCTGACTGGGCATAGGCACAAAAACATGCAACAACCAGTGGTCGGGTAAGAGATAAGATGGTTTTCATCCGTTTTTTTACTTAAAAAAGAACCGCCTGGATGTGTGGACTTAAAAATAATTTATAGGATTCAGGAAGGAGGAGCTTTTCATGCCAACAATTAATCAATTGGTACGCAAAGGTCGCAAGTCAAGAACTACAAAGTCCGATTCACCTGCATTGAACTTTGGTTACAACAGTATGAAGAAAGAAACTACGCATAACCCAGCTCCACAAAAACGTGGGGTTGCAACTCGTGTCGGGACAATGACACCGAAGAAGCCAAACTCTGCTTTACGTAAATATGCGCGTGTTCGTTTGTCTAACTTAATCGAAGTGACAGCTTACATCCCTGGTATCGGTCATAACTTACAGGAACATAGTGTTGTTTTAATCCGTGGGGGCCGTGTAAAGGATTTACCTGGGGTTCGTTATCACATTATCCGTGGTGCGCTTGATACAGCCGGTGTTGATGGCCGTATGCAGAGCCGTTCTAAGTACGGTGCAAAGCGTCCTAAGAAGTAATTCGACTAATTTACAATTGAAAAATTCACGCCATGTCGGAACGACAGGCTTACAGGAGGTCATTTAAATGCCAAGAAAAGGTACAGTTGGTAAACGTGACGTTTTACCTGATCCAGTTTACAATTCTAAATTGGTCACACGCTTGATCAACCACTTGATGGTTGATGGGAAGCGCGGTACAGCGTCCACAATTTTATACCGTTCATTTGATATTATCAAAGAACAAACAGGTAAAGAACCATTAGATGTATTTGAAGAAGCAATGAAGAACGTTATGCCAGTGCTTGAAGTTAAAGCTCGCCGTATCGGTGGTTCTAACTATCAGGTTCCAATCGAAGTCCGTCCTGAACGCCGGACAACGTTAGGTTTACGTTGGATCACACAATATGCCCGCAGCCGTGGTGAACACACAATGGACGAACGTCTTGCTCGTGAAATCATGGATGCCGCAAACAATACTGGTGCAGCTGTTAAGAAGCGTGAAGATACGCACAAGATGGCTGACGCTAACCGTGCTTTTGCACATTATCGTTGGTAAAATATCAAGTTGGCTATTATATTGGTGCGCTTTTCCACTATAGTAGCCGCTTGTTTTATCTGAACAATTTTTTAACTAACAATTTCACTCACGAGAGGAGTTACAATTTTTCATGGCAAATACACGTGAATTCCCATTGAATAAGACTCGTAATATTGGGATTATTGCTCATATCGATGCTGGTAAGACGACTACGACTGAACGTATTCTCTATTACACTGGGAAAATTCATAAAATTGGTGAAACCCATGATGGGGCTTCCCAAATGGACTGGATGGAGCAGGAACAGGAACGTGGGATTACAATTACTTCCGCTGCCACAACTGCCCAATGGAAAAACCACCGTATCAACATCATTGATACCCCAGGACACGTTGACTTCACAATCGAAGTTGAACGCTCTCTCCGTGTCTTAGATGGTGCCATCGTTGTTTTGGATGGCCAGTCTGGTGTTGAACCACAGACGGAAAATGTTTGGCGTCAGGCCGACACTTACTCTGTTCCACGGATCGTCTTCGTCAATAAGATGGATAAGATCGGTGCCAACTTCGACTATTCTGTACAAACGTTACATGATCGTTTGCAGGCAAATGCCCATGCCATCCAGATGCCGATCGGTGCCGAAGATAATTTCGAAGGGGTCATTGACCTGATCGAAATGAAAGCCGATTTGTATGACGAAGATGAATTAGGGACGAAGTGGGATACCGTTGATATTCCAGCCGACTACCTTGATGAAGCTAAGAAGCGCCGTGAACAATTAGTTGAAGCGGTTGCGGATGTTGATGACAACATCATGGCTAAGTATCTCGAAGGTGACGAAATCACTAACGATGAATTACGGGCCGCTATCCGTAAAGCAACCACTAACTTGGAATTCTACCCCGTTTTAGCTGGTTCTGCCTTCAAGAACAAGGGTGTTCAGATGCTGCTCGATGCCACTGTTGATTACTTACCATCCCCATTGGATGTTAAGCCATACAATGCCATTGACCCAGCTAACGGCGAAAATGTTGAATTAACAGCCGGTGATGACAAAGACTTTGCTGCTTTGGCATTCAAGATTGCTACTGATCCATTCGTTGGTCGTTTAACTTATATCCGTGTTTACTCAGGTACTTTGGAAGCCGGTTCCTATGTTCTGAATGCTACCAAGGACAAGCGTGAACGTGTTGGTCGTTTGCTGCAAATGCATTCTAACCACCGTAAGGAAATCCCAGAAGTCTTCTCTGGTGATATCGCGGCTGCCATTGGGTTAAAGAACACAACGACTGGTGATTCCTTAACCGATGTTGACCACCCACTGATTCTTGAATCGATGGACTTCCCAGATCCAGTTATCCAAGTTTCCGTTGAACCTGATTCAAAGGAAGACCGGGATAAGATGGACCTTGCTTTACAAAAGCTGGCTGAAGAAGATCCTTCCTTCAAGACCGAAACAAATGCCGAAACTGGTGAAACACTGATTTCTGGTATGGGTGAATTACAGTTGGATGTCTTAGTTGACCGGATGCGTCGTGAATTCAACGTGAATGCGACAATCGGTGAACCACAAGTTGCTTACCGTGAAACATTCACAAAGCAAGCTTCTGCACAAGGGAAGTTTGTTCGCCAGTCTGGTGGTAAAGGTCAGTATGGGGATGTTTGGGTTGAATTTACACCGAACGAAGAAGGCAAAGGCTTCGAATTCGAAGATGCCATCGTCGGTGGTGTTGTTCCACGTGAATATATCCCAGCTGTTGAACAAGGCTTGAAGGAATCAATGGCCAACGGTGTCTTAGCCGGCTACCCATTGATTGATGTCAAAGCCAAGCTCTATGATGGTTCTTACCATGAAGTCGATTCTTCAGAAGCTGCCTTCAAAGTGGCTGCTTCAATGGCCTTGAAAGCTGCTGCTCCAAAGGCCGGTGCCGTTATCCTTGAACCAATCATGCATGTTGAAATTGTGATGCCTGAAGAATATTTAGGCGATGTTATGGGCCAAGTTACTGCACGTCGTGGACGTGTTGAAGGAATGGAAGCTCGTGGGAACGCCCAGATGATCAACTCCATGGTGCCATTAGCAGAAATGTTTGGTTACGCAACGACATTACGTTCAGCAACACAGGGCCGTGGGACATTTACAATGACCTTCGACCACTACGAAGCTGTTCCGAAGTCAATCCAGGAAGACATCATCAAGCAAAATGGCGGCAACGCTAAATAAACTTGAACATTAAAAATGAAATTCATTTTGAAGGACCTGCCGTGTGCGGGTTCTTTTTTTGTGCCGAAAATGAATTTGATTTGAAAAATAAAATGGAATTGGTTATACTGCATAGGTTGACGCATTTAACAGGGCTTCTCTTTATATAGAAGAAATACGATTTTTACCGGTTAAATTTCAGAAACCCCTTGTCACACGGCGGTATTTCTTGTATGATAGATAAGGTGCTTATTTCGAGTGGCGAAGTATGCACTATGGGAATTTTATTTCTCAGAGTAGCGAAGATGTGAGAGGTTGCGACACGCCCGGCCGCTTTGCCACGACAGACGTGACGGAAATTTTCACGGAGCAAGTCTACTAATGATAATAGACGAAGGAGGGAAAAACATGGCAAAACAAAAGATTCGCATTCGGTTAAAAGCATACGAACATCGTATCTTAGACCAATCTGCAACAAAGATTGTGGAAACAGCAAAGAGAACAGGTGCTACTATTTCAGGCCCAATCCCGCTGCCAACTGAACGGACACTCTACACGGTCCTCAGTTCACCACATAAGCATAAGGATGCACGTGAACAGTTCGAATTACGGACACACAAGCGTCTGATCGACATCATCAACCCAACACCAAAAACAGTTGACGCTTTGATGAAGCTTGACTTACCAAGCGGTGTCGATATTGAAATTAAGCTTTAATTTTTAATAAATTAAAAATACAAAAAATATTGGAGGTGTACTCATGACCAAAGGAATCTTAGGGAAAAAGGTAGGAATGACGCAAATCTTTGCCGATAACGGTGAATTAGTGCCCGTAACAGTTGTTGAAGCAACACCAAACGTTGTGTTACAAGTTAAGACAATGGAAAACGACGGTTACGAAGCTGTTCAGTTAGGCTTCAGCGATTTACGCGACGTATTGTCCAACAAACCTGCTAAAGGTCATGCAAGCAAAGCAAACACGACTCCTAAGCGCTACATTAAGGAATTCAAGGGTGTCGCGCTGGGAGACTACGAAGTAGGATCTGAAGTGAAAGTTGATACTTTTGCAGAAGGCGACATCGTTGATGTAACTGGTACAACAAAGGGTCATGGATACCAAGGTAACATTAAGCGGAACAACCAGTCACGTGGGCCAGAAACGCATGGGTCTCGTTACCATCGTGTACCTGGTTCAATGGGTTCCATTATCAACCGTGTCTTCAAAGGCAAGATCTTACCAGGTCGGATGGGTCATGACCGTGTCACGATTCAAAACCTTGAAATCGTTAAGGTCTTAACCGACAAGAATGTTTTACTCATCAAGGGTAACGTTCCAGGTGCTAAAAACTCAATGGTAATGGTTCGCTCTGCGATTAAAACAGGCAAACAAAAGAAAGCTAACAAATAAAGGAAGGAGGAACTAACGAATGGCAAATGTAACACTTTATAAACAAGACGGCAGCCAAAACGGTACCGTTGAATTAAATGATTCCGTTTGGGGCATTGAACCAAATGACAATGTTGTTGTTGACGCTGTGTTGATGCAACGTGCATCATCCCGTCAGGGAACACATGCAGTCAAGAATCGCTCCGCTGTTCGCGGTGGTGGTCGTAAGCCATGGCGTCAAAAGGGTACTGGTCGTGCTCGTCAGGGTTCAATCCGTTCACCACAATGGCGTGGCGGTGGTATCGTCTTCGGACCGACACCTCGTTCATATGCTTACAAATTACCACGTAAAGTTCGTCGCTTAGCATTAAAGTCCGTCCTTTCTCAGAAAGTGATCGACAACGACCTCTTAGTCATCGATTCATTACAATATGATGCACCGAAGACAAAAGACTTCGCCGCAATGTTAAACAAGATGAGCGTCACAACAAAGACTTTGGTTGTGCTTGAAGACGGAAATGATTTTGCTGCATTATCAGCACGCAACTTGGCTAACGTCAACGTAATCAATGCTGAAAGCGTCAATGTTCTTGACGTGATGGATGCAGACAAGATGATTCTTACTCAAGCCGCTCTTTCCAAGATTGAGGAGGTGCTTGCATAATGGAAGCACGCGATGTAATCTTACGTCCAGTTGTCACTGAAGCTTCAATGGCTGGAATGGACGACAAAAAGTATACATTTGATGTTGACGTACGTGCCGATAAAACACAAGTACGCCGTGCCGTTGAAGAAATTTTTGGCGTTAACGTCAAAAATGTGAACATCATGAATGTTCGCGGCAAGTTAAAGCGTCAGGGTCGCTACGCTGGTTACACAAAGAAACGTCGTAAGGCGATCGTAACCTTAACCCCTGATTCAAAAGAAATCAAAATTTTTGAAGATTAGTTTTTAAACGAAAATGAATGTAGGAGGGAAAAACCGTGGCGATTATTAAATATAAACCAACCACTAACGGCCGGCGTAACATGTCTGGTTCTGATTTCTCAGAAATCACAAAGACAACGCCTGAAAAGTCGTTATTGGAATCGCAAAGCCATACTGCCGGCCGTAATGCGCAAGGTCACATTACAGTTCGTCATCGTGGCGGAGGTCATAAACAAAAATACCGCATCATCGACTTCAAACGTCAAAAAGACGGCGTGAAGGCTACTGTTAAAGCAATCGAATATGATCCAAATCGGACCGCAAACATTGCTTTATTACAATATGCAGATGGTGTTAAAGCATACATCTTAGCTCCTAAGGGCTTAGTTGTTGGACAAACCGTTAAATCAGGCTCAGATGCTGATATCAAGGTTGGAAACACATTACCATTAGCAGATATTCCTGTTGGGACAACCATCCATAACATCGAATTGAAGCCTGGCAAGGGTGCTCAATTAGCTCGTTCTGCCGGTGCTTCTGCCCAGTTACTTGGTAAAGAAGGCGGCAAGTACGTTACAATCCGTTTGACATCAGGCGAAGTTCGTTTGATTCGTGCAGATTGCCGCGCAACTATCGGTGCCGTTGGTAACGAACAACATGAATTGATCAGTGTTGGTAAAGCCGGCCGCAAACGCTGGATGGGCTTCCGTCCAACTGTTCGTGGGTCAGTTATGAACCCTAACGACCATCCACATGGTGGTGGTGAAGGGAAAGCACCAATCGGTCGTCCATCACCTATGTCACCATGGGGTAAGAAGACTCTTGGTAAGAAGACTCGTAACAAGAAGTCACAAACAGAGAAATTCATCGTTCGTCATCGTAAAGGTAAGTAAAATACCAATTCGAGTGTTGTTCGTTAGGACACACTCATTTTCAAAGGAGGTTTCACAATGGGTCGTAGTTTGAAAAAAGGACCTTTTGCCGATGCATCGTTATTAAAGAAGATCGATGCACAACAAGGCAATGATAAGAAGCAAGTCATCAAGACTTGGTCACGTCGTTCAACCATTTTCCCAAGCTTCATCGGTTTCACGATCGCTGTTTATGATGGTCGGAAGCATGTCCCAGTTTATATCCAAGACGATATGGTCGGACATAAGTTAGGTGAATTCGTACCAACACGGACTTTCCATGGTCACGGTGGTGGCGACGACAAGAAAACAGCACCAGCAGCTCACTAGAAGGGAGATTGAATCATGGCTGATCAAATTACATCAGCAACTGCAACGGCAAAAACCGTTCGAATCGCACCTCGCAAAGCTCGCTTGGTCGTTGACTTGATTCGCGGTAAAAAAGTGGCCGAAGCACTTGCTATCTTGGAATTTACTCCAAGAGCAGGCTCACCGATCGTTGAAAAAGTATTGAAGTCAGCAGTTGCAAACGCTGAACATAACTACGATTTAGATGCTGAAAACTTGGTAGTAAGCAAAGTCTTTGTCAACGAAGGACCAACGCTCAAGCGTTTCCGTCCCCGTGCAAAGGGTTCAGCTTCACCAATCAACAAGCGTACAAGTCACATCACCGTCGTAGTATCTGAACAAGAATAAGGAGGGATAACGCGTGGGTCAGAAAATTAATCCAGTTGGTTTCCGTGTCGGCGTCATCCGCGACTGGGAAGCAAAATGGTATGCTGAAAAAGATTACTCAACTTTGCTTCTTGAAGATGTTAAGATTCGGGACTACATTAACAAACGTCTTGCCGACGCTTCTGTCTCGACCATCGAAATCGAACGCGCTGCAAATCGTGTGAACATTTCTATCCATACTGCTAAGCCTGGTATGGTAATTGGTAAGGGCGGATCAGAAGTCGAAGCATTACGCAAAGAATTAAATAAATTAACAGGTCGGAAAGTACACATCAATATTGTGGAAATCAAGAAGCCTGATTTAGATGCCAAATTAGTTGGTAAGAGCGTTGCTGAACAGCTCGAAGCACGTGTTGCTTTCCGCCGTGCAGAACGTCAAGCAATCCAACGTACAATGCGTGCCGGTGCTAAAGGAATCAAAATCCAAGTTTCCGGTCGTTTAAATGGTGCCGATATGGCTCGTCGTGAAAGCCATGCTGAAGGAACTGTTCCTTTGCATACTTTACGTGCCGATGTTGACTATTCTTGGGAAGAAGCCAAGACTACTTATGGTCAATTAGGCGTCAAGACTTGGATCTATCGTGGTGAAGTTTTGCCAGGTGCAAAGCGTCGTCCTGATGACGAAGGTTCAAGCGGCAACCGTAACAATGGCCGTAACCGTCGTTACAACAACCGGAACAATCGTTCCAATAATAACCGTTCCAACAACAATCGGAAGGGAGGAAACTAATCAATGTTAGTACCTAAACGTGTAAAGCATCGCCGCGAATTCCGTGGTAAAATGCGTGGTGCAGCTAAAGGCGGCAAAACTGTTGCTTTTGGTGAATACGGTCTTGAAGCATTGGAATCACATTGGATTTCCAACCGTCAGATCGAAGCTGCTCGTGTCGCAATGACACGTTATATGAAGCGTGGTGGGAAAGTATGGATTCGTATTTTCCCGCAAAAGTCCTACACTGCTAAAGGTGTTGGGGTACGTATGGGTTCTGGGAAAGGTGCACCAGCTGGCTGGGTAGCCGTTGTCAAGCGTGAAAAGATCATGTTTGAAATTGCTGGTGTTTCTGAAGAAACTGCTCGTGAAGCTTTACGGCTTGCATCGAACAAGCTCCCGATCCGTACCAAGTTTGTTAAACGCAGCGATCAGGAAGTAGGTGGCGATACTCATGAAGGCTAAAGAAATTAGTAACTTAACCACTGATGAAATGGTTGAAAAAGAAAAGCAATATAAAGACGAATTGTTTAACCTGCGCTTCCAACAAGCCACTGGTCAGCTTGAAAATACTGCCCGTTTAAAGCAAGTTCGGAAGAATATCGCACGGATCAAGACTGTCTTACGTCAGCAAGAATTAGATAAATAATTAACGGAAAGGAGTTCTTATCTTGAGTGAAACAAGCGTAAATCGTAACCATCGTAAAATCTACCAAGGTCGTGTCACATCAGACAAGATGGACAAGACGATTACCGTAGAAGTTTCGACCACGAAACAACATCCCGTTTATGGGAAGCGGATCAAGTATTCGAAGAAATACTACGCACATGATGAAAACAACGAAGCTAAGACTGGCGACGTTGTCCGCATCATGGAAACTCGTCCTCTTTCAGCTAAAAAGCGGTTCCGTTTATTAGATATCGTTGAAAAGGCAGTTCGCGTCTAAACGATAATTTTCCAATTTGAAGGGAGGACCTCGAAGTGATTCAACAAGAAAGTCGGTTAAAAGTCGCTGACAACTCCGGTGCCCGTGAACTTTTAGTCATCAAGGTTTTAGGTGGCTCTAAGCGTAAGTACGGTAACGTCGGTGATGTGGTAGTTGCTACTGTTAAACAGGCAACACCAGGTGGCGTTGTCAAAAAGAGTGACGTTGTCAAA
This sequence comes from Lactobacillus selangorensis, assembly GCF_001437205.1. Lineage (GTDB taxonomy): Bacteria > Bacillota > Bacilli > Lactobacillales > Lactobacillaceae > Paralactobacillus > Paralactobacillus selangorensis. The sequence continues at coordinate 166,832 of NZ_JQAZ01000004.1, read as the reverse complement.
GCTGTTATTGTACGGACCAAGCAGGGCGCTCGTCGTGCGGACGGTTCTTACATCAAGTTTGATGAAAATGCTGCTGTTATTATCAACGCAGATAAAAGCCCGCGTGGAACACGTATCTTTGGACCCGTTGCCCGTGAATTACGTGGCGGCGATTTCATGAAGATCGTTTCCTTAGCGCCAGAAGTTCTTTAATTTAAGTCCTACAATAAGGAGGTGCGTCATTCGATGTTTGTCAAAACAGGCGATAAAGTCAAAGTCATTAGCGGCAAAGATAAGGGCAAAGAAGGCACAGTTTTAAAAGTGCTGCCTAAAGCAAACCGCGTTGTCGTTGAAGGTGTTCATAAAATCAAGAAGCACCAAAAGCCAAGTACAACGAATCCTCAAGGTGGGATCGTCGATACTGAAGGACCAATTGACGTTTCAAACGTTATGTTGATCGACCCATCTAACAACGAAGCCACACGTGTTGGCTACGAAGTTAAAGATGGTAAAAAAGTTCGTATTTCAAAGAAAACAGGTAAAGCAATCGATTAAGCAATCGTTTGGAAAGGAGGAAATCTGAAGTAATGGTCGTAAACAGTTTAAAAGAACAATATACGAAGGACATTACCCCTGCCATGATGAAGAAGTTCGATTATTCATCTGTCATGCAAGTGCCCAAGGTCGATAAGATCGTTTTAAACATGGGTGTCGGCGATGCTGTCACCAATTCTAAGAACTTAGACGAAGCTGTTGATGAATTAACTTTGATCTCTGGCCAAAAGCCATTGGTTACGAAAGCTAAGAAGTCAATCGCTGGTTTCCGCTTACGTGAAGGAATGCCAATCGGGGCAAAAGTTACTTTACGCGGTGAAAGAATGTATGATTTCTTAGATAAGTTAATCAATATCGCGTTACCACGTGTTCGTGATTTCCGTGGGGTCAGCACAAAGTCATTTGATGGCCGTGGAAACTACACATTGGGTATCCGTGAACAGTTGATTTTCCCTGAAATCGATTATGATCAGGTTAACCGTGTCCGTGGCTTGGATGTTGTCATTGTTACAACTGCCAACACAGATGAGGAATCACGTGAATTATTATCAGAATTTGGGATGCCATTCGCTAAATAAGCGAATCTCCCCAGTTCAGAATTGAGAAAGCTAGCTGCGTAATGCGTAGCTAAAGGAGGTTAAATCAACAATGGCCATGACTGATCCAATTGCAGATTATCTGACACGTATTCGTAACGCGAACATGGTGCGCCATGATTCTGTCGAAATTCCTGCTTCAAAAATCAAGAAAGAAATGTCTAAGATTTTAAAGCGTGAAGGTTTCGTACGCGACGTTGAATACATTGATGATAACAAACAAGGCATGATCCGTTTATTCTTAAAGTATGGTAAGGATAAGGAACGTGTCATCACCGGCTTGAAGCGTATTTCAAAGCCAGGTTTACGTGTGTATGTTAAATCAGACGATGTTCCTAAGGTATTAAACGGCTTAGGAATCGCTATCATTTCGACTAGCGAAGGCGTTATGACAGACAAAGAAGCACGCGCTAAAGATATCGGCGGCGAAGTGCTCGCTTACGTTTGGTAATTATTTCAATCAATAAGGAGGTGTCGTTAAAGTGAGTCGTATCGGTAATAAAGTTATTACACTTCCAGCTGGTGTCACAGTGTCCCAAAAGGGCAATGATGTCACTGTCAAGGGCCCGAAAGGCGAATTGACACGCGCAATCGATCCAATTATCGAAATGCACGTTGATGGAAACGAAGTTAGTTTTACGCGTCCTAGCGACGACTACAAAGCTATTCACGGGACAACACGTGCCAATGTGAACAACATGGTGATCGGTGTTACCGAAGGATACAAGAAAGATTTGAAGTTAGTCGGTGTTGGTTACCGTGCCCAAATGAAGGGTAAGAACCTTGTCTTGAGTGTTGGTTATTCTCATCCAGTTGAAATGACTGCACCAGAAGGCATCGAAGTAGCCGTACCATCTAACACCGAAATCACGGTTAGCGGAATTAGCAAACAACGTGTTGGCCAATTCGCAGCTGAAATCCGTGCCGTTCGGTCGCCAGAACCTTACAAAGGCAAGGGTATCCGTTATGTCAACGAATACGTTCGTCGTAAGGAAGGTAAGACTGGTAAGTAGTAACGCAGCTTAAAGCTGATGATTAAAATTTAGAGGTGAACATTGTGATTTCAAAACCAGACAAGAATAAAACACGTCAGAAGCGTCATGCACGTGTTCGTGGAAAAATCTCTGGGACTGCTGAGCGCCCACGCTTGAACGTATTTCGTTCTAATAAAAACATCTACGCGCAATTAATTGATGACGTAGCGGGTGTCACGCTCGCAAGTGCCTCATCCATTGATAAAGACTTAAACGCTAGTGGTACAAAGACAGAAGAAGCAGCCGAAGTTGGCAAGTTGTTAGCGCAACGTGCAACAGAAAAGGGCTACAAGGACGTTGTCTTTGACCGTGGCGGCTATCTCTATCATGGTCGCGTTCAAGCTTTAGCTGAAGCTGCTCGTGAAAACGGACTGGAATTCTAGAGAAAAGGAGGAACACCCATTTATGGCTTATGTTGATCCAAGTCATTTAGACTTAGAAGATCGTGTTGTTACGATTAACCGTGTTACTAAAGTTGTTAAAGGTGGCCGTCGTCTTCGTTTCGCTGCAATCGTTATTGTTGGCGATAAGAATGGTCATGTTGGCTTTGGTACAGGTAAAGCACAAGAAGTACCAGAAGCAATTCGCAAGGCTGTTGAAGCTGCCAAGAAGGAATTGATCACTGTACCGATGGTTGGGACAACCTTGCCTCATGAAGTGATTGGCCATTACGGCGCTGGTAAAGTAATGTTAAAGCCAGCCGTTGAAGGTTCTGGTATTTCTGCTGGTGGCGCCGTTCGTGCCGTCATGGAATTAGCCGGTGTCGGTGATGTGACAAGTAAGTCACTCGGCCGTAACACACCTATTAACGTGATTCGTGCGACGATGGATGGTCTGAAACAATTGAAGACCGCCGATCAGATTGCACAGTTACGTGGTGTTTCTGTACAAAGCTTAACAGACTAGGAGGATTGCAAAGATGGCTAAGCAATTAAAAATTACTTTAAAGCGTAGTGTTGCACATCGCATTCCCGAACAACGTAAAGTTGTTAAAGCTCTTGGTCTTGGCCGGATTAACAGTTCGGTTGTTAAGCCCAATAATGCGGCAACACGTGGTGCAGTTGTAAAGATTGCCCACTTAGTTAGTGTCGAAGAAGTTAACGATTAATCCGAATCTATCAATAAGGAGGTGCCTACTTAATGAAATTGCATGAATTACAACCAAGTGCCGGTTCCCGTCATGCGCGCAAGCGTTTAGGTCGTGGGACTTCATCTGGCCAAGGTAAGACTGCAGGCCGTGGGACAAAAGGTCAATTATCACGTCAGGGTGGTAAGACTCGTTTAGGTTTCGAAGGTGGCCAAATGCCATTATTCCGTCGGATGCCAAAACGTGGTTTTAAAAACATCAACCGCAAAGAATATGCTGTTGTCAATTTAGGTGACTTGAACCGTTTCGATGACGGTACATCAGTTACACCAGCCTTGCTTGTTGAATCAGGTTTGGTCAAAAAAGAATTGAACGGTATCAAACTCTTGGCTAACGGCAAACTTGAAAAGAAGTTAACAATCCAAGTTAACAAATATTCAAATGCTGCTAAAGAAGCTGTCGAAGCTGCTGGCGGTTCAATTGAGGTGATCTAATGCTGCGGACCCTCAAAAACGCATTTAAAGTCAAAGACATTCGCAATAAAATTCTCTTTACTTTATTCGTTTTGATCATCTATCGTCTAGGCGCGCAAATTACTGTTCCTGGTGTCAATGCTGCGTCATTGACGAAACTGGGTTCGACTGGGTTGATTTCATTACTGGATACTGTCAGTGGTGGGGGATTGGCAAACTATTCCATCTTCTCGATGGGAGTTTCGCCATTCATTACCGCACAGATCGTGATTCAGTTGTTACAAATGGATATCGTCCCTAAATTTGTCGAATGGAGTAAGCAAGGTGAAGTGGGTCGGCGCAAGTTGAATCAAGTCACGCGATACTTGACGATTGTTCTGGCTTTCGTCCAGTCAATTGGGATTACCGCTGGCTTTAATGCTTTAAGCGGAATGGGATTGGTTAAAACCCCTAACGTTTGGACCTTCGTCAGCATCGGTATCCTCTTAACGGGTGGTACGATGTTGCTGACATGGCTCGGCGAACAGATCACTGATAAAGGGATCGGTAACGGGGTTTCCATGATCATCTTCGCTGGTATTATCGCCAAGCTCCCATCTGGGCTCTATTCGCTTTATCAGGAACAGGTTCAGGATGCAAATCCTGGCGATCAATGGCAGGGATGGTTATTTCTGATCGGCCTGGTCATTATTATTTTGATCGTCGTTCAGTTTGTAACCTATGTACAACAAGCCCAGCGGAAGATCCCGATTCAATATACACGTCGAGAAACCGATGCTGGGGATAGCAGTTATTTACCGTTGCGTGTCAACGTGGCCGGTGTGATTCCTGTTATCTTCGCAAGTTCATTTATCGTGACGCCACAGACGATTCTGATGGCCTTTCAAAATTCACATGCTGATGATACGTGGTTCAAAGTATTGAGCAACATCTTCAGTATGCAGACCTTGACTGGGGATATCGTTTATACCGCCTTGATCATTTTGTTCACGTTCTTCTATGCCTTTGTTCAGGTCAACCCTGAAAAAGTCGCAGATAACTTAACAAAACAGGGCAGTTATATTCCTGGTGTTTGGCCTGGGAAGGAAACTGAAAAGTATCTTTCTGGTGTCTTGATGCGGTTATCAGTTGTTGGGTCGCTCTTCTTAGGTTTCATTGCCTTAGTACCATTACTGGCATCGAACTTAGGCGGATTGCCTCAATCAATCGGTCTTGGTGGGACGAGTCTTCTGATCGTCGTCGGGGTTGCGCTTGAAACCGACCGTCAATTAGAGGGATTGTTGATGAAGCGTCATTATGTCGGCTTCATTCGTTCCGAGCGGCCGAAGGATTTAGATGAAAACTAGCGAACTCGGAAAAGTGTGACTCGTTTCATAAAGAATCACATCAAAGTTATTCGCTAAAATGAGGAGGATGAAAACGTGAATCTCATTTTAATGGGACTTCCGGGAGCTGGTAAGGGGACACAAGCTGAAAAGATTGTCGATGCTTATCAGATTCCTCACATTTCCACTGGAGATATGTTTCGTGCCGCGATGGCTGACAAAACTGAATTAGGTTTAAAAGCCAAGTCTTTCATTGATAATGGAAACTTGGTGCCTGATGATGTGACGGATGGCATTGTGAAAGAACGGCTCGCACAGCCGGATACCAAGGTTGGCTATCTGTTGGATGGCTTCCCACGGACGATCGAGCAGGCCAAGGCGCTCGAGGTCATGACCACTGAATTGGATAAACCAGTTGATGCTGTGATCAATATCGATGTCGACCCTGATTCATTGGTCGAACGCTTGTCCGGACGGTATATCTGCAAAAACTGTGGTGCCACTTATCATAAGATTTATAACCCGACAACGGTTGAAGGAACATGCGATCGTTGTGGTGGTCATGAATTCTTCCAACGGGAAGATGATAAGCCTGAAACGGTCAAAAATCGGTTGAAGGTCAACATCGAAATGAACACGCCATTGCTTGACTTTTATACCAAGCGTGGTCTGTTGCATACGGTGAATGGCAATCAAGAGATTGATGACGTATTCAAGGACATTCAAAACATTTTAGCAACAATTCAACAATAGAGCCTGATCTCCTACAAGCGACTTGTAGTCAGATATGTTGTGGGAGAGGATCTTAGGCACCTTGGCAAAGTCGAGTACTTGTGATATAATGTCGCAGTATGACGAAAGGTGAGGTGCGTACAGCTCTCACCATTTTTATATGGAACTTATTCAAACCCACAACATAAGGAGGTTCTTTTGCGTGGCAAAAGAAGATGTAATTGAGGTTGAAGGCACTGTCGTGGATACATTACCCAACGCAATGTTTAAAGTAAAATTACAAAACGATGCAACGATTCTGGCACATGTTTCAGGGAAGATCCGGATGCATTACATCCGTATTCTCCCTGGTGACCGTGTCACTGTCGAATTGTCACCCTATGATCTGACCAAAGGCCGCATTACTTATCGGTTTAAGTAATCTGGCTTTGGCGATCTCGTTTCAAGGAGGCTTATCAATATGAAAGTACGTCCATCTGTTAAAAAGATGTGTGAACACTGCAAAGTCGTAAAGCGCAAAGGTCGCGTTATGATTATTTGCTCAGCAAACCCGAAGCATAAACAACGCCAAGGTTAAGATAAAATCATTTAATATGGAGGTGTAACTCAATGGCTCGTATCGCAGGTGTCGATTTACCCCGTGATAAGCGAATCGTAATCGGTTTGACTTATATCTACGGAATTGGTGATACACGTGCTAAGGAAATCTGCAAGAATGCAGGTGTTTCCGAAGATATTCGTGTAAAAGATTTAACACCAGAACAAGAAGAAGCATTACGTATGCAAGTTGACAATTACAAAGTCGAAGGTGACCTTCGTCGTGACGTCAACATGGACATCAAACGTCTGCAAGAAATCGGTTCATACCGTGGCATGCGTCATCGTCGTGGTCTGCCCGTTCGTGGACAAAACACAAAGAACAATGCCCGTACTCGTAAGGGCAAGAAGACCTCAATCGCAGGCAAGAAAAAATAGTTAAGGGAGGTTAGCAATTTATGGCAACTCGTAAGAAAACAACGCGTAAACGCCGTACCAAAAAGAATATTGAATCTGGCGTTGCACATATTCATTCTACCTTTAACAACACCTTGATCATGATCACAGACCCACAAGGGAATGCGATTGCTTGGTCCTCAGCTGGTGCTTTAGGTTTCAAAGGTAGTCGGAAGTCAACACCATTTGCTGCACAAATGGCTGCTGAAGCTGCTGCAAAGGAATCAATGGAACATGGCATGAAGACTGTCGAGGTTGCAGTTAAAGGACCAGGTTCTGGCCGTGAAGCCGCAATCCGTTCATTACAAGCAACAGGTCTTGAAGTCACAGCTATTCGTGATGTGACACCAGTTCCTCATAATGGGTCTCGTCCCCCGAAGCGCCGTCGTGTTTAATTTGGGTTCCGCTTCATTTTGAGTCAAACTGAAACGTGTTCACGTATTGACACTTCTCGTTTTGAAAGGGGTAAAGGATAAGAATGATTGAATTTGAAAAACCAAACATTACGAAAGTTGACGAAAATACCAACTATGGTAAATTTGTTGTCGAACCGCTTGAGCGTGGCTATGGGACTACTTTAGGGAACTCACTTCGTCGAATTCTCTTATCTTCCTTACCAGGGGCTGCTGTGACGGATGTTCAGATTGATGGCGTTTTGCATGAGTTCTCCACTATTGATGGAGTCGTGGAAGATGTTACGCAAATCATCCTCAACATTAAGAAGCTTGCGATCAAGATGGAAGGCGAAGAAGATCGGACGATCGAACTCGATGTGACAGGTCCAGCCAAAGTAACGGCTGCTGACATTCATACCGATGCCGATGTCGAAATTCTGAATCCAGATCTTTATCTGTGCACTGTTTCTGATGGCGGCAGTATTCATGCACGCATGACCGTTAAAAAGGGTCGCGGGTATGATTCCTGGAAAGAAAACAAGTCCGAAGATATGCCAATTGGCGTCTTACCGATCGACTCGATCTATACCCCGATCAGTCGTGTCAACTATCAAGTTGAGAGTACTCGTGTGGGACGTCGTAGCGATTACGATAAATTAACATTGGATGTTTGGACAAATGGTTCGATTTCTCCTCGTGAAGCCATCAGTTTGGCTGCGAAGATCTTAACGGAACATTTGGCGATCTTTGTCAACCTGACCGATGAAGCTAAGAATGCTGAGATTATGGTTGAAAAAGAGGAAACGCATAAAGAAAAGATGCTTGAGATGACGATCGAAGAACTCGATCTCTCGGTTCGTTCTTATAACTGCTTGAAGCGTGCGGGTATCAATACGGTTCAGGAATTAACAGATAAGACGGAAGCCGATATGATGAAGGTTCGGAACCTCGGGCGTAAGTCACTTGAAGAAGTTAAGCAGAAGCTGGCTGATTTAGGTTTATCTTTACGCAAAGAAGATTAAATAGAAGACACAAAGGAGGGATTTCCTGATGAGTTACCGGAAATTAGGCCGTGACAGTGCCCACCGTAAGGCTATGTTACGCAACTTAACAACTGATCTGATCATCAACGAACGCATCGTGACAACTGAAACACGTGCTAAAGAAGTACGCAAAGCAGTTGAAAAGATGATCACTTTAGGTAAACGCGGCGATTTACATGCTCGTCGTCAAGCTGCATCTTTTGTAATTGATGAAATTGCCGATGTCAAAGAAGACGGCGACAACGTTGTGGTTCAATCCGCATTACAGAAGTTGTTCAGTGACATTGCACCTCGTTACGCAGATCGCAAAGGTGGCTACACACGCATCTTAAAGACAGCTCCTCGTCGTGGCGATGCTGCACCAATGTCAATTATTGAATTTGTTTAAGATCACTTTGAAACTCTGAAAGGCGCGTAATGGCGCTTTTCTTTCAATCATTTGATGATTCAATCGGGCGTTACGATGATGGAAGGACCTTGTTTGTCTTTCTCAGTCTAGCTCGGGGATCCATCTTCGGATGGGTGCCATCATCATTTGTTATACATATCACGCTAGGTCGCAAAAAAGAGTCAGGACAAATTGTTCTGACTCTTTTTTGATTCCATTTTTAATGACATTCGTGTCATTAAAACGTGCAAGTGATGATTGTTCTGTGGTAAAATGTAACAGAATTCTGTTTTCAGGAAATGGGGGTGTATCGGCATGACAAAAGCGATTGAAGTACAGAATCTATCGTTTCGTTATTCAGAAGAGGCCAAACGGAACGCCATTCAAGATATGAGCTTCACAATTGAAAATGATGAATGGGTAGCCATTATCGGTCACAATGGGAGTGGTAAGAGTACACTGGCAAAGTCAATCGACGGGCTGCTGCCGCTTGAAAAAGGGACCATTATTGTTAATGGAATCGAATTAAGCGAAGCAAATTTGTGGCAGGTGCGGGATCAGATTGGAATGGTCTTTCAGAATCCGGATAACCAGTTTGTCGGGGCCACTGTTGAAGATGATGTTGCCTTTGGGCTTGAAAATCGCGGTGTGCCCCGTGCTGAAATGGTACAGCGGGTGCAGGATGCCTTGCAGCGCGTCAATATGACTGCATTTGCCACACGCGAGCCGGCCCATCTTTCTGGGGGGCAGAAACAGCGTGTCGCCTTGGCGGGCATCATCGCTGTTCGTCCGCAGATTCTGATTCTGGATGAAGCAACGAGTATGCTGGATCCGAAGGGACGGCAGGATGTTTTAGCGACCATTCGACAATTAAAGGCAGAGACACATATGACCGTGCTGTCCATTACCCATGACATTGATGAGGCGGCTAGTGCTGACCGGATCCTCGTCATCGATGACGGTCAATTGAAACAGCAGGGCACGCCGGCTGAAATTTTTCGCTATGGCAGTCGTTTGATTAAAATGGGGCTGGACGTCCCGTATACGGCTAAAGTGGCGGAAGACTTAAGCACAGCGGGTGTGGCACTCCCCAGCCAGTTTTTAGATGAAAGTGAGTTGGCGCAGACATTATGGACATTACATTCACAAATGTAGATTACACTTATCAGGCCAACACACCGTTTCAAGGCGTCGGCCTGAGGGATATCAATCTGACGATTCATGGCGGCTCGTATACGGCGATTATCGGGCATACTGGCAGCGGCAAATCAACGTTACTGCAGCATTTGAATGCTTTGCTGAAACCGACGGCCGGAACCGTCCAGATTGGGGATCGGACGATTACACCTGCCACGAATAATAAAAATTTAAAACCAATTCGACAGAAAGTCGGGATGGTGTTCCAATTTCCAGAAAGCCAATTGTTTGAAGAAACGGTGCTGAAGGATATTGCCTTTGGACCGCAAAATTTCGGGATGAGTGCCGACAAAGCCCATCAGCGAGCTGAAGAAATGGCAGAGTTGGTCGGGTTGCCTAAAGAAACGTGGGAACAGTCGCCGTTTGACCTCTCTGGGGGCCAGATGCGGCGGGTTGCCATTGCTGGTGTGCTGGCGATGCAGCCAGAATATCTGGTCCTGGATGAACCGTCGGCAGGACTTGATCCATTGGGGCGGCAGGAAATGATGGACTTATTTAATAAATTGCACCGTGAAAATGGATTGACCATTGTGCTCGTGACGCATCAAATGGATGATGTCGCTAATTATGCCGATCAGGTTGTCGTTATGGAACATGGTCAGGTGATTCGAACCGGCACACCACGCGAAATCTTTGCAAATGAGCAGTGGCTGGTCGACAAGCAGCTGGGGGTACCGAAAACAACGCATTTTGCCGAAGTGCTCAAACAGCAGGGCTTCCAGTTCGAGCCGTTGCCATTGACAGAGGATGAATTGGTGACGGCTTTGCTGCCACAGCTGCTTCGTCAGGGAGGTGCGGCCAATGAATAAGCTTCTGATTGGGCGTTATATTCCTGGCAATTCATTTGTGCACCGGCTCGATCCTCGTACGAAACTGCTGGCCAGCTTTTATTACATCGGAATTATCTTCTTAGCGGATAATTGGCAGACGTATCTGGTCCTGTTGCTGTTCACCTTGGCGGCGATTGCCATGTCCAAAATCAAGCTCGGGTTCTTCTGGAAAGGGGTGCGGCCGTTAATCTGGCTGATTCTCTTTACAGTCCTCCTGCAGGTCTTCTTTACACAAGGCGGCCATGTTTATTGGCACTGGGGGATTTTTACGCTAAGCCAGTACGGTTTGATTAACGGGACGTATATCTTCGTTCGGTTTGTGCTGATTATTTTCATGTCGACGCTGCTAACGTTAACGACCCCGCCATTGGCTTTGGCGGATGCGGTCGAATATATTTTGTATCCATTGAAATATGTGCATTTTCCCGTTTATGAAGTTGCCTTGATGCTATCGATTGCCTTGCGGTTTGTACCGACATTGATGGATGAAACGGAGAAAATCATGAACGCTCAACGAGCACGTGGGGTCGATTTCGGCGAAGGAAGTCTGATGCAGCGGATTAAGTCGTTAGTGCCATTGCTGATTCCGTTGTTTGTCAGCAGTTTCAACCGAGCCGATGATCTGGCAACGGCGATGGAGGCACGTGGCTATCGAGGCGGCGAAGGCCGCAGCAAATTCCGAATCTTGAAATGGCATGCCGCTGACCGCTGGGTCGGACTGAGTTTTATTGTTTTGACGATTATTTTGATTGTTTTAAGATAAAACGCTGCGGAGCGCCGCAACGTTTTCTTTTTTGAAAATGAGGAGGTTCTTTTTTGACACGTTACAAAGTAACTATGGCCTATGACGGGACCTTATTCCATGGCTTTCAATCGCAGCCTAAGCAGCGCACCGTTCAGGGTGTCATTGAAAAGGCACTCTACAAGATGAGCAAAGGACAGCACATCACTGTGTATGGGTCTGGTCGGACGGATGCCGGGGTGCATGCGTACGGACAGGTGATTCATTTTGACTATCCGCAGGAGTTGCCGGCGCGCAATATGCTTTTGGCGTTAACTTCATTGTTGCCGTTAGACACTGAATTACTAGATTGCCAGATTGTTGATGAAAATTTTCATGCCCGTTATAGTGTGCGGGGCAAACGCTACATGTACCGTGTCGATCGAGGACGGTTCACCGATCCTTTTACACGTCATTACACTGGTCATTTTCCCTATCCAGTCGATATTGAAAAAATGAAAATTGCTTTAAAGGATGTTGAAGGTACCCATGACTTTACCAGTTTTGCGGCTTCAGGCGGCGTGATTAAGAATAAGGTGCGGACAATCTATCAGGCCACAGTACGAGAAGAACCCGCCACGAATGAATTGATTTTTGAATTCTATGGCAATGGGTTCCTGTATAATATGGTCCGGATTCTGGTGGCAACACTGCTTGAAATTGGACGGGGCAAACGGCCGGTGCATGACTTCTTGCGATTGTACGAAGTTAAGGACCGCCAGCAGGCTCGGATGACGGCTCCGGCTAGCGGCCTGTACTTGAAAGAAGTTTACTACGATGACGAACTGCATTTAAAAAACGATTGACTTATGTAGCGATTCTCGTTAAACTAGTAGTTGGTATTGTTTACCCCACGATAGGCCCCGGAAAATCTATTGAGTGTGTAAACAAACACAGAAATTGGAGGAAATCACCTTGCGTACAACTTATATGGTAAAACCAGCTGACATCGAACGCAAATGGTACATCTTGGATGCAACGGACGTCTCTTTAGGCCGTTTGTCTTCTGCAGCTGCAACCATCTTGCGCGGTAAAAATAAACCTACCTTTACACCTAATGTGGATACCGGTGATAATGTCATCATTATCAACGCTTCCAAAGTTAAACTGACAGGGCACAAAGCAACTCGTAAGCTCTATCGTCACCATTCCGGTCATCCGGGTGGTTTAAAGACGATCACGGCCGGCGAATTATTAGCCGAAAACCCAGTTCGTTTGATTGAAAATTCCGTTAAGGGTATGCTTCCAACCAAGAATACATTGGGTCACCAACAATTCTTGAAGTTGCATGTTTATGCAGGCGCAGAACATGATAACGCTGCTCAAAAGCCGGAATTACTCGACATTAACAGCTTAATCTAAGGAGGATTCTACATTGGCACAAGTAACTTATAGCGCTACAGGCCGTCGTAAGAACTCCACTGCCCGCGTACGTTTGGTACCAGGCACTGGTAAAATCACCATGAACGGCAAGGATGTTTCAGATTACATCCCATTCGATAACTTGATTCTTGATATGCGGCAGCCATTTGCCGTTACAGAAACTGAAGGCAGCTACGACGTTTTGGTTAACGTTCGTGGCGGCGGTTTCTCCGGCCAAGCCGGTGCAACCCGTCATGGCATTGCACGTGCATTGCTGACAGTTGACCCTGATTTCCGTGGTCCTTTGAAGCGTGCTGGTCTCTTAACACGTGACCCACGTATGAAGGAACGTAAGAAATATGGTCTCAAGAAGGCTCGTAAAGCAAGCCAGTTCTCAAAGCGTTAATATTTATATCAACGTTACAACACCACTCTCGGAACGGAGTGGTGTTTTTTTGTGCCCAAATCGGTCTTAGGTGCCTGTACACATTTTCAGCGAAGGGCGTAAAATAAAGAAGAACAAATTGAAGTTTGAAAAGTGGGGGCTTTTCAAGTTTAAAGGGGTATTGAAGATGAAGAGTTGGTGGGTTACAAATTTAATCTGGGTCGGTGCGTTGATTGCCGGTGTAATTTACGTTGAAGTTCGTAAAGTCGATGGTGCTGGGATTGTTCAGACAGCGGCGACTCGACAGAGTGCATTGATTGGGTTAGTGATCACCTTTGCAATGGTTGTGATCATGCAGCTGATCTGGTGGCTGTTTGCACGTAAATAGCTTTAAAAAAAGTTTAAATCGAGACGCCACAATCATTGCATTTTCATGGGCGTGCTATGATAAAAAGGCAGGATAATGAGATATGGAAGGGATGTTACATGTGCTCGCAGCTGAAGTGAGTTCCAACGCCAAAATTGCGATTGCGATCGGACTGATCGTGTTTATCGTCTTATTTTTTAAATTGATTGTCGGTTTCATTAAATTTTGTTTCCGCCATCCGTTCATCTTTATCATCTTATTGATCTGCGGTGGCTTAGGTTTTGGGTTTAATTTTCTGCTGGGCGGGATTATTGTAATTGCCGCACTAGTGGGTGGAGTTGTCTTTTGGCTCCTGAATGAGTTTAATCAATAACGTCTATTAAAAAAACGAGGAATGCTCCTAACAAGCGTTCCTCGTTTTATTTTGGAAAAATTAGTTGATCTTTCGTTTCGGATTGAGCAGGTTCATCGGGTCAAATAAATCTTTGATTTGATGCTGAATCATATCGACGTCGCCGCCGAGTTCGGCATTGTTCCATTGATTTTTCAACATGCCGACTGCATGTTCACCCGAAATGGTGCCGCCCATTTCAAGGGTCTTATGGAACATCAGCTGTAAGGCTTCAACGATTTTATCGGGGACCTTCTTCTGATCGGATGGCCAGATCAGAGTCGGATGTACGTTCCCGTCACCAGCATGGCCGGCGGTGTAGATCGTCAAGTCCATTTTTTCGCCTAAATCATGGATATAATCCATCATGGGAGCTAATTTCGACAATGGCACAGCCATGTCTTCCATGATGTGGTTATGCCCAGCAAAGACGGCTGGCAGCATGTCCTGACGCATTTTGGTCAGTTGTGCCTGCTTGTCTGCGTCGGTGGCAATGTTGACGTCAGCAGCGTTGTACTTCTTGAGGATGTCCTGCAGTTTAGCGACGGCTTCCGGCGTTTGATTTTCGACTTTGAAGATCAGCATTGAACCGCTATTATCAGCATAATGGGTCCCTTCATAGTCATCGAGTGCTTTGATAGTCGTCGCATCCATGGCTTCAAGCATGCTGACATCGATTCCGGAAGTGCGAATTTCGGTGACGGCCTGAGCCAAACGTGTCATTGTGTCGAAGAAAGCAGACCCCATTAACGGTTTGCCCAATGGAATTGGTAGTAATTTGACGACGATTTCGGTGATGATGCCCAAGGTTCCTTCAGAACCGACGAATAACTGGGTTAAATCATAACCGTAAGCTTGTTTCAGAGTCCGGCCGCCGACTTTAATTTCACGGCCGTCCGTCAGAACAACTTTTAAGCCAAGTACGTTGTCTTTGGTGGCACCGTATTTAACGGTGCTCATTCCGCCGGCATTCGTCGCGACGTTACCGCCGATTCCGGAGATTTTCTTAGAGCCTGGGTCCGGTGCATAAAACATCCCTTGCTTGCGGGCCTCCGTATCGAGGTCGCCGTTGATGACGCCGGGTTGAACGACAGCTAACGAATCGGCTTTATCGATTTCGATGATTTTATTCGTCTTCTTGGTCGAAAGAATGAAGGCGCCAGTGATTCCGTCGGCGCCGATGACAGTGCTGGTGAATTGATCCTGCGGAATGACCGGAATGTGGAATTTGCGCGCAGTGGCCATGACGCCTTTAACGTCTTCGGAGGTCTGTGCTTCGATGTAGGCTAAGGCCAAACCGCTATCATCATCGCTGAGATTCGGACTGAAGGATTGTTTCTTTAAAATATCGTAATTGGTAAATACTTCACCATCCGGCACGTGGGCTTCGAGAAAATCGAAGACATCTTGGTCGGAGAAAGCTTTAAAAGTTGTCATGCATGGACACTTCTTTCTTGATAATAAAATTCAATCAGTAACAGGAGTAGCGCTAAAATAAAGGTAACGCCGATCGCCAGATGAAAGCCGGTCACAAACGAAGCCGGCAGGCTGGCAACCATGATCATGATAGTGTTGAAAAAGGAACCAGAGATCTGGCGCAACGAGTTGTTCAAAGCTGTCGCATGGTTCAGATTCTGGGGTGAAACAGATTTGAAAGCTTCGGTTGTGGCTGGGGTGACCAGCAGGCTAATCCCAAACATTCGAACAGCATAGCACAGAGTGATCCATAAGCTTCCTGTGCGATCGCTAAAGAAGAAAAAGGGAAAGCAGGACAGTAAGACAATCCCAATGCCGCTGATTACTAGCCAGCGAATCCCGTAACGATCATAGAGACGGCCCACAAAGGGCGCACAAATCGCCGTTAACGCCGCACCGGGCAACATCATCAACCCCGCATTGAGGGCTGAGATATGCAGCACATTTTCCGTAAATAACGGCAATAGTGTTTCGGTCCCCATCATAATTCCAAAGACAAGCATGATGAAGAGGGTCATCGCTCTGAAACTGTGATTCCCCAGCAACCGCAAGTTGAGGAACGGCATCTGCAAGTGGAATTGGCGCTTGACAAACAACCACGTGATCAAGGCTCCTGTTACGAATAGAATAACACCAATCAGCGGCGATGTGCTAATAAATGAAAAACTGGCTAACAGGAGGCCCAAGCCGACGAGCGATTCGAACAATGAAATGAGGTCGATGTGAACCGATTGCGGCGTCGAGTAGTTGGGCATAATGAACCAGGCCGCAATTAAAATGAGGATGGTAATCGGCAGCGTTAAGCTGAATAAAGCATGCCAGTCTAAATAATTGATAATGATACCAGACAAGGTGGGTCCGATCGCCGGTGCCGCAGAAATAGTCAGGCCGACGTAACCCATGATGGAACCACGCTGTTCTAATGGATAGATCGACATTAGCAGGATCTGGGTCAAAGTGACGATGATGCCGCCAGCGGCCGCCTGAATCAGCCGGGCAGCTAAAATGACCCAAAAGGATGTTGAAAGGGCGCCCAGCAAGGAGCCGCAAGTAAAGATAAAGGTTAGTCCCATAAATAACGGCCGGTTATTGAATTTCTCGTATAACAAGGCTGAAACAGGCGTCATAATTCCTAAAACAAGAACGTAGCCAGTGGTCAGCCATTGGGCCAAGTTGAGACCGACATGCATTGCGGACACCATTTGCGGCAAGGCCGTCACCATTAAGGTCTGATTGAGGGTGGCGGTAAACGACATACTTAATAAAATAAGCAATAGAAAGGTTCGTTTTTGTTTTGTGATGATAATTCCTCCCTAAAAAGTGGTAAAATAAAAATGATTAAAATAGTTAACTAGGAAACTATAATTCAATATAGTTTCCATGTCAACCATATTTTTGAAAGGAATTTTTTAATGGATAAATACCAATACTTCAAGTCAGACCTCGAACCGCATCTATTTGATTTGATGCAGCATAATGATGAGCCGGATACAGCCGAACGAGATTGGATTATGGCCCGGCTGCAGGACCCCCGTCTGATTGCATTGATGCCGCATTTATCATTGCTCAATATTCATATTCTCGAACTGATTGTTAAAAAAGAGCCGCTGAACGGGGTCGAACTAGCACATTTGTTGCACGTTACCAAAAGTGCAATCTCGAAATCGACGAAACGGCTTTTAAAGGATGGCCTGATCGAAAAGGAACATTTGGATGGCAATCAAAAGGCGCTTTTTTACACAGCTACTGCAGATGGACAAGCCATCATCAAAGTGCATATCGAAATGGAACGTGCCCTTGATCGGCAGGTACAGACGTTTTTGCAGGACTATACGCCAGAACAATTAACGGAGGTAACCCGTTTTTTAAATGGCTTGAATCAGCTTCATTTGCACCTCTGATTTGTTATTTTACAGAAAAAAGTGTCTTTTTTAATTTTAAAAAGATAGTGTGAACCATTAAGATTGGTCTGCCGTATAAAATGTGGCTGATAAAGCAAAATAAGGACAATTATAAAATTGGTCTATTTGAAACCATAAACATGACGCTTATCCTTTAAATAAGCGGTTTTTAATGGCTTTAAAAATCCTTAAGAAAGTCGTTGTCTTTCCGCCATAAAGGGTGTATAACTGTTTTTGAGCGATTGAAAATATCGCTGTTTTCTTTTTATAGCTTTTTTAAAGCTACATTTCTATAAGGAGGAAATTGGGATGTTATTTGTAAATCGTACCCAGGACTTTCATGTCATGGGGATTTGCTATGACCATGCTGGCCATCAAATCGCTGAGAAGCGTGTGTGTCATAACATGTCGAAGCGTGAAGCCAAGAAAGACATGCAGCAGCACCTTTTAAAGACTTACTCGAATTCAATCAATCTAGATAGCCCAATCAAGGTGAAAGTTAAACCGGTCGATTCGGCCAACGTTTAACGATAGTAATCTCAGTGATGCAGCTGAGATTTTTTTATTTCGCTTTTTTCTTTACAAAGACGCAGTGAGCGGACTATGATGAAATTGCGAGAGGGGTGACCAATTTGGCAACGAAATCAAAGAAAGAACCAATCGAACCGCCTGTTGATGTCGGCGATCATGTGACCGTCCGGAAGAGCGGCAATGTTCCATTGGGATTCAAGGGGACCATTCAGAAAATCTATACGCATTCGGCCCTTGTTTCAATCGATGAATATGCCCCTGAAAATAAAGAGGTTGCAGAAGACTTAAAGGGGAAGACAATCGTCAACTTCCGTCATTTAAGAAAACGGGGTGCCAAGAAGGCCAAAGCGAAAAAAGCGGCGGCCCCAAAATCTGATGCACCGCAAACCGCTGAAAAAGCAGCACCTGAATCAGAAACAGAAACAAACAAAAAGGAAACGAAATAAAAATTTCGTTTCCTTTTTTACTTATAAGCCGATATTGGATAATGTGTAAACGGCATCTTGGAACTGGTCCTCACGCTTCAGACGCTTTTCATCAGGAGCATCGATTTTCTTCATATCGATTCGGATGATGGCAATCCGCCGCAAGCTGACCAGTGTTTTGTCATTCATACTAATCTGGACAAATTCAGGGTCGACTTTTTCACAGGCATCCTGCCAAGCCGTTCCATCGGTGCGTTCCGACACAACGTTGCGTTTGATCAATGATTTGCCGTCGCTGGTATTAAAACAAACATCATAATATTGAACCATCTGATCACCTCATTTAGTTTTCACCTGTATGATACACCTATTTCCCTGGATGGAGGATAAATTGCCACAGGTACAAGAGATTGGCCAATAAGTACAGCATCAAACCACTCAGAAAGACGGTCGGCCATTGGGCGCTGAGCCAGCTGAACAGCGCCCAGAGCATCAAACTGAAGAACAGGTAGAAGAGCCGTTTGCCGGAGAGGTCGATTCCGGATGCTCGGTAGGCCCGCATGTTCCAATATAGATTGAAATAGAAGAGCGCCAAGGTAAGGGTGACCATGAAACTGGTGAAAAACGGCGCGAGTTGCTGCTGATCGAATTCAAGCAGCAGCACCGGCAGGAGAGCAATCGCAACGGCAATGAAATAATGACTGTGAATCCAGACAAGGGCGCCCGTTTTGCGCTGGTGGTCGATGCCGAGCTTTTGCATACACAGATACGTGGCAAACAGGAGAACGATGATTAGATAATAGAGGATGTTGAAGGGGGTAATGTGCAATTCTTGAATCGATGTCGAAACGGTGATGATTGCTTCCCCAAACAACAGCAGTATAAATTCGCTGTAGCGTTCGGTGAAAAGGTCAAAATGCGGCGGCACGGTTTTGATGCGGTTGCTGAACAGTAAAGGGCCGAATGCGGCGCTTAGAATCGAAACAGCATAGATACCAAAGCGAAGCCGATACGGCCACGTTGACGGCAAAAACAGGGTGGCATAGCCAATGACAGCCGCAATCCCTAAAACGCCGGCTAAAGCGCTGCACAGCCGTTTTACGGCGGACTGGTTTTGCTCGTGCCGCTGCAGAAGGTATTGGACGGCGGTACTGCAGAACAAAGTTGATGTTGAAAGGGAAAAAGCCGTTTGGGTGGCAGAAAAATCCGGCGTGATTGCCTGTGCTAAATAAATGACGATAAACAGATTGAACAGCAAAAACAGCGTATCGACCAGACCGTGATGGTAAAAACGGTTGGCATAGACTGTTTGATAAGTCCAAATCGTCCAGAAGACCAGCATCATCATTAAAAATTCGGCTAAATGCAGGCCGGAAATGATGCCATTGTCGACCAAATGGAGGGTCGCCGTGATGCGGCTGATGGCATAGGCATAAATCAGGTCATAGAATAGTTCAAAGGGCGCCACAGATTTCGTGGACATAAAATCAGCTCGTTTCTTATTGTTTTAAAATATTTTGCTTATGAAAACGGTATTTTCTGAAAATGCTTTTCAAAAGTGCTACACTTTTAAGTATACATAGAAATTCAATCTTGGAGGAAGTACTTTGCGAAAAACAATCGTTTATATTTTGTTGTCGACCTTCTTATTCAGCTCGATGGAAATCGCCCTTAAAATGGCGGGTGCATCGTTCAATGCCATCCAGCTGAATTTTTTACGCTTTGGTTTAGGGGCACTCATTTTATGGCCGTTAGCCCACATGAGCCTGAAGAAAAATCATTTGAAAGTTTCTAAAAAGGCATGGGGACTGTTCGGGTTAACTGGATTTGTCTGTGTCATCGTCAGTATGACGTTGTTCCAATTAGCCGTTGAAACAGCCAAAGCATCGACTGTCGCAGTTGTTTTCAGCTGCAACCCTGTTTTCGCATTGATCTTTTCCTACTTATTATTGCATGAAAAGCTTTCCCGAAGCAATTTGATTGCGGTGCTCATTTCCGTTATCGGGTTGTTAGTCATTATCGATCCGCTGCATTTGAGCAACCCAATCGGATTATCGTTAGCCGTCGGTTCTGCCATTACTTTTGGGTTGTACAGTATCATTACACGTTACGGCTCCTTGAAATACGGCTTCAGCGGGGTCACGATGACCTTCTTTACTTTCTTAACAGGCACTGCCGAATTAGCCGTTTTGATGGCTATGACGCACTTACCGATGATTGCCAGTGCACTCGGTAACGTGGCCGCATTGCATGACTTTGTTCAGATTCCGTTCTTTGCAGGAATTGCACCCAGCAATTTGGCTTTGCTGGCTTATATCGGAATCGGAGTCACCGGCGGCGGCTTTGCCTTCTACTTCTTGGCAATGGAAAATTCCGATGTTTCGACAGCTTCACTGGTTTTCTTTATCAAACCAGCATTAGCACCTGTTTTAGCAATGCTGATTTTGAGCGAACAGATCACATTGCCAGTTATTATCGGAATCGTCATTATTCTGTTAGGTTCCTTAGCAACCTTGCTGGGCGATCGGGTTGCCAGTGTGGCCTCCGACTTGTTCAAGCGGAATAAGCAGGAAGAAGCGGCTAAAGAGGCTCGCATTCAGGAAGTGACTGAAAAACCAGTTTCTGGTCTGCAAAAACATTTCAATGATGATGAAGAAGAACTCTAATCAAAAGAGCGTGAGGAACGCTCTTTTTTTATGGGGTCAATCTGGAAAAAAACACCTAAATTAGGTATGATAGAAATGAAAACGAGGGGAACGTAGAATGGCCTATTTAGTCATTGTCCGTCATGGACAGAGTCAAGCAAATAAAGAGAATACTTACACCGGCTGGTCGGATGTGCCGCTCACACAGCAGGGCGTTCAGGAAGCCCAAGCGGCAGGACAGAAAATTGCACAGCTGGGATTGACCTTTGATGCCGTTTATACGTCGGTCTTACAACGTGCCATCCGGACGGCCAATCTGATTATGGCTGAAATGGATCAGCTCGATGTGCCCTTATATAAGAGCTGGCGTTTGAATGAACGCCATTACGGGGCCTTGCGGGGGCTCAATAAAGATCAGACACGCCAAGTCTTCGGGGCTGGGCAAGTCGCTTTATGGCGGCGCAGCTATACGACTGAACCGCCGCTGCTGATGGAACGGTATATGGAACGGCGCTATGCGGCTTATGGGTCAGAGATCATCCCACGTGGCGAGAGTCTTAAAATGGCTTCACAGCGATTAGTGCCTTACTGGCAGGATGAAATGGTGCCCCGTCTGCGGGACGGCAAGAATCTGCTGGTCGTTGCACATGGGAGTACTTTGCGGGCCTTAGTGAAATATCTCGAAAATATTTCTGACCAGGATATTGATGGCGTCGAAATCGAAAATGGGCAGCCGATCGTCTATAAAATGGATCAGCAGCTCAATATCGTTACTAAACAGCTTTTGTAGGAGGAGTTCGCAATGTTAAAAATTGTACTGCATTTGGATAAATCTGAAAAATGGCTCACATTGAGCACCAATGTGAAGAATGTCGAATCCTCTCCAGTTGAGACGGATGTTTATGTCGTAGTGAACGGACTGGCAGTCCGAACCTTCTTGCAAGCCGATGTACGGCGTTTCATCCAGCAGCATCCGCAAGTACATTTCGAAGCCTGCAAAAATGCTTTGGATGCCCATCATGTTTCTGTTGCGGATTTGATTCCGGAAATTAAAGTGGTGCCGAATGGCGTCATCGAAATCGCTCAGCTTGAAGCAAAAGGCTTCGGCTATATCAAACCGTAAAAATAAGAATACAAAAAAGCCCGGCCATTTCTGGTCGGGCTTTTTGACGGCCGTTAATCATCGGTATCGTCAATATCATCGTTTTCAACATGATGATGTTTCAGCGGTGATTCACGGAGCAGGCGCAGACGCCGAATCGGCACTTTGCCTAAAATCAATGGAACGTGTTCTTCGATAACATCACTGTATTCCAAGCCGAACCAAGTGGCCGGTGTGACAGTAATCTTCTGTAAGAAGAGCCGTGCTTGGATAATCATCTTTTCCAAACCGTTAATCTGCGTTTCAGGCGATAATTCTTCCTGAATGATGACGAATGAAAAGTCGCCGACTTCACGGTCTGGCAAAGTCGTGTATTGCTGCGGCTGGGTCGGCAGTTTGCCGGTCTTCATCATATCGTTGATGATCTGGCGCAGGAAGATATTGACTTTCTGTTCCATCCGGAAGCCAAGATACAATTGCACGTTGACGATATAATCTGTGCCATACGTTTCAGTCGTGTAACCCGCCGTATATGGTTCATCGGTCACATTAACAGTGACGAACCAGTACACACGTGCTCGTTTCGGACGCTTATCCAAGATCGAATACATAATATCCTTATTGACTTTGCTGCCGTCCTGCACATGGGTCATGTAGACTAAGTTGGTTGTGAATAATGGGTAGTCATCGTCGTCCCGCAAATCGCTGAGCTGATTCTTATAGGCAAGAATCGAGACGTTATCGGCCCGGTAGGAATTGTTATTTTTGATATATTCCCCATACTGCCAAATAACCATAATGGCTAAGATGATCAGGGCAATCATGACGGTGACATAGCCGCCGTGCAGGAACTTCGCCAAACTGGAAATAAAGAAGATTGTTTCGATACTGCCGAAGAAGATGAGCATCAGTCCTGCCCAGAAACGCGACACCTTTTGGCTGATTAGGTACTGCGACAGTAAAATCGTGGTCATTAACATTGTGACCGTAATCGCCAATCCGTAGGCCCCTTCCATGTGGGCCGATGTCCGGAATCCGAAGACAATGGCGATACAAACCGCCCAGAGAATCCAGTTGACAGTTGGGATGTACAGCTGGCCTTTGAAGTTGGTCGGGTAGATGATGCGCAGACGTGGTAAGATTTTCAGCTTGATGGCTTCGGAAACCAAAGTGTAAGAACCGGTAATTAAAGCCTGCGAAGCAATAATCGCTGCCAGAGTGGCCAACAGAATTCCACCTAAACGAAGCCATTGCGGCATCATTTCGAAGAAGGGGTTGAAATCAGCCACATGCTGATAAGCTGGATTGCCTTGGTTCTGGTCAATCCAAACAGCTTGGCCGAAGTAATTGAGGACCAAGCAGATGTTGACGAACGGCCAGCTGCCATAAATGTTGCCCCGGCCAACGTGACCTTCATCAGAATAAAGGGCTTCGGCACCAGTTGTCGCCAGGAAGATGCTGCCTAGGATTAAAATCCCAACTTTATTCGAGGGGCTGAAGAGCACTTCGATCGCATAATAGGGATTGAGGGCCCGCAGAACGGACCAATCGCCTGACATCCGCCAGATTCCTAAAACACCTAAGAAGGCAAACCAGAGCAGCATGATTGGACCAAACGCACGGCCGATCAGCTGGGTGCCAAATCTTTGAATCATAAACAGCACCGTTAAGATGATGACGGTGGTTAAAATAACTTGACCCTGCGATGAAATCAGCACGTGATGCATGATTGGAATATCCTTTAATCCTTCAATCGCAGTTGTTACCGTCACGGCTGGGGTCAGCATCCCATCGGCCAGCAGTGTGGCACCGCCGACCATCGCTGGGATGATCAGCCACCGTGCTTGATGTCGGACCAGCGTGTAAAGGGCGAAAATGCCGCCTTCACCGTTGTTATCGGCCCGCATGGCGATCAAAACATATTTGACCGTCGTAATGATGAACAATGTCCAAAAGACCAGAGACACACTCCCAATGATAAAGTCATTGGAAAGGTGGCCCATGCCGCCGTTTCCTGCGATGATGGATTTCATTACGTACAGGGGCGAAGTACCAATATCGCCATAGACGACTCCCAATGTCACTAACATCCCGCCGAGTGACATGCGGCTTTTGGCTTTGCGGCGCTTTTCGAACGCCTTTTGCCTATCATCCAAAGTATTTTCACCTCATTTTTTTAAATATCGTGATTCAAAAAAGACTCCCCAAAAATGGAGTGCATTCACCACCTAATCATGCTACAAGTGGCTCAAAAACACAAGCCTGACCCCTGAAACTTAACGGGATTCTAACCATTTTGGAGAGGCTACATAAAAACGACACAAAGTTTGGCTTTGTGTCGCTTTTATGTTTGAAGCTGATTATAATGATTGAAACCGAATTGTCAAACCGGTTCGGAACGGCTTGGGAGGCTCATGCTGAGCACCATTCCGATGTGCGGGACAATTAAGCTAAAGCACCCATCGGATCCCAAGGTGCCAATAAGGTCGGATGATCGTATTCGTCTTTTTCAACTTGTTTAAGATTATCTGGCAAGTAATCCATGTTGATGACCATTTGATAGACGAATTGGTCGAGCCAAGCGTCGCTCATGACGAAGTAGCCTTTTTCACCGACTTTGTCGCCCCATGAATTTTCAACCTTCCATTTGGTTGGTTTGCCTTCCACGAGATCGACACCAGTGATGACCATGGCATGAGTCATCATGCTTTCGCCATAGTCAAGCCGGTCGCCTTTGTCCATATTAAGGTCGGTGCCAAAGAGGGCACTCTTATCATAAACGTCAGTGGCCATGATTCCGGCTTTGCGGTCGGAAGACTGACCGACATCGCTGCCGAACCAAACGGTTTCGCCGGCTTGCAGCTGCTTGATGGCTAATTGCTTCAGGGTGTCAATGTCAACGTTCAGGTGACGGACTTCACGGCCGCCGACCACGTTGCCTAACATCTTGACGGTGTAAAGGTGATTGTACGGCTTGTCTTTGGTTGGGGAGTTGATCAAGGAAACATATTTCTTGAGATCCCAGTTGACATATTTATGGTAGAAACTCATCGGTGTCATATTCTGATCGATGTGATACTTCTTATCGGTGTCACGGTATTCGAAGTCGAACTTAACGGGCGGTTCGCCTAAGGAATAAACCAGTACACGGTAGATGTCGTTCAGCATGCCGTCACGTGTGCTTTGGATGTCAGCGTCGCTCTTCTGATCAGCAACCATTTGCCGTAAGGTGAGGGCGTCTTTACGCAATAACAAATTCAAAGTACTATTCAGGTCGGCAGAGTTTTCACTGCTCTTGGTTTCCGGCATGACACTCTTCGGCACGATTCCGTATTTTTCAATCAGCGCACACAGCATATCCCATTGGCCGCCATCTTGCTGCGGGGTAGCCATTAAAAAGGCTACTTCGCGTGAATCGATGGCTTGGTCAGCGGTGGCAAGGACATTTTCGAAGAAGTAGTTCGACTTTTCGAATTTATCCCAGAAGTTGGTGTAGTTTTGCGAAAGTTCAAAGTCTTTGATTTTGAAGTTGGCTTGGATATCGTGGCGCATGGTGTTCAATGCGGCGAACATCCAGCAGCGACCGGATTGCTTCTGGTTGGCAACGGCGCCGGTGTCTAATTCTAATGAGAAGACCGGGTCGTTTTCAATTTTAGCATCCATGTTTTCGGCAGTGGCATTGATTCCGTTGTTCATGACAGAACGACGGATGACATCTGCTTGTGGCACAGCTTCGTAATCTTTTTGGAACTGTGCAATATTATCGGCGGAAATAGCACGACTCATATTTCAACACTCCTTTATCATTTCAGTTCGATTCTAAAACAGCTTATTTTGTTGGAATAACGGTTTGAAAAAGGCTTAGTGCAACGGGTCCCAAGGAACGAGTTCCTTCGGCTTTTCGTTTAAGACAGCCTTATCCTTGTCGTCCAGGATGGACTTGCGCACAACGACTTCATAAACGTAATCATTGAACCAGGAATCGCTCATGGTGAAGTAGCCTTTTTCACCGTTTGTATCGCCCCAAGAGTTTTCAACCTTCCAGCGGCGTGGCTTGCCGTTCACTCGGTCGACACCCGTTAAGGTCATTGCATGCGACATTTCGGCTTGCAAAGTATCAAAACGGTCTTTCTTGTTCATGGAAAGGTCGGTACTGAAGAGCTCGCTTTCGGCGTACAAGTCGCTTTCCAGCCAGCCTTTCTTACGATCTTCGCCTTCAAGGACATCATTCCCGAACCAAACGGTTTCGCCGTTTTGAAGGGTCGTTAAGGCAAGCTGCTTCAGCTTGTCGAATTCGACGTTCAAAATGGTCATCGGATGGCCGCCTTGAACGGTGTTTTCGGATGGAATGGTGTACATATGGTCGTATGGCTTGTCGGTTTGCGGTGTCGAAGCAACGACGATGTAATCATCCAAGTTCCAGCCGATGTATTTATCGTAGAAACTCTGCGGCGTCAAATTCTGATCGAGATGATACTTCTTGTCGTCATCACGGTATTCGAAGTCGAACGTCTTCGGCGGTTCGCCAAAGGTTGTCACACAAATCCGATAAACTTCGCTCAGCATTTGGGTACGTGTCTTGTCAATATCGGCATCGCTGGCTTTATCAGCAACCATTTGCCGTAATTGTTTTGCATCCTTGCGTAATAACAAGTTAATGACGCTGGAGAATTCGGCAGTGTGATCGCTGGCTTGGGTTTCAGGCATGACGCTTTGCGGCACGACACCGTACTTTTCAATCAAAGCAGCTGCTTGGTCCCATTGGCCGCCATCATCGTCGGGTTGGGCCAGATAAAAGGCTACTTCGCGGTCGGTAATCGGTTTATCAGCACTTTGCAGAATGTTGGCAAAGAAGAGGTTGGCCTTTTCGAGACGGTCCCAGAAGGATAAGTAGTTTTGTGAAAGTTGAAAATCTTTAATATGGTAAGCTTTGGCCATGTCATGACGCATGGTGTTCAAAGTAGAGAATAACCAGCAGCGGCCGCTCTTTAACTGATTGGAAACAGTTCCTGTTTCGACTTCGTCAGAGAAGACCGGATCCAAAGTCGTTGCAGCGGACGGACGTTCACTGGCAGCTTTGATGCCGTTGTCCATAACGGCTCGTTTGATCGTTTGCGCTTGCGGCATTTGGTTCAGATTAGTTTGGTAACGCTTGATATCATCTGAAGAAATTGGTTGACTCATATGATCACTCCTTTGGAAGGGCGTTTTAATGGTAAGTTGCTTGCTCCCTTTATGAGATAATTTTAACGCTAATCTCATAAAAGGACAATCAATTAAATACGAATCAGGCTTATTTGGGCGCACTTTTCTAAAAATAGACGATTTTGCTTGCTTATTTTGAACCGTTTACATACACTGAAGATGAAATAGAATGGACAAGGAGTGATTTATGATGCTAAAGGGCTTTACATTTGATTTGGACGGTGTCATCACAGACACTGCTAATTATCATTTCGCAGCATGGAAAAAAATGGCACATGATGAATTGGGGATTGATTTGCCGGACAGCATGAACGACAAGCTGAAGGGAATCAGTCGGATGGATTCACTTGATATCATCTTGAAGTTTGGTCATAAAGAAAATGACTATACACAGGCGCAAAAAGAACAATTTGCGACCGATAAAAACAATCTGTATCTGGATTCTTTGAAGAACATGTCCGCTAAAGATATTCTGCCAGGGGTCAAGCCATTCTTAGATTCGATTAAGCAGGCCGGTTATCCGATGTCATTGGCTTCTGCATCCAAGAATGCCCCTACAATCTTGAATAAATTAGGACTGACTGATTACTTCGATGCGATCGTTGATCCAGCCACATTGAAGCACGGCAAGCCGAATCCTGAAATTTATCAAAAGGCGGCTGAAGCTATTCATGAACCTGATTACGATTGTGTCGGGCTGGAAGATGCCGCCGCTGGGATTCAAGCCATCAATGCTGCTGATCAATTCTCAGTCGGGATTGGCGACAAAGATGTTTTGAGCAAAGCCGATTTGATTTTCCCAAGCACCGCTGACCTTTCGTTGACAAAGATTGAAGAGGCCTACAAACAAGCACGTCCTTAATCATTAAATCAGAAAATAAAAAATCCGCCGGCCATAATGGGCGACGGATTTTTTAGATTTGTTTTAACGATGGGCATCCAAGACTTTGGGGCCGTCTTGGGTACCGACAACGACTTTATTGACGAGATCGAGGAACAAACCTTGTTCGACGATGCCGACCTGCCGAATCAACCAATCCTGCAGGAGATGCGGATGCTGGATTTGTTTCATATGCAGGTCGATGACGTAATTTTTCGAATGGGTCGTGACACGAGTGCCGTCTTCGTTCAAACGGAAACGCGGATGCAGTCCCTCATCGGCAAGCCGTTGGAACACTTTGGTGCTGCCGTAAGGAATGACTTCGGTCGGCAGCGGAAAACGGCCTAATTGATCGACGATTTTGCTTTCGTCAACGATCCAGATGTTCTGATTGGAGGCAGTTGCCACGATTTTTTCCATTGTGTGGGCTGCACCACCGCCCTTGATGCCCTGAAAGTTCTTATCGATTTCATCGGCGCCATCAATGGTTACATCGATATAAGGGACTTCATCGACTGACTTCATGTGGATGCCCAATTTTTCTGCTTGGTCACGAGTCCGGCGTGAAGTGGCTACTCCGGTAATGTGCAGGCTTTCATTTTTCACACGTTCTGCGACTGCTTCGACCATATAACGAACAGTTGAGCCGGTCCCTAATCCGAGAATCATGTCATCATGGACAAATTCAGCAGCTTTACGGCCCGCCATTTTTTTCAATTCATTCTGATCCATCTGGTTCGTCTCCTTTGAAAACAGGTTTTGTTTTTATTATACCGTGTTTTGCACTGAAAACGATGTCTATTTTGAATTTTCCTGAACAGCAGTGATCGTATTTTGAGGTGCCAGAATGTCGTCCTGGTCGGTGTGCTGTTTAAAATAAGCTTGCGCATAGGTGCATAACGGAATGATGGTCTGTTTTTGCTGACGGGCATAAGCGATGACTTGTTCGATCAGCTGGGCAGCAATTCCCTGACCCCGATGATCGGGCCGGACAAACGTGTGGTCGATAATCAGGCTTTGGTGATCATTGGTTTCCTGAAAGGTAACTTCGTCGATTAGCTGTCCATCAGCATCATTCTGATAAAAACGACCGGGTTCGAATTCAAATGTCATAATCGGTTCCTCCATTCCAAAATAGATGGGAAAAGGCTTACAAAAACCATGGTAACTCCCCGTCTTTCATGATATGATTATTACTAATGGTAGCATATGTATCATAATCAGAACAAGAAAGAGGTCGGGTTCATGCATCAACGTGGATTTGAAATTGTGACGAAGGATCAGAATGCTCAGTTAGCCTTGCCGCAACGCCAAACAGCCCATGCTGCTGGCTATGATTTTGAGGCTGCTGAGGATTTTTTATTGCCTTCGATTTGGAAATTAGATTTTGTCCGCATTTTCCACTTATTGCGGAAGGAGCAGACCTTAACCGATGAAGATTATATGGCGGCGACGAAAACACTGAAGCCGTTGCTAGTGCCGACTGGCATCAAAGCCTATATGCCAGATAATGAGTTTTTGATGTTAGCCAATCGGTCCAGCAATCCGTTGAAAAAAGGGCTTGTTTTACCGAACGGGGTCGGCATTGTCGATGCGGATTACTATAATAACCCAGCGAACGAAGGCGAGATTTTCTTTCAGCTCGTCAATATGGGTGTCCGTGATGTTACGATTAAAAAAGGCGAACGAATCGGACAAGGTATTTTCATGCCGTATCTGACGGTTGACGATGAGACAACTGTGACGACGGAACGGACCGGCGGTTTTGGTTCATCAGGCCGTTAAAAGGGCGAACGTACTTTCGGAGAAAAGTGTTCTTTTCCTTTCTAATACGCTATAATAGATAGGCACTTTTTGAAAAGGAGGCCCACACATGGCCAAAGTAAAAACACAGTATGTTTGTCAGAATTGCGGCTACATCTCGCCTAAATATTTGGGCCGCTGCCCGAACTGCGGCGCTTGGAATCAAATGATTGAAGAACGAGTGCAGGACCGCACTGAAGCCAATAATTCATTCAGTCTTAAAACAAAACCGGTCAAACCGGAACAATTAACCGAAGTCGATATTACCAAAGAACCACGTGTCAAAACGAAGCTCAACGAATTGAACCGTGTTTTGGGCGGCGGCGTTGTTCCAGGCTCGCTGATTTTAATCGGTGGGGATCCAGGAATCGGAAAATCAACCTTACTGCTGCAAGTATCAGGCCAGCTCGAAAATGAGCACGACAAGGTACTGTATGTATCTGGGGAAGAGAGTGCTTCACAGATTAAAATGCGGGCCGAACGACTCCATGTGACTGGCAAAAATCTATATTTATATCCAGAGACGGATATGGCCAATATCCGCCATGCCATTGATCAATTGAAGCCGGCGTATGTCATTATCGATTCAATTCAGACGATGGATGAACCAGATATTCATTCCGCCGTCGGGAGTGTTGCTCAAGTCCGTGAAGTGACGGCCGAACTGATGCGGATTGCCAAGACCCAGCAGGTCACGATTTTTGTCGTCGGACATGTGACCAAAGATGGTGCGATTGCCGGGCCGAAAGTGCTGGAACATATGGTCGATACCGTTTTGTACTTTGAAGGCGATATGCATCATACGTACCGGATGCTGCGGTCGGCCAAAAACCGGTTTGGATCGACCAATGAAATCGGCATTTTTGAAATGCGGGAAAGCGGTTTGGAAGAAGTTGCCAATCCATCTGAAATCTTTTTGGAAGAACGGCTAAGGGGGGCCACTGGTTCGGCTGTCGTGGTGTCAATGGAAGGAACCCGGCCGATTCTGGTCGAAATCCAATCCTTGATTACACCGACGTTGTTCGGAAACGCCAAACGGACATCGACCGGACTCGATCACAATCGTGTGTCGGTCATCATGGCAGTGTTGGAAAAACGCGCCAATTTGATGTTGCAGAATCAGGATGCCTATTTGAAGGCCACTGGCGGGGTCCGGCTTGATGAACCAGCGATTGATTTAGCGATGGCTGTTTCGATTGCATCCAGTTATCAGGACCAGGAAATTCTGCCGACTGATTGTTTTGTTGGTGAAATCGGCCTGACCGGTGAAGTGCGACGAGTTAATCGCATCGAACAACGAGTCAATGAAGCTGCTAAATTAGGATTCAAGCGCATTTTTGTGCCGAAGAACAATTTACAGGGCTGGAATCCGCCGACCGAGATTCAAGTTATCGGGGTTACAACCTTGTCTGAAACACTGCATAAATTATTTAAAGGTTAAACGTGTTTCTACTATAGAAGAAAGGAGGTGACAATATGAAACTACGGAAACGAATTATTAGTCTGCTGTTTGTCCTGTTTGGTCTGGGCTTGGCTTTAGCTGTCTTACCTTCGCTATGGCATCTGCTGGGATGGACGGAGCTCCGCTATCTCAATAATGACATCACCGATGGACTGTTAGGTGCAATTATTTTTTACTTCTTATCATTAGTCGCAGCCCAGCCGATCAGCAACAGCATGACCCGTGTCGAAAAATTTCTCAGCCGTCAAACGCCGAGCTATCTGCTGTTTGGAACGATTTTCACCATTTTGGGGCTGGTCCTAGCCAACGTCATTTCGATTCCGCTGTACCGACTAGGGATTCCTGTCTTGAATACTTTTTTGCCGATCATTTTAATGATTGCATTTGGGTACTTGGGCTTTCGAATCGGGACGATGCGGCCAGAAGAATGGCGCAAGACGCTGCAGTTGCGAAAACGCAATAATGACAATGCCGATGAAGTGCTGACTCGCAAAGCCGGCGATAATTTCCGCAAGTACAAGATTTTGGATACGAGTGTCATCATCGACGGTCGGATTTACGATATTGCCAAAACGGGTTTTATCGAAGGTATTCTGCTGGTCCCCAACTTTGTTTTGCACGAATTGCAGCTGATTTCTGATTCAGCTGATAGTTTGAAACGGACTCGTGGCCGGCGCGGCTTGGACATCCTGAATAAGATGCAGAAGGATGACGATATTCATGTCGAAATGTATGAAGGCGACTTCGAAGATTTGACCGAGGTTGACAGCAAATTGATCAAGTTAGCGAAATTGATCGACGGAATTGTGATGACCAATGATTTCAACTTGAGCAAGGTCTGCGAATTTCAAAATGTGCAGACTTACAATATCAATTCATTAGCAAATGCGATGAAACCGGCCGTTCTGCCGGGTGAAACGATGAAGGTCACGGTTGTGAAATCGGGGACCGAACGTCAGCAGGGGGTGGCTTATCTCGATGATGGGACAATGGTCGTCGTTGAAGATGGTCAGTTCTATCTCAATCAGCTACTCGATGTCACCGTTACAAGTGCGTTGCAGACAGCCGCTGGACGGATGATTTTTGCACGTCCGACTCATCAGCAGCGGAAATTAAAAGAAAAAAACAATAATAAGGATCATAAAGAGGATTCACCAAAAGATAAGAAAGCTAAATAAAACGAATCGGGACCGGTTGTTTCTAAATGACAGGTCCTTTTTTTGCGCGTCAGAATAGGCTTTTGACGTTTCTCCGAACGTGTGTCCGCAGTTAGGATTGACTTTTACCCTGCTTTTTCGCTACAATAATAACTGTTTGTTTCAGAGATATACATAAGAGAAGATAGGGAGCTACGGTATGCGGGTAAAATCATATGCAAAACAGTTTAGTAAGTTAACAACGATGGACAATGTCATGAAGACACAGGACGACCTGGGCCGTCAGTTAGGCAAAGTCTTCGTCAATGGTTTGAAAATGCACACGATCGCCGAAGTTTGCAAGAATAGCGATCTGAGCCGGTCTTTGACGGACAAGTCAGGTGTCTACTTGATTTATGACGCTGAAGGCAAATTGATGACCATCGGTGAATCTGGCGCTGAACCAAGCAAGACTTGGGATCTTAAGAAGCGTCTGCGTCAGTACACTCATTCTTCAGATAAGGGGCGCAAAGATCTTGGCGTCACACCTGAAGAAGTTAAGGAAAACTTCCAGTTCCGTGTCCGTCTCTTCGATGATCCCGAAATGATTGCACAGTGGGCAAATCGGTTGAAGTTAGCGATGGATCCGCAATTTATTTAAAATAATGCACTGTTAAAAGAGGTAAAAGTGACGCTTTTACCTCTTTTTTGTGCTCAAAATGAGGGTGTCAAATTAAAATGACGACTAAAAAGAACATTTTGTGGCCCTTTTGTGACGAATTAAAATACACTCAAAACCCCATTAAATCGCACAGTACGTGGCTTTTTTACGGAAAAGATTACATGGGCTTCCTAAAATGTATTGGTTCGATAACCATTCTGTGACATAACTGCAACATTGTGGGGTTATAGTACTTACATACTCATTTGAAGGAACAACAAACAAACACAACAGACAAAAAGAATTGGAGTGTATCTTACTTGAAAAAATCTATTAAATCGACATTATTATTCGCAACAACTGCATTCGCTGGTCTCTTGACATTTAACGCAACGACAAGTGCAACTCACGCTGCTACAAACAATGGCAATGGCACAGTTACAGTTCAATCCGGTGACACATACATGTCCATCGCTAAGGAATATAACATGACCACTGCTGCACTTGAAACCTTAAACGGACGCACAGTCGGCGGATATGATCTGATTTATCCAGGCGAAACCGTTAAGATTAGCGGTGCCACCACAAGCACAAGCTCAAACTCTAGTGCTGCAACCACAAATGTTCAAGCTGCTACAACAACCAACACATCGAGTGCTGCTTCAAGCGCTGCTAGTCAATCTTCAACCAGTGCTGCAGCAACTTCGACTGCAACTTCAGCATCCACAACCAGCACCACTTCGTCATCCAGCTTATCCAGCTCTGATGAAGCTGCTAAGGCATGGATTGCTAACAAAGAATCTGGCGGCTCATACACAGCTACAAACGGTCAGTACATCGGTAAGTACCAATTAAGTGCTTCACTCTTAAATGGTGATTACTCTGCATCTAACCAGGAAAGTGTCGCTAATTCATACGTCACATCCCGTTATGGTTCATGGACAGCTGCCCAAGCATTCTGGGAAGCAAATGGCTGGTACTAAGATTTGCACAACTTTGAATAAGCTGAAAGGAACGTTCGCAAGAACGTTCCTTTTTTTGTGCTGTTCTAAGCCGAATTTTAGTGGTATGAAGCAATCGTTACTTATAGACTGATGGCAAATTCAATTTTGCAAGACCTTTATGTTGGGCGTTTTGCTTGACATTTTAGATTTGTTCTAATGTAGGAATAAGTCTAATAAAGTGTTATGATAAAAATAATGATAACCGGAGTAGAGGAGGAACACCAACATGAGTCATAAATTCAAATTTACATCTGTATTAGTAATCGGCGCGTTGGCGTTGGTGCTACAGTTTGTGTTTCATTTAAACTGGCTGGCCCAACTGCTGATCACGATTATGGGCGGTTTATTGGCCCTGACGATGCTGATTGAAATGATCAAGACCCTGCGTTCGGGTAAATATGGGGTTGATTTGTTAGCCATTATTGCGATCGTTTCAACACTGGCAATCGGCCAATATTGGGCTGCTTTGATGATCCTGGTCATGTTGACCGGCGGCGATTCGCTGGAAGATTACGCTGCCGGAGTCGCCGATCGGGATTTACGGTCGTTGCTGAATAATTCACCGCAGGACGCCCATTTATTGCAAAAAGATGGGGCCATTCGGGATATTGAAGTCGATGATGTTCAAGTCGGGGATCAATTGATTGTCAAGCCAGGTGAATTAGCACCAGTCGATGGCAAACTGCTTCAAGGAACAACAGCCATGAATGAATCTTCGCTGACTGGAGAATCGCTGCCAGTCGACAAACAGCCTGGCGATGAAATTATGTCCGGTTCGGTGAACGGGGATAATTCAATCACGATGGAAGCCGAAAAAACGGCGGCCAATAGTCAGTATCAGGCCATTGTTAAATTAGTGAAGGAATCGGAAACACAACCGGCTAAGTTTGTGCGGATGGCCGATCGGTATGCGGTGCCGTTTACTGCGATTTCCATTTTAATCGGTGCAGTGGCTTGGATTATTTCAGGGACACCAGTTCGGTTTGCCGAAGTCATGGTAGTCGCATCTCCGTGCCCACTGATTTTAGCGGCGCCCGTTGCATTGGTCGCTGGCATGAGCCGGACCAGTCGCAATGGGGTCATCGTTAAAAACGGCGATGCCATTGAAAAAATGGCATCTGTTAAAACAGTTGGTTTCGATAAAACCGGGACCTTGACGCAAGGCAATTTGGCCGTTGTCGGGCTGCATCCGGAAAAGGGGTATACCGAACAACAGCTCTTGACGTTTGCAGCAAGTGTCGAACAGCAATCGAGCCATATTCTGGCTCGTTCGCTGGTCACGGCGGCCGGCGATGACCACTTACAGCCGGTTTCAGAAGTCGTTGAAACGACTGGGAATGGGGTGGCTGGACAGATTAACGGTCAGCTCGTCAAAGCTGGGAAAGCTGCTTATGTGGCGCCAGGAACACCGTCATTGGCGAAACAAACGGCGGTCTATGTCAGTGTTGATGGTCAATTTATCGGTTACATCACATTTGCCGATCAGCTGCGGCCGGAAGCCAAGAAGACGATTCAGGCCTTGCGTCAGATGGGCATTACGCACACCATGATGGTGACTGGGGACCACAAGACAATTACTGACAAAATCGGCCAGCAAGTCGGCATCGATGATGTGCATGCCGATATGCTGCCAGAAGACAAGATTAAAATTGTTCAATCCACGCCGAAGGAGCAGCGGCCTGTCATGTTTGTCGGCGATGGAATCAATGATGCGCCGACTTTGCGAGCTGCCGATGTCGGGGTGGCGATGGGGGCTCATGGTGATTCAGCCGCTACCGAGTCAGCCGATGTCGTCATTTTGAAGGATGATTTATTCCGAGTTGTTCGGGCAATCGATATTTCGAAAAACACGATGAAAATTGCGCGTAACGATGTGCTGACTGGGATTGCCGTCCTGATCGTTTTAATGCTGATTGCGGCCTGCGGAGTTATTCCAGCCTTAGTCGGCGCCGTTTTCCAGGAAGTCGTCGATACGATGACAATCTTGCTGGCCTTGCGGGCGAAGAATGAACCCAAGAAAGATCCCTACAAAGAGTTGTTAGAAAAATAATGAGCAATAGATAGCTGGTTGAAAGACCGGCTTTTTGAGTCGTCATTAGGTTTGTTAAATGATGTTTCATGCGGTGTTTTCTTCATGCTCACTGGCAACCCGTACTTTCTAACACTCTGCCCCTTTCTTTTTTTGTGCTTGCATTGTACACTAGAACCATGTATAGCTTTACTTTAAAAGAGGAATAGAAAGAGGCGTTTTTTGTGGCAGAAGAAAAAGTGCGTGTTCGTTATGCACCGAGTCCAACCGGCCATTTGCACATTGGAAATGCGCGAACAGCTTTATTTAACTATTTGTTCGCACGGCACAATCATGGGACGTTTGTGATTCGGATTGAAGATACAGATACCAAACGGAACATTGCCGATGGTGAACGGAGCCAGTTGGAAAACTTAAAATGGTTAGGAATCGATTGGGATGAAGGTCCTGATAAGCCCGGCGATGTTGGTCCATACCGTCAGTCAGAACGGAAAGACATTTATACACCGCTGATCCAGCAGCTGGTTGATCGTGGTTTAGCTTATGAATCCTACAAAACAGAGGATGAATTGAAGGCTGAACGTGAGCAGCAGGTCGCCAATCATGAAATGCCACATTATGTCTATGAATATGCCGGCATGTCGGACGACGAAAAGAAGGCTGCGATTCAAGCTGCTAAGGATAGAGGCTTGGAACCGGTTATTCGTTTCCATGTGCCTGAAAACCGGACCTACGAATTTGACGACATCGTCAAGGGACCGATCAGCTTCGATTCTAAGAGTGTCGGCGGCGACTTTGTGATTATGAAGCGTGATGGAATGCCGACTTACAACTTTGCGGTTGTTGTCGACGACCACATGATGAAGATTACCCATGTGCTACGTGGGGACGATCATATCGCCAATACACCAAAGCAGCTGATGATCTACGAAGCCTTCGGATGGCAGCCACCTCGTTTCGGTCATATGACGTTGATTATCAATGCCGAAACCGGTAAAAAGCTCAGCAAACGTGATGAATCTGTTTTACAGTTCATCGAACAATATCGCGATCGTGGCTACTTGCCAGAAGCAATGTTCAATTTCATCGCGCTCTTGGGCTGGTCGCCAGTCGGTGATCAGGAAATCTATTCTAAGAAAGATTTCATCAAGATGTTCGATCCCAACCGTTTGAGCCGTTCGCCTGCTCGTTTTGACCAGAAGAAGCTCGAATGGGTCAATAACCAGTACGTCAAGAAAGCCAATCCAAACGAGATTATGGATTTGTCTTTGGAAAACTTGATTGAAGCTGGCCGGATTCCTAAGGATCCTGACACTAAGACGACTGAATGGGCTCGTGAATTGATTAGTTTGTATCAAGATCAAATGAGCTACACAGCCCAAATCGTTGATTTATCCAAGGGCTTTTTCGAAGAACCTGATGAATTGACGGATGATATGCGTAAAGAACTCGATAATGACACTGCACCCGTTGTTTTAAAGGAATTCAGTGAACGCATTCAGAAATTAGATCGTTTTACGGCTTATTCGATTCAGCAGGTGATCCAAGCTATCCGCAATGAAACGGGTATCAAGGGCCGCAAGCTGTATATGCCGATCCGAATCGCTGCCAGCCATGAAATGCATGGCCCGGCTATCGGCGAAACAATCGAACTGATGGGCCGTGACCAAGTTTTGCGCAACTTCAAGCAAACAATGGAAACCATGCATTTTAATTAAACGCCGTTTCATGAATTAAAAGGAAAGCGGGTTTGGGTTTGTTCCCAGACCCGTTTTTCTTCATAATAGATAAAAAAGGAGTGATCAATCATGCTGCAGCTTTTTAATACGTTGACACGCCAAAAAGAAGCTTTTAAACCAATTCATCCCGGCGAGATTGGGATGTATGTTTGTGGGCCGACTGTGTATAATTACATTCACATCGGCAATGCCCGTTCTGTCGTAGCGTTCGATACAATTCGACGCTATTTCGAATATTCCGGCTATAAGGTAAAGTATGTTTCCAATTTCACCGATGTCGATGACAAAATGATCAATACCGCCCGTGACGAAGGCATCACCGTTCCAGAATTAGCCGACCGTTATATTCAAGCCTTTATGGAAGATACCAAAGCGCTGAATGTTGAACCGGCGACGCTGAACCCACGTGCAACTGAAAATATTCCGGATATTATCCAGTTTATTCAGGGGCTGATTGACAAAGGGTATGCTTATGCGGTCGATGGCGATGTTTATTACCACACTCGCAAGTTCGCAGATTATGGCAAACTGTCCGACCAGAATATCGATGAACTCGAACAAGGAGCCAGCATGCATACCAATAATGAAGAAACGGAACGCAAACAGGATCCAATCGATTTTGCCTTATGGAAAGCGCAAAAGCAGCCGGATGAAATTGCCTGGCAATCGCCTTGGGGAATGGGCCGACCTGGCTGGCACATCGAGTGTTCCGTCATGTCGACCAAGTATCTGGGCGCGACGTTCGATATTCATGGCGGCGGTGAAGACCTTGAGTTTCCGCATCATGAAAATGAAATTGCCCAGAGTGAAGCTGAAACAGGGCAGACATTTGTTCATTACTGGATGCACAATGGTTTTGTGACCATCGGCGATGACGATCAGAAGATGAGCAAGTCGCTGGGCAACTTTGTGACAGTCCATGACCTTGTCAAAAAAGTCGACCCGCAGGTTTTGCGCTTTTTCATTGCAACGACACAATACCGCAAACCGATTCGCTACAGCGAACAGACGCTAAATGAAGCCGCCATTAACTTGAATCGGCTCAAGACAGCGTACAATAATTTAATGTATCGCTATCGGGATGCACAGGATGCGGACAATACAACGATCGACCAGCAAGTGCAGGATTTAGAAGCGCAGTTCAAGACGGCTATGGATGACGATATCAATGTTCAAAACGGGATGACGGTCATTTATGAGCTGGCCAAATTGATTAACAATTATGTCGCCCAAGATAAGGTGGCCAAGCAGACACTGGATACGCTGAAAGACACGTACACTCGCCTGCTGAGCATTTTCGGGGTCACATTTGCGCAGAAACAATTATTAGATCGGGATATCGAAAAAATGATTCATGAACGCAATGAAGCCCGGGCCAATCATGATTATGCCCGCAGCGATGAATTACGTGATCTCTTAAAGGATGAAGGAATTATTTTGGAAGATACGCCGCAGGGAACGAGGTGGCATCGTGATGAATGATCCATTATTGATGAATGGAATCGCACTCGCCTATTTAGGCGATGCTGTTTATGAAGTGTATATTCGGCAGCATCTGCTTGAAAAAGGAATCAGCAAGCCAGCCCATCTACAGCGGACGGCGACCCATTATGTGTCGGCCAAAGCACAGGCGGCACTGATTGAAATGATGAAAGAACAAGATTTGCTAACCGAAACGGAAATTGGTATTTTCAAACGGGGCCGCAATGCAAAAAGCTACACCAAGGCAAAAAATACGAGTGCTGTGACTTATCGGACCTCAACTGGCTTTGAAGCCGTTTTTGGCTATTTGAAATTAGCTGGTCAGCAGGAACGAATCGATCAGCTTGCCCAATGGTGTATCGAACAAGTGGAAGCAGGTGGATTAGATGAAGAACAATAATCGTCGGGAACGCCGTGACACCAAGCCACGTGCACCTGAAAACGAGGAAGAACAGCAGGACTTTGTGATTGGACGTCATTCGGCGCTGGAAACGCTGCGCCAAGAAGACAATACGAAGATTAATAAGGTGTTTGTCCAGGAAGGGATCAAGGCCGATGCCATCGCCGCAGTGAAGAAACTTGCTAAGGAAAAGAAGATCATCGTCCAAGAAGTTCCTAAACGCAAATTAGATAAATTGAGCGATAACGGCAACCATCAGGGCATTGTGGTCGCGATTGCACCCTATAGCTATGTCAGTGTGGCCGACATTTTGCAGCGGGCAAAGGATCAGAATGAGGATCCGTTTGTGCTGATTTTGGATAATGTCGAAGACCCGCATAATTTAGGCTCAATCATGCGGACGGCCGATGCAGTTGGTGTCCATGGAATCATTATTCCAAAACATCGCTCAGCGTCGCTAACCTCGACAGTTGCGAAAACATCTACCGGTGCAATTGAACATGTGCCCGTTGCACGTGTTACTAATTTGGCCCAAACGATTAAGAAACTCAAAAAAGAGGGCTTCTGGATTTTCGGAACAATGATGAACGGAACCGATTATCGGAAGTGGAATGCGACTGGTTCAATCGGGCTTGTCATTGGAAATGAAGGAAAGGGAATCTCGACCGGGCTGCAAAAAGAAATGGATGAAAATCTGACCATTCCGATGGTTGGACATGTCCAGAGTTTAAATGCCAGTGTTGCGGCCAGCATTTTAATGTATCAGGCGTTTGCAGTCCGTCATCCCTTATCATGAAAAAACAATATTTGATTGTGGATGGCTATAATGTGATCGGCAATTGGCCGCAATTAAAGAAGTTGAAGGAATCCGATCATTTAGCCGCCGCTCGGGATGATCTGCTGCATATTCTGTCGGAATACCGCAAGTATGAGGAAACGGACATTATCGTGGTTTTCGATGCGATGTATGTGCCTGGAATCACCCAGCGGTACGATCAGTATAATCTCCAAGTCGTATTCACCAGCGAAGATGAAACGGCTGACAGCTACATTGAAAAATTGGCCGAACAGCTCAGCAGCCGGATTACGCAGGTCACTGTCGTAACGAGTGATCAGGCTGAACAGTGGACGGTTTTTTCTCGTGGTGCGCTGCGAATCTCGTCGCATGACTTCTATCGGGAGGTCCAACGAGTCAAAAAAGACATTCAGGATGATACGAAACGCTACTACGATCACCGTTTAAACCGCAACCAGCCTTGGAATAATCAGCAGCTGCTGTTGTTGGAAAAAATTCGGGATCAATTAAGTAATAAAAAAGATTGATAAGCGGTCTCATATCTGGCATAATAGGCTTACCATCCGGTTCCCAATCAGGGAGGAATTGCAATGACTTCTGATCATTGGGAACAACAATTGATTGAACGGACGGCACAACGGGACAGCGAAGCTTTGCAAAGCTTGTTTGAACGTTATCTGCCAATGGTCCGTAAAATGTTTTGGCCGTATTCGCTGCGACTGTTTGATGAAGATGATTGGCTGCAGCGGGCTCGGTTTGTTTGTTATCGGTCGTGCTGTATTTTCACACCACACCGCGGGTCGCGTTTTGCGAGTTTTTATCAGTTCAACTTGCACAACGAACTCAATAGTTTGGTCCGTTATGAGCTGGCGCAAAAGCGACTGGCTCAGAAACAAGCTTTATCCTACGAGGTGCTCTGCGAGCAGTCTGCGGACGGAATCGAGCGGCAGATCGAATTTAATGCCATGATTAGTCAATGTGATGAGATTCGGCATTATTACGTCGAAATGTTGTCACCGTCGGAACAAGCGGCTTTGCGGGTCTTGCTGGGCGAATACAGCGAGGCTGAAGTATGTGCCCGATTTGACTGGACACCAAGGCAGCTGCAAGGCGCGATGCAACGGTGCCGGCGCAAGTACCGCCAGTATTTTAACGTTTAAAAAAGATCGGAGTTCCGATCTTTTTTTGTAATCGGTCTGTAATTGACAGTCTTTCAACAAGATGATAGAGTGAAGAAAGTTAATCATTAAACAAACTAGAGGAGGCAGCGCAATGGCTGAAAAGAAAGTTGCATTAGCTTGTACTGTTTGCGGTTCACGAAACTACACAGTCTCAACGAATGCCAATCGGACGGAACGCTTAGCACTCAAAAAATTCTGCAAGCATTGTGGAAAACATACGCTGCATCGGGAAACTCGTTAAGGAGTAACTGAATATGAAGTTTTTAAAGAGTGTTGTGGAAGAAATGAAATTAGTCACCTGGCCGACCTTTAAGGAAAACCGGCGTGATACATGGACGGTCATTGTGACGTCAGTCCTGTTTGCTGCGTTCTTCGCAGTCATCGACTGGGTAATCGAACAGCTCTTGAAACTATTTATTTTAAAGTAGGTTCAAAAAGCAATTATCTGGTATAATAGTGGTGAGGAAAACTTCGTGTGACGAGGTTTTTTTATTTTGCCTTCAAATAAAAACAATAAAGGAG
The DNA here is from genome assembly GCF_001437205.1 of Lactobacillus selangorensis. GTDB lineage: Bacteria > Bacillota > Bacilli > Lactobacillales > Lactobacillaceae > Paralactobacillus > Paralactobacillus selangorensis. The sequence continues at coordinate 124,539 of NZ_JQAZ01000004.1, read as the reverse complement.
TGCTGTAAACATGGCGCAGAGCGGTGTCGATTCAACAAAGAAAGAATGGTATGTCCTGCATACTTATTCAGGTTACGAAAATAAAGTGAAAACCAACTTGGAATCTCGGGCTAAGACAATGGGAATGGAAAATAACGTCTTCCGTGTTGTTGTTCCTGAAGAAGAGGAACATGAAATCAAAGACGGCAAGGAAAAGACTGAAATGAAGAAGACCTTCCCTGGTTATGTTTTGGTTGAAATGATTATGACCGATCAGGCTTGGTTCGTCGTTCGGAACACACCAGGTGTCACTGGCTTCGTCGGGTCCCATGGTGGTGGGAGCAAACCGACACCACTGCTGGACAGCGAAGTTAAACAAATCTTGCATTCATTGGGCATGAGTACTCGCCATAGCGATGTTGACTTCAAAGTCGGCGATTCCGTTACCATCGTGGATGGTGCGTTTGCCAAACTTGAGGGCAAAGTCACTGAAGTCGATAATGAAAAGATGAAGCTGAAGGTTAACATCAACATGTTCGGCCGTGAGACAAGTACTGAACTCGACTTTGATCAGGTCGATAAAAACTAGGTTTTTAAAAGAGGCGTGAAAAATGCAGTTTCTTCTTTTGGGGGCAGCTGTGTTGCTGGCTGGCATCATTGCTTTAGGTTGGTGGTTTTTACGAATCGGCCGCATTTCGAAGCAGCCGCTGGTGACGGATCAAGCCGATGTTGCTTATCAAACGGTTCCGACGGTTTTTGTGCACGGATACAGCGGCAACCGGCTGTCATTTGGCCGAATGCTGGCTCGGTTTGAACATTTGCACATTGCCAAAAAGGAAATTGTGTTTCGGGTCCGCAAAGATGGGACGCTGCTGCAGACTGGTCATTTGTCGCATCGGCGTGATAATCCAACCGTGCAGGTCTTGTTTGAAGATAATCGAGCCGATGAACAAAAACAAAGTCTGTGGATTGCCCGCATCATGAACCGACTTAAAAACAATGAAGGGGCCGATGCAGTCAATTTGGTCGGTCATTCGATGGGCGGCGTCAGCATTTTACGCTACTTGATCGTTTATGGCCGTAATCCGCATTTGCCGCAGACACCGAAAATGGTTGCCATTGGGGCGCCCTTTAATGATTTGGAATTAGGCAAAGACGGCAAAGAAGTGTTTGTCTACCAATTAACTGATCAGGGACCCAGTCATAAAGCACCAATCTATCAGTTTTTTGAACAGCGGCTTGATGCGCTGCCACGTGATCTGTCGTTTCTGAACATTGCTGGCAACCAATTGCGGGGCGGCCTGAACGATGGTTCGGTGGCAGTCGAAAGCAGTTTTGCGATTCGTTTCTTATTACAAAAACGCATCAAAAGTTATCAGCAGGTGGTGATTCGCGGCGCACGGGCCGCCCACAGCCTGCTCCATGAAAATACGGTCGTCGATCATGACCTGACCGAATTTTTGTGGGAACCGACCGATGCAGGAGGAAATTAAAATGAAAAAGGTTGTACTGTACATTGCGCAAAGCCTTGATGGCTATATTGCCGACAAAGAAGGCAGCATCAATTGGTTTGGTGGTCAAGGGACCGCAATGATCGATGACCGCACTTATTTTAAATTTATTAAAAAAATCGATACGGTCATTATGGGCCGCCACACTTATAATCAGATTGTCAATGAATCGTCGCCCGATAGCTGGGCTTATCAGGGGATGACGTCCTATGTATTGACCCGTAAGCCACGTCCGGATACGGATGAAATCAAGTTCATTCAGACAGATGCAGCCCATTTGGTCAACGATCTGGTTGAAAAAGGCGGCAAGGATATTTGGGTCGTCGGCGGCGCTACAATCGTCGATGAGCTGATTAAGGCCGACCTGATCGATATTTATTGTATTGCGACGATGCCGATCATTTTAGGCGCCGGCAAGCGTTTATTTGAATCGGAAACGTCCGAAATTCCGCTGCGGTTAGTGAAATCAAAGACGCATGACGGAATCATCACGTCCGTTTATAAGCGGCGCGAAGAGGATGATGCGGACTAATTTTCAGCAAGTCGCCCTTGTGTAATCGTCGGAATCATGTTAAATTAGTATTTGTATGTTTTACGTACAAGTGGGAGGCCAAATTTAGAAGGCCATCTAACCACATCACGGACTCAAGGAGGTATGTCTCGTGGCTAAAAAAGTTGCACATATCGTTAAATTACAGATTCCTGCTGGGAAAGCAACACCTGCTCCCCCAGTTGGTCCAGCATTAGGCCAGGCAGGGATCAACATCATGGGCTTTACCAAGGATTTCAATGCCCGTACTGCTGATCAAGCCGGAATGATCATTCCAGTTGTCATCACAGTTTATGAAGATCGTTCATTCGACTTCATCACAAAGACACCGCCAGCAGCTACTCTTTTAAAGAAGGCAGCCGGTGTTGAACATGGTTCAGGTGAACCGAACACGAACAAAGTCGCTGAAGTCACCAAAGACCAAGTGAAACAAATTGCTGAAACAAAGATGCAAGACCTAAACGCCGCAGATGTTGAAGCTGCTATGCGCATGGTTGAAGGTACTGCACGGAGCATGGGCTTTACTGTTAAAGACTAATTTCTGTACAGACGGATTTTCAATGAAAGTTGAATAATCAGGTGGAAGGAGAAAATGCTTTCTCCATTGACCACATTTGCAAGGAGGAAAAACCGGAATGGCTAAAAAAGGTAAAAAATACATTGCCGCTGCTAAATTAGTCGATAAAGACAAATTATACGCAGCCAACGATGCAATTTCTTTAGTAAAGAAAGCAAGCTATGCATCATTTGATGCAACAGTTTCTGCTGCATATCGTTTAAACATCGATACCAAGAAGGCGGATCAACAGATTCGTGGTGCCGTTGTACTTCCTAATGGGACAGGTAAGACACAAACAGTTGTTGTCTTTGCTGAAGGCCCACAAGCACAACAAGCACAAGACGCTGGTGCTGACTTTGTCGGCAGCGACGACTTGGTACAAAAGATCCAAGACGGCTGGTTGGACTTTGATGTTGCTGTTGCAACACCACCAATGATGGCCAAAGTGGGTCGTTTAGGCCGAATCTTAGGACCGAAAGGCTTAATGCCAAACCCTAAGACTGGGACTGTTACAATGGACGTTACAAAAGCTGTCAATGATATCAAAGCTGGTCAGGTCACATATCGTGCCGACAAAGCTGGTATCGTTCATGCACCAATCGGCAAGGTATCCTTCGATGACGACAAGTTATATGAAAACTTGAAGACATTGAACGATGTCATCTTAAAGGCTAAGCCAGCTTCAGCTAAGGGGACTTACATCCAAAGCTTAAGCATCGACCCAACCTTTGGCCCTGGTGTTCATATCGACACAAACTCGTTCAAGTAATCAGCGCGTGAAAAGGAGTTTCTCCATTTGGAGAAACTTCTTTTTTTGTGGTTCAAGTCGATTTAGGGGGGCACTATTTCAGTAAATTTAGGAATTTAGCTTGACACCTTCCGGATTTCATGGTAAGTTTATTTATGGTTATTTTCTACCTAAGACTCAGGTGACGGAAACGTCTTAATATCCTGCCGAGGAATGAACGAACGTATTCAACCTCTATGTCTTGGTGGCATGGAGCTTTTTTTTACGAAAAAGTGACAACCAAAAAACAAATGGAGGTGAATCATAGATGAGTGAAAAGATTATTGCTGAAAAAGCAAAAGTCGTTGACGGTATCACAGAACAATTCAAGAACGCTGCTTCTGTTGTTGTTGTGGACTACAAAGGCATGAATGTTGAACAAGCAACTGCATTACGTAAAGAATTACGTGACTCAGGCGTCAAGCTTGAAGTTATCAAGAACACATACCTGCGTCGTGCCGTTAAAGCTGCTGGCTTCGAAGAATTAAACGATTCTTTCGTCGGCCCAACAGCTGTTGCATTCTCTAACGATGATGTTAGTGCGCCTGCTCGTATCTTAGCTAAGTTTGCTAAGGATACCGGCACAATCAAACTGAAGAGTGGTTTGATCGAAGGCAAGTTTGCAACACTCGACGAAATCCAAGAACTTGCCAGCTTACCAGATCGCGATGGGATGCTCTCAATGCTGCTTAGCGTATTGCAAGCACCTGTTCGTAACGTGGCTTATGCTGTTAAGGCTGTTGCTGATAAGAAAGGCGAAGAACCAGCTGCTTAATCAGCTCGTTTGAAACCGCACTTAATTTAAGAATCATCCAAAAAATGGAGGAAAACAAATATGGCTTTAGATGTAAATAGCATTGTTGATCAATTAAAAGATGCAACAATCTTAGAATTAAACGATTTAGTTAAAGCAATCGAAGACGAATTCGGTGTTTCTGCAGCTGCTCCAGTTGCAGCTGCAGGTGCTGCTGGCGGCGACGATGCTGCAACAAAGGACAGCTACGATGTTGAATTAACAGAAGCTGGCCAAGAAAAAGTTAAGGTTATCAAGGCTGTTCGTGAAATCACAGGCCAAGGCCTTAAGGATGCTAAGGGCATGGTTGATAATGCTCCTACAGTTATCAAGGAAGGCGCAACTGAAGACGAAGCTAACAAGATCAAGGATCAACTTGAAGAAGTTGGCGCTACAGTTACATTGAAGTAATTATTGTCCTCGTATAACTAATTCAGCCACTCTATATACGCTCAACGGCGGTATAGGGTGGCTGTTTTTTTGTCTCCAAAATGGATAGAAGGAGATAGAGCGGGACAATTTGGCGGTACCGATACGGTACAAACTAGTTTGTACCGTCAAGATCGTTATTCGTGGTCGGAACGCCGTCCAGTATAGTACCCTGGATCCCGTCGATCACTTTCAACGCGCCGCGCTTGCTTGGACGTGTATACGAGTTTGTCATCGAGATGTTTTGGTGTCCCAGCCAGTGCATAACGGCCATTGACGGGAGCTTGTCATCGCGTGCCGTCGTCGCAAAGTAATGCCGCAGCATGTGCGGATGTACCTTTATCCCACACGCCTTTGAGACACGCCTCATCATGACGTTAGCATAAGCAGGATAAATCGGGATGCCCGTTTTCTCTGCGACGAAGAGAAAGCTATCGTCCTTGACCTCACGGTGGTACTTGCGACAGATATTCTTCGATGTGAGGATCGCGTAGCGAATCAGGTCAATTATATCCCCCTTGACATAGATCGTTCTATAACTGGCCCTTGTTTTTAATGGGCCGCCTTCTGGCTGTGCGACAGTGCGTGCTTCATCAAAGGTGATCGCGCAGACTTCCTCGCCTGTGGATTCATCTGTGGAAAACTCGAAGGAGTTATACTTCAACCCGCAGAGTTCCTCACGTCGCTCACCGAGCGTCAGCATGTATAAGATTGCGATCTGATAGCGGTCCAACATCTTTTCGGCAGTCTCCATGTAAGTGCGATATTCCTCGACTTCAAGCGACTGATCCGCGGGATCCTTTCCACCATCGATCGCAATTTTACGCAGTTTATTTTTGGCGATGATGTCCTCGTTTTCAGCTCGGTTCAGAAGCATCTGTGTCACCGAATCAATCGTCACGATCGTTCGATAAGCGAAGCCTTGCTTGATAAGCCCATCAATGAAACGTTGGTATTCGTTGCGGTTTAGATCGTTTAAGGCCGTTCTGCCAAAGCGCGGGCTTATGTGCTTGCTGTAATTGTAGTCCTTCGAGTCGACCGTGGACTTACGCCAGACTCCCAGTTCGATATTGCGCTTCTTGACTCGCCCGTACCACTCATCGAGCGAGATCTTACCAGTTACGACGGTTCCAACCTCACCTCTGGCAATTTTGGCCTCAAAGGACTTGAGCACCATATCGGCCTCACGCCAAGACGACAGACCACTTCTTGTGAACTCGTCGCGCTTTCCTTCACTATTTTTGAATCCTCGCCTTACGCCGTATCTCGTCCCCTTGACCGTGGTGTAGCTGTAAACACCGGGATGCTTCTTCATTGGCGTCCATTTTCTTATATTTTATCCTCCTTAATTTGTGAACTTTCGGCCTACAAATTCAAACATATGTTCGATTTACGACTAAAAATAAAAGCCCAAAGTGGGCAGTCCCTCCGCGGGAATCGAACCCGTTTAAACACCAGTGGGGGTGCTGATTTAATCTTTTAAATTCATTTTAGTGTGCATGAAGTTCGTTTTAGCGATTGTATCGCCACTTTCATCTTTTATATAAACGATCGGCATGTCATATCCATATTTATTGGATAATCGTTTCACGGCACTGTAAGAACTGCGTGCAACCATGTCCTGATCGCTCTTTGATGCTGTGTATATCGAATCATCAAGAATGAAGGTCACGGAGTTCGGCACGTTATCTTTGATTGCAGCCACTTTTATGTCCTTTAAGGTTCCGTCAGAACCGCTTATTGTGTCCGTTAGTTCGGTTTGGAAAGCAGTGTAATTATCCGCCAATGCAGATTCATCGTGCTTAGAAACGGCCTTTTCTGATTCAGAAGCCGCCCGTGAGCTTTCTGCCTGTTGCTTCGTTTTTGCGTTGGGTTCCACATAAATCGTTTTCGATTTTTTAGTCGATTTGCTTGTTACACTTTTAATCGCCGACAGGGTGAGCTTCTTTTTTGAAGAACCAACAAGTATATATTGAAACGTAAACTTTCCCTTTGAATCCGCCGTCGTTTTTTGGGTTCCGTCAGCTTGAATAATGTAGTTAGGATTCGTTTTTCCAGTGATTGTTGCCATTCCATATTGATTAGCTGTAAAAGCGTCTTTCGATGACAAGGCTGTCTTTGCTGTTTTCTGTGATGCACACCCAGTCAATCCAAATGCAAGCAAAACCCCCAGAACAAAAACCCAATATTTTTTCATTTTCATTTCTCCTTTTTTGGTGGTTATTTCCCGGCGTAGACCGATGCTCTTACAATGCGTCCGTCAGATTGTTGTTCTGCGTCAACGTGATAGTATTTTTGGACTTTCTTCGAGTAGTATACCGACCCAGATACGTGTTTTAGATCTGGTTGAGTTACCTTGCGATAGTAGTCGAGTGCGCTATCTTCTGCTATTGCGGACGAGTCCTTTTTAAACGGAAAGGTGGCTGAAACGACCTTCTTTTTGTCATTGACCGAAAGCAAAGCTTGCCCACTTCGATAGAATCCGTTTTTGTCCTCTTTTAGGCTTGATGACACCTTATAGCCAATTCGGTTTTCGTTTGCATTTTGGCTACTTGATCCACAAGCTGCAAGGCCAACTCCCATAAACAGAACCGCAAAAAATAAGTAGATCTTTTTCATTTATAATTCCTCCAAAATTATCAGCTTTTAACGTCATCAGGATCTGGACGGTATTTTATTCGTCTAAATGCTTATATTTGAGGCCGTAAGCAGATCCGACTTCGTGCAAATAGTCAACCTGAACTCCCAATTCTTCGGCCACTTCATAATCATCGTCGACATCTTCTTTAGATGCTTTTTTTATTTTATAGAAGGGAACGTGATGTTTCATTCCCCAAACTCGTGCTTCTTTTTCTTGAACGAGATTGCTCAATGAATCATATTCGCTGATGTCTCCAGTGGTAGTCATGATGTGTCCTAATTCCTCATATAGCCACTGAAGCTGCAATCTAGGGGATAAATTCGAGTTTATTGTGATCTCGTTTCCAAGTGTTATTCCGCCCATACGATCAGGCATAGGCTCAAAAGAAAAAGAAATCTGCGGATACTGAGAAATCAATTCTTCAATATCGTTCATTCAACATCAATCCTTTTGGCTATGTTTTTTTGCGTATTGGGCTTTTTTAAATTCGATATATTCGTGAATTTCTTGCTGAGTCTCTGCGTCCATATCTTTTAATTCGCCATCGAGATGGGCGGCAACCGTTACATTTTCATCTAGCTTAACGTTATGGCCCAAAATATAATCTGTTGTTACATGAAAAAGGTCTGCTAGTTTAACCAAATCTTCATTTCCAACATTGCGTCTATCGGTTTCCCAACTTGTAACAGTGCTTTGGCTTACATTCATTTTTTCCGCAAGCATTGGTTGGGTCATTGAGTTTCTTTTTCTAAGATAAGCAATTCTTTGACCGGTAGTCATCTGAAAACACCTCCATGATTAGCATTATAGCTTGTACTATGAGTAAACGCAAAAATAGTTCAATTATTTGTACTATTAGTATTGACTTGTACCATTAGTAGTATTGCTATATGTACATAGGGTTGAGAAAGGGGGGCTGATAAATGGAATTAAAAAGAATCCGTGAAAAGCGCGGAATGACCCAAGAACAGCTTGCTGATAAGTCTGGTATTTCAATAACGATGATTCAATCGTTGGAAACTGGCAGACGTGTAGGATCTGTGAAAACAATCATCAAGCTTTCTCAAATCCTTGGTGTAACAACCGATGACCTTTTGCGTCCCCTTGAAAATACTAATAGTAGTATTTGACAGGTCGAACATGTACTAATCATAAAACTACAAATCGTGAAAGGGTGTTTTTCCCCTTCACAAAAAGAAAGACCGTGATCGAATTGGTAGATTTACAAGCTGTCAAAGTCGAGCTTCAAAAAGCGATCGACCGGCAGCAACTAACTAAGGATCAACTAGCGCATTTCATTCATACGACGCCTTCTAATATTTCTAACTTCTTGAACCCGAACCGTGGGATTCCAGATGAAAGACTAAGGGAGTTGTCGGAAGCACTGGACGATGTGAGATTCAGGTTCGTTGTTGCTTCGTATTTCTCGCAGATTGATCTGTTGGACAACAGCAACGAATACAACGATGATCCACAGTCACGATTGGCTGCGATTGATAGTAATGAACTTTCAGTGAGCGAGGCCCGTAAGAGGGCACGCGAGTTGCTATCAAAAAGTAAAAAGACCTCGGACGAGTTTAGTGAGCTTCAAAAGTGCATTTTGAGAATCTATTCGGAATCCAAGTTCGACAGTTTGTTCGTAGTCAGCGCAATGGCAAGCATTGGCGCCGACAGCATGAACGAAGCCTTATAGGAGGTAAGCACAATGTCATCAGTATTACAGCTTAAACCAGACGAAGAGACCCAAAACGGTCTGATGAATCTTATCGCTAAACAGGTATCAAACATGTTGGCCGATACGATCAAGAAGATCGTCAAGCAGGTCTTTTCCGAGGAGTACCAGCACGATGAGCTGCTTGACAAGAAGACGCTTGCCAAAGAGGTGCTCCATTGCGACCCGGGCAGTGTCGATGAGCTTTTCGCCACGCAGCATGGTTTCCCATACATGCTTAAGGGCAGTCGAATCGTGTACTCACGCAAGGCGGTCGAGAAGTGGATCGCCGACAATCAACGATATTTTTAGGAGGAAAAATCATGAAAATGAGCATTCTTGAAGCTTCATTTATCGAAGCAGCAAAAGAGCATAACCGCGCCGACCGGGCACTCATCAACGAGCGCAACCGAGCACGAGCAACAGGCCGTGACTTAGACATCGCCTACGTCAACGAACAGATCCGCAAGCGCAACCGTGCCGACGAGCAGATGAACGCGATCAGAAAAACCCTCAACACAAAAGCGGCGTTGACGGTATGATCCAAGTCAGCATTGTAGCCGGCATGAGCCTTGTCGGAGTGGTCATGATGATCGCCGACACGGTATCAATCGAGAAGCACGGCGAGACAGTCGAGAAAAGAGTGTACAAAAAAATCGCTCATGGCGGGAACCACGAGCGATAGACAGTAGAATATTTTCAAAAATATTTGTACCTCTATCTTATCACAAGCAAGGAGGAAAACAAGATGGGTTTAGTTGAGTACAGCTACGACCAAATGCTTGAACACGAAGCGACACGCGACCTTTCAAGCGTGGAAGAACCAGAAGAACAAGAGCGGAACCAATCCGAGAACATCGGGGACTGGAAGGGTTATGAGATCAACTTCGACAATGTCTACTATCAGACGAGTGACAATGGCGATCTTATCGCTTCTAACTACGAACAAGACGGGTTCTGGATAAATCCCCTTGAGTATCTGATCGAGAAGCGAGGAGCGTGTGAGGCCTATACGCCGGACGGCAAGAAGGTTTATGCGTGCCTGTCTAAGAGCGGCAAACTGATCGTATTTACCAATCGCGAGTCAGAAGAGGCCTTGCGAGAGATCTGCGGTTATGAGCAGCTCGGACGTGAAGAGCTCGAAGAATTGGACGACGAAGCAAACGGAGGCGAAGAGTAATGGCAAGTAAACAACAGATTGCGAACACTCCAGTTAAACGGCTGGTGGAATCTCCAACGATTCAAAACAAATTCAATGAGGTTTTAGGGAAGCGTGCGCCACAGTTTATTCAGTCTTTGCTGAACGTTGTGAACGGAAATCAACAACTTCAAAAGGTGGATCAGGGAACGGTAATTGCTTCTGCAATGGTGGCCGCGTCTTTAAACCTACCGGTCGATCAGAACCTAGGCTACATCTACATTGTTCCGTATGGTGGCCGTGCTCAACCGCAAAGGTTATAAGGGCTATATCCAGTTAGCCCAGCGATCGGGCCAATACAAGCATTTAAACGCTATTGCGGTATATGAAGATGAGTTCAAAGGATTCAACCCCCTTACGGAGGAAATCAAGTATGAACCAAACTTCCGAGATCGTGATGCTGGGGAACAACCGGTTGGCTATGTTGGTTATTTCCAACTCGTGAATGGGTTCGAGAAAACGGTTTATTGGACGCGTAAGCAGATTGATGACCACCGCAAGCAGTTCTCAAAGATGAGCGGTAAGGACAAGCCTACTGGAGTTTGGGCGTCCAACTTTGACGCAATGGCCTTGAAGACAGTGCTACGCAACTTGTTGAGTAAGTGGGGCCCGATGACTGTTGACATGCAGACCGCGGTTGTGTCCGATGAGGAATCTCCAGAACCTGTCGATGTGACCGATTCTGTTGAAGATACCGAGGAAGCAAAGGCCACACAGCTTGCGGCTTCATTTGCTAGTGATCCTGAACCGGTTACCGAACCGAAAGAGGTTCAAGAGGTAGGGGGCAAGGATAATGCCGAACAGCAAGAAATCTTTGAACAGCCAGCTTATTAAGCTGACCCCCGAAAACTATTACACACAAGAAACCGATCTCCAGTATATGTCGGCTTCCTTGTTCAAGGGGTTCGCGGCCTGTGAAGCGTCAGCCCTTGCACAGCTAAAAGGGGACTGGAAACCAACTTCAAATCCTACGGCGCTGTTAGTCGGTAACTATATCCATTCTTATTTTGAGTCAAAGGAATCTCACGAGAAGTTCGTTGATGAAAATAAGGAGGCCATGCAAACGAGGTCTGGTGCGTTTAGAGCACCTTACAAGCATGCTGACAAGATGATCGAGGTTCTGGAAGCTGACCCGTTCTTCATGAACGCGTATCAAGGCGATAAAGAAGTGATTGTTACAGGGGATCTGTTCGGGAAGAAGTGGAAGGGCAAAATCGACTGCTTAAATCTCGATAAAGGTTACTTCGTGGATCTCAAGACCACTGCCGATATTCATAAGCGTTTCTGGAGCATTGCAGACCATAAGTGGGTGTCTTTTATTGAATCCTACGATTATGTGCTTCAAATGGCCGTATACACGGAACTGATACGTCAAACGTTCGGTGTCGATTGTACCTGTTTCATCATGGCCGTTTCAAAGCAAGACCCGCCTGATCATGCGGCAATCTATATCGAACCAGAGCGGTTTCAGGAACGAATGGAGTTCATACGCGACTATCAGCCGCGAGTTCAACAAATCCTTGCAGGAGAGATTGAGCCAGAGGCGTGCGGAACGTGTGAGTATTGCAGAACAACTAAGAAGTTAAAGAACTTCATCACGATTGACGATTTAATCGACTAGGAAGGAGGTCAAGCATTGGATTACTTCAAACAACGACGGGCATACCGTAAGTTGAAAATGGTTGAAATAGATGTCTCCAACGGCCAAAACAATCTGTATCGCGAGTTATTAGACTATGCGAACGACGAAGGCAAGTCAGACTGTCTATTTCCCATGAAAAACTTCGCATTGCTTAGTCTGACAGGACTATCCGAGGCCGGCCTCAAAAAAGCACGTAATGAATTAGTTCAGTTGGGACTAATTGAATATGTGAAGGGGATAAAAGGAAAAAAGGTGCCCCAATATCGAATCATAAAACTGTATCAGGATAAGCAACTGGCTACTACTTCGGCTACTAGGAATGAAAAAAGTAGCTCAAGTAGTACAGATAAAGTAGCTCAAGTAGTAACCCAACCAGAAGCTCAAGTAGTAGCTCATAAAGAACTTACTACTACCGACCCTGACTTGACTGGTACTGACTCTGTTGTCGTAGATGACACCGCAGCTAATGAATCATCTCTCCCAGAATCGAAAGCCAAAGGACAGGGCGCTGTAGATCTCTGGCAGAACTTGTGGGGATTTCCTAACGCAGTGGCCATGGAGGATTTATCCGGATGGTTAACGGAGTTTGGCGATGATCTGGTCAGTTTCGTGATCAGATATGCTGCTAAGTACAATGTTCAGGCTAAAGGTGCTGACCGGTACCTAGAACGCGTTTTTGAAGGTTACCGTAAGGAGAAGATTGACACGGTGGCTAAAGCAGAGGAAGCCGCGAAGAAACATGAACAACGAATGAAGTCGAGTTATTCGGCGCCTAAGCGTACTTATGGGCGTCAGCCACGCAAGGAAGAAGTTCCCGATTGGCTCGCAAAGCAGGAAGCTGAACGGAAAGAACACGAGAAGGCAGAACGAGAAAAAGCTGCGGCTAAAACGCCAGCAGAAAAACAAGCGGAATTTGAAAAAAATCAGCGAAAAGTTGCCGATCTTCTCTCTGATAGCACCGAACGGCTGAAAGAGTTACGTCGTAAACGCGAGGAGGCGAAGAACAATGCCTGAAACAGAGTATCACTCGCGCTACGATGTCATGTCGCTTGCTCGTGAGTACGAGGACTTGAGAGACGTGCCCGACGATGATCCGCGATTGCTTAGAATCCGTGAGCACGCTGAACAGTGGGTCCGATCACCACAAAAGCCAGCTCGCTCGCGTCGATCATACGAAATCTGGGAAGACGACTACATTACAGATAACTACATGCGTCTCTCGCTAGACACAATCGCACGTCACTTACAGCGCACGACAGCAAGCATTTCGACCAGAATTGGCCGATTGCACAACTGGGGAGAACTTGAGTACAAAAACAAAACGAAAGCAGGAGAAAAATAATGACAAAGAAAATCACATTTACACAAAATACCGACGAAACACCAGAAATCAGTTATGAAGGCTTCACAGAAGGCTCTGCTATTGCGGCTGTAGCTGTATCTCTGGCCTTTATGGTCAAGCATGCGAAGTTCCCGGCCGAATTAGCGGTCGCAGCGTTTGAGACGCAGGAAGAGCAACTTGACGATGATACGCCAATCAAAAACGTCCATCTCGATCCGCACGAAGAAGACTTGCGTGCAGCGGAAAAGATGAAATTTATTGCAGATTTGCTTCGAGCCGCTCATGAACCAGAGCAGAAAACAGAAAGCCCAATTCCAGCGACTGTTAAGGAAGAGACCTCAATCGACTTAGACCCCAACGATGACGGCTTGACCTTGGCCGACTTGATCAAGGCCTTGTTCGAGGAGGAAGAAAAATGAGCGAAAAAAAAGTAACGGTTAAATTATTAGGAGAAGGAAAAGACCTTGGTGCCTCTGTAAAAATAAAGGGCCTTAATCCAACAGAAGCGACATCATTATTGATTGCCGGAATACTTACAACCGCTGAAAAAGCTGGTATTTCCGTCTCTCTGTTGACAACGCTTATTAAGGTGGCAGCAAATCCTAATGGCACTGAAATTCTTCTAAACGCCGAAAAACGAGTAAAGGAGGCACACGATGAGAGAGATTAAGTTTCGCCAATGGAATACAGATGAAAACGAGTATTTTTACGCGGATCCCGGAACGATTGACTGGGAATGCCTCTATGATGTTGAAAATATGGAGCAGTATACCGGACTGAAAGACGTAAATGGCAAGGAAATCTACGAAGGCGACTTTGTTCATATCACTGGGGAACACTGGATTGCCAGAATGCCGATAACAGATGACTATTATTCGGCGGTATTTTTTGAGGGTGGAATGTTTGCGGTCAAGTCCGATGAGGAACCGGGGAAACATATACCAGATGGAAACTTTGGATATGGGACGTGTCATCAGATACGCCCATTAGCAGAGCTAGTTGAAGAACAAAGCATGAACGATATGAGCGTTGAGGTGCTCGGCAACATTCACGAGAACCCAGAATTGTTGGAGGATATGGAATGAAAAAGAAAATTGTTGTGTTTGCGTCATTACTCGTAATGGGAGTGTCGCTTGCCGGATGTTCAGAAGCTGATGAATCTGCAAAAGCACAAGAAAACTCACCATTGAAGTTTACTTATAACCAAGATAGTAATGGGCGTGATTCAACAAAGATTATTCATGATAAAGAAACCGGAGTTGAATACATCGTCGTTGAGTCACGAAGTGCTGGGGAAGACGGCAAAGTGGCAGTTACGCCGCGTTTAAATGCTGATGGAACTGTTTATCACACGGAGGTGAAGAAATGATCAACCGAGTAGTGCTTTGCGGTCGCCTTACACGTGATCCAGAGTTGCGCTACACACAAAGTGGTGCCGCTGTTGCATCGTTCACCGTTGCGGTAAACCGTCAGTTTACCAATGCACAGGGCGAACGTGAGGCGGACTTTATTCAATGTGTGATCTGGCGTAAATCAGCCGAGAACTTTGCTAATTTTACCCATAAAGGGTCGTTAGTCGGAATTGATGGCCGTCTTCAAACTCGCAACTACGAGAACAAGGAAGGCAACCGCGTTTATGTGACCGAAGTGGTCGTAGATAACTTCTCACTACTGGAATCACGCGCAGAGAGCGAGCAACGGCAACGTGACGAAGGCAGTGGCTATTCAAATAGCAATCAGGACAATTACAGCCAAAGCAAACACCCGGCCTCACAAGGCAATACAGGGACACAAAACAAACAGGCAGATCCATTCGCTGGTAACGGTCAACAGATCGACATTGATGAATCGGACCTTCCGTTCTGATTGGAGGCGAAAACATGAACAAAGACATTTTCGTGATCAAAGTCGGTAACATGTTTGTTCGAGAATTTGGATTTATGGACGCGGTTCCGTATCGCTTAGAGCTTGTCCAGGATATTGAAGATGCGCTTCCATTCGGATATGACGATCTTGACCGTCCTCTTGCCGAAAACATTGCACGGCATACCGGTGGAAAGTTTATTTTCTTAAAACACGTTCAGGAAGCGCTGAAAGACAAGCAACGACGGGAGGCATTAGATGCAGGCAAGACCGACAGCGCTAAATAAGCGCGGCAACAAGGTGCTGTTAGACGGGTACAAGTTTGACTCGCAGAAGGAAGCGTACATTCTATACATGTTTCCTAAAAGGCAAAGTGCCTTATCTTGACGTTCATCCGCGCTATGAAATCGTCAAAGGCTTCGAGGCCGCTATGCTGAACTTCGCTAAAGTCTCATACACGCCCGACTTCATCACGTATGACGATGAAGGAAACGTCGCTCACGTCTTCGATGTGAAGAACTCATTCGGCATATACGGCATTGACGCAAGCAATCGGCTTAGATTTAAGCTGTTTACCCGTGCAACCGGTTATCCGGTAGAAGCAGTCGTTGTGAATAAGAACTCGTTTAGAACGAAGCTCATGGGCGCTACAAGTCATGTCAAAGAGTTCAAGCATACAGATGTGAATTACCCATCGATACTTAAGCAAATGCAAGCAGAAAGGGAGAGTTGGTAATGGCGATCGGAGTTCTAGCAATGCTCATCTTCATGATGGCCATGACGTCATCAATTAATCGGTAGTATGAAAAAAGCCGCCCATTGCGGACGGCATACATAATCTAAGCAGATCAATCATATCATAAAGGGGTTGTCACATTGGCAGAACATTACGAAATGGGGACTTTGTTTCCAGAGATCGACAAGAAAAAGACGGTTGCAAAAGTAAACAGATTCATGAAAACAGGGTTCCCGCGTGCAGTGCGTCAAGCTGGCAGCTCTATGAACGATTTACGATCGCCTAATTATGACGGCATGCCTAAGGGAAGCAGCGGCGGCAATGCGGTTGAAGAGACGATCACACGCCGTTTAATCTCGCAGCAAGTTGTTCAGCGTGTTATTGAAGCGATGAGCCACTGTAGCTCGTTCAGCAGAAAGCTACTCCGAATGTTGTACTTCAATGATGGTGATGTTCGTGATTGGCAAGTGGAACAAAAAACGGGGTATGCGCACACTCGTTACGAGTATTACAAAAGCAAGGCGTTGCTTGAATTTGCCGACGCATATATGTTAGACGACCTGCACGAATATCTATAATTACTGAACATTTAGTGAACAATGGCGGAACGATACACGTATTTATTCGGGTTATATTAGTAATGTGATAATTCGGCAACGAGTTATCGCGGGTGTCCGATCAGACTCCGGCACCCTTATCAATACATAATCACATTCCCATGATTACATACCCGTGTGGGCAACCACAAAATCTATCGGGTAGAGCCTTAGCTATTGCGAAGGTTTAATTCAGCAGGCTGTACGGGGTTCGAATCCTCGTTCAGTCTTATGTCGCTCTCAAATGAGGCAAACAGCCCAGAACAGTAATACAGCGGCGCCGGGGCTTTCTTAAAAATTATCTGTGAGTGCAGTTTCGGAAACATGGTCCCGTGAGGCCACGAAGGTTCGACTCCTTCTACACCCGTTGCCGATCGCGGAAAAGGTCGGCAAACAAAATACATGTGATTTCATTTTTACTCCTTTCAATGAGAACCGTTGACCGTTTCGAAGTGTAGACTTCAGACGGCCATCTGGGGGCGGTGGGTGTTCGGCTTCGGCCGTTCTGGGGTTCGATTCCTCACGTCCCCATTGAGCTGGTTTCATGTCAACAGGCCATTTTGTGAGAAAATTTAGCCCTGTTTTACCAGCTCAAAGCAAATGATCTTGCTCATTTATGATTGCCCGCGTGTGGAAAGCGTGGGCTTTTTTAGTACATAAGAATCGAAAGAAGGAAACGTGATGGACGAACACACAACTTTGGCAATTTGGATGGAAAGTGGAAAGACACTGCAATTTATTGACGTTACTGATTTTAATGATAATGCCACAACGGTTGAATTTAGCTATTTTGGGCAACGTTCACAAGAGAAACGTCATGCAATCTTTAGAAAAAATATGATTGCTGGCTATGCGGTTACAGAATGAGACCAACTCACACGAAGTACGGCTATGAAACGGCAGAATGGGCCAGAGCCGACGCAAGACTAGAAAAGTGGCTGAAACGAAAGAAGGCACGGGACACCAGTAGACGTAATACAAATGCCGGTAAAACAGCAATTTATGTCCCCAGTGTCCCATCTAAATAAATTTGACCAGAAATGGGAAGGATGTGTGGTGATATGTAATGGTTAAGAGTAAAAAATCTGCTGGCCGTCCGTCCACAATCACACCAGAAGTGCTGTCGAAATTAGAAACGGCGTATCGAAGCAACTGCACCGATGTGGAAGCTTGTAATTTCGCGGATATAACTACCATGTCTTTGTATCGTTATCAGAAAGCAAATCCAGATTTCGTTAGTAAAAAAGCACGCTGGAAAAAGGGGCTAAAAGGTCGCGCAAAAATGGCTATCGCAATGAAGATATTTGGCGGCGATTCAAAGACGTCACAGTGGTATATCGAGCATGAAGAACGTGCTGAAATGAACAAGGCTAACGTCAAGAGATTACAAGCTGAAACTAAAAGGACACTGGCCGAAGCTCAAATGGCCGAATACAAGGCTAAGATTCTTGAGGGCGGTCGGAGTACGGATATTAACATTCAAATTGGGGGCGATGACGATAGCAATTAACATTGCGATTAAAGACCCCAAACAAGTGTTCAATGACGACTTTTACAGTCGCCTTTTTGATTACGATAATTTCACAGAAGTTTATTATGGTGGAGCTTCCAGTGGAAAGTCGCATGGTGTGATTCAAAAGGTCATTATCAAATGTTGCCAAAGCTGGGAGATTCCACGCAAGGTACTTTGGCTCCGCAAAGTTGGTGCGGCCGTTAAGCTGTCTATCTTTCAAGACGTCAAGGACGGGCTCGCTGATCTGGGGTTATTGCCCTTTTGCAAAGTGAATAATTCAAGCTATGAAATCGTGCTCCCGAATGGGGCATTGTTTATCTTTAAAGGGCTTGATGATTCCGAAAAGATTAAGTCAATTAAAGGGATCTCCGATGTTGTCATGGAGGAAGCTACCGACTTTATCCTTGATGATTACACTCAACTCGTTCTTCGTTTACGTGAAAAGAAGCAGAAGAAACGTCAGATTTTTCTGATGTTTAACCCCGTTTCAAAATTGAACTGGGTTTACAAAGAGTTCTTCGAAGGTGCGGCTCCGGCCGGTACGAAAGTTATCCAGTCAACGTTCCTGAACAACCGGTTCCTCGATGATGCTGTGAAGCAACACATTATGGACCTGGAGCGAACTAACCCCGCTTATTATCGTATCTATGCGCTGGGAGAGTTTGCAACACTAGACAAGCTGGTTTTCCCTACGTTTGAGAAGCGGCGGTTGGATCCGCATTCTGACGAGTTGAAGGAACTTCCAGATTACTTCGGCTTGGATTTCGGTTATACAAATGATCCTACATTCTTTGTAAGGGTCAAAGTCGACATGAAGAAAAAGAAGCTATATTTCATCGAAGAGATGTGCCGGAAGGGAATGCTGAACGATTCCATAGCACATGCGATTAAGAGCATGGGTTACTCGAAGGAAGTCATCACTGCCGATGCTGCCGAGCAAAAGTCTATTGCTGAAATCAAGCGTGACGGGATTCGTAGAATTAAGGCCGCCAAGAAAGGCCCTGATTCGATTATTCAGGGGATCTCGTTCATGCAACAGTTCGAAATCATCGTTGATGATCGGTGCGTGAAGATTATCGAAGAGCTGGAAAACTACACGTATATCAAGGATAAGCAGACAGGGGAGTACACTAACACGCCTGTCGATTCATACAATCATGGGATTGATGCTACGCGTTACGCACTCGAACCTCTTAATGGCTCAGCTAACCCGCGTGCCAATACATTCAAAAATTATTACTTCTAGGAGGTGTTTTTTATCGCAGATACAAAAGTTGGCTCTGGAATGGTAAGCAATTCTAACGTGTTCACGTTCCCCGTTGGCGAGGAGATGACCACCCAAGATCTAAAAGACTTCATCGAATATTATGACGGCACAATCAAGCCTGAATTTGATGACGACTACAAACTTTACGTTGGCGACCACGATATACTTCATCAGGCCAATAAAACTATTGGAAGGCCCGACAATCGGATCGTGGCTAATCTTGCCCATTACATTGTAGAAACGTTTAACGGCTATTTTATAGGTGTTCCACCAAAAATCGGGTTTGATGATACAAGTGCAAACGAACAGCTTCAAGATTGGCTTAACCAAACTTCATTTGTGGATAAGCTAAGCGAAGTGGCAAGGCTTTCCGACATCTATGGGAGGTCTTTCTTATTCGCTTATCAAGACGAAGAGAGCCAGACACGGGTTGCGTTCAGCGATGCTCGCAACACCTTCATGGTCTATGATGACACGGTTGTTCATAACCCTATTGCGTTTGTTCGCTATTCTTACACGTCAGACCATGAGTTAAGCGGATCCGTCTATTATGCAAATAGTTACAGCGCCTTTGATGATAATGCCCATTATGTTGATGAGAAAGTCAATCCGTTTAAGGCCGTTCCCGCTGTTGAGTTCTACGACAACGAAGATAGGCAATCAATCTTTGACAACGTTAAGACCCTGATTAACGGGCTGGATAAGGCTTTGAGCCAGAAGGCCAATCAGAGCGAGTACTTCGATAATGCGTATTTGAAGATGCTCGGATTAGAGCTTCCAGAAGACGAAGACGGGAACCCAATCGTAAATTTAAGCGACAACCAGTTGATCTATTCCAAGGATATTGATTCCAAAGATGCCGATGTTGATTTCCTGACTAAACCTGACGGAGACGTTATCCAAGAACATTTAATCGACCGACTTACTGATTTAAGCTACCAGATCTCTATGGTCGCGAACTTAAACGATGTGGCATTCTCTGGCAACTCAAGCGGTGTGGCCTTACAGTACAAGCTGTTGCCAATGAAGAACCTTGCTTCGAACAAGGAACGAAAGTTTACGGAATCCTTGCGAAAGATGTTTGAGGTCATTTTCGGCGCTGGCACAGTTCTAAAGGGAGATTCGTCTGACAAGGTAAAGGATTTGCTGTTTCAGTTTAACCGCAATTTGCCAATCAACATGGCAGATGAAGCCACTACGGCGGCGACCCTTGAAGGGATTGTATCGAAGGAAACACAGCTCAAAGGTTTATCAATTGTTGATGATCCTAAAGCTGAAATCAAACGAATGCAGAAAGAACAGGTCGCGACTATGCAAAACGCTACGAAGTCTAAGCTGGATTACACCGATGACCTGAACAAGCCAGAAGAAGTGAAGTGATTTGAATGCCCGATGATTACTGGAAGAAGCGAGAAGAAGCGTGGATCGCTCAAAATATCAAATCCGATGCGGAGTTTGACCAACAGATCAACGAACATTACCGTGCGGCGATGAAGGGAATTGAGGACGACATTAACCGGTACTATGCCAACTATGCTGGGCGTGAAGGTATCTCGATTGCTGAAGCGCGTAAGCGAGTGGCTTCTGCCGATGTAAAAGGTTTCTCAAAGCGTGCCGCTCAAATGGTTAAGGACAAGGACTTTTCAGACGAAGCAAATGAGCGTCTAAAGCTGTATAACGCCACGATGCGAATCAACCGTGCTGAACAGCTTAAAGCCCGGATAGGGCTGAGCCTTACCGATATGACCAGCTCGGAGCAGAAAGCGTTCAAGGATAAGTTTAACCGGAGCTATAAGGCCGAGATTAAACGTCAAGCTGGGATCTTAGGCGAAAACCAAGTTGGTGTGTCTAATGACAGAATGGCCGAGGTTGTGAATGGTTCTTTTAACGGTGCTCGTTGGTCTGACAGGCTTTGGGCTAATCAAGACGAGCTCAAAGGCTTGCTGGATAATATTCTCACTCAAGATATGATCCAAGGGCAAGGGATTCAAGAGCTTACAAGGAAGATCCAGAAGGCTATGGACGCTCGCAAGTTCGTTGCTGAACGGCTTGCTCGCACTGAAACAGCTAGAATCCAAGACCAAGCTCAAATGGATTCGTTTAAGAAGTACGGCTACAAACAGGTTCATTGGATTGCTGAGCCTTCTGCATGTAAGACCTGTCGGAATATCGCCGAGGATAACGAAGGCATTTATGATCTCGAAGATGTTCCTTTGATTCCTGTACACCCGAACTGCCGTTGCACGAAGGCCGCTTATATGGATCGCGATAAGGTCATGAAAGACATTGATGAGAAGTTAGGCTCTGAAGACCCCCGTGAAAGCATTGATGATTCTGGAAGCGATGGCCTTCAAAAAATGTTTGATCGTTTAGATTTGAGTAAGGCCAGCCCGGCTGATATGATGAAGCTAGGCAAGATGTTTGATGATAAGTATGGGATCTCTAAGCGAATTGGCGATAAGGATTATATTAGCGGTGCAATCTCCAAATTCAGACCTGTTGGGGGACACATTCCTAATGAAAATTGGTGGAAGCGGTCTAACAAGGCGATAAAAAGTCAGATTCAAGATGCGTTCTCTTATTATCCAAAGCAATGGAGCGATTATGTTGTTGATAACGGCAAAAAGTTCTTTGCTGGGAAAACAAAGCGTGGGTTCTTTAGCGGAGCATTATGTGACAGCTCCGGCCGTTATTATTTGAGAGGTGCGCAAGAAGGCCAAGGAATTAGTATTTATGCAAACGGCGTTCGGAAAACGACTGCATTCCATGAGCTGGGCCATTTGGTGGAGTATTTCAATCCTAATCTCGTTAGAATCAATAAGGATTTTGTCGCTAGTCGAACAAAGGGAGAAAAGCCTAGCCGGTTAAGGGATATATTCATTGGCTATGGTTACAGTCCCGAGGAAGTTACCAAAAAGGACGATTTCATAAGCCCATATATTGGCAAGGAGTATAGAAACGCAACCGAGGTTCTAAGCGTGGGATTAGAAAGCGTATTCCAGCCGGAGTGGGGCCAAGTAAAACGGGATACTGGCTATAAACGTGAAATGGCTATGATTACAGATGATCCTGATTATTTGCATTTGATCTTAGCCATATTATTAAAGGGGTAATCTTATGACCGGAATTGACAGCATGATTAAAAAGTCACTCGAACTCAATGAAAAGTATAAGGAGCATTTCAAAAAAGAGATTCCAGATTCCGTTGTCTGGTGGGATCCGTTTAACATTTCAAGCTATCCAAATGAATTTAAATCTGGGCTTGAAGCAATGGAACGCGATGTCAACAAGGCTATTGCGACCGATGTTCCGTTTGAAGATGTTCAGCCAAAAGATGATTTGCACTCAATTTATTGATTGCACTTAGCAGTTAAGCTAGGTGCTTTTTTTGTACCCAAAATTCGACCACACCATGCCGATGTCGTTAAAAGCCGCAAGAGATATAGCCCACCAAGGCTTTAAACCGAGGAGGATTCACACATGAAAATGCACTTACAGTATTTCGCCAAAGATTCCGGTTCTGATCCCAACTCCGCGGAAGGACAGACAGAGGGATCTAACGAAACAGAAGGACAAAGCGAAGGTTCTGAAAATGAAGGCTCTAAGTCGGAAGGCGGAAAGACCTTTACTCAAGAAGAACTTGATCGAATTGTAGCCGACAGCGTGGCTCGTGAGCAAAAGAAAGCTCAAGAAGCCCTGAACGAGTCCAAGAAACTTCAAAAGATGAACGCTGATCAGAAGCGCGATTATGAGAACGAAAAACTCAAGAGTGAAGTTGAAGAAGCTAAAGCCACCCTCGCCAAGTATCAGATGACCGACACGGCGCGAAAGATGTTGTCCGAAAAGGGAATCAATGCTACCGATGAGGATTTACAGCTCGTCACGACTTCCGAAGCCGAAAGCACTCAAAAGAACGTTGAGCAAATGATCGCGTTTGCTGACCGGATTCGTTCCGATGTGAAGAAGGAGTTCATGCGTGGGACAACACCACGCGAAACTGGTTCAAAGATGACCGGCGTTACTCAATCTGACTTTGATTCGATGAGCTATGACGAACGCACCAAGATCCAACAAACAAATCCTGATTTATTCAAAAAACTAACTGGAGGTTTTTAACATGGCAGACACAGCACCTACAAAATTAGCAGATTTAATCGACCCAGAAGTATTGGCTCCGATTACTCAATATGAGTTGCAAAAGGCATTACGGTTTACACCGTTAGCAAGCGTTGATACCAACTTGCAGGGGAAGCCCGGCGACACGATCACGTTCCCGGCTTACACCTACATTGGAGATGCGGTTGATGTTCCTGAAGGCGAACCAATTCCTTTGGATAAAATCGGTACAAGCACTAAGTCCGTAACGATTAAGAAGGCCGGTAAAGGGACTGAAATTACTGACGAAGCCGTATTGTCCGGCTATGGAGATCCTAAGGGCGAATCAAGTCGTCAATTAGGCTTATCTATTGCCAACAAGGTTGATGACGACTTACTTGATGCCGCGAAGACTACGACTCAAAAGATTACTGCACCGGCCACTGTTGACGGCTTGCAGTCCGCGTTGGATATGTTCAACGATGAAGATGCACAGACTTACGTTCTGATCGTTTCTCCAAAGACTGCCGCATTGCTCCGCAAGGACGCTAACTCCATTAAGGCTGGCTCTGATGTTGGTGCTAACGCGCTGATCTCTGGGACTTATGCCAACATTCTTGGCGTTGAAATCGTTCGTTCCCGCAAGTTGGCTGACACGGAAGGGTTGCTGTTTAAGATCGTATCTAACCACCCAGCGCTGAAGTTAGTCATGAAGCGCGCCGTACAGGTTGAAACTGCTCGCGACATCATTAAGAAGGAAACAATCATCACTGCCGATGAACATTTCGCTTCATATCTCTATGATGAAACGAAGGTTGTCAACATCACTATTGGTGCTGGAGCTGGAACAGCATCTGCTCCAATTAAGGCTACAAAAGTCGCTGTTAAAAAATAGTCAGGAGGTGGCTTAGGTGGCCGAAACTGATTATTTAACGGACGTCAAAACCATGCTTGGCTTGTCTGACGATTCTTTCGAGAAGCAACAAGGCCGGTTAGAGCTGATTATTCGTAACACCTCTGCAAGACTGCTTCTAAAGCTCAAGGGTGCTGCTGATTCCATTCCAGATGAATTGGCATTCATTGTCGTTGAAGTGACTGTATCTCGATTTAATCGGCTAAAAAACGAGGGTATGAAATCTTATGAGCAAGAAGGCGAAGCGATTACCTTCAAGGATTCTGATTTCGATGACTTTCTAGGCGACATCGACCAGTGGCTGGATAATCAAAACAAGCGAAAAACGTTAGGATCTGTCGCTTTCATTGGAAGGGGCAAAAACGATGCGGTTTGATTCGATTGTTAAGTTCTGGGAAGACGGTTCACACTATGACCCCGATTCTGGGGAGTACGTGGACGGCACAGACCTGTTAGCCATCCTTGGAGCTAATGTCACTGATATGGGGACTACGACATCAAACGAGCTGTTAGGCGATTACAAACAGCGCTCGAAAGTTGTGCGCACATTTGAAGATGCGCCCGATGATTGGACGTATTTAACCATTGGTGATTCGTCCAAACACTATAAGCAGCTCACGGGACGTGATCCTCTGAAAAATCATACGATGATTGTAGGCGAAGACAATGGCGAATAGCGTGGTTAGGGTCAAAGGAATTAAACAGCTTCAAAGCAAGCTAAAGAAGAACATTCAAATGGACGATGTGAAAAGAATTGTTCAGCTAAACCTTGCTGAACTTCAAGATTCCGCCAAGAAGAATGCCTTCTACAAGGGGCCTTACACCCGCGGGAAAACCCGCCAGTCTATTGCGATTGTTCAAGATACGGACGGTTTAGGCGGCTTCGTTGGAATGGGCACTCCCTACTCTCCATATCTTGAAGTTGGGACGCGGTTTATGTCCGCACAGCCAGCCTTAAAGCCCGCTTTTATGATTCAGAAGATTCAGTTTGCGAACGACCTTAAAAAGTTGATGAAGTGAGGTGTGATATGAAGACACCCGACCAAGAATTATTTGATTTTTTCTACAAAGCTTCCCTTGATCTGGGATATAGCACTTACGACCACTTAGAAATGGACGATATTCCATATCCATTCGTGGTGGTGAGCGATACCCAAATTGTTCAGGATCCAAATAAAACGGCTATCGCAGCTAACGTGTCCGTAACAATTGATGTATGGGGCAATCAGAAACAGCGGCAGACCGTTTCTAAGATGTTGAACAGCTTATTACAGGCCGCGCGGAAGTTAGACACAACTACGAGCTACCAGTGGGCGATTAGGAACCAAGCGAGTTCCCCACGAATTATCGGGGACACTTCGACTGGCTCTTTTTTATTCCACGGGATTCTCGATGTTGAAATGAAACTTATTTAGGAGGTAATAAAATGGCAGATTCAAATGAGCTGGCATATCTGCAAGGGATTGATACCCTTGCTTTTTTTCGTAAATTAAAAGATGCGTCTTTAAAGGAAGGGGAACTTATGCCGTGGCAAACGTCCCTTTCTTTTGATCCACAACGCGATTCAGATACTAATCCGACTAAGGACGGTATGGTCACTACAAGCTCTGCTGTCGAAACTGATTTTGAAGTTGAGTTCACGAACAACACTTCTGCGATTGCTGATGCGATGTACGATTCGCTGTTTGATGGAGAAGTCTTAGAAGGCTGGATCGTTTATCGGAAGCGCCAGAATGCGGAAGGAAAATACTTTGCGTGGTATCTGCGCTGTACCGTATCTGAAGATTCAAACGACAATGACCCGGACGATAACTCAACCCGTGATGTGACTTTCGCTGTGAACGGCAAACCCAAACGTGGGTGGCTGGATCTCCCCGATTCCGCACAAGAAACCATTGATTATGTGTTCCGCGGCTTGGGTGCGGTTACTGATTCCGATGCAAACGGCGGTGGCGATGCTTGGACTGATTCCGATGCTGGCACAAACGTAACACCGGTTGATCCTAATAAACAAGCCACGTTGCTTAAAAAATAAGCAGAACTTTGGCCCAGTGAGCCTCGCGGCTTGCTGGGTCTTTTTATGAAAAGGAGAACAAAACATGCAAATTACAATTGATAAAGAAAAGCAAGAGCTTCATTTCGGTGTCAAATTCGTTCGTGAACTAGATAAGACCTCTGGCGTTACTGCCAATGGGGTTGCGTTTGGTATGGGGCTCACAAAGTCCATTCCGGCGTTGAAGGCGTATGACCCCGCAGTCCTTTCCGATGTGATTTATGCGGCTACGATCACTAACGACCCACGTGTTTCTCATGACGAAGTTGATGACTATATCGACCGTTGCACTAACCTTGAAAAGCTGTTCGACGACGTTCAGAAGCAAATGAACAGTGCAAATGCGATTAAGGTCGCGTTAAAAAACGCAACAGCCTAGGTCGGCTACCGAGTTCAGAACAAACGTACCGCGAAATTGTTCTGAATTGCCTTGCCTACCTAGGTATTGCAGATATGCTCCAAATCGAGCGTATGACCGTTGTCGAGTATACCTTGCGTATTGAAGCCTACCAGCTTCAACAGTCTACCATGCGTGAAAATCTGGCGTTACAAGCGTGGTTTAACCAAAGCGTACAGGCTACTACCGGTAGAAAAAAGCCTAAGCCGAAGTTTCGGACTTTCTCCGAGTTCTACGACCGGCAAGCCTACGATGATGAAATTAGATCTGCGTTTGAATCTGATTATGTTACAAGTCATATCTCGACAACAAACAAAAAAGAGCACGAAGCAGAAATATTCCAGAAACGAATACGTGAATTTAAGGCACTAAAAAATGCGGGGAAGATTGTTCCGCTTAAAGAGAGGAGGGCGAAAAATGGAAAGTTATAGCGTCCAAGCGGTTCTATCTGCCGTTGATGCTGGCTTCAGCTCTGTGTTTGGAAAGGCTAACTCAACCGTGCAAACCTTCGGTCAGAAGACCGGCTCTGCGTTGCAAAGTGTTGGGAAGGTCAGCACCACCATGGGGCTTGCTGTTGGAGCTGGGACAATGGCTGCAATCAAAAGTTTCGGTGACTTCGATGAGTCCATTAACAAGGCGGCCGTTATTGGTGGCTCAAGTAACAAGGCTTTGGCTGGGAACATGAAGGATCTCGAAAAAGAAGCGCTCTCGCTTGGCAAGACCTTGCCTATCTCATCAGAAGATGCTGGGAACGCTATGGTTGAAATGGCTCGTAACGGGGCCAACATCAAAGACCTTAAAACCGAATTTCCGGCAATCTCAAAGGCCGCGGCTGTTGCTGGAGAAGACCTTTCAAATACTGCAACAACCGTACAACAAGCGATGAACATTTGGGGGAGTGGATCAAAGAACGCCGCAAAGGATTCTGCGACCTTGGCTATTGTTGCTAACAAGTCTAACGCGACTATCGGCGACATGGGACAGGTCTTTGCCAACGTTGGTTCTACCGCCAAAACCATGGGCTATTCTCTGAAAGATGTCGGCATTTCAGCCGGGATCATGACAAATGCTGGTATTCCAGCCGCACAGGCTTCACAGGATTTAAACAATGCCTTTACACATATGTATAAACCGACCGATAGTGCCAGAGGAGTTATGACCAAACTTGGTCTAAGTTTCACCGATGCCAGCGGAAATATGAAACCGTTGAAGTCGATTATTACCGATGTGGCTAAAGCTACGGACGGTATGAGCAAATCTGAAAAACTCGCGGCCTTGAATACGATGTTCGGGACTGCTGGTGCGAAAGCTATGCTCCCGTTAATGGACGCCACGTACAAAAAGACTAAGAAAAATAAAGGTAGCTGGGACGAGTTCGGCGCTTCGATTGATAAAGGCGCGAAAACCTATGCAAGGGCGAACAAATATTTATCTGATAATTCTTCTAACATGACTAAGAACGTTGGTCAGTCTATCGGCCAAATGAAAGATGCTTTTGATGCTTTAATCAAAACTTCAATTGGATCTCTCGCACCTCAAATCAAGGCTGTTGCTAATGCTTTGGGAGATTTTGCAACGTGGTTGACAACCTCTAAATCGCCTATGGCTTCGTTCACAAAGAAACTGATCGCGCTTAGTCCGATTATCGCGATTGCTCTAATTGGCTTTGGGCTTCTTTCAACGGCGCTTGGAAAACTAATCTCGGCATTCAGCGCTCCGACAAAGGCCCTATCTGCGTTTAGAAACGGGACTGGTGCGGCTGGCAAAGCAAGCACTGCGTCTGCTGGTCAAATCGCCGCAATGGGGGTCAAGGCTCTCGGTATCGGTGCTGGTATCGGTATCGCGGCGGCTGGGCTTGCCCTTTTCGCTATGGGCGTTGCAAAGCTGGCTTCTACCGGAACGAAGGGGCTGGTGGCTTTGGCCGCTATGACCGCTTCAATCGCGGTATTGGCTGGCGTGTTTGCTTTGCTCGGCTCTCGATTAGATACGGCGCTTCCCGGAATGATTGGATTAAGCGCAACGATGTTGTCTGCTGGCGCTGGAGCGTTGATGTTTGGCGCGGCAATTGCACTAGCTGGTGTCGGTGTAAACCAAGCATCGCAAGGGATTATGACACTTACAAAGGCGTTCGTTCTGCTTGGATCTAACGCCAAAATGATTGTCCCAACGCTGACCGCTATCGGTGTTGGCTTAGCTTCAATGATCACTGGATTCGTGACAACGCTTGTGGCTGCAACACCACAGGTAGCTACATCATTTATGCAGATGCTAGTGTCTGTTGGTCAAACGGTTCTCACTTATCTTCCGCAAATGATTACACTAGGAACCCAGATTATTGTGTCCTTTATCCAAGGCATTACGGTTGCACTTCCACAGATTATGACCGCTACTGTGCAGCTTATTGTTGCGTTCTTAAACGGGATTACAGTAGGGCTTCCACAAATTATGGCTTCGGCTGTGGCTTTAATCGTTGCATTTATTAACGGGCTGGCTACCGGATTACCTCAAATTATCACTGCTGGTGTAACTTTGATTGTTAATTTCCTCGAAGGGTTAGCACAAGGGATTCCGCAAGTCATCACTGCGGCTGTTGATGTAATCGTGTCCTTTATCAACGGGATTGCTTCAAATCTGGGGCAAATTATTGATGCTGCTGTAAATCTAATCGGTAGCTTTATCAACGGGTTAGTTGCTGCTATCCCAAATATCGTGGATCAGGGTTATAAGGCTGTGATGTCCTTTGTTGAAGGGGTCGGCTATATGATCGGGAAAGCCCTCACTTCTGGCGGGGATTTAATCAACAATTTCGTAACCGGAATTATTAACGGTATGAGCCGGTCACGGGGCGGAGGTTCTAAGAACGGCAGTGCGGTTCTTGAAGGAATCAAGGGCCACGTCAACGATTTAATTAGTGCTGGTGGCGATATGATTGCTGGATTTGTAAAAGGTATCGCTGATGCGGCAAGTAGTGTAGTCAAGACGGCCGCTCGTGTTGCCAAAGGCGCGGTAAATGCTGTTAAGAAGGCGCTGGGCATTCATTCGCCTTCGCGTGTATTTAAGAACGAAGTCGGGAAGTATATTCCACTCGGTATGGCAAAAGGGATCGACAAGAGTGCTGGGGCCGTCAATCAGTCTGTATCTGCTTTGGCTAGTTCTGCCGCTGTTCAAATTCCTACTCCAACCATGGATACACGGGCGTTTGCTAGCCAAATTGCTGGTGCAAATGCTTCGCTCCAAAACCAAGTAAGCTCAAGCGTTAATGGATCTCTCTCGGTTGCTTCACCACAAGCCGATGAAACCAATTCTTTACTCCGTCAGCTCGTCAACAAGAACAGCGATATTGTTCTCGATTCTGGGGCGTGGGTAGGTCACACGGCTTCAAGCTATGATCAGGTTCTAGGAAACAATGCCAATATGGCGAAACGTTGGGGGCGCTAGTATGAGATATGAATTCAGAGATTTACAACCAACTTATCAACCTGAACCAGAAGAAACCATTCGCGAAGGATTCGTTTTCGGTGGCTTTGATAGCCGCCAATATGGGCTTTATTTGAACGATCGGAGTGCCCCAACTCCTGACGAATACGAAATCGTTGAAACTATCCCGTACATGCAAGGTGTGCGGGATTTTTCGACCCTGAACGGAGAACGTTTTTTCCAAAACCGCGAGATCACATTTTCAATGCTGAAGCTGGCCGAACCCTACCAAACCCGAAAAGGGCTGGAACAGGACATTAAGCGCCAGCTTATGCCACTCGGCAATCAGGCTTTGGTCGATACTCATGAGCCAGTCCACTACTGGGTCGGGAAGTGTAAGAGCGTTAGCGTAACCGATAGCTCGGATAACAACACGCTCACGGTTTCGGTTGTTTTCGACTGTTACCCGTTCGCTTTTACCGACCACGATGAAGGTGCTGATGTCTGGGACGATGTGTACTTTAATCACTGGATCTGGCAAAAAGTGAGCTATTCAATCGCGACTGGAGCCGCTCAAGAAGTCGATTTACAAAACATCGGATCGCGTCCGATCGAATGTACATTTGATGTTACTGGTTCGGTAACAATCAAGGGCGACTTCGGTTCTATGGACTTGGATTCCGGCGCGACTGATAAATCATCAATTGTGCTGAAGGTGGGGCTCAACAAAATTTCGCTTACCGGAAACGGGACAATCGCGTTCAAGTTTAGAAGGGAGGAGCTCCTTTGAAATATACGATTATCGCTTATGACCAGCCCGACACGCGGAATGGATATACGATTCATAACCCGTTGGTCGGCAAGTCTGTTTCGGCTGGAACGCTCACGCTGAAAGAATCAGAAGTCAATGATCTAAGCCTAACTGTCAATCAAGATAACCCTCTTTTTAACAATGTAAAACCGATGCAAACTCATGTTGAAGTCTATGACGAAGGTTACCTGATTTTCCGAGGTCGCGCTTTAAAGCCGACAAAAGAAATGAAGGATTCGGGGCAGTTTCTCCAAACGTATGTCTTTGAAGATATTCAATCGTACCTAATTGACAGCGTTCAGCGATTTATCACAGTTAAGAATGCGACTCCAAAACAGTTTCTCCAGCAAGTCCTTGATGAGCACAACGCACAAGTCCCTGATTACAAGAAGTTTGTTTTGCGGAATTGCGATGTAACTAATTCAAAAGATGATGCTTCTCGTCAGGTCGATTATGCGACCACCGCGGACGTGATCAAGAACCTTCTGACCGATTCAATCGGGGGTTATATCATCACGGAGTTTAAAGACGGGAAAAACTATCTCGATTACCTCCAGAACCCCGGAACTGACCACAAGACCGATACTCCTATTGCGATTTCACGAAACTTGAAGTCGGCTAGTGTTGCGATTGATCCTTCAAAGGTCATTACGCGGCTGATCCCATTAGGTGCCGAAGTCGATGTTGATATCGATAAGGATTCTGGTGGTTCATCGGGGACAGATTTATCTGGGCCAACGGAAGCTGATTCCAGCGGCTGGAGCAAGGTTATTAAGTTTGCTGCGCAGGTTACGAACACCGAATTGAGCGATTCCGCACTGCAAACGATTATCAACCGAATCAACCAAGAATCCGGTGGGAGTGAGTCCGTCACAAATAATTGGGATTCAAATGCGGCGGCTGGAACGCCCTCAACAGGGTTATTGCAGTACATTCAGCCGACCTTTGACTTCTGGGCGATTTCTCCGTATACGAATATCAACAAGGGCTGGGATCAACTCTTGGCGATGTTTAACGATTCTAATTGGTTGAGTGACATTTCAGCACCAGGTGGCTGGGGCCCGACTGGATCTAAGCGATTTACTGGCCCGCTAAATATCAACATTTATAAGCCCGGAACTGGCGGTTCGTGGGGCTGGCCTTTCCCAGATGTTGGGGAAGGCAGTTTCACAGGTGGCCAGTTATTCGGTGTTCATGCCGGAGGAGAGTTCCGTCCGAACGGCTACCATGACGGCCTGGATTTTGGCTCCGTTGACCACCCCGGAAGTCAGGTTCATGCAATCCATGGTGGAACTGTGATCCAGAAGGGTTACATGGGAGGGCTAAATTATTATTTCGTTGTGAAGTCTGGGGACGGACTTAGTGTCGTCTATCAGGAAGCGTTTGGATCTATGGGGGATATATATGTATCCGAGGGCCAAAAGGTTTCCACTGGCGATGTGGTCGGCATTAGAACTACTGACCACCTACATGTTGGAATCACGAAAATTGATTTCAACACCGCGGTAGCAAACTCATTCAGTGATGCTGGCTGCTGGATTGATCCACAAGCAACGATTAAGTCTGGATATTCCAGTGGTTCTAGTGGTTCTGGGAGTTCGTCAAGCTCTGCTGATAACTCCGGGCCACGTCCAAAGACAACAGTCGCCGATGTGAACGGTGGTAAAGACTACATCGACATTCCAGACTTTCAAAAAGAGTTCGGAGTCATAAACGGGTTCGTCACGTTTGACGATATTAAAGACCCAACCGCACTTATGGCCGCGGCTCAAACTTGGATCAAGAACCAAAAGGCTTCGACAAATTCGTGGACTGTTTCAGCAATCGAATTGCCTGAATTTGACTGGTTTAAGGTGTACGACCGCTACATGTTCATCAATCCGTATGTGGCTTCTGAACAATTGTTGACCGTGGTATCGAAAAAAATTGATCTATTGGCGCCGCAAAAATCTGTGCTCACGATCGGTGATAAAACACCTCGGCTGACTGACTACCAGAACGAAACCGAAGCCGCACTTAGCGAGGTCGGGAAACTAAAAAATACGATTGCAACGGTTGCTGGGACGGTCTCCTCAATTAGAAACGGGTCTGCTGATACAGATGCAATTATTGAATCAATCAGGCAGGCAGTCGGCGGCGTTGACGTCCCGCAGATGTACAAGGACGTTGAAGGAATTCTCGATAGTGGGAAGGACACCGAAAAACGTCTTTCCACAATTGAAGATGACGTCAAGGGCTATGACAATTCGTTCTCCAGCATCGAAGATCGTTTAACGGCACTTGAAAAGAAAGGGAGTGAAAGCAATGGCAGTTAGTTATGATGATCCAACCCCGTTCCCTGACGGTACGCACACTCCCGAAGAGCTTGCGGAAGCGATGCGGCACAAAATGTATGGGAAAGATGTGCGTGAAGTTATGGCCCAGATTGCGGAGCTTCAAAGTCAGGCACTATCTGAAGCACTGAAGGCACAAGAAATGGCAGAGAACCTCTCGGCTGATGCAAAGCAAGAAGCCTTGAAAGGTCAGCAAATGGCCACCGATGCGATGAACGCGGCCAATGCAGCTATGGATCAGGCCAAGCAGGCAGAAGAGAACGTTGAAGCCGCTGAAAGAAATATTTTGCAGAATGCGAAAGATATTGAGCTTCAAGACCAAATGATCCGTGCATTGACCGGATTTCTCCGGTCAGTCGGGTATGCGGTTGATTTCGATTCAAGCGGCAATCTAATCAAACCAAGTATGTCCGGCGGAGATGAGTATAACGACGGGTCGATTAAATAAGGAGGTATAAAAATGGAAGATGTTTCAAAATATCGTGGCCGCGTGATTCCTATGGATCTATATAAGCCGAGTTACCAAGTAAGAGATATTTCGGACTATTTCAACGTTCGGAAGGGGGACAGCAATTTACCACTTCCAATCAGATACGAAAAAAATCAAATCGGCGTAACGAACACCGAAGGATTTCGTCCATTTGCTGAAGGTCGGTCAGGCGTTCCTGACGATGAAGGGCACTTAAATGAAGATAATTCCACCGCCACATCGTGGATCGGCAAGACAAGCGACCTTCAAGAAGGTGGCCTTGCTGTTCTGCGTTTACCCGATGAGTTCTTTCCCAACGTTGGGATCTTTGAAGGCTATTTCGGGCTGATAAACGAGCAAACGGGCCAGCGATATACCGCGGCTAAGATTACTTTTACCGTTGCTGGAGATAACCGGACAATGGTTCTTGATAACACTGAATCAACGGCGCAGAACGCTTTAGCAATCGCACAAGAGACACAAGAACAAGTAAACAAGCTTGATAAAGATATTAACGACCGGCTCACTCGAATCATCTTGGGAACCGACCGTGGAACGATTGAAACTGTTGTAAATGAGGTTTTGAAAAACAAAGGGGTGATCTCATAAATGGAACTTTTAACTTTTAACGTTGACCTTGACCGGCGGAACTTGGTCGATGACCAGCAGAAATTTGATATTGATTTTAGCGATTCACAATACTCATGGGTTCAGGCGCGGCAGTATGAGAATCAAATGCGTCAAGTGCAAGTAAACGTAGTTCATGGGGACGGCTCTCCGTTTGACCTAACGGGTTGTAATCCTGTGCTAGAAGGGCTTATGCCAGACGGAGTACACCGAATTATTGATGCCAAGCATGGCGTGATCTTAGATGCACAATCCGGTCAATTCCGTTTTGATTTTCCGGCTTCAGCATTTGCGCTTGCTGGATCATATAAGCAAATCTTTTTCCGCCTTTATCGTGACGGCTTGAACGTTGCTACCCTTGAGTTTTCAATGGAAGTCATGGCTGATAAAGTTATTAGTGGATTGATTCCCGCAGATTACATTACCCCGTTTGAAGATCTCTTTGACAAGCTTGAGGAGATCTATAAGAATGCCGATTCAACGGTTCAAGGCTATATCACACAGTGGAAACAGCAAATTGCAGATGTCATCACGAATTTAAACGGGAATTATGCTACGGTTCAGAACACATTTGATTCGTTGAAAATTCAGCTTGAAGGAATTCAAGACCAAATAAAATCTGGGAACATTATCACGGTTTCCCAGTTCAACGATTTAAAAGACGGCTTGGCCGCTACAATCAATGCCGCAATCAATCCAATTGCCGGTACCGTAGGGCTTACACGGTCTACCTCGTGGTTTTATCGCGGAGAGAAGACTCTCTGCGCCCACCGCGGGTCTTATGTGGACGCGGCTGAAAACACCGTCATGGCCGCCGACCATGCGGGCCGCTATGGCTACGGTATGATCGAGTGCGATCCGCGTGTGACCTCTGATAGTCAAATCGTCATCATGCACGATGATACCGTCGATCGTATGACCGACGGTACCGGCAACGTGGCCGATTTCACTTTGGCCCAGCTCAAGTCGATGAAGGTCGATGTGGACTATGCTGGAAAGAAGTCGTACAACACAATTCGGATTCCGACCCTTGATGAGCTCCTAGAAACTTGCAAGAAGTGGGGTATGGGGGTCAACCTCGACGGCAACAAGGTAAATTGGCAAGACGAAGACATTATCCGGCTCATGGTCAATGCGGTCAAAAAGCAGAAAATGCTAGGGCAGACGCTCTTCTCTGTGTCTGACGATAAGGCGCGCACTAAGATCAATGCGCTCTACCCTGAGGTCACGCTTAGCTGGGCCGCGTGGGGCTCCATGGACGCGTATATCGCAGAAGCCTCATCGTACACTAACGCCATGATCACGATGTCATACGCGCAGATGACGGCCAATGGTGGCCAAGATTTCGCCAAGGCACAAGCCAGCGGAATTCCGCTCTACATTTGGTCTGTAAACACCACAGACGCCTACGCAGACTGTATCGCGAAGGGTGTGCGTATGATCGAAACTGATAACACCTTGATGCCGATGCAAGTCGGTCAAGCCTAAGGAGGTACAAAGATGAAGTATACAATGCCAATTATTCCGCTCAACAGTTTTAAAACGCAAAAGGGCTTGATGACACCAGATAAGGCCGTCTATGACAGCATGGTGTCACGGGGAATCTATGCCCCTGACCCGCAAGCTTCGTGGTTCCAGATGAAGGCTTCAGCCGGTCAAACCGGTGGGCCTTATCTGGAGCCAAGCATCAATAACCTTATGATCGGGGACAAAGTGACGATTGACGCCGATATCACACAGATCTCTGGCAGCTCTAAGCTTGATGTGAGCTACTTTTCACAGAAGACTGACAGTACGATTCTCCAGGTACATCCAATTTCACTTTCTTTCACAGAAGCTAGAACGCATGTCAAGGCCCAATTCGTCATCAGCGCGGTCATGACACCTGCGCTTGTCAACGGGTTCCTTCCAGAAGTTTGGCTGAATTTCAGATCAGATCCTAAGGACTTGGCTACTAACTCTGAAGCCGTAGTTGAAAACATCGCTATCACGGTGGACTCGCAGAACGCGATGGCTACGTATGATTCATATGACGCTGGTTTGCTCTCCGGTGGTGACATCGAACGCGTGCTCTTTGATAATCAAGCGTTTTCTGAAAGTAACTCAAGCGAAAATTATCAAGCTACCTATGATCTGCTTTCTAAGAAGCAGACCGGCTTCTCGCTGACTGACGCGGGTCTTACGATCTACATCAACAAAGACGGCGAAGATGTGCCCCATGCTTCGGATTTCAAAGGCATCGCGCTTCAGCATATCCCGTCCACAGCGATTCACGCCTTTGGCGGATACATCGAGTATGAGTCCACAAACTACATGCCAGTACGGCTTATGTACTACTTAGTCGATTACGATGGCTCTGTCACGAGCAAAATCGGACGTTTGCTCACTTTGAAGCCAGACCACACTGGCAAAAATAAGCAGTACTTCTTCTTAGAGTCCGATACTGAAATGGCGCTCTCTGACTCCGATAAGGGCAAGCTGGCCTTCTATAACATCGAGGTGGGCTCACGCGTCACGGATAACGGCGCGCTAGGCTTTCAGACGACACTAGCTAAGCTCTTAGTCCACCAAGACCGCACCTTCAAAACCGGCAAATATGTTTCACTTCAAATTCCTACAAGCAAGATTGCTGATGCGAGTTGAATCTTTTATCTTGGCGATAGTATCACCGCCGGATATAAGACAAGCAATCCTGCGGTATGCCGGTATCCAAACCAGATTTTTCTGCAAAACCAAATTCCGTATCAAGCTGATGCGGTCACTGGCTCGACCGTAGTCCACTCGAGTGACGGCAAGGGCTTCTACGACCGTGTGTCCGATGATGATTTTTCAAAAACTGAAAAATTAGTTATCTTTGGCGGGCACAACGATTTCCATCAAAATAAGCCTCTTGGCAAGCTAGGCGACACAACTGGCGATACCTTCTATGGCGCATACGAAGGCGTCATTAAGTCAGCGCTGGCAAGCAATCCAAAGCTGAAGATCTATTTAGTCACTCCGAATTGGCGGATCGTCGACGAGAGCGATCAAACGAGTATAAATAAAGATATCGACACTTATGTAAACGGCGCCGGTGCGACCTTTGGGGACTACACCAAGGCGATTGAGGATCTAGGTGCTAAGTATCATCTACCCGTGCTCAACTTGTATAAGGATTGGGGGGTTTTCAGAGGAAACCGCACTGTGTGGCTTGTGGATAATCTTCACCCAAACGACGCAGGTCAGAAGTGGCTAGCTGAAAAGATCAACGGCTTTATCGAAAGCAATTGATCGGGGCGAGCAAAATGAGACGAAAAAAGGAGTGTTTTAAATGATGAATTTACCGCCGCAGGATCACCTGTGGCTTTTACTTTGGAATAGTTTTCGCGCAATGGTTGACCAGCCAATCGTACTTTGGTTCGCGTGGGCTTGGATCATCGACATTTGCACTGGCACGTTCAAGTCGGTGTTTCCTAACGCGCGAACGAAGCTGGATTCAAGTGTCGGTCTTAAAGGATTGTTCAAGCACGTTTCAATCTTGATGATCGTGGTAACAGTCTACCCGTTCCTAGATGCGATCCAGTTCGATGCTGTGGGATCTGCGCTAGTGATCTTTTATGCCGCACAGTACACACTTTCAATTGTGGAAAATCTTGGTGTCATGGGGCTTCCAATTCCTAGCTTCATTACTGATAACGTCGAGAAGTTGAAGGAAGCGGCCGACCAGAACGACCAATCCAAAACGCATCAGGAATTAAGTTCTTTAAATAAGAAGGTAGACGATATTAAGAAGGAGGGCAAAAATGATGAACGGAATTGATGTTGCTTCATATCAGGCTGGAATGATGACCGCCAAAATCTCTGCCGATTTCGTAATTTCAAAAGCCACAGAAGGAACGAATTACGTCAATCCTGCTTGTGCTGGGCAAATTAACGGTGCGTTAGCTGGTGGCAAGCGAATTGGTCTTTATCATTTCGCTTCCGGTGGAGATTCAAAGCAAGAAGCTGATTATTTCATTTCAGCAGTTCAAGGCTGGATCGGGAAGGCGATTCTGGTGCTTGATTATGAAGCCCCAGCGGTCAAGAATGGTGCGACATGGGCTAAAACGTGGCTAGACTATGTGTCCGCTAAAACTGGTGTCCGTCCGCTGATTTATCTCGGGTTGAGTGATGAGAACGCTTATGATTGGTCAACGGTAGCTGGTGCTAACTACGGTTTATGGATCGCACAGTACAACAACTACAACCCAGTTTACGGCTATGCACCGCGTGATCTGTATGGGGCTCTCAAATATTGGAAGTCAGCCGCAATGTTCCAGTACACGAGCTCTGGCCGGTTAGGCGGCTGGGACGGCCCATTAGATTTCGACGTATTCTATGGGGACGAAAGCGCATGGGATAAGTATGCAAAGAAAAACGGCGGATCTACACCAGTTCAACCAAGCACACCTTCTAAGCCTGATACCCCCGTTTCAAAGCTTACCGGCTTTACCGATTCGCTCGGCGACCGCTGGTATAACGAAAGCGGAAGCTTCAAGCTGAATCAGCCAATCAATTTGCGGTGGGGCGCCAAGATTTCATCTAAGCTAATCGGTACACTTCAATCCGGCGCTTCCATTAAGTATGATGCGTTCTCACACCATGACGGATATGTTTGGTTACGCCAGCCTAGAAGCGACGGTTACGGCTACCTTGCATCTGGCGAAAGCTCTGGGGGAAAGCGTACTAGCTCATGGGGCACATTCTCATAATCAAAAGATTCACTTCACATTTGCTTCTGAACGGATTATAATTACATTATTAAATATTCCCCGCGTAAGCGGGGGTGATCCTTTGATAATTAGGGTCAAATCCTGTAAATCAGGGTATTCCCCGCGTTAGCGGGGCGGCTCGCCTTTGGGCGGGCTTTTTTTGTGCGCTAAAAAAGAAGAGTTACCAATGCGGCTGCTCTTCTTTTGCGTGCTGATATTATTCGAATGATCTTAGCTTTTCCTTGACCATTTTTAAAATGTCATTTAGATCATCTTTGGTAGCAATTTTTATAAAGCCTTTAGCCGAACTTTTTAGATTCCAATATCGCTGTTTACCCTTTGTC
The DNA here is from genome assembly GCF_001437205.1 of Lactobacillus selangorensis. Lineage (GTDB taxonomy): Bacteria > Bacillota > Bacilli > Lactobacillales > Lactobacillaceae > Paralactobacillus > Paralactobacillus selangorensis. Next base: position 85,233 of record NZ_JQAZ01000004.1, on the reverse strand, counting down.
TTTTCCTTATATTTTTTCTGAGCACGTTTTTGAGCTTCTGTCATTGCCATGCGTTGCTAAACTCCCCATCTTCAAATAGTGAAGCCAGTCCACTGACTTGTTTTAATCTTAGCAGTTCATCAGCGTCCATGCCAATATTTTTCATGATCCACGCATCGCTCATGCCGGAATCTTTAAGCTCTTTGACAATATTTACCATCAAGTCAATATCATGCGTTCCGCGCGCCCTGTTATGGCGAATTGTTGATGCAATACGATCTTCGATAGGTTTGTCAATAACTGTAACGGGTAAAACCCCGCCTTCGCGATCATAAATGTCCTTGTGATTAAGCATTGTGGTATAGCGATGATAGCCATCGACAATTTCATACTTATCATCATCCTTCAAATAGTAGCATACGATAGGCATTGTATAACCATCATCTTTAATCGACTCATATAGAAGCTTCATTTCGGGCGGTGCAACATGATTTGGGTTGTATGCATTGGCTTGGATTTTTTCAATTGGGACAGGACGAACGTTATAAGCCGGAGATGTATATTTTTTCATGACTTCCTCCTAAATAAGGTTTTTGTACTTTGCAATTGCTTTTTTTCGTTTTTCTACTTGCGCCTTTGTCTGTGCAAATCCCATGTACTTAGCTGTGTGATCGTTTTTCATGATAGTAATGCACATGCGTTTATAGCTCGGAACGGCCTTAAAGTTTTTAACCGGCGTATCATCAGGGTAGGTTTCAAAGCGGACCGGCTTTTTCAACGTATGATAATTTGTTTTTTCGCCGACTTCTATTGCAATACCAGCATCCTTAAGTTCGTTAATGGTTTCATCATCTAAAACGCCACCTTTTCTTTGCCAAAATTCCAATGATGTTTTAAAAATGTTTTCATAATTTTCACGTGTGGTCTTTGGCAAAGAATTTAGTAGAAATTTAAGGTATGATTCCCACGACATTCCCTTTGGAAGTTGCAAGGACTTCCACCCCATTGCGGTTGTACCGCCATAGATTCCAGCGAAGTTGACGCCGTTTACACGCCCCAACATTTTTGCCCATGTATCAGGCTCGATGACCTGATAATACTTTAGAGAATCAAGTCCCTCTGATAGGAAGGGAGAGGCAACCCGCATTTTGTTGATTGGAATTCCGGCTTTGTAGTAAAGGTCATAAATATGGTTGTACGAATATGCGTATTTAGCATTGGCGACCCAAATATCATTTACTTGCCAGTCATAAATAGGATATGCATTATAGACCTGATTTGAAATCATTGTGATGTAATTTTTATCGTGATAGGAATTCACTTTGTTCTTTGATTTGATTGCTCTGTAACGGTCAAGGCTTTCGTCAGCACGAATTCCAATTAAAACGGCGGTTTCACCGTGTTTACGGGCAAACCATTTTGTGAAATCAGTTTGGACCTTATAATCGCGAGTACCGGCCTCATAGTTCCAAGGAACATTATTCTCGTTGATGACATATTCGGCAGTCGGCATTTGTCTAACCCAGATACTTCGCTTCGACTTTTCCCATGGAATCCAAAGACCTTGACTCATTGACGTAGCTGTAGGGACGCTATTGGGCAGACATAGCCAGAAACGCTTTACGTCATTTTTTTCGTTAAACTCCTTTTGAGCATACTCAATGGTGGCCTGATATTGAACCTCATAATCGAGAAAATAAAAACCAAATTTATCAAGAAATCCATGTTTTTTAGCATAGTCATAGGCCTTGTTTAGCAGCAGGCCGCTATCTTTACCACCCGAGAAGGCGACTAAAACGTTGCCGAAGTGATCGAACACATATTTCAAACGATTTTCCGCTGCTTGGTCAACGTCTATATCTAAATATTTCTTGGTCATTATACTAATTGCCCCCACTTATAATTTCCGTCATCTGTTTGGATAATCTCCTTGAACATGGACAGGAGAGATTGCTTTCTCTCAATGTTACTATCCATTGTTTTTTCCAAGTTCACATCACCCGTAAGATCATAATAGGTGACATCGTCCTTTTGACCCATGCGGTAAATGCGATGCTCTGCCTGATCACGTTGAGCATAGTCAAAGGTCTTATCGAAGAAGACTATACGGTTATAGTTCTGCAAGTTTAGGCCAAGACTGCCTTTGCCGTATGTGAGTACTTTCGTATGCGGAAAAGCCTGCTCTACGGCTTCCTTCGAACGAATAAATTTCGTAAATACGATGGTTTTATCGTTTACGATTCCGAAAAGTTCCCTTATTTTGTTCGGCTCATCACAGTAGGAGTGCTGCATTGCCTGTGTCAACTTTAGAAAAGATTCCGTATCTCCATATTTCATTCGGTTTAAAAAAGTAGCTCGTAGCGCCGAATATTTATTCCAGTTCTCGACAACTTGATAGTTTATCGTTTGATATGACTTATCATGATTAAGCTGAAGATCAGAGTCATATACGTATGGTTCAATCAGTGAATACAAGTAGTCGAGATTCATGTACCCGTCAATGATCTCGGCCCAATTACTGTAGTAGCCATAGGCCAATTCACGTCTGAACTGGGTATATTTGCAGAAGGTATCTTTAAATTGTCTATAGTCCATTTTCAAGATTTTATGACTCAAAAATTCCATTTGTAGCCACAGATCAAGAATATTTTTAGAGAGTGGAGTACCGTTCAAGACAAGTCGATATTCAGACAGCTTACCAAGTTCAAGAGCGCGCCGTGTTCTTTTAGCATATGGATTTTTAATTTTTAGCGATTCATCAAGTACAATAAATGGCTTTTTACTTTTTTGAAGAAGCTCTCGGAGTTCTAAATAAACTCTGTCCGAATTTGACAGTGTCTCAATTCCTTCTATTCTAAATGGAGTTTTTAGTCCCCAATGCTTGATCTCCTTTTTTATGTTTTCTTTGGTTTGATATGGGACAAGAAAAAGGCAAAAGTCTGTATCAGTATGATTCACAAGCCACAGGGATGTTCTTGTTTTTCCGGTCCCAGGGCGCATGAAAAGTGCGCCAACTTTCAACCTTTCAAGTTTCTTGACGGCCGATATTTGCCCTTCCGTATAGGATTCATCTTTCATTTTAAAGTTCCTTTCTTGACATCTGCACGTGTCTCGTCTATAATGTTATTATAGCCTAGAGGCTATATAAAAGCAAGGGAAGCATACTAAATGAGAGAAAACGAAGATCGTTGGGAAACTATATGTTTCCCAATTTCATTTATAAAATATGAAACTGAAAAAGCACTATTGGTTGGTGTTCCGCATAGCAGGAAGTCATTTTGGTTGCCTAAATGGTTTGTGAAAAGTAGAATCGACTCAAATTTGAAAAGAGTGGAGATCTGTAAGGACTGGTTTTATCACACTTCATACGATCATAAGAAGGGCAAAATATCTGGAGAAGTAATAATTGAAATGTTTTCTAATTTAGGAAAGCCGCTTAAAGCAGAGTATACAGAATCGCATTTTCATATTCCTAAAAAAGTACACGTCTCAAGGGTTGCTAAAGTAGATAAGAGCTTACTAAAAGAGTGACCCTCGCGGATCACCCTTTTTTATTTTCCTTCTATTAAAAGTGCGTCCATTCCGCACCTCCAAACATCCTGTCGTAGAACTCTGCTGCCGCCTCGACTTGGTTGTCAAACATGGTCATGAGATACTCGCCGCTCTCGCAGTCCGTGACCATGAGCGTGCCTTCGCCGAGTTCGACAAAGCACCTTCTTCCATTAAACTCGGTTGTAAATGAATCATACATATTTTTCACCCCTTCATTAGTGATTACGCAAACGGATCCGAATGCACCTTTTTTGGCCAAAAAGCCGTTTTTTGACGCGATGACGGTACAGATACGGTACAAGGGCGGTTCAGACCTGCAACCGCAACAAGTGTCACAACTACATTGAAGTAATTCAGCCTTTTATGAAAGGACGTTTCCGAAGGGAAGCGTCTTTTTTTTGTGTTAAATTTTTCCAAGCGGATTTAGTGAACTTCAAGTGACTTGTCGCACTCTGATTTTAAACGTGCTCCAAGTGATTGTCGTTTTCATTTAGTGAACTTCTCCTTGAATGTCTCAAGGGCTTAGACATTCTGCGTCAAAGTTCGTCTAAATTTCAAACGCCAGTTCATCACTTGTCGCACTCTGATTTTAAACGTGTTTCAAGGTGCTGCCCATTCCGCTGAACTGACTTTTCCTGACGAGCAACAAGCACTCGTTGCGTCAAAGTCAAGTTCATGCTCATTGGCAACCCGCACCTTGTCGCACTCTGATTCTAAACGTGCTTCAAGTGATTGTCGTTTTCATTTAGTGAACTTCTCCTTGAATGTCTCAAGGGCTTAGACATTCTGCGTCAAAGTTCGTCTAAATTTCAAACGCCAGTTCATCACTTGTCGCACTCTGATTTCCATAATGGGTTTCTTTTGGAACGATGGTGCGCATGGCCTATAATAATCATAAGAACATTTCGGAAGGGAATTTTTGCGATGAAAGCGTGGCTAAAGAAGGTTTCGAACCTCATTGAGAAACATTTGACGGCATTGAAAGCAATCTTCATTCTTTCGGTGCTTGCCTTTGTCATTTATGAAGTAGGGCGCATCGCCCAGCAATTTAATGTGCAGCAGCTGAAGGCACAACTCTCGACGCAGAGCCCTTGGAGTTTGCTGCTCCTATTCGTGCTGGGTTTTGTTGCGGTGCTGCCGATGTTAAATTATGATTTTGTGATTACGGAATTGCTGCCGGCAAACTATTCCAAACGCTATATTGCCAAATCAGGCTGGATTGTCAATACGTTTACGAATCTGGCTGGGTTCGGCGGCTTTTTGGGGGCCAGCTTGCGGGCTAATTTTTACGGCAAACATGCCAGCCAGAAACAAGTTTTACTGGCGGTGTCTAAGATTGCCCTCTTTCTATTAGCCGGACTATCCGTCTGGTGCTGGGTTGCGCTCGCTGAAGTCTTCATTTTCGGGATTGGCCATGTTTTTGCCAATTACTGGATTTGGATGGTCGGCGGTGCCGTTTATTTTCCCGGACTGATGCTGCTGACCCATTGGAAGGAATCCAAATTGTTTCAAGATTTGCCCCTCAAACGTGAATTACGTTTAGCTTTAGGTTCTGCGCTTGAATGGGGAGCTTGTGCAGCTTTCTTTTTGCTGATCGGTTGGGTGCTGAAGATTCACGTTGATTATGCGGCTGTCTTTCCATTGTTTATGATTGCCAACGTGGTGGGCGTCGTTTCGATGGTACCTGGTGGTTTAGGCACATTCGATGTTTTCATGATTTTCGGGTTGGGCGCATTAGGAATCGATAGCAGTGTCGCCGTTGCCTGGCTGCTATTCTACCGGCTATTCTATTATATTTTTCCATTTCTGCTGGGCGTTGTTTTCTTTGCACAGGACGCCGGTCATCATTTCAATGCCTACTTGCAAGGCTTGCCGAAACAATTGCTGCAACGGGCGGCACACGGCATCTTGGTCTTCTTCCTGTATTTCACGACGGTGATGCTGCTGCTCGTCGCCACAGTACCTTCACTGACGAATCACAGCAGTTTGTTTCAGCAGTTATATCCGTATACGTTCTTTTTCCTGAATCGGATGACTAATATTATCGTGGCCTTTATGCTGATTGGTTTTGCACGGGGAATCGCCAATAAAGTCCGGCGGGCATACTGGCCGACAATGATCATGCTGATGGTTGCCATCGTATATACGATTTTTCAGGCCTTTTCCGTCAAGATGCTCGTTTTGCTGATTTTCATTTTAATTCTAACCTTTTTCAGCAAGAGCGAACTGTATCGTGTTAAGCTGGAATCTTCATGGGGCAATCGGCTGATTGACGGCACCGTTTATGCGTTAGCTTTCATTTTCTACGCTGTGGCCGGCTTTTATAATTCGCCGCATATTCATCACCGTCATGCTATTCCAACTGCCTTTCTCTTCCCCAATGAGAAAGTGTGGTTGAGCGGGCTCGTCGGAATGCTGATTGCGGCCGTGCTCTTGTGGCTGATTTTCCTGTACTTGCACGCCGGCCAGCAGACGTTGGCTACGCCATTCGATCCGGACCGAATCCATGCGGTCATTAAGCAGTACGGCGGCAATGAGGTCAGCCATTTGGCCTATCTGCGGGACAAGGAAATTTATTTCTACCAGGTGGATGGCCAAGACCGTGTCTTCATTATGTATCGCAAAACAGCCGATAAGCTGATTGTCATGGGCGAACCCGTTGGTGACCAAACGCAAATTATGCCGGCCATCTTGCAATTTGTGACGGATGCCGATAAACTCGATTGTACACCGGTCTTTTATGAAATTTCAGAAGCGCTGACGATGCAGCTCCATGAATACGGCTTCGACTTTATGAAATTCGGCGAAGAGGGCTATGTTCATCTGCCTGATTTCAATATTAGCGGCAATAAACACAAGGGTGAACGTTCCTTGATGAATAAATTCAAACGGGAAGGTTATACGTTCAGCATGCTCCAGCCGCCGTATTCCGATGCTGATTTCAAGCAGCTTCAGGATGTGTCGACGGAATGGCTGCATGGCCGGGCCGAAAAAGGCTTCTCGCTGGGCTTCTTTGATCGTTATTATCTGGAACGAGCGCCAATTGCGGTCATTCGGAATCAGGACAACAACATCGTTGCCTTTGCGAACATGATGCCGACGGGAGATCATACGGTCACCAGTATCGACTTGATGCGCCATTCGTCTAAAGCACCGTCCGGAATCATGGATGAGATCTTTATCAATTTATTTTACGAAAGCCGTGATGAAGGCTACCAGTATTTCAACATGGGAATGGCGCCGTTATCGAATGTCGGCACCTCGCAGTTCAGTTTTCTGCCGGAAAAGATTGCCCATTTGATTTATCAGTATGGGGCCCGTTTCTACGGTTTCCAAGGATTGCGGTCGTATAAAAACAAATACGTATCGAAGTGGGTTTCCAGATATATTGCGTATCGCAAACATCATTCGATTATTATTATGATGATTCAGTTGCTGCTGGTCGATAATCGCAAGGTCACCACGACGGAACCAAAGACGATGACGAGCCATTTTAAGCATTCGATTCAATTAGGGAAAAAGGCGAAGGAGTAAACAATGACAAATTATTATTTTTCAGCGCATCCAGATGTGCAGCACGATGAACACGAATGGAATTACACTTTACTCGGTGAACCAATGCGGTTTGTGACCGATAATGGGGTCTTTTCAAAACATACGGTTGATTATGGGACCCGTGTCCTCTTAAGTACTTTTAACGATGCGGACTATGCGGCCGGTGAATTTCTGGATATAGGCTGCGGCTACGGACCAATCGGCCTGACACTGGCTAAGAAAGCCCCAGAACGGCATGTCGATATGGTCGATGTCAATGAGCTGGCATTGTCGTTGGCGCAAAAGAGTGCCAAGCTGAATCAGATTGAGAATGTTTCGATCTTCGTTTCGGACGCTTATGCCCAAATTACCAAACAGTATGCGGCCATTTGGTCGAATCCACCCGTTCGAGCCGGCAAGGAGGTCGTCACTGAAATTCTGACGGGGGCCAAAGACCATTTGCTGCCCGGCGGGAAATTAACGATTGTTCTGCAGAAAAAGCAGGGCGCTCCGTCAGCCAAAAAGACGATGCAGGCTACTTATGGCAATGTCAAAACGCTGAAAAAAGATAAAGGCTATTATATTCTCCAAAGTCAGTACAATGCATGAACGAAAACGCTGCCGGAAATGGTGGCGCTATGTTAGAATGAAGCTAATCAAACGAATGGAGGTATTGGGTATGAAAACGAGTCAAAAAGTCATGATTGGATTAGGCATCACAACCGCCTTAGGGGCAACAGGTGTTTATTTTGCCACCCGTTCGATCGTCGCAAAGGTGCAGAAGAGGCAGAAACGGCAAAAAGTGCGCCGCTTTGTCGATGAAAAGTTCCATGGCAATGACAAAGCCTTAGCACTCGTTGACCAACTCTCCGATGAAGACGTCGATCATTTGCTCAATTTTTCAGATCATCTGAGCGATTTATGGGATCAAATCAGCGGCTATTCCAGCAATTTACAGGACTTAGCTAGTGATTTGCGTGACCAAGCCATCGATAAATTACAAAAATAATTTTAACTGTGAACGGCCGAGCATCCCGACTTTTTTGTCAGGGTGCTTTTTTTTTGTTAAAATGGATTATCATTACTTACGAAGGGGAGGCCACATTGTGACAAAATCATTAACACAGGCAGATATTCAGCACTATATGGGCGAGGCTTTGTTTGAGGCACGTGCGGCCGAACAGATCGGCGAAGTGCCAATCGGCGCCGTTGTCGTCCAAAACGGTAAAATTATCGGACGAGGCCATAATATTCGGGAGCATACGCAGGATGCAACCTTGCACGCCGAAATGATTGCCATCCAAGAAGCTTGTATGACGGTGCACAGTTGGCGGCTTGAGGATGCCCAATTATTCGTTACCTTGGAACCGTGTCCGATGTGTGCTGGTGCGATCATCAACAGCCGCATTGACCGGGTTTATTATGGTGCGCCCGACCCGAAAGCAGGAGCAGCCGGCACCTTAGTGAATTTGTTGACGGACCACCGCTTCAATCATCAGGCCGATGTATTTTCTAACGTCCGAGCCGCTGAATCTAAGGCCTTGTTACAGCATTTCTTTCAAGAAATCCGCCGCAAACGAAAAAATAAAAAGGGGTAGCTTTTTATCCCTAAAACGTGTAATATAGAATGTGCCGAAAGGTCTTGAGGCAATGTCCGGCCTACGAATCGTGTCAGATCCGGAAGGAAGCAGCACTAAGTTCGTTTGGACATGTGCCTTAAGTTTTTATGATAATTGAGCGGAGCCTGACTTTAATATTTTGCGAGTCAGGCTCTTTAAATATGTAATTTCACGGAACAGGGAGGCAAATGGATGAGTTATCAAGCATTGTATCGTGTTTGGCGGCCGCAGCGGTTTGATGAGATCGTCGGTCAGAAGACGATCACCCAAACTTTGAAGAATGCGATCATGACAAAACAAACCAGTCATGCCTATTTGTTCACCGGACCACGTGGGACTGGAAAGACTTCGATGGCCAAGATTTTTGCCAAGGCGATCAACTGTCATCACACGGTCGATGGCGAGCCCTGCAACAAGTGCGAGACCTGTATGGCGATTACCGAAGGTCGGTTGAATGATGTTATCGAAATCGATGCGGCGTCTAATAATGGGGTCGAAGAGATTCGCGACATTCGGGATAAGGTCAAATATGCACCGACCGAAGCTGATTACAAAGTCTATATCATCGATGAAGTGCATATGTTGTCGACAGGGGCTTTCAATGCATTGCTGAAAACGCTGGAAGAACCGCCGGCCAATGTTGTCTTTATTTTAGCGACGACGGAACCGCATAAAGTACCAGCGACAATCATTTCACGAACCCAGCAGTTCAGTTTTCGCCGGATTGCACCGCAGGATATTTATGAGCGGATGGTCTATATCTTAAAGGATAAGAAAATTACCTTCGATGAAAAAGCGCTGAAAGTGATAGCCAAAGCGGCGGAAGGCGGAATGCGGGATGCACTCAGCATTCTTGATCAAGTTTTGTCGTTCAGCGACAATCATGTCACTTTAGAAAGTGCACTCGATGTGACCGGTGAAGTCACAGAAGATCAGATTGCTGAATATCTGCAGGCGGCCTTGAAACGAGATACAACCCAGGCGTTGACACTGTTAGAGCAGATTCAGGCTGCTGGCAAAGATGGGGCTCGTTTAATTGAAGATTTGATTGAGTACTGCCGGGACCTCTTGCTGTACCAGCAGTCACCGGAAATGGTCGAAAAGATCGAAATGGGTCTGATTGATGATACGTTTAAGCAGTTGAGCCAGCAGTTTACGGCTGAACAGCTGTATCAGATGATTGAAATCTTGAATGAAACGCAGCAGCAGCTGCGGTTTACCAATCATCCCGACGTCTATCTTGAAGTGGTCACGGTTCGTCTGACGCAGTTACAACCTAAAGCAGCTGTACCAGCTGCCAATGCCGCACCAGCACCGCAAGTTCAGCAATTAGAACAGCAGATTCAGCAGCTGCAACAACAGCTGCAGCAAATGCAAGCCCAACCAGCTGCAAATACGGCGGCAGCCAAACCAGCATCTAAACCGGCGCCGCATTCGGCTGTCAAAACGCCGCATGTCCATTTGGAACAGCTGGAACCCGTCTTATCGGTTGCAACGCGCAAGGATCTGAATACGGTTCAAGATATCTGGCCGGATTTGATGACGATGCTATCGATGACGGAACGAGCAATGCTGAAGGTGTCGGCACCTGTTGCAGCAAGTCCTGGCGGCGTGATTGTCGCTTTCGATTATCCGATTTTATTCGAACGAGCCACCAAGAACCAAGAACTGCGCAACGATATTACCGGCAACCTTAATAAACTGACCGGCAATACTTATCAGCTGGTCTTAGTCGCTAAAGACGAGTGGCCGAGTTTGCGGAAACGTTATATTGAATTGCACCATGGCAATCTAAAAAAGAAACCAGCCGCAGCGGCTGAAAAAAAGCCTGAAGAACCACCAGTTGTGACGAAAGCAATGGACTTTTTTGGCAAAGACAATGTGAAAGTTGAAGAAAATTAGGAGATGACCAACATGCGTGGAATGGGTAATATGCAAGGTATGATGAAACAAGTTCAGAAGATGCAGAAGGAAATGAAAAAGACGCAGGAAGCTTTGAACGAAACCGAATTTGTCGGTGAAGCCGCCGATGACAAAGTCAAAGTGACCTTTACCGGCGATCATACGATGACTGATATCGTGATCGCACCAGAAGCCGTTGATCCTGACGACGTTGATATGTTGCAGGATTTGATTTTGATGGCAGTCAACGATGCCATGAAGCAGATCGATGCCGAAACCCAGAACAAGATGGGCAAGTATACGAAAGGCTTGATGTAAACTTCCGCCCGTTGCCTGTGGAAAGGAAGATAAGATGCAGCAATATCCACAACCGATCGCAAATTTGATCGATAGTTATAAGAAATTACCCGGGATTGGCGACAAAACAGCCACACGTTTGGCATTCTATACAATTGATATGGATGAAGACGATGTGACCAAGTTTGCCCAGAATCTGATTGCCGCCAAACGTGATCTGCATTATTGCAGTATTTGCGGCAACATCACCGAACAAGATCCGTGCGAAATTTGTACCGATAAAACCCGTGACCAGTCGACGATTCTTGTGGTTGAACAGCCGAAAGATGTGATGTCGATGGAACGGATGAACGATTATCATGGCTTGTACCATGTTCTACATGGGGTCTTATCCCCCATTGAAGGACTCGGTCCCGAAGATATCAATATCACTTCCTTGATTAAACGGCTTCAAAAGGATACCGTTAAGGAAGTAATCGTGGCCACAAATGCGACTCCTGAAGGGGAAGCAACTGCCCGTTATATCGCCCAGTTGATTAAACCGGCCGGAATCAAAGTGACACGACTGGCGCATGGTTTGTCCGTCGGCAGTGATATCGAATATGCCGATGAAATGACCTTGATCAAAGCCGTTGAAGGCCGTCAAGAGATGTAGGGAGGGATTCGTTTGTTTGGACGACATAAGCAGAAACGCCAAGTCAACGATGATCAGCAGCTGATCGACCTGATTTATCGGGTCCGTGAACAATGGCATCAGGCCAAACGAGTGGAAGAAAATGCCATTCAGGTCGATAATGCTTTGGAAATGCAAACTGCACTTCAGAAAAACAAGTATCAATTTTTATACCGTGAGGCTCGCCGACGCAAGGCTGACCCCACACTCGTCTCAAACGAAAGAATCAAATATCAAACCGAAATCGCTAAACAAGCTGATTAACTGTTTAGTGTCATGAACAAGTGTGCGGAATTTTTCCGGACACTTTTTTTGCGGCTTTTCACGTAGCGGACTTTAGTCACGCTCTGGAAATCATGGCCCTAATCAAGTAAAATGAAACTAATTAACAAACAGAAAGTGGGCTATTCGTGTGACTGGAATTTTTATGAGTTTTGAAGGACCGGACGGCGCTGGCAAAACCAGTGTCCTCAAGCAGCTGATCCCACAATTAAAGGAACAGACGGCACCAACGCTATTGCTCACACGTGAACCGGGCGGCGATCCGATTTCAGAGGCCATTCGGGATGTAATCCTTGATGTCAAAAACGTGGACATGGATGCCCGAACGGAAGCTTTGCTGTATGCAGCGGCTCGGCGCCAGCATTTGGCCGAAACGGTGCTGCCGGCGTTGTCACAGGGCGACACGGTGATCAGCGATCGGTTTGTCGACAGTTCGATCGCCTATCAGGGCGCTGGTCGTCAGATCGGAACACAGGCTGTCGCTGATTTGAATCAATTTGCCACCGACGGCTTGACGCCAGCATTGACGATCTATTTAGATGTGCCGGTTAAATTAGGGCTGGAACGCATCCAGACCCAGCGGCAGGATGATTATGATCGTCTGGATCGGGAACAAGTCGATTTTCATGAACGGGTTCATCAGGCCTATTTGGAAATTGCTAAAAACAATCCCAATCGGGTGGTTACAGTTGATGCGACCCAGCCGTTGGTCCAAGTTGTCGCTGATTGCCTGCAAGTCATCAAAACACATTATCCGCAGATTTTTGAAAGGAAGTAGCTGACTATGAAACTTATTTTAGCAATCGTTCAAGATAAAGATGCCTCCCGCCTGCGCAATGAATTTATCGAGTCGAACGTGCGGGCCACCAAGTTATCGACCACTGGCGGCTTTCTGAAATCCGGCAATACGACGTTCATCATCGGGATTGCCGATGATCGGGTCGATGAAGTCCTTAGCATGATTAAAAAGACCTCACAGGCACGACAAGAATATGTCACGCCGCCGATGAATCTCGATGCCAGTTCGGACGGCTCGATTACATCACCGGTCGAAGTCCAAGTTGGCGGGGCCACCGTCTTTGTGCTGCCCGTTGAACAGTTTCACCAGTTCTAACGATGACGGATTTTAAAATCAATCAGCTGCAGCCGCAACTGGTCCAGACATTTGATCGGATTATTGCTGAAAAGCGGCTGGCCCATGCTTATTTATTTGAAGGCGAAAAGGGGACTGGCAAAGTTGATTTGGCAACCTGGATTGCGATGCGGTTATTTTGCCAGCATGTTGAAGATGGGCAGCCGGACGGCACGTGCCCAGAGTGTCAGCGGGTCTTAACCGGAAATCATCCTGATTTCATCCGAATCCAGCCAGACGGACAGCGGATTAAAGTTGATGCGGTCCGTTATTTTAAAGCTGAAATCAGCAAAAGCGGGATGGAAAGCAGCCGTCGTATCTTCGTGATTGAAGATGCCGAAAAGCTGACTACCGGTGCCGCTAATAGTTTATTGAAGTTTTTGGAAGAGCCAGCGGCCAATATTCTGACGATTCTGACGACATCCGCCAAAAATCAAATTTTGCCGACGGTATTGTCACGGCTGCAGATCGTTCATTTTCCGCCGTTAGCCCGGCCGGTTCTCATCAAAGAAATCCAAGATCAGCAGATTGCGACAACTTCCGCACCATTATTGGCTCATTTAACCAATGATTTGGGCGTCGCCAAAGAATGGATGGCTGACGACTATCTGCCGCAACTAACGGACAAGGTCTGGCAGTGGGCCGAACGGGTATTGAAACACGATGATGAAGCGTTTGTACTTGTTCAAACACAGCTGATGCCGGCTGCAAAGGATAAAGAACAGGTGCCGTTGGTGCTGCAGGTGCTCGAACTCGTTTTCCGTGACCTGCTTAATGTTCGTTACAATGTGACGGATGACCTCAGTTTCCCGGCGCAGCAGACTCAGCTTAAGCAATGGAGCCAGAGATTGACGACTCAGCAATTAGTCGCCATGCAGATGGCTGTCTTGGAGGCACGCAAACAACGCTGGTATAACGTCAGCTTGCAAAATGTGCTGGAGAGTTTAACATTGAAGTTATTACAGATCGCCACAAATTCAGCAGGGAGGAGCGCACTGTGAAACAAAAGAATTTGTATGATAGTTTTCTGCAATTAGAACAGGAAACGCAGCAATTATTAAGCCAGCTTGATGTGATCAAAGAAACGATGTCCGGCACGCTCGAGAAAGATGCCGAACTGGAGATTGAAAATGAACATCTCCGCCAGCGTTTGGAAGAACTGCAAAAAGACAATGCCAGCAAGAACAACGACAGCGATGAAAATGGGTTGTCGAAGTCGAAACAGAATCTTGAAAAACTGTATGAGGAAGGTTATCATGTCTGCCGTGAATTTTACGGTTCACGGCGTGAAAATGATGAGTCATGCATGTTTTGTACAGATACAATCTACGAAGACCATCATTAGGATTTGAAAAGGAGTGAGCGTGCAGGATGGACACACAGAAGAGTTTCAGCCAGCCGGATGCCGGACATTTGTATTTAGTGCCGACACCGATTGGCAATTTGGAGGATATGACTTACCGTGCGGTCCGGACGCTCAAAGACGTCGACCTGATTGCGGCTGAAGATACACGACATACACAGCAGCTGCTGAATCATTTTGAGATTAGTACGCATCAGATCAGTTTTCACGAGCACAATTCACAGGCCCGCATTCCTGAACTGGTTGCGAAAATGCAGGCGGGTCAAGATATTGCTCAGGTGAGTGATGCAGGCATGCCGTCAATCAGCGATCCCGGACATGATTTAGTAATGGCTTGTATTGCGGCTAAAATTGCAGTGATTCCATTACCAGGTGCCAATGCCGGGATGACGGCCCTGATTGCTTCAGGATTGTCGCCGCAGCCGTTTTACTTCTGGGGCTTTCTGCCACGCAAGAAGGGCGATTTGGCAACCACATTAGATGAATTGGCCGATTTTCCGGAAACAATCATTTTTTATGAGGCCCCGCACCGGTTGAAGAAAACGCTGCAGGCTTTGGCCAAACATCTTGGCGGTGAACGTCAGATTGTTGTGTGCCGTGAACTGACTAAAAAATTTGAGGAATTCATTCGGGGCGATTTGAAACAAGTCGTGCAGTGGAGTACAGAAACTGAAATTCGGGGCGAGTTTGTTCTGATCGTCGAAGGCAGTCATGAGACCCATGCGGAATTAGACAACGATCTAGCGGCGCAGCCACTGCGGGTTCAAGTGGAAACTTGGATGGAGCGGGGCGAACGGACGAACGATGCTATCAAAAAGGTTGCTAAAGCAAACGGGTTGAAGCGCCAAGTCGTTTATGACGACTACCATCAGATTACAAAAGAGTAGAGAAAGTAGGAGAAACATGGCAGGTTTAAAATATCGTGAACAATATCGCATTCCGTATTTTGAAGCGGATGCCACTGGCGAAATGACCCTTTCATCAATGATCAACGTCATGGTGCTGGTGTCCGATCATCAGTCGGATGCTCTGGGAGTCGGCTTAGCGGTCATGAATGCCCATGATGTCGGCTGGGTCATCACACAGTATCACATGAATATCACGCGTTTTCCAAAGGTCGATGAAGTTGTGACGGTGACTACGGAAGCTACCAGTTACAACAAATATTTCTGCTACCGGCATTTTTGGATGCATGACAGTGATGGGAACGAACTGGCGAGTGTAGCAGGTACTTTTGTGATGATGAGTTTCAAGACGCGCCGGATGGTCAAAGTGATTCCAGAAATCATTCAGGCGTACCAATCGGATGAGATTAACGGCGTCGAAAAGTTTCCCCGTATTCCGCATTTGGATGCTAAAAAATCGACTGGCAAGAATTATCGGGTTCGTTATTTCGATATTGATTCGAACCGTCATGTCAATAATGTGCATTATTTCGACTGGATGCTCGATGCTTTGCGGCGTGATTTTTTGCTGACGCATAATGTCAAGACACTTGACATTCGTTATGAACGTGAGATTCATTATGGGGAAACCACTCAGAGTCAGGTTGAATTTGCCGATAGCCTGCGAACGCTGCATCGGATTCAAACCGGTGACACGACCAATGCCGAAGCGCAAATCGAATGGGCCGATCGGCCGGAACCGGAAAAAGTCGAGAATGAATAAAAATGGAATCAAAAAAACTGCTGGCACGCTGATTGAGGTGCAAGCAGTTTTTTGTAGTTAAGGCAGCAAATTATAATGAGCGAGTGTATCAGCCGATTCCAAGACGATTTGCGCATTATTCGTTATTGGGTGCCAGCCTAATAAAGCCTTGGCTTTTTGGTTACTGACGTTGCGATTCATTGTGGCCATTAAAAGTCCAGAACGGGCCTGCTGGTTAAAAGGGGCGGCGACTTTTAAAATCCAGTTCGGCAGGGTGTGGGTCGGAACCTTGCGGGCCATCTCCGGTCGAGCGGCTTTCAGTATGGCAGCCATTTCTGGCATTGAGATTTGACCATCGGCAGAAGCAATGAAACGCTGACCAGCAGCGGCGGGCATCGTCATGGCCCGAATGTGCAGATCAGCGACGGCCCGCACATCGACGAGATTTAAGGGAATGTCGGGAATCAGTTTCATCGAACCCTTTAAAAGGTTGGTCAAGATTTCAAAACTGCCAGACACATGGGCGTCGAGTGCCGGCCCCAGCATCGCGACTGGATTAACAGTTGCAAATTCAAAGGTCACTTCCGGCTGCTGAACGAATTCCCAAGCTTTCCGTTCGGCAATCAGCTTTGATTTTTCATAAATCGACAAGCCCGGTTCGTTTTCGTCGGTCCAATCGTTTTCAGTGGTGGGGCGCTTCGAAGTCGCTTTGCGGCTGAAGCCGACGCCGCCGAAGTTGGCTGTCATGACGACTCGTTTGATATTTTCCTGCTGGGCAAACTTTAAAATACGTAAGGTGCCTTCAACGGCTGGCCGAATGGCTTGTTCTTCATCGGTGATTTTGCCGAAGAAAACAGGCGCAGCGACACTCAAGACGTAATCACGGTCGTGCATCGCTTCTTTCCAGTTGGCGTCGTTCATCAGATCAGCCTCAATGAACGATAAACGGGTCAAATCGGTCAAGCCGGCGTTATGCATGGCCGTTTTGATCTGAGCTTGTTTGGCAAGGGAACGCATTGTCGTCCGGACATCATAGCCTTTCTGCAAGAGCTGGGCGATGATGTGCAGCGCTAGATAGCCGGTGCCGCCCGTTACTAATACTTTTTTTGTCATTATTTGGACCTCCGTTTTTTTTATGTTATCCTCACTTTAAAGCCTGAACCATGGTTTAGGTCAAGCTAAGGAGTGAAAAAAATGAAAACTTTTTCGATTGGAGAAGTGGCCGCCCATTTCGGCCTGCCGATTTCGACACTTCATTATTATGATCGGCAAGGTCTGCTGCCGTTTGTGTCGAAGAATACTTCTGGGCAACGTGAGTTTACGGCGGCCGACCTCAATCTGATTCAAACCATCTGCTGTCTGAAAGGCACTGAAATGCCGATTAAAGAAATCCGGCAGTATATCGATTATGTAATGGCCGGACCAGCGACGATTGCGGAGCGGCAGCAATTATTACGGCACCATAAGGAACGGGTGCTGGCAAAACAGCAGCAGATTGAACACGACTTGGTTGAAATCGACAAAAAGATTGCCAAATATGATTCGCCGGCTGCCCCACAAATGATTACTCGTGAACTGCAGTTTGCAGCGCATGAGAAAGAACAGCACCATTTAGCCAATCCGTACCACTAAAAAACGCTGCCCTTATTGGTCAGCGTTTGAGTGATTATGAAACTGCATTATCGAGAAAATGTTTGAGCTCATCGCCCTGTTTGCCGCCGCTAAGGCCGACTAACAGTTTGATGCGGGCTTTTTGTCCATTTAAGCCTTGGCAGAAGGTGATGCCCATCTTTTTCAGTTCGACACCGCCGCCTTCGTAATCATAGATGTCTTGGGCGATTCCATTGGGGCACCGTGAGACGAGAACGATCGGAATATGGCGGTCGAGCATCTTCTGAATGGCCGGCAGGGTCGCCGGCGGCAAATTGCCGGCACCTAATGCCTCGATAACTAGGCCATTCGTATCGGGCCGATCCAGCAATTCGAATTGTTCGCCATCCATCCCAGCGTAAGCTTTCAGCAAGAAGACGTGATCGACAACATGATCGATGGGGCAGACTTCCTGGTGCAGGAGTTTTTGAAAGAAACGGACTTTGCCTTTGGAAATCA
Organism: Lactobacillus selangorensis; assembly: GCF_001437205.1. GTDB lineage: Bacteria > Bacillota > Bacilli > Lactobacillales > Lactobacillaceae > Paralactobacillus > Paralactobacillus selangorensis. The sequence goes on along the minus strand of NZ_JQAZ01000004.1, from coordinate 67,144 downwards.
AGCCAATGGGGCCGAATGTCGGCGTCCGGAAGGTGGCCACATTTGTCGTTTGGGTTTTAGTGACATAACGTGCCGTGTGGACTTCATCGTTCATAACGACTAAAACACCCATGCCGTAAGCTTCGTCACTGGCAGCCGCCCGAATGGCCGATTGAAAGTTATAGAGGCCGTCAGAGCCGATCTCATTGGCCGAACGCATGGCTCCAGTCAAGACTACCGGAATTGTGTTGGGTAAGGTTAAATCGAGAAAATAGGCGGTTTCCTCAAGGGTATCCGTCCCATGGGTGACCACTACACCATCAATGCCTTCTGCTTCGGCCTTCAGAATCCGGTCATGCAGTTTAAGCATCACTTTGGGCGTCATGTGCGGTGAAGGCAGATTCGAGAAATCTTCTGCCGTAACCGAAATTTCATCATTAAATGGCTGGTCGGTTTGCAGCAGCGGGTTATGGGCACTAGGTTCAATATTGCCGGCTTCATTTTGAGTCATCGAAATTGTGCCGCCGGTATGGAGCGCTAAAATATGTTTCACAGGTGTTCTTCCTCCTTAATAAAGTGATTCATTGGTTCTATCATACCAAAGTTAGCCTTAAAATGCCGTGTCATGGTGTAAAACTGGACACGTATGTTATAGTTGACAAGTACCAAATAAATATCGGAGTAGGAGATAGAGCGTTAAGTGCCGATGGAACGGAATATGAACATCGGACAAAGGGTATCACTTTGCCAGCCCGCGACTCTACCTCCGCATTCGCCGCATATTCTGTGGCGCACACTCCTTAAAGGAGATGGCGACCATGAAAACTGCATTATTAGGCAGTGGTCAAAAATTAACCACGCGTAAATTGACGTGGATGGCAATCCTGATGGCGTTGCAAATCGTTTTAGGCAAGCTCAGCTTCGGAACGAGTTTTGTTCAGGTCAGTCCAGGGTTTATTGCAACGGCACTTTTGGGGTATTACTTTGGTCCTTGGTGGGCCGGTTTGGCAGGCATCCTCACCGATCTTCTGTCGAACGGCTTGTTCGGAATCACTGGCGGAGGGCCGTTTTTCCTTGGATTTACGCTGTCCGTTTTTGTTGGCGGCTGGTTATACGGCCTCTTTTTATATCCCGAACACCATGATTGGCTGCGAATTATCTTGGCGGTCTTATTCGTCACGGTAATCGTCAACATTGGGCTCAACACTTTATGGGTGCACATGCTGTATCAAACCCCTTGGAAAGTGCTGTTTGGGATTCGATTGGTCAAGGATGCAATCGTTGCACCGATTCAGATCTTGATTTTAGGATTAGTGCTGCGGGCAATGGGGCGGTTGCATCTGAGTTTGGACCGCTGATCACAATTGAGATTGAAACTAGAAAGTTCGGGGCAACTCGGGCTTTTTTCGTTTTTGAAACGTGGTAAGATTATATTCAGAATACTTGATGAAAAAGTGAAAGAGATGAACAAACGGCAATGAATATCTTAGCAATGGATACTTCCAACCGCGCCTTAAGTGTTGCAGTCCTGTCCGATGACCGGATTCTGGCTGAAAAAACAACGGATGTTAACAAGAATCACAGCACCACTTTATTACCAGCAATCGATCAGATTTTGAAAGATTCCCATCTGACCAGTGATCAGATCGATCGGTTTGTCGTTGCCCAAGGACCTGGTTCGTATACTGGTCTGCGAATCGGTGTCACAACGGCCAAAACATTTGCATTTACTTTGCATAAAGAATTAGTCGGGGTTTCCAGCTTGGCTAGTCTGGCCGGCAATATCCGCCACACCAACGCTTTATTGGTGCCATTATTCGATGCTCGGCGGGATAACGTTTTTACCGGCGTTTACCAGCGGGATGATCACGGCCAATTGACAAATGTCGTCAGTGATAAACATGTACCAGTGGCTGCTTTGATTGCGCAATTGAAAATGCTAAATGAAGACATTATCTTTATCGGCACCGATGTAGCTCATTTTGCCGAACGGTTTCGGGCTGCTTTTGGGCAGCAGGCACATTTTGCCGATGATGAAGCGAATTTGCCGCATGCCAGCGAATTAGGTTTGCTGGGGGCGCAAAAGGAAGCTGTAAAGGATATCCATGCCTTCATTCCGCATTACTTGCGGCGGACGCAAGCAGAAAATGATTGGTTGAAGACACATTCTGATAAAGGACATCAACCCTATGTGGAAGAAGTTTAGACAAGCCTGGCACCATTTATTTCAACTCGACCGGGATGAGCTGCCGTTTCAGGCTCAGACGGTTCAGATCGGTCAGCAGGAGTTGAATCTGCGGCGGTTGGAACGACAAAATATTACAGCGCTCCTCGATTTGGAACGAGCGTGTTATGCTGGACTGACTCCTTGGGATCGCTTTGCCTTCATGGTCGAGCTCCGCAAACGACGCCAGTCCCTTTATTTGGCTTTATTTGATCATGATGAACGATTACTAGCGTTTGTCGGCTGCTGGTTTGTGGCAGCTGGCGAATCGCATATTACCAATATCGCCGTTGCACCGGAGCAGCAGAGCAAGGGATTCGGCACTTTTTTGCTGAACTTTATGATTGATTATGCCCGGACGCTGAAGTGCCGCAAAATGACATTGGAAGTTCGAGTCGATAATTCCGGCGCCCATCGTTTATATGAACGGCTTGGATTTACGGATGGCAATCTCAAAAAGGCTTATTATGTCGAAGACCATTCGGATGCACGTGATATGACATTAAATTTGAATTAGTGAGAAAAGGGAGAAGAAATGGAATCGAAACGAGAATTGATTTTGGCCTTTGAATCGAGTTGCGATGAAACTAGTGTTGCTGTCATTGAAGATGGCACCAAAATTTTATCGAATATTATTGCTACTCAAATCAATAGCCACAAACGGTTTGGCGGAGTCGTGCCCGAAGTCGCCAGCCGGCATCACGTTGAATATGTAACCCGCTGTACGGAAGATGCCATGAAAGCCGCCAATGTGACTTATGACGACTTAACGGCCGTTGCAGTCACTTATGGACCCGGACTGGTCGGCTCTTTGCTGATCGGAGTCACGGCTGCCAAAACGATCGCTTATGCACATCATTTGCCGCTGATTCCGGTCAATCATATGGCAGGGCATATTTATGCGGCGCGGTATGTGAAGCCGTTAGAGTACCCATTATTGGCTTTATTGGTCTCCGGCGGGCATACGGAATTGGTCTATATGAAAGCAGCCGGCGAGTTTGAAATCATCGGCGATACTCGTGACGATGCTGCGGGTGAAGCTTACGATAAAATCGGTCGTGTCTTGGGGATTCCATATCCAGCGGGCAAGGAAGTCGATCGTTTAGCCCACCTTGGTCATGATACGTTCAACTTTCCCCGTGCGATGATCCATGAAGACAATGATGATTTCAGTTTCTCTGGTCTGAAGAGTGCGTTTATCAATACGGTCCATCATGCCGATCAAATCGGTGAAAAATTGAGTCGTGAAGACTTAGCAGCCAGCTTTCAAGCGGCCGTAATCGATGTGCTGGTCACAAAGACAATTCGGGTTGCCAAACGGCTCGGCATCAAACAATTGGTCGTTGCCGGCGGGGTCGCTGCTAATCAGGGACTGCGGGAACGGCTGGCCCAAGTGGTCAAAGACGAACATCTCGACTTGGACGTCGTTTTTCCGCCGTTGCGATTATGTGGTGATAATGGGGCCATGGTCGGTGCTGCGGCCCACATCGAGCTGCAAAAAAAGCATTTTGCCGGTCTGGATCTGAACGCCGATCCGAGTTTGGAATTTGCGTATGCGGCGACTTATCAGCCTTAAAAAACAAAATTGGTCTGGATTGCAATCGTATGATTGGTCCAGACCTTTTTTAAAAGAATTGCAAAATAGGCATTGACACCGCTTTCAAAAATGCTATCATAATTTTTGTAAGAAGAATAACGCTGCTTATTAACAGCAGCAAAATATGGGAGAGAGAATTGTGGCAAAGAAAACAATTATGTTAGTTTGCGCAGCGGGGATGTCAACTAGTTTATTGGTTTCAAAGATGCAAAAGGCAGCAGAAGCTGATGGCGTGGACGCCGATATCTTTGCAACGGCCGCTTCAGAAGCCGATGCAGAATTCGCACAGAAAGATGTCGATGTCTTATTGCTTGGACCTCAGGTTCGTTTCATGGAAAGCCAGTTCAAGAAGAAGGCAGATGGTAAGTTCCCTGTCGAAGTCATTGATATGCGTGCTTACGGCACCATGGATGGTGAAAAAGTCTTGCAACAGGCTTTGAAGCTTTCTGATGCAGCCGCTAATTAAATTTGATCATTAAAAAGCAAAAAAGGCGTTTCGGGATTTTCCGAAACGCCTTTTTTGGGCTTATTGAGCCATCATATCTTCGAGTGCCAAGCTTTTTTCTTCCCATTGGGTTTCAATCTTTTCCGATTCAGCATTGGCGGCTTCGAGCTGATCCTGCAGGTCTTTGACTTTGGCAACATCCGAATAAACATCCGGTTGCGCCATTTGTTCCTGCAATTGCTGCGACTGCTGTTCCAAGTCGGTTAATTGTTGTTCGAGTTTATCGATCTCACGACGGAGTTTACGTTCCTCACGCTGCTGGGTTTTGCTGGCCTGGTAGTTGTCTTGGGCTGATTTTTGCGGGGCTTCGCTTGCTGGCTGCTGGCCGGCCGCTTTTTGGGCAGCGAATTCCTGTTCTTCGGCGTGTTTGTCAAGATAGTAATCATAATCCCCTAAGTAGCGTTTGCTGCCGTGCTCCGAAACGACCACGATTGAAGTCGCAATCTTGTTGATAAAGTAACGGTCATGCGAAACAAATAAAATTGTCCCATCGAAATCGAGCAGGGCCTGTTCCAGCACTTCCTTGCTGTCAATATCCAAATGGTTGGTCGGTTCATCGAGAACTAAGAAATTATCATGATCGAGTGCCAGTTTAGTGAGTGCCAAACGAGCTTTTTCACCACCGCTTAAGTTGGCGACGGGTTTTAAGACATCATCGCCCCGAAACAGGAAGCTGCCCAAAATGGAGCGAATATCGCGTTCGGGCATTGTCGGATGTTCATCCCAAACTTCATGGAGAATGTCTTTGTTGCGGTGCAATTGCTGCTGCTCCTGATCATAGTAACCAATTTGAACGCCGCTGCCGATTTTGGCACTGCCTTTCATAAACGGAATCTTGCCGAGAATACTCTTGAGCAGTGTCGATTTTCCAATCCCATTGGGACCGATAATGGCCTGTACATCGCCCTTTTGCACATCCAAGTTAATTGGTTCAGCCATAATATGGTCAGGTGAGTAACCAATCGCCGCATTTGTGACTTTGAGGACATCGTTGCCGCTTGGATGGTCGACTTTGAACTGCAGTCGGATTTCATTGGTGCCGCTCTTGGGTTTTTCCAATTTATCCATTTTTTCAAGTTGTTTGCGCCGGCTTTGGGCCTGCTTTGTTGTGGACGCGCGAACAATGTTTTTATCAACGAAGGTTTGCAGCTTTTGAATTTCGGCTTGCTGTTTTTCGTAAGCCTTCCATTCTTGGTCCAAACGAGCTTGTTTCTGTTTCAAAAAGGTGGTGTAGTTCCCGTTGTAATGTTCAGTACCACGACTGGATAATTCGTAAGTTTCGTTGACGACATGGTCTAAGAAGTAGCGGTCATGGGAAACCATCAGCAGGGCGCCTTGATAACCCTTGAGGTAGTTTTCCAACCAGGTCAGGGTGTCGATGTCCAAATGGTTGGTTGGTTCATCAAGAATTAAAACATCATTTTTTTCGAGTAATAATTTTGCGAGTGCTAAGCGTGACTTTTCACCCCCTGAAAGGGTATGAATCGGTTTCTGATAGGTTGGTTCGTCAAATTGGAAGCCATGCAGGACACTGCGGATTTCGGCTTCATAACCATAACCATTACGGGCACTGAAATCATGCTGGGCCTGGTCGTACTGGCTCAATAATTGCTGGTAAGCTGGTGAACTTTGATTGGCATCGGGAGCGCTGATTTGCTGTTCGAGGTCATGAATGTGCTGTTCTAGTTTTTGCAAAGGCGCAAAGACAGTCAGCATTTCATCATAAATAGTCCGTTCGGAATCAAGACCGGAATCCTGCGCCATATAAGCGATTCGAACACCTTTTCCGTAAATCACCTGGCCTTCATCAGGCGGGTCGATGCCGGCAATGATCTTCAGAAAAGTCGATTTGCCGACGCCGTTGGGTCCGACCAGCGCCACTCGGGCGTTGTTTTGGACTTCAAGCTGGGCGTTCTGGAAGAGATAATCGCCGCCGAAGCGACGAGCCACTTGCTGGGCTTGTAGTAAAATCACAACGTGTTCCTTCTTTCTGATTGTGTATTTTAAGTAAAAAACGAAATAAATGATTTGTTAATAGTATAACAGGTTTTGGAAAGGTGCTAAAATGGGTTTTGAGTGAGTGAATTTTATCCAATTTATCCGAACTCGTTGTATTCGGCTTATAAAACGTGTATTCTATAAAGATAGAAATATTTTCACAAGGGGAGATTAGTAAAATGGTACAGACGGTTATTCCTAAGGCAACGGCCAAACGCCTGCCACTTTATTATCGTTATTTGAATTTCTTATACAACGCAGGTAAGAAAAAAGTTTCATCGACGGAGCTGTCAGAGGTCGTCAAGGTGGATAGCGCAACGATCCGGCGCGATTTTTCTTATTTCGGTGCATTGGGGAAACGTGGCTATGGCTATGACGTTGAAACCTTATTAAACTTCTTTAAGAAAACATTGAATCAGGATCATTTAACGAACGTGGCGCTGGTTGGGGTTGGCAACTTGGGACATGCGTTACTGAATTATAATTTCCAGCAGACAAACAATATCCGGATCAGTGCCGCTTTTGATGTCAATCCTGAGATCGCCGGCACGATTCAAAGCGGTGTGCCCGTTTATGCGATGGATGACATGGTGAATCAGCTCAAGATTCAGCAGATTGATATTGTAATTCTGACTGTTCCGGCAGAAGATGCGCAGGCCGTTTCCGAACAGTTGATCCAAGCAGGAATTAAAGGCATCATGAATTTCACGCCGATGCGGATTTCACTGCCAGCCAATGTCCGTGTTCAAAATGTGGATTTAGCAAATGAATTGCAAACTTTGATCTACTTTCTAGATCACTATTCAAAAAAAGATAAGCTGCACCATTTACAGAGTTCATAATCAGCAAGGTCCGAAGCAAGCCGTTTCGGATCTTTTTTTGTGCTGTGAGAGGCTTTAGCACTCTTTTTTTTAATTGCTAAAAAAGTGGCCAAAAGGCTTGCAATTCACATTGAGTGTGTTATTATCATTTATGAACTTAGCACAAGGAAGTTACGAGTGCTAAGTTAATTGATCTAGAAAAATGGAGGGACATTAAAGTGTTAAAACCATTAGGTGATCGTGTCATTATTGAAGTAGAAGAACCAAAAGAAGAAACAGTCGGCGGTATCGTCTTAGCAAACAATGCCAAGCAAAAGCCACAATCAGGTAAAATCGTTGCAGTTGGCAACGGTAATGTTACCGCTGATGGTAAAACCATTCCCATGAACGTAAAGGTCGGCGATGTTGTCGTTTATGACAAGTATGCCGGTTCAGAAGTTACTTATGATGAAAAGAAATACCTCGTTCTCCATGAAAAAGATTTAATGGCGATCGAAGACTAATTAGAGTGTGCAAAAACACGTTTCCGTTAAAATTTTAATTTGAGGTGAAAAATATATGGCAGCAAAAGATATTAAATTCTCAGATGACGCGCGCAACTCCTTGTTACGTGGTGTTGATAAATTAGCAGATACAGTTAAAACAACTTTAGGACCGAAAGGCCGCAACGTTGTTTTGGAAAAATCATATGGTTCACCCGAAATCACCAATGATGGGGTAACAATTGCCAAGAACATCGAACTCCCAGATCATTTTGAAAACATGGGTTCCAAGCTTGTTTCGGAAGTTGCTTCCAAGACAAACGATGTTGCCGGTGATGGGACAACTACAGCGACAGTTTTAGCACAGTCTATCATCCGTGAAGGGATGAAGAACGTTACAGCTGGTGCCAACCCCGTTGGTATTCGTCGTGGGATCGAAGAAGCCACACAAGCAGCTGTTGATGAATTACACAAGCAGTCGCATGAAGTGAAGAACAAAGATGAAATTGCACAAGTTGCTGCTGTTTCATCAGCCAGTGAAGAAACGGGTAAGTTGATCGCCGATGCCATGGAAAAAGTTGGTAATGACGGTGTGATCACAATTGAAGAATCCAAAGGGATCGACACTGAATTAAATGTTGTCGAAGGGATGCAGTTCGATCGTGGCTATTTGTCACAATACATGGTGACTGATCAAGACAAGATGGAAGCCGACCTCGACAATCCATACATCTTAATCACAGATAAGAAGATTTCCAACATTCAGGATATCTTGCCATTGCTGCAGCAAATCGTTCAGCAAGGTCGTTCACTGTTGATCATTGCGGACGATGTCTCCGGTGAAGCACTCCCAACCCTTGTTTTGAACAAGATTCGTGGGACCTTCAACGTGGTTGCAGTTAAGGCACCTGGCTTTGGCGATCGTCGTAAGGCTCAATTACAAGATATCGCTGTTTTAACCGGCGGTACTGTTATCAGTGCTGATCTTGGTCTTGAATTAAAGGACACAACCATTGATCAATTAGGTCAAGCTGGCAAAGTTACAGTTACAAAGGACAACACAACGATTGTTGAAGGTTCCGGTAGCAAAGATGCCATCGATGCCCGTGTTCAGGAAATCAAAGGTCAGATTGCTGCAACAACATCCGACTTTGACAAGGAAAAGCTGCAAGAACGTTTGGCTAAATTAGCCGGCGGTGTTGCTGTTATCCGTGTCGGTGCTGCCACTGAAACTGAATTGAAAGAACGCAAGTATCGGATTGAAGATGCTTTGAACGCCACACGTGCTGCCGTCGCTGAAGGCTACGTTGCTGGTGGTGGGACTGCCTTAGTCGACGTCATTCCAGCAGTGGATGCTTTGAAGGAAAGCGGCGATGTTCAGACAGGGATCGACATCGTTCGTCGGGCCCTTGAATCACCAGTTCGTCAGATCGCTGAAAACGCTGGTTTGGAAGGCTCTGTCATTGTTGAAAAGCTCAAGGGTCAGAAGCAGGGCATTGGGTTCAATGCGGCAACTGATACTTGGGAAGACATGGTTAAGGCCGGCATCATCGACCCAACCAAAGTTACTCGTTCCGCTTTGCAGAACGCTGCCAGTGTATCAGCCTTGATCTTAACGACCGAAGCTGTCGTTGCTGACGAACCAGACGATGATAAGAATAACGCTGCACCTGCAGCCGGTGCCGGTGCACAACCAGGCATGGGCGGCATGATGTAATGAAATAGAATGTGTTTAAAAAGATGGGAAAAGTCATTTTTCCCATCTTTTTTTAGTTAAAACTGGCATTTTAACCGGCCGACTTGGTAAAATAAGGCAAAGACTAAAGGAGCTGATCAAATGAAATTAGTCGCAAATCCGATTCGTGTCAGCGCAAGCTTGCACAAAATGATTCCTAAAACAATTGATTATTTATATGGCAAACATGCGATCAAATATTTCCAGATGTATACGGTGGGCAGTACGCATGTTTATTATGTCGATGCTTTTACCAGAATCGATATTATCATGACCAACGAGAAACGCCGGATTTCACAGGAACAGATCGATTTTGTTGTCGATAAGCTGCTTCATGAAAAGAGCGACGCAGCTGCACTCAATGTCGACCATGTGGCCAAAAGTGAAATCGAAACGCACATCCATCGGCATCTCAAGGTCAACGATATCGTCATCATCGAGAAACCAGTCACGACGGACCAGGCTCAGTAGCAAACAGGGGGAACCCCCCTGTTTTTTTGTGCTTAAAATTGCTACAATAGGAAGGGATTCAGTTTAAACAGAATAAGGGGAAAATTATGCGGATACTTTTTGTTGGTGACGTCGTTGGTCAAATGGGACAGGAAATGATTCATGAATACCTGCCACGGCTCAAACAGCGTTACAAGCCGCAAGTCACCATTGTGAACGGCGAAAATGCCACACTGGTCGGCAAAGGCATTACGAAGAAGATTTACAAGGGCCTGCTCCAGGATGGTGCCGATGTTGTCACGATGGGCAACCACACGTGGGACAATCAGGAAATTTTAGATTTTATCGATCAGACGCACAAACTGGTGCGGCCCGCTAATTTTCCAGAAGGAACGCCTGGCCGTGGTTTCACAGTGGTCAACGTCAACCAGCAAAAGTTGGCCGTGATCAATCTGCAGGGGCGGGTGTTCCTGAATGATCTCGATGACCCATTCCGAAAGGCGGATGCGCTATTAACGGAGCTCCTCAAGCAAACGGATTATATTTTTATCGATTTCCATGCCGAAACGACCAGTGAAAAAATGGCGTTTGCCCGGTATGTGGATGGACGGGCTTCGGCAGTGGTCGGCACGCATACGCATGTGCAGACGAGTGATGCCCGTATTCTGCCGCAAGGAACCGCCTATTTGACGGATGCCGGCATGACCGGCCCTTATGATGGGGTACTGGGGACGAAATACGAAAAGGTGATCCAACGGTTTCTGACGCAGCGTCCCGTTCGTTTCGAAGTGGAAACGGACGGCGGCGGCCAGCTCGATGGGTGTGTCGTTGACTTAAGCGATAAATCAGGTCGGGCCCGCCAGATCAAATCGTTCCAGATCAATCCGGATCATCCCTTTATGAATGACTAATAAATCAAACACGAAGCTTGGCAGCGGGTCTGTCAGGCTTCGTTCTTGCTTAAAGTATGTATTTTAAAAAAGGAGGCCGCCATGGCAGCAAAGAAAAAGCAGACTCCGATGATGGTCCAATACCAGCAGATCAAGGACCAGTATCCGGACGCATTTTTATTTTATCGAATCGGTGATTTTTATGAATTATTCAACGATGATGCGATCAAGGGGTCGCAGTTGCTGGAATTAACACTGACGGCACGGAACAAGAGTGTCGACAATCCGATTCCGATGTGCGGCGTGCCGCACCATGCCGTTCAGAATTATATCGATATTCTGATCGACAAAGGCTACAAAGTGGCCATCTGCGAACAGCTTGAGGATCCCCGCAAGGCGACTGGGATGGTCAAACGGGACGTGATTCAGCTGATCACACCTGGGACAATTATTGACGAAAAAGCTGGCAGTGCCAAAGAGAACAACTACTTAACGGCGGTGGTCAAAGATGGGGACGATTATGGGTTTGCCTACACCGATTTGTCGACCGGCGAAATGAAGGTCAGCCGGCTCGATCGGCTTGATGCCGTCATCAATGAAATGATGAGTCTCCAGACCAAAGAAGTCGTCGTCAGTCATGAATTTCCGGCCGCAACGGTTAAGCGTTTCGCAGAGATGAATATTCTCGTTTCTTACGAAGACGAAGTCACTGTTCAGTCCGAAGTCAGTTTTGTGACCCAGCACATCGCTGATGCCCTCGAAAAAAGGGTGCTCGAACAACTGCTGACGTATTTGATTGCCACCCAAAAACGGAGCTTGGCACACTTACAACCAGCGGTCGAATATGAACCGTCGCAGTTTTTGAAGCTCGACCATTCGGCTCAGCGCAATTTGGAATTAACACAATCACTGAGCACAGGGCACAAAAGCGGCACCTTACTATGGCTGCTCGATGAAACCAAAACGGCGATGGGCGGCCGGTTGCTGAAGCAATGGCTCGAACGGCCGCTGCTTAACATTCGTCAAATTGAACGCCGCCAAGATAAAGTGGCCGCATTATTGAAACACTATTTCGAACGGTCCGAACTGCAGACCAATTTGACTAAAGTCTATGATCTTGAACGTCTGGCCGGACGCGTCGCATTCGGCAGTGTTAATGGCCGGGACTTGATTCAGCTGAAGACGTCGCTGGAACAGATTCCGAAGATCAAAGATACTTTGTTGAAGATCAACGAAACCAAAGCATTCGATGATGTACTTGATCATCTTGATCCTGTCGATGATATTCGGGACTTGATTGCACGTGCCATTGTGGATGAACCGCCGCTGTCCGTCAAAGAAGGCGGTGTGATTCGCGATGGCTACAATGAGCAATTGGATCAATACCGGGATGCAATGCAAAACGGCAAGCAATGGATTGCTGCTTTGGAAACAAGCGAACGTGAGAAGACTGGCATTCACAACCTTAAAATCGGTTATAACCATGTTTTCGGCTATTATATCGAAGTGACTAAGTCGAATTTGGCGCAAGTGCCCGAAGCACGTTACACCCGCAAGCAGACGCTGACCAATGCCGAACGATTCAGCACGCCGGAATTGAAAGAAAAAGAGCAGCTGATTTTGGAGGCACAGGATAAATCGACGGCCCTTGAATACGATTTATTTGCCGAGATTCGGGAACAAGTCAAACAGCAAATTCAGCGCCTGCAGAAATTGGCACAAGGGGTGGCCGCCCTCGACGTTCTGCAGAGCTTTTCTGTTGTCAGTGAAAATGACCATTATGTGCGGCCGAAATTGGTGGCCCATAAACACGATATTGAGATCGTTAACGGCCGCCATCCAGTGGTTGAACGTGTCCTTGGCCAGCAGAAGTATATTCCTAATTCGGTGACGATGCCGAAAGACACCAATATCCTGCTGATCACAGGGCCAAACATGTCAGGAAAGAGTACCTACATGCGGCAATTGGCACTGACGGTTATCATGGCGCAGATGGGGTGCTTCGTTCCGGCGGATCAGGCCACGATGCCCGTTTTCGATCAGATTTTCACCCGAATCGGAGCCGCCGATGATCTGATTTCCGGCGAAAGTACCTTTATGGTCGAAATGATGGAAGCCAATGCGGCCTTAAGCCATGCCACGGCCAACAGTCTGATTTTATTTGATGAAATTGGGCGGGGGACGGCGACTTACGACGGGATGGCACTCGCTCAGGCGATTATCGAATTCATTCATGACCATGTCCATGCCAAAACCTTGTTTTCGACGCATTACCATGAACTGACGGCTTTAGAGGACCACCTGCCGGAACTGAAAAATGTGCATGTCGGTGCAATCGAAAAAAATGGCGAATTGATTTTCCTGCATAAAATGATGCCGGGACCGGCTGATAAGTCGTACGGGATTCATGTGGCCAAATTAGCAGGTTTACCCGATTCACTCTTGAAACGAGCTGATCAGGTCTTACAAAAGCTCGAAAAACAAGGGGCTGAACTTGAACAGCAGCAAGAAACTGCACCAGCATCCGCAAGCCCGCAGCCAGCCGTGATTGCCGAATCGAATGCTGGCGACGAACAGCAGCTGTCCTTATTCGGCGAACCGGAGCAACCAGTCAAGTCGCTTGATAAAGCCTCGCAAACAGTTCTCAAACAGATCAAACAGGTCAATTTGATGAATGAAACACCGATGGATGCGATGAACTTGTTAAATGAATTACAGCAGCAGTTAATGAAGTAAGCCTAGAAAGGGGACGAACAACATGGCAAAGATCCATGAACTTTCGGAAGCACTCAGTAATCAGATTGCAGCCGGCGAAGTTATCGAACGGCCGGCTTCGGTCGTCAAAGAACTGGTCGAAAATGCGATCGATGCCCATGCGACACAAATCGATATTCGGATCGTTAAAGCCGGTCTGGATACGATTCAAGTGACCGATAATGGGGACGGAATCGAACAAGATGATGTCGATACGGCCTTTAAACGTCATGCGACCAGCAAGATCCACGACCGCAACGACTTGTTTCGGGTCCGTTCCTTAGGGTTTCGGGGTGAAGCCTTAGCCAGTATTGCTAGTGTGGCTGATGTGACTTTAGAAACATCCACTGGCGAAGTCGGCACTGCCGTCCATATCAAAGGCGGCGACATTCTCGATCAGCATTTGGAAGCCGTCCGCAAGGGGACCGCTCTCACGGTGCGGGACTTGTTTTACAACACGCCGGCCCGGTTAAAATACGTCAAATCGTATCAAACCGAATTGGCGCATATTGTCGATATCGTCAACCGGTTGGCAATGGGGCATCCCCAAATTGCCTTCACGTTGAAAAATGAACATGGCGTGCAGCTGAAAACCGCCGGCACCGGTGATTTGCAGCAAACAATCGCCGGCATTTATGGGGTCAGCGTTGCTCAGAAACTTTTGCCCGTCCATGGGGAAACGCCTGATTTCGAGCTGGATGGTTATGTGTCACTGCCGGAATTGACCAGAGCTTCACGGCAGTACATTTCACTGTTGATCAACGGTCGTTATGTCAAGAATACCCAGCTGAATAAAGCCATCATCGCCGGTTATGGTTCTAAATTGATGGTCGGCCGTTATCCAGTTGTAATCCTCAATTTGCAGATGGACCCGTTGTTGGTCGATGTCAACGTTCATCCAACAAAACGGGAGGTGCGGCTTAGCAAAGAAGCTGACTTGGCCAAGCTGATTCAAGCGACAATTCGTACGAAACTGGCCCAGCAGAATCTGATTCCCGATGCGTTGCGGAATCAGCAGCAGAAAAAAACGGCTAATCATATTGATTTGGAACAGCTGCAGATGAATCTCAATCAGATTAGCAGCCAGCAGCAGTCATATTCGAACAGCGGCATTGCCGAAGCGGCACCGCAGCCGTATCAAACCCAAGCACCTGCATCGCTGCCGGATGAAGCGGCCGATGACGGCCAGTCGATCTTCACGCAGCCGCAACGGTTGGCTGCCTGGGACGCTAAATATCAAACAGACGTCCCAGCGGTCCCATTTCCGAATGCCGACGATCAGCCTGCGGAAACGTCACCTGTCGAAACGGCCGAAACACAAGCCGCTGAATCACAACGTTTTCCGACCTTGCGCTATTTAGGGCAAGTGCATGGGACGTACCTTGTGGCGGAAGGACCTGATGGCTTCTACATGGTCGACCAGCATGCGGCTCAGGAACGAATCAACTACGAAAAATTTCGGGTCGCGATCGGCGAAGTCAGCCCTGACCAGCAAAATCTGCTGGTGCCGCTGGTGCTGGATTATCCGAATACCGATGCGATTCGGATTCGGGAACAACTGCCGCTGTTGGAAGCCGTTGGGATTCATCTCGAACCGTTTGGACAAAACAGCTTCGTGGTGCATAGTCATCCGACGTGGATGCAGCCGGGCCATGAAGAAAAACTGACCCGTGGGTTGATTGATGAATTATTGGCTGGACACAAATTGACGGTGGCCAGTTTTCGGGAGAAGACCGCCATCATGGCTAGCTGTAAACAGGCTATCAAAGCCAACCATCATCTTGATGATCAGCAGGCACGCGCATTGTTGGCTAAACTTGCGACAACCGAAGATCCGTTTAACTGTCCGCATGGGCGGCCAGTTTTGATTCATTTTTCGGCGCAGGACCTGCAAAAAATGTTCAAACGGATTCAAGATCCGCATGAGAGCTGGAACGGTGAAGAATAAGCGTTTTGAATGAAAGCCAGAGCAATCTGGCTTTTTATTTTGTGTATGTTAAAATGAAACAGCAAACATATGTACTGTAAAGTGGGTTAAAAAATGTATGAATATATGATTGGATTTATTACGATGGTCACACCGTACTATGTGGTTTTAGAAGTGGCAGGCGTGGGCTACCAGGTTCAAGTTGCCAATCCGTACCGTTATCAGGAAGATGCGGAGCACGAGGTTAAATTATTTATTTATCAGGCCGTCCGTGAAAATGAAATCACATTATTCGGCTTTTATGACCATGATGAAAAGCGATTATTCGAAAAGCTGATCGGCGTTTCCGGTATCGGGCCCAAGAGTGCTTTAGCTATCTTGGCCAATAACGACCATGCCGGTTTGATCAATGCAGTTGGGGCCGATGATGTCGCTTATCTGACGAAATTCCCAGGTGTCGGCAAAAAAACAGCCCAGCAGATTATTCTTGATCTGAAGGGCAAACTAGACGATTTGAACAGTCCTGAAATGGCTTTAGGCCAGCAGTCGCTGAACTTTATTCCGGAAAATGCATCGCAGAGCCTGAAGGAAAGTTTGGCGGCCCTGAGTGCTTTAGGATATTCGCAACGGGAGATTAAGGCGATCACACCGCAACTGAACGAGTTTCAGGCCGATACGACCGATGCCTATCTCCGTGAAGGTTTACGTTTATTGATGAAAAAGTAATGTGAGGAAGGAGGACGTGTGATGACTGATAAACGGCTTGTCGATGGCGGCAATACCGATTCGCATGAGGAAGCCGCCGAAAAGTCGCTGCGGCCGCAGACACTGGCCCAGTACATTGGGCAGGATCAGATTAAACACCAGTTGGCGGTCTACATCCAAGCGGCCAAAAAGCGGGAAGAATCCTTGGACCATGTGCTCCTGTATGGACCGCCTGGTTTAGGGAAAACCACTTTGGCAATGGTAATTGCCAATGAATTGGGTGTTCATATTCACACCACCAGCGGCCCGGCAATCGAACGCCCTGGTGATTTGGTGGCGATTCTGAATGAACTGCAAGCCGGCGATGTCCTCTTTATTGATGAAATCCACCGGCTGCCGAAGATCGTCGAAGAAACGTTGTATTCGGCCATGGAGGATTTCTACATTGACATTGTCATCGGACAAGGACCGACTGCCCATCCGGTTCACTTCCCACTGCCGCCGTTTACGCTGATCGGTGCGACGACACGAGCCGGACTTTTATCGGCGCCGCTGCGGGATCGGTTTGGGATTGTCGCCCATATGGCGTATTACACTGAAGCTGATTTGACAGACATCGTCGAACGGTCGGTCGATATTTTCGGGATGCAGATTTCCGAAGAAGGGGCGCATGAGATTGCCCGTCGTTCAAGAGGGACGCCCCGAGTGGCCAACCGTCTTTTAAAACGGGTCCGTGACTTTGCGGAAGTTTCTGATCAGGATGTCGTCGATGAGAAACTTGCAGCGAGTGCTTTGCAGCAGCTTCAGGTCGATGACCATGGTTTAGATAATGTCGACCGTAAATTATTGACGATGATGATTGATTATTACCATGGCGGGCCAGTCGGGCTGAATACGATTGCTGCCAATATCGGTGAAGAAACCGAAACGATTGCTTCGATGTATGAACCGTATTTGTTGCAAATCGGCTTTTTGAAACGAACGCCACGTGGTAGAATTGTGACCGAACAGGGCTACCGTCATCTTGGCCGCCCTTATCCTGCCAATCAACAATAAAGGAGTTATCAAAATGAGCTTAACAACGGAAGATTTTGACTATGAATTGCCGCATGAACTGATTGCCCAGACACCTTTACAAGAACGTGATGCCTCACGGATGCTGGTTTTGAATCACAAAACCGACCAGATGTGGGACAAACACTTTTATGACATTTTGGATTACTTAAATCCTGGCGATGCCGTCGTCATGAACGACACTCGTGTTATGCCGGCCCGTTTGTACGGGACCAAAGAAGGCACTGGCGCCCATATGGAAGTCTTGTTATTAAACAACACGCAGGGCGATGAATGGGAAACACTGATGAAACCAGCCCGCCGAGCACCAGTCGGGACTAAGATTGATTTTGGCGATGGCTTATTGTCGGCGACTGTGACCAAAGAATTGGAACACGGCGGCCGGATGATTGAATTTCATTATGACGGCATTTTTATGGAAATTCTCGAAAAATTAGGTGAAACACCGCTGCCGCCGTACATCAAAGAAAAGCTCGACGATCCTGAAATGTATCAGACCGTCTATGCCAAGGAAATGGGTTCTGCGGCCGCTCCGACTGCTGGCCTGCACTGGACGAAGGAATTGCTTCAAAAGGCACAGGATAAAGGTGTGAAACTCGTTTACCTGACCCTGCACGTTGGTCTAGGCACATTCCGGCCCGTTTCAGAGGCAAATATCGAAGATCACAAGATGCATAGTGAATTCTACCGCTTGACCCCTGAAGCTGCGCAGGAGCTGAATGAAGTCAAGGCGAACGGCGGCCGCATCATTGCAACCGGCACGACTTCGATTCGGACGCTCGAGACGATTGGCACCAAGTTTGACGGTGAAATCAAAGCCGACAGCGGCTGGACCGATATTTTCATCAAGCCGGGTTACCAGTGGAAAGTGGTCGATGCCTTCATCACTAATTTCCATCTACCTAAATCAACGCTGGTCATGCTGGTGGCCTCTTTCACCGGCCGTGATACAATTTTGAATGCTTATCAGCATGCTGTCGCTGAAAAGTACCGTTTCTTTAGTTTCGGCGATGCGATGTTTATTTATTAACGGATTTAAAAGGGAGAGCTACAGAAGTCGGGTTTTTGACTTCGTCGTAGCTCCCCTCGCAAGACCATCTAGGCATTTACCTAGCTTTGTAAAATCTAGTCAATGTCAGATGGTTACTGCGTTTCGCAAATTTATACTGTTAAAATAAAAATGACTCTTTAAATGCAATTTTTGCATTTAAAGAGTCATTTTTCGTGAAAGAGACACTTAGGTCACAGCCTCTTTTTAAATACTAAAAAACCACTAGGCTTCACACCAGAACCTAGCGGCTTTTAGAGTAGGAAGGTTTGAATCGGTCATGATCAACGACAACTTGTAAAGTCTTTACAGATTGATCGAAATCAGAAACTTTTTCAAAAACAATTGATCGATGGACTACTTTCACAAATAGAGGAGCTATGCTAAATTAACGTCCGCAGACGCTTCTGCAAGACTTTTCGAGAGAAAAAACTTTTAGAGTATTAACGAACTCTAGATCAATGGTTACTATCCACATGATAAAAATATCATCCAAATAGGTGTGAACTTGCGTTTTTATTCCTTCCTACGCAGTCAATATAGCATATCTAGTTAGCGCTTACAACCAATATGCCCACAAATAAAGTTTGTGTTTTGAAATGGGTTTGATAGAATGGAAAGCATAGATTTTAAGGAAAAGGAATGAAAAAATGGAATCACCAATTCAGTATCATTTAATTAAGAAAGAAAAGCACACCGGCGCCCGGCTCGGCGAGATTGTTACCCCGCATGGCACGTTCCCGACACCAATGTTTATGCCGGTTGGCACCCAAGCCACCGTTAAGGCAATGTCGCCGGAACAATTGGCCGAAATGGGGGCCGGTATTATTTTAGCCAATACCTACCATTTGTGGCTCCGTCCCGGTCCCGAAATCGTCGAAGAAGCTGGCGGCCTGCATCCCTTTATGAACTGGCCAAAGGGTATTCTGACCGATTCGGGCGGCTTCCAAGTCTTTTCACTCGCCAAGATGCGGGACATCACCGAAGAAGGGGTTCACTTCAAGAATCATTTGAATGGGGCCAAAATGTTTTTGTCACCGGAAAAAGCAATCCACATCGAAAATGCGCTGGGACCGGATATCATGATGAGCTTTGATGAATGCCCGCCGTTCTTCGAAAGCTATGATTATGTGAAAAAGTCGGTGGCCCGCACCAGTCGTTGGGCTGAGCGTGGTTTGAAGGCGCATCGCAATCCAGATAAACAAGGCTTATTCGGCATTGTGCAGGGGGCCGGTTTCAAGGATCTCCGTGAACAGAGCGCCAAAGACCTGGTCAGCATGGACTTCCCCGGTTATTCAATCGGTGGTTTATCTGTTGGTGAATCAAAGGCAGAAATGAACCATGTGCTCGACTTTACGACACCGTTGCTGCCGGAAAACAAGCCCCGTTATTTGATGGGGGTTGGTTCGCCGGATGCCCTGATTGATGGGGTACTGCGAGGCATCGATATGTTCGATTGTGTCCTGCCGACTCGAATCGCCCGTAATGGGACTGTGATGACCTCGCATGGCCGGCTGGTCGTTAAGAATGCCAAGTATGCGCATGATTTTGGGCCGATGGACGACAATTGCGATTGCTATGCCTGCCGCAATTACAGCCGGGCCTACATTCGTCATTTGATTAAGAGCGATGAAACGTTCGGCATCCATCTGACGACGTATCACAACTTGTACTTCCTGATCCATTTAATGGGCGATGTTCGTCAGGCCATCATGGACGACAATTTATTGGAATTCCGGCAGGATTTCTTTGAACGTTACGGCCTAAATCAGGAAAACGCCCGCAACTTTTAGCCGTTTGTGCTGGAAGTCAGCCGTCTTTTTTGATACAGTTACAGTAATGTAATTTTCACAAATAAGGGGAGATCAATTTGACAAGTTTATTCGCAGCTGCCGCAGCCGGTGGCAGTAACATGATGTTTATTATTTTAATGATCGGGTTATTCGTATTGATGTATTTCACAATGATCCGGCCGCAAAAGAAACAGCAGCAGAAGCATCAGGAAATGATGAGCCAGCTCAAAAAGGGCGATGCAATCGTCACGATTGGCGGCTTGCATGGGACCGTTGATTCCTTGAATCAAGATGCCAAAACAGTCGTGATCGATGCCGATGGGGTATATCTGACTTACAGTTTATCTGCTGTCCGCAGTGTTGTGAAAGCGGCACAGCCGACCGTTTCTGAAACAAAGAAGGACGATCAAGAAGCTGCTCCGCAAGATCGTGGTTATGAAGAAGACGCCGATCAGGAGTCCGCTGATAAGGATCAGGATCAAAAATAGCTTAAAAATGCTTCACAAGCCGTTGAACGAGTTGCAAAATGCCCGTTTGACGGCTTTTTAATTTGAAAAATTTTAATAAAAATTTCACAAGCACATTCAAATGCAATCGTTTTCGTAAAAATGGGACTGGTTTTTGAAAATGCTAAAATTCGGCATTTAACCCTTGTATCGTTTATTTAACAACTTTATGTGCGGCGGTATTTTTCACAAAGATTCCTTTACAAGTGATTCAATTACGCTTATTCTTAAATGTGAAAAGAATAACATAATGATTTCTTTCATAAAATTAATAACGCGCGAAAATAGTGATGGAGGGTGTCTCAATTGACAGAAGAAGTTCAGACAATGGTAGATGGACTTGTTAAAAATGCACAGGATGCATTTGCACAACTTGAAGACATGTCACAAACACAAGTGGATCAAATTGTATTTGCGATGGCGAAAGCTGGGTACGATGCACGGAACGAACTGGCCGAAATGGCGGTCAAGGAAACAAAACGTGGCAATGTGCCGGATAAGGTCACAAAAAACATTTATGCTTCTAAGGTCATTTGGAATACATTAAAAGATATGCAGACGGTCGGTGTTTTGCATGAAAACAAAACATTAGGTCTGACAGAAATCGCTGAACCAATGGGCGTTGTTGCTGGTGTCACACCCGTTACCAACCCAACTTCAACGGTCATCTTCAATTCCATGATTGCAATCAAAGCACGGAACCCAATCGTGTTTGGATTCCATCCGTTTTCACAACAATCATCCGTTAAAACTGGTGAGATTATTCGTAAAGCAGCAATCGAGGCGGGTGCCCCTGAAAACTGCATCCAATGGATCGATAAGCCGAGTTTGGAAGCATCCGATGCCTTAATGGATCATCCTGATGTTGCCATCGTTTTGGCCACGGGCGGGAATTCAATGGTCAAGACTGCTTATTCAACAGGGAAGCCTGCTTTAGGGGTTGGCCCTGGTAACGTGCCCGTTTATGTCGATGCAAGCGCAAATTTGAAGGAAACTGTCGATGACTTGGTCACTTCCAAATCATTCGATAATGGCATGATTTGTGCTGCTGAATCAACTGCGATTGTAGATGCCAAGATTTACGACGCCTTCAAAGACGAAATGAACCAGCATCATGCTTATGTGGTGCCGCTGGATCAGGTCGAAGCCGTTCAGAATGTTGCCATCAACATGGAAAAGCAGTCCGCCAATAACAAGATTGTTGGACATACTGCCCAAGAAATTGCTGATTTGGCTGGGGTCAAAGTTCCCGCTGGCACCAAAGTCTTAGTGACTGAAATCGGCGGCGTGGGGCCTGATTACCCATTGTCCCGTGAAAAATTATCCCCAGTTTTGGCCTTAGTCAAAGCTGACACACCTGAACAAGCCTTTGAATATTCAGAAGGTGTGCTTGATTTAGGTGGTTTGGGCCACACTGCTATTTTGCACAGCCAGGACCAGGACATGATTGAAGCCTTCAGCAAGGCCATGAAAGCTGTTCGGATCTTAATCAACCAGCCAGGTGCCCAAGGCGGAATCGGCGGTTTGTACAACAACTTGATTCCATCCTTAACATTAGGCTGCGGGTCATGGGGTCACAACTCCGTTTCCAACAACGTGACTGCCCTCAACTTGATCAACATCAAGCATGTTTCACAGCGGCGTGATAACTTGCATTTGCTGGACGATGACTTCGCCTAAGTACCTCTTTAAAATGACGGTTAAACAAAAAACCGGGACAAAATTGTCCCGGTTTTTTGTGTCGTTTGGTACAACGCTTTCTTTTCTGTTCCAAATAAGGCATAATAGACAATAAAGACTGTTTTTAACACAGACCGGATTAGGTCGAATTTAACAAGGAATGGGATTATTGTGACACCGAATAAAGAAGATTATTTAAAAATTATTTTTGAATTAGGCGGCGACGTCAAAAAAGTTTCGAACAAACAAATTTTATCGGGACTGAACGTGTCGGCAGCTTCTGTGAGCGAAATGGTGGCTAAACTCGTTAAAGAAAAATATGTGACCCACATGCCGTACCAAGGCATCCAGTTGACACAAAAAGGGGTGCGTGAGGCGGCTCTTTTGGTGCGCAACCACCGTCTGTGGGAAGTTTTTCTCGTTCAAAAACTACATTATTCGTTTAATGCGGTTCACAAAGAGGCGGAAGTGCTGGAGCATGTGACCAATAGCGATTTGGCGGACCATTTAGATGTCTTCCTTGGCTTCCCGAAGCGCTGTCCGCATGGTGGTGTGATTCCGGATTCGCATGGCCAATTTCAGCGCCAGAGTCATGAACCATTGGCCGATACTGAAGTCGGCGAAACGGTCGTCATTGATCGCGTTATTGATGACCACGAATTGCTGGATTACATCATCGAGTTGGGCTTGAATATCGGGGATGTGGTGACCTTGCAGAAGATTGGTTTATTCGAAAGCCCATTAGCCATTTTAGATCATACTCAGCATAGAGAAATGCAAGTCAGCGTTAAAGCGGCCAACCATATTTTCATTACCCATCCAACTGCTGAACAGTTAGCGAGTGATACAAAGTAACGATTTGTGTCAGCAAAGTAATTGATTGCTGCCGCAAAACAACTAAAATAAAAGGTGTAGTGTTTTTATAGAAAGCGATGTGAATAAAAAGTGGTTCAGGAAAGAAAAAAGTTATTCATTATTTTCGGTGGCTCGGGCGATTTAGCCCAACGGAAACTTTACCCAGCTTTATTTCAACTGTTCCAGCATGGTTATCTGAAAGATCACTTTGCTGTTATCGGGACATCACGCCGTTCATGGCCGGATGAATATTATCGCGGCATCATTCACGATTCTTTGGCAGCCGCCGATGTCAATGTTTCAGCCGATGAAGAAAAAAGCTTTGCAAGCCACTTCTATTATCAATCCAATGATGTGACCGATGCGGCTCATTATGTCGTTCTGCGGAAACTGGCCGCTAAACTCGATGCCCAGTACGGCACCGACGGCAACCGGATTTATTACATGGCGATGGCACCGCGTTTCTTCGGAACGATTGCCAATCAGATCAAGTCAGAACACTTATTGACAGATAACGGCTACAACCGTTTAATCATTGAAAAGCCGTTTGGCCGTGACTATGACAGTGCCAAAAAGCTGAACGACGATATCAGTGCCGCCTTTAATGAAAATCAGATTTATCGGATTGATCACTACTTAGGCAAGGAAATGATTCAATCCTTGTTCGCCCTGCGCTTTACCAATCCGATTCTAAGCGCCGTTTGGAACAAAGAATATATTGATAACATCCAGATTACCTTGGCCGAAGATGTTGGTGTCGGCGATCGGGCCGGCTATTATGAAACTGCTGGGTCCCTTCGCGATATGGTTCAGAACCATATCATGCAAATCATGTCCTTAGTCGGCATGGAGCCGCCGGTCGATTTCTCCGCACCGAGTGTGACGAATGCGAAGGAACGTTTCTTCGATAGTTTGCGGATGTACGATCATGACCAAGCGATGACCAACTTTGTACGGGGCCAGTATGGCGCCGGCAAAGTGGCTGGCCAGGAACTCAAGGCTTATCGGGATGAAGAAAACGTTTCGCCGACTTCAAATATTGAAACGTATGTGGCCGGCAAAATTATGATTGATAACGAGCGGTGGTGCGGAGTGCCATTCTACATCCGCACCGGGAAGCGTCTGACACATAAGTCGACGCAGATCAACATCGTGTTCAAGAAGTCGCCGATCGATATCTTCCAGCAGCCCACGACAAACAATCAGTTCTTGGAACCGAATGTGCTGACAATCAATGTTGAACCGAATGAAGGATATACTTTGCAGCTGAATGGCAAGGAAGTCGGCCAGAGTTTCCAGACGGTCGACAATACGCTTGATTTTGCCCACAGCAAGAAGACAATTCAGGACAGTCCGCAAGCCTATGAACGTTTGATTTTAGGCGCTTTGGACGGTAACATGACTAGTTTCACACATTGGGGTGAATTGGCCCAGACATGGAAATTTGTCGATGTCATTCGTCAGGGCTGGGATGCCGAACAGCCGGCCTTTCCAAACTACACACCTGGGACAATGGGTCCGGATGCCGCACAGGAACTTCTGCAACGGGATAACCGCCAGTGGTTCTATGCGCCAAATGTCGATGGCGCCGAAACAGCTGATTAAAAATAGGGCAGTACCAACTGCTTTCAAACGAGTCAATCAGGAGTTCACACATTTTAGTGCGGACTCTTTTTGATGCCTAAGCACACTTTAGGAAGGAGGGACTAAGCATGCAGGATTGGCTGGAAGTGCCGTTGAAAAATGATACCCAGCGGCGTATTTTGCATATTGATATGGATGCTTTTTATGCTTCGATCGAAATGCGGGATCATCCGCAATATCGCACCATTCCGTTGATTATTGGCCGTGATCCTCGTGAGACGGGCGGCAAAGGGGTTGTGACAACGGCCAACTATATTGCACGTCAATATGGCGTTCATTCAGCGATGCCGGTTCAAAAAGCGGCCGAATTAGTGCGCGCTAATAAACAAGCGGTCTTTAAACGGCCGAATTTCCCGCATTATCGTGAAATTTCCGACCAGATTCATGCAATCTTCCATACGGTGACGGATCAAATCGAAACGGTGGCTTTGGATGAAGCCTACCTCGATATTTCGGCCAATAAGCTGGGCGAGAAAGATGCGATTGCCTTGATGTTTTACATTCAGCATGCGATTACCCGTCAGACACATTTAGTCAGTTCGGCCGGTCTCTCCTACAATAAGTTTTTAGCAAAAATGGGCTCCGATTATCGCAAGCCGCATGGCCGCACGGTGATTCTGCCGGAACAGGCTCAGAATTTTCTAGCCCGTTTGCCGATTGAAAAATTTCATGGGGTCGGCAAAAAGACGGTGCCGAAAATGAATGCACTCGGTGTCTATACGGGGGCCGATTTATTATTGCTGAGCCAGAGCCAGCTGATTCGTGAATTCGGTAAAATGGGCTATGTTCTTTATCAGCATGCGCGTGGTATTGATAATCGCCCCGTCGAATATCAACGGACCCGTCAGTCGCTAGGCAAAGAAGAAACTTATGATGAACCCCTGACCACCGAAACAGCCGTCTTCCATCGCTTTGATCGTTTGGCCGCAGAGGTGGCGGATAGTTTGCGGACCCGGCAGCTGCATGGCAAAACAGTGGTCATCAAAGTGCGGAATCGGGATTTTAATACGTTCACCCGCCGCAAAACGTTGGGCGAACCGCTAGCGGCCGCCACAGACTTGTCTGCAATTGCTCGCCAAATCTGGACCGAAAACAAGATGACTGCCAGCGGCGGAATCCGTTTATTGGGAATCACAGTTACTGGTCTGACACCGCTGACGTTTGAAAATATCCGCCTCGATTTGTGAGTTGCTTTGTTTTTTGGCGGCAGAACCGTTATAATTTAAGGAAGTTTAGATGAAATGGGGAGTTTAAAAATGTCCGTACAAACTGAAATTGTTGAAAAAATCAAAGCATTTGACACGATCATCATTCATCGGCATAAGCATCCAGATCCGGACGCACTCGGCTCGCAAGCTGGGCTGGCTACGGCGATCAAAGCCGGTTTTCCCGACAAGAAGGTTTATGAAGTCGGCGGCTATGTCGGCGATCTGAATTGGATTACTACTGAAGAAGAAATTCCGGATGAAACGTATCAAAATGCTTTGGTAATCGTAACGGATACGGCGGACACTCCTCGTATCAGCAACGATCGGTTCAATCAAGGCAAATATCTGATCAAGATCGATCATCATCCGAATGACGATGCTTATGGCGATTTAATCTGGGTCGATACGGATGCTTCCAGCTGTTCCGAAATGATCACTGATCTGATTGACGGCAGCAAGGGTCAGCTTGTGTTGACCGCCGAAGCAGCTCGAGTGCTGTATGCCGGGATTATCGGCGATACCGGCCGCTTCCTTTATCCAGAAGTCAGCAGCCATACATTTGCAGTTGCAGCTGAATTATTAAGCACCGGTTTTGATGCCAATGCCGTCAGCATGAAATTAAGCCAGATGACGCTTCCGCAGGCTCGGTTGCAAGGTTATGCTTTTGATAATCTCCAAGTCGATGACAATGGGGCCGCCTACCTGATTTTATCGACCGAAGCGTTGAAGAAGATCAATGTGCCGACGGAGCAAGCCAGCTCGGTTGTTTCTGCACCCGGCCATCTGCAGGGAGTTGCCGCTTGGGTCATCTTCGTCGAACAAGAAGACCATCATTATCGGGTTCATCTGCGTTCGAACGGACCGATTATCAATGAACTCGCCAAAGCACATGACGGCGGCGGTCATCCACTCGCTAGTGGCGCCAAAGCTGCCGATACAGCTGAGATCAAACAGATCATTCAGCAACTACAGGAAATCGTTGCCGCCTATGATACGACGGCCTGAAGAAAGAAACGAGGAACATTATGGAAAATCAATTCGCACAGTTCGGGCTCCAGGATTTCATTCTGAAAGCCTTGGATGACCGCAACTTTACGAAACCGACCCCTGTCCAGCAGCGGGTCATCCCGATCGTGATGTCCGGCAAGAGTGTTGTCGGACAATCTCAAACGGGGAGTGGGAAAACCCATGCCTATTTATTACCTTTGATGAATCAGATTGAACCCGATAAGGATCAAGTTCAAGCGGTGATCACCGCACCGAGTCGTGAACTCGCTTATCAGATTCACAAGGATGCCGAACAAATTGCCCAATTCAGTCCGCAACAAATTCGGGTTGCGAATTATGTCGGCGGGACCGATAAGAAACGCCAAGTTGAAAAGCTGCATCACCAGCAGCCGCAAGTTGTCATTGGCACACCAGGCCGCATCTTAGATTTAACCCGGACTCCGGGCGGCTTGGATATTCATACGGCACATCTGTTTGTCGTTGATGAAGCCGATATGACACTGGATATGGGCTTTTTGGATCAGGTCGATCAGATTGCCGGACAATTTCCAAGCGACCTGCAGATGCTGGTCTTTTCAGCAACCATGCCGGAAAAACTGAAGCCGTTTTTACGCAAGTACATGTCACATCCGGTAGTCGAAGAAATCAAGCCGGCGACTGTGATTAGTCCAACCATCGAAAACTGGCTGCTGCCGACCCAGGGCAAGAATAAGAAAGAACTGATTTATCATTTACTGACAATCGGCGAACCCTTCTTAGTCCTGATTTTTGCGAATACGAAGGAACATGTCGATGAACTGTATGATTACTTACGGCATCAGGGCTTGAAGGTTGCCCGAATTCACGGCGGCATCGAACCCCGCAAACGCAAGCAGATTATGCGGGAAGTTCAAAATCTCGATTATCAGTTCGTAGTTGCGACCGATTTAGCCGCACGTGGGATTGATATTGAAGGGGTGTCGCATGTCATCAACGCCGAAATCCCGACGGATCCGGAATTCTTTATCCATCGAGTCGGCCGGACCGGTCGAAACGGGATGACTGGGATTGCGATTACGTTATATGAACCAGGCCAGGAAAATCAGATTGCCGAAATCGAATCAATGGGGATCAAGTTTATTCCTAAGGTTTACAAAAAAGGCGAACTGGTCGATGGCTACGACCGTGACCGCCGTGCCAAACGGGTTCGTAAGCATGAAACACTCGATCCGAAGATGCGTGGCCTGATCAAAAAGGAAAAGAAAAAGCGCAAACCTGGCTACAAGAAAAAAATCAAAAATGCGATTCAAAAGGATGAACATCAGCGGCGCAAGATTGCTCGTCGGGAAGATCAGCGGCAGCACCGTCAGCACTGATTTGACGTTGACAAATCACGTTTTCATGCCTATAATATGAACAGCAATCAGGATATAGCATCGTTTGATTTGTCCGTCAGAGAGACCTTTGCCAGATGAAAGAGGGTCTAATGAAAACGATGACTGCTCCCTGAGTTTAAAAACTGAATCACTTTTAAAGAGGTAAACGACAAACATCGTTGCAATCAAGGTGGTACCGCGCAGACAGCGTCCTTGAAAAGCAACGGTGTTTTTATGTTTCAGAGCGTGACCAAACACGCCTTGACAGCCATTCACAAATCTCATTTCAAAGAGGGAAAAGTATGAAAAAATTATCCAGCAGTCAAGTTCGGCAAATGTTCTTGGACTTCTTCCATGAAAAAGGTCATGACATTGAACCTAGTGCTTCGTTAGTGCCGCAGGACGATCCGACGTTATTATGGATCAACTCCGGTGTGGCAACGATGAAGAAGTATTTCGATGGCACTGTTGTTCCGACAAATCCACGCATTACGAGTGCCCAGAAGAGTATTCGGACCAACGATATTGAAAATGTTGGGAAAACGGCCCGCCACCATACGTTCTTCGAAATGCTTGGCAACTTCTCAGTCGGCGATTACTTCAAGGAACAGGCCATTCCATGGGCATGGGAATTCTTAACGAGTCCTAAATGGCTCGGTTTTGATCCCAAGAAATTATACGTGACTGTTTACCCAAAGGATACGGAAGCTCACCGCATCTGGCATGAAGTCGTCGGCGTTCCTGAAGATCACATTTATGAAGCCGAAGACAATTTCTGGGATATTGGGCAAGGTCCATGTGGACCCGATTCTGAAATTTTCTACGATCGTGGTCAGCACCACAATAATGTCAGTGAAGACGATCCTGAAAATTATCCCGGCGGCGAAAACGAACGTTACTTGGAGATTTGGAACATCGTCTTCTCCGAATTCAACCATCTGCCAGATGGCCGTTATGTCGACCAACCGCATAAGAACATTGATACGGGCATGGGGCTTGAACGGATCGTCTCGATCATTCAAGACGCACCGACCAATTTTGAAACCGACCTCTTCATGCCGATCATTCACGCCACTGAAAAGATGAGTGCCGGCAAGGTTTATGGGCAAAACGCCAAGGACGACGAATCCTTTAAGATTATTGCCGACCATGCACGTGCCATTACCTTTGCGATCGGCGATGGGGCGTTGCCAAGCAATGAAGGGCGAGGTTATGTCATTCGCCGGTTGATTCGGCGGGCCGCACTCAATGGCAAGCAGCTTGGAATCGATCATCCGTTCTTGTATCAATTGGTTCCAGTTGTCGGTGAAATTATGAAGAGTGCTTATCCAGATGTGCTTGCACAAAAGGATTACATCGCTAAGGTCATCGAATCCGAAGAAAAACGGTTCGGCGTCACTTTGGACGATGGGGTCACTTTGCTTAATCAGATTATTGCCGCAACTAAAGACAAGGGACAAACGGTTATTTCTGGAACCGATGCCTTTAAGTTGTTCGATACCTATGGGTTCCCAGTCGAATTGACGGCGGAATATGCGGCCGATGATGGTCTGACAGTCGATATGGACGGTTTTAACAAGGAAATGGACCAGCAGAAGAATCGGGCCCGTCAAGCCCGTTCGAATGCTCAGTCGATGGGGTCGCAGGACGAAACATTGATGTCGATTGATACACCTAGCAAGTTTACCGGCTACGATGAATTAGTCGACAAGCAGAGTATTCTGGATGACATCGTTGTCGATGACCAATTATTAGACAGTGTCGATCATGGCACCGCTCAATTAATTTTCACTGAAACCCCATTCTATGCCGAAATGGGCGGTCAGGTTGCCGATAAAGGCGAGATTCGCAACGAACAAGATCAAGTTGTGGCCGTTGTGACGGATGTGCAGCATGCACCAAATGGTCAGAACCTCCACACCGTCGATGTGAAGGGGGAACTGAAGAAAGGCGCCACTTACACATTGAGTGTCGACCCTGCTTTCCGGCATGGGGTCATGCGCAACCATACAGCGACTCATCTGCTCGACCAGGCGTTGCGGAATGTTTTAGGCGAACATACGCATCAAGCCGGCTCTTTGGTTGAGCCAGATTACTTGCGATTTGATTTCACCAGCTTCAGTCCAGTGACTCAGGAACAATTAAATCAGGTCGAACAAATCGTCAATGATCAGATTTGGAAGGAAATTCCAGTCACGACTGTTGTTACCGATATTGAAACGGCTAAGAAGATGGGAGCCATCGCCATGTTTAAGGAAAAGTACGGCGATGAAGTTCGTGTCGTCAGCATCGGTGATTATAACCGTGAGTTCTGCGGCGGGACGCATGTGAAGAATACGGCTCAAATCGGCCTATTCAAGATTGAATCCGAAACAGGTGTCGGTGCCGGTGTCCGCCGAATCGAGGCCGTCACGTCGAAGCAGGCGTTCGACTATTTGAACAAACAAGATCATGCGATGCATCAAATGGCAACGGACTTGAAGGCCGCCAAAGTGGAGGATGTGCCTTCGAAAGTGAGCCAGTTGAAGCAGCAGCTGCATGCGGCTGAAAAGGAAAATGAATCCTTGCAGGCCAAGATTGCCAGTCAGCAGGCTAATACTGTCTTCCAGAATGTCCAAGACATCAACGGCACAACTTTAGTTGCCGAACAGGTCAAAGTGGCTGGGATGAACGAACTGCGGCAGTTGGCTGATCAGTGGAAGAGTCAGGACATTTCTGACGTGCTGGTCTTAGGCACCGTCGTTGGCGAAAAGGTCAACTTGATTGTTTCTGTTAAACCGGAGACTGTCAAGAAGGGCATCAAGGCTGGCGATTTAATCAAAGCTATTGCCCCATTAGTTGGCGGCGGCGGCGGCGGCCGTCCTGACATGGCACAAGCCGGCGGCAAGAAACCAGCAGGGCTGCCGGATGCGTTGAAGGAAGCTGCCAGCTGGCTTGCACAACACTGACTTTAACGAACCCGATTGTTGTGCTTTTCGGTTAATGCGCGTAAAATGATAATATAGATGTAGTTTAAAAAGTTGAGGTGCTTGAAATGAGTTCAACAGACAAAACGGTACATTTTGATTTTAACGATAGCAACGCCAAAAATGTGCATGATACATTGATGACCGTTTATCAGGCTTTGGAAGAAAAAGGCTATGATCCGATCAACCAGATCGTCGGCTATCTCTTGTCCGGTGATCCGGCTTATATTCCCCGTTACCATGATGCTCGGAATACAATTCGGAAACATGAACGGGATGAGATTATCGAAGAATTAGTACGAAGTTATTTAAACAAGGAACACATTTCATAATGCGCTTAATGGGTTTAGATGTTGGTTCACGGACGGTCGGCGTCGCAGTCAGCGACTTGCTTGGCTGGACGGCACAGGGTGTTGAAATCGTCCGGATCAACGAAGACGAAAAGCAGTTCGGCTTGGATCGGATTGCGGAACTCGTCCAACAATATGCAGTCGACGGCTTCGTGCTTGGATTACCCAAGAATATGGATAATTCAATTGGGGAACGGGCAGTGAAGTCGCAGGAGTATGGGCAGATGCTGACGGATCGGTTTCACTTACCCGTCGATTTTATCGATGAGCGATTGACGACCGTCCAAGCACAACGAATGCTGATTGAAAAAGCAGATACTTCCCGTAAAAAACGGAAAAAAGTGATCGACAAATTAGCGGCGGTCATGATTCTGCAAAACTATTTAGATGCGAAGGAAAAGCTGACCAAGCTTTCCTAGACAGGGGGCAGATCGCAGGGAAAATGTGGTCTGCCTTTTTGCGAATGAAAGGAGCCGATTACAATGGCCAAGAACGAACAAGAACCGCAAAACGATGAAGAAATCACGTTAGTCGACGAAAAAGGCAACGAAGAACTTTATAAAGTCTTATTTACTTTCGATTCCGAAGATTATGGCAAGTCCTATGTCTTGCTGTATCCGGCCGGAGCAGAAGGCGGCGATGAAGTTGAAATCCAGGCCTTTTCATTCATTCCGGATGAAAATGGGGAAGCAACCAAGGGTGATTTATTGCCCATCGAAGACGATGCTGAATGGGACATGGTCGAAGAAGTGTTGAATACTTTCCTCGCCGATGACGATGACGACCAGAATTAGTTTTCATAAATGACGGTGTACCTGTGCTGGGTTTCATGATAAACTATTTTTAAGAGCTTTTTATCACATGTACGGAGGGGGCTTTATTAAATGCCAGAAGAGAAACGGCGGTATAAAGCCGAAATTGACGGAAAGAGCTACCTGATGATTGGACCAGGGAGCGATGCCCATATGGCGGCTGTAACTTCTTTAGTAAATGAACAATTAACAGAGATCAAACGCCTCTCACCTGGGATTTCCAAAGAGGATGCGGCGATCCTGATCGCTTTCAACGCAGTTTCGGATGAATTGAATCTGAAAAAGCAACTGGATGCGCAGGAGGACGAACCGACCTCGCAGGCGTAATTCTTAGGGAAAAGGGAGCCACTCTATGTTAGATTTACTGATAATCATTTTGTTGTTATATGCAATTTATGCGGGCGCACGGCGTGGAATTGCCTTGCAGCTGGTTTATACGATCGGCTACTTGCTTTCATTCGGATTGGCGCGGCTGTTCTTTCGGCAGCTCGGACCGAGTCTTGAATTATGGATTCCTTATCCGTCGGCGACATTAGCCAGTGATTTTACCTTCTTTAGTTCTAAAGTCGGGTTAACGCTGGATAAATCGTTTTATGCTGGAATCGCCTTTTTGATGATTCTCTTTGCCGGCTGGCTGGTGACACGGTTCGTCGCCATCTTTTTCCACCAGTTGACTTACGTTCCGTTTAAAAAACATATCAACCATATTGGCGGCGGTCTGTTAGGCTTCTTAGTCGTTTATTGTGGCATTACACTGGTGCTGTCGCTGCTCGCCGTCATTCCGATCACGGCCATTCAGTCATTGCTGGCCCATTCTTTTTTGGCCGGTCTGATGATTCAGCACACGCCAATCCTTTCGCACCAAATCTGGACATGGTGGCTTTTAAAATAGGGCACACTTGACCGGAATTTATTTAAAACAGGATAAGCAACACGGTACCGAGGCTGAGACGCTCTTTGTCTCAGCCTCCTTTTTGGAGATGAAAACATGAATCAAAAAGTACTCACAACCCTTGAATACGATAAAATCAAACAAGCCGTTGAAAAGTATACGGTCACGGCCTTTGGGGACGAACAAGTCCGTGATTTGAAACCAGGCAGCGATGCGGCCCAGATTCAAAATGAATTAGATGAAACAAAAGATGGGGCGGATATTTTACGGCTCAAAGGCGGAATTCCGCTGCCGAAATTAGACAACATCCGCACACAGCTGAAACGGCTCGACATTGGGGCCCAGCTGAATGGTAAAGAACTGGCGCAATTAGGCAAGATTCTGCGGACGACCGATGCCGTCGTCGATTTTATCGATGAGTTGGAAGAAAATGAAATCGAATTGCGGATGACTTACAAACTGCGGGATCAGTTAGTGACGCTGCCAGCAATTACTCGTAAGATTCATACGTCGATCGAAGACGATGGCAGTGTCACCGATGAAGCGTCGTCACAGTTGAAATACTTGCGGCGTGGCATTCAGCAGCTCGAAGGCCAGATTCGGGGCAAGATGGAGAGCTACACACGTGGCAACGAAGCCAAATATTTGAGTGATCCGATCATTACCATTCGGAACGATCGCTATGTCATTCCGGTGCGGGCTGAGTATCGGGGCCATTTCGGCGGTGTCGTGCATGACCAGAGTGCGACCGGGCAGACGCTGTTTATCGAGCCGCAGAGTGTCATGGAATTAAATAATAAGCTCCGTGAACAGGAATTGGCGGAACAACGGGAAGTTCAGCGTGTTTTGGCAGCTTTGTCGGCTGAAGTGGCTCCGTATCGTCAGGATATTTGGAAGAATGCCCAGATTTTGGGACAATTCGATTTTATGAACGCTAAGGCCAAATATGCAAAGGAAATCAAAGCCACTGAGCCACTTTTGAATCCTGAAAATAATATCAACCTTCATCAAGCCCGGCACCCGTTGATTCCAATGGACCGAGTGGTGGCCAATGATATTTATTTGGGCAAAGACTTCCAGGCCATCGTGGTTACCGGTCCGAATACCGGTGGGAAGACCATCACGCTGAAAACATTAGGACTGGTTCAATTGATGGCCCAATCCGGTTTGTTTATTCCGGCGGCTGAAGAAAGCCAAGTGGGGATTTTCTCCGATGTGTTTGCTGATATCGGCGATGAACAGTCGATCGAGCAGAATTTAAGTACCTTCTCAGCCCATATGGACAATACGATTCGCATCCTCCATGCAATGGATGCAAATAGTTTGGTCCTGCTTGATGAAGTCGGTGCTGGGACGGATCCGCAGGAAGGGGCTGCATTAGCCATTTCCATTCTGGATCAGATTGGGATGGTTGGCGCTTACGTAGTGGCGACGACCCATTATCCGGAGCTCAAAGTTTATGGTTACAACACGCCTGGCACTGTCAACGCCAGCATGGAATTCGATGTTGAAACCCTGCAACCGACGTATAAACTGCTGATCGGCGTCCCTGGTCGTAGTAATGCCTTTGATATTTCGCTTAAATTAGGATTGGACCAGTCGATCGTCGACCGGGCCAAACAATTGATTGCGACCGACACGCAGGATTTGAACGATATGATCGGCGATTTGGAGAAACAGCGCAAGCAATCCGCCGATGAATACACCGATTTACAGAAGCAGTTAGCCGAAGCAACCACCTTGCACCAGCAACTGGCCAGTGCCTATCAGGATTTCCAGAAGGAACGGGATGCCCAGCTGGAACAGGCACGTGAGAAGGCCAATCGCAAGGTCGAAAAAGCGCAGAAAAAGGCCGACAAAATTGTTGCTGATCTTCGTGATATGCAGAAAAACCAGCAAGGCAATGTCAAAGAAAATAAGCTGATTGATGCCCAGACGCAGCTGAAAAATCTGCATCAGGAACAGCCGTTACCACAGAATCGTGTCTTACGGCGTGAGAAAGCCAAACAAGCTTTGCATGCCGGCGATGATGTGCGGGTCATTCCCTATGGACAAAATGGGGTTCTGCTGGAACAAGTTGACAAAAATCATTGGCAGGTTCAGCTTGGAATTCTGAAGATGAAAGTTGCGACCAAGGATCTCGAAAAAATCGCGCTGCAGCCAGAAAAACAGGCGACACAGAATGTGGCAACTGTGATTGGCGGGGCTAATAATCATGTTTCGACGACATTGGACTTGCGGGGCGAACGGTATGAACAGGCCATGGGCGACCTTGACCAATATATCGATGCGGCCTTATTAGCCAATCTTCATGAAGTCACGATTATTCATGGCATGGGGACCGGTGCAATCCGTAAAGGGGTTCAGGAATATCTGAAGAAGAATCGGGAAGTCGCCAAATATGCCTATGCACCGGCCAATGCTGGCGGAACTGGGGCCACAATCGTGACTTTCAAATAGATGTTCTGAGGTAATTTCAAAATTATTTACTATTTGTAAGCAAAATCGTTGCATCTTTGCACCGGCAGGCGTATAATTTATTTTATTAAATTGATTGTTTGCAATCAAATTCAAAGAGGGAGTGATCAGAATGGCTGTTGAAGTTGTTACGGATCAGGATTTCGAAGAAAAGACGAGTCAGGGCGTCACATTGACCGACTTTTGGGCAACTTGGTGTGGTCCTTGTAAGATGCAGTCACCTGTCATCGAAGAATTATCGACCAAGGATAACAAGGTAAAATTCTCCAAGATGGATGTCGATGCCAATCCGAAGACACCAGAAAGCTTTGGCATCATGGCGATTCCAACCTTGCTCGTCAAGAAGGACGGTCAAGTCGTCGATCGAATCGTCGGCTACCATTCTGCAGACCAGCTTGAGGATATTTTAAACAAATATACGGCTTAAGCGGTTTTCATCAAAAAGAGTGTGTTTACAGTGCGTTATTTACACTGTGAGCACACTTTTTTTGTATGATAAAGATGTAGGGGCGATCGGGACCCGCTGAAGTGACAAAAATGTTAGTCGTATGTGACAGCTTTTCAGTGGCCTTTTTTCATAACCCAATTATAATTGAAGTAACAAATGCATTAAGAACAAGTCTTTGCGGATTGTGAGGCGGGGAAAACGATGCCAAAAAAATTAAAAGCACTTTGGCAAAATGCAACTTTTCAATTTTGGTTCAAAACAGTTGTTTATTTCCTAATTTTGCTGGCGCTTGTCTACTTGTACAGCTATAGCGGAATCAATAATAGTAAATTTATTTATAACGAATTTTAATTCGGGAAAGATGGGAGGCGTCTTTGATGATCGACAATATAATTACAGCAATTGATCACTATGGGGAAACCGATCCTGAGCGCATTTGCTACATTTACGGTCAAGATACGAATACCTATGGCGAGTTAAAAACAAAATCCGATCACTTGGCGCAGTATTTTGCACAGAGTGAGCTGCCGGATGGAGCACCCGTAATGGTATTCGGGGGTCAGACCTTCGAGATGATTGTCACCTTCTTAGGCTTAGTCAAATCGGGACATGCTTACATCCCAGTGGATACACATTCTCCAAACGAACGGTTAACACAGATCGATTCGATCGCACATCCAGCGGCAGTGGTCGCTGTGGCCGATTTGCCGATTGAAATGCCCGATCTGAAAAACTTTACCCATGCAGATTTGGCCGCTGCTGTTCAAACTGGCACCGATGGCTATGACCATGACAAAGCTGTTGCCGGCGCTGATAATTATTATATTATTTTTACTTCAGGCACAACCGGTTTGCCAAAAGGGGTGCAAATTAGTCACGCCAATTTGCTGAGTTATGTCAATTGGGCCGTGAATGATTTTGACCTCCACGAAGGGGTTCATGCTTTGTCACAAGCGCCGTATTCCTTTGACTTATCTGTTATGGATCTTTATCCAACGTTAGTGTTAGGCGGTAAATTATCCGCACTGCCACGAGCGGTCACCGAAAACTTTAAGAAATTATTCGAAGTGCTGCCGAATCTTAAAATCAACGAATGGGTTTCAACGCCATCGTTTGTCGAAATCTGTCTGCTCGAACCAACCTTTGATGCAGCTCATTATCCGGATTTGACGCACTTTCTGTTCTGCGGTGAGGAATTGACCAATAAGACGGCCGCAAACTTGCAGAAACGGTTCCCAGACGCCGAAATTTATAATACCTATGGTCCAACGGAAACGACCGTTGCCGTGACGGGTGTTAAGTTAACACCTGAAATTTTGAAGGATTACGAACGGCTGCCGATTGGCTATGCCAAGGAAGATATGAAAATCTGGGTCGTCGATGAACAGGGGGCAGCGGTTAAACCGGGCACGACCGGCGAGCTGTATATTGCCGGCCCCAGTGTTTCGAAGGGGTATCTCAATAATCCTGCCAAGACCGAAAAAGCCTTCTTTACAGAAGACGGCCAGCAGGCTTATCGTTCCGGCGATTTAGGCTTTGTGAACGACAAGGGCTTGTTCTTCTATCGGGGCCGGACCGATTTCCAAGTTAAATTACATGGCTATCGGATCGAACTCGAAGATATCGACCACAACCTCGACCAAGTCAAATATGTCAAACAAGCGACCACCGCACCGAAATATAATGCGGCCCACCAGGTCACTCAAATCGTGGCGTATGTCGTTCCGAACCAGAATGATTTTAAAGATGAATTTGCTTTGACCCAGGCAATCAAGAAAGAACTCGGCCAGGAGGTCATGTCCTACATGATCCCGAAACGGTTTGTTTTCCGTGATCAGTTACCACTCACTGCGAATGGTAAAGTCGATCGGAAGGCCTTGATCGCAGAGGTCAACAAATGATTAATTTACAACCGTATGCAAACCCGATGTACTTCGCCATTTTGGGCGTGGCACTGCTTCCATTGATCATTGGGTTACTCAATGGGAAACGCCTTTACTGGTACGGCACACTGGTTTCATTCATCTTCTTGGTGCTGATCTTCGATGGCAATAAGATTCACCAGGGAATTGCGCTGATCGGTTACGGAATTTATGAAGTCCTGCTTAGCTGGCTCTACCTTCGTTACCGCACCAATTCCAAAAACAAAAACAGCACGCCGCTCTTTGTCTTAGCCGTTGTGCTGGCGATTGCGCCACTAGTGGTCGTTAAGATGACACCGTTATTCAGCCCGAATCCATCGTTATTAGGTTTCTTGGGGATCAGTTATTTGACCTTCAAAGTGGTCGGTTACATTATGGAAACACGGGATGGGGTCATCAAAACGTTTGATGCCGTTAAATACATCCAGTTCCTATTCTTCTTCCCAACGATTTCGTCAGGGCCGATCGATCGATACCGGCGTTTCGTCAAAGATTATGACAGCGTACCTTCCCGTGAAAAGTATCTTGAATTGATGGGC
Source organism: Lactobacillus selangorensis (assembly GCF_001437205.1). Lineage (GTDB taxonomy): Bacteria > Bacillota > Bacilli > Lactobacillales > Lactobacillaceae > Paralactobacillus > Paralactobacillus selangorensis. The sequence continues at coordinate 28,499 of NZ_JQAZ01000004.1, read as the reverse complement.
AAGGGGTTCCACAACATTATGCTGGGCTTCTTCTATAAATTCTTGTTAGGCTACTTGTTCGGAACACTGCTGTTGCCGCAGGTGGCTCACTTGGCGATGATTTCACGGGGCGGCTTCCTAGATATTTCATGGGGCCTGGTTGGTTACATGTATGTCTATAGCTGCTACTTGTTCTTCGACTTTGCCGGTTACAGTTTATTTGCAATCGGGGTCAGCTACTTTATGGGCATCGAAACGCCGATTAACTTTAACAAACCGGCCATTGCCCACAACGTCAAAGACTTCTGGAATCGCTGGCATATGACGTTGTCGTTCTGGTTCCGTGATTACATCTATATGCGGTTTGTCTTCTTTGCGATGAAGCACAAGTTGTTCAAGAGCCGGATTACAACCGCCAACGTTGGCTATATCCTGTTGTTCCTGATTATGGGCTTCTGGCATGGCGAGACATGGTATTACATCGCTTACGGGATTTTCCATGCCTGTGCGATGATTCTGACCGATGCTTGGATTCGTTTCAAGAAACGGCATAAGGGGATGTTCCCATCCAACAAGTTTACGTATGCGATGGCGGTCTTCTTTACCTTTAACACTGTATGTTTCAGTTTCTTAATTTTCTCAGGTTTCTTAGATACACTTTGGTTCCATTAAAAAAATATAGAAAGAGGTTTTTAAAATGGCAGACAATGATAATGTACAATCCACAGTAATGAGTATCTTAACAGACTTAACAGGCAGTGATGAAGTCACTAAGAATCCCGACATCGATTTGTTCACAACCGGCATGCTGGATTCCATGGCTACGGTGCAGTTATTGCTTGAATTACAATCTCAATTAGGAATCAACGTTCCCGTTTCAGAATTTGACCGCACTCAATGGAATACGCCGAATAAAATCATTGCGAAAGTCGAAAGTATGCAAGGATGAAATTACGGAAGTCACTGTGGCGGATCTTTGGGCCTTTTATCATAGCAGCTGCTGCACTGCTCCTGCTTCTATATGCACCCTTTAGCTTTGGCAAGGTTTCGAATGCTACGCTGCGGCGCGCGTCGGTTTCGATGTCATCAAATATTTTAAAGGGGAATAAGGTCAAAGACCAAGCCGTCAAGCAAGGTTATGTACCCTTCATTGGTTCATCCGAGTTATCCCGAATGGATTCCTTCCACCCATCTGTTTTAGCGGCTAAATACAAACGGAATTATCGGCCGTTTTTGTTAGGGGCTGCTGGGACGCAATCCTTAACCCATTATTTTTCCGTTCAGGCAATGGGCAATCAAATGAAAAATAAAAAGGCTGTTGTCATCATTTCTCCACAGTGGTTTGTGAAGAAGGGCGTACGGCCGTCGATGTTCGACTTTTACTATTCACCGGTTCAGACTGCTTATTTCTTGGCGCATGCGAAGAATACGGCTCAAGACCGTTACGCAGCAAAACGGCTGCTCCAGCTTCCATCGGGGACATCAGATGATGTCGTTACCGGTGCGTTGGAAAATGTCGCTTTAGGCCGCAAATTGACCAGTTTCCAGTCCTTCTACGTCAAAGACCTGCGGGGCAAAATGCTCAAGCAGGAAGATGCGATGTTCAGCGAAGATTTCCTCAAGAACAACGTACCGAAAATCCAATTAGCAGCCAGCAAGCTGCCGAAGACGTATAACGAATACAAACTCGAACAATTGGCCAATCAAATGGGCGCCCAGCAGACAAAAGGCAACCCGTTCGGCATCAAACAAAAGTTTTATCAGAACCGGGTCAAGCCGTTGGTCAAACATTTGAAGGGTTCGCAGACGAACTTCAATTATGTGTCATCGCCTGAATATGCCGATTTCGAATTGCTGCTGAATCAATTTGCAAAGGAAAACACCGATGTGCTGTTTATTATCCCGCCGATCAATCAAAAGTGGGCCAACTACACGGGGTTATCAAATACGATGATTCAGCAGTTTGACCGGAAGATCACTTATCAGTTGCAGTCGCAGGGCTTCAACAACATCGATGATCTGACTCAGGATGGCAATCAGAAGTACTTCATGGAAGATACAATCCATATCGGCTGGCGGGGCTGGCTGCAAGTTGACCAGCGTGTCCGTCCGTTCCTGAAGGATCTCAAGGCGAAACCGCAGAATTACAAGATTCAGTCACGTTTCTACACGAAGAAGTGGCAGACACAGACTGATTTGAATCAAATGAGTACCACCAAGTAAGCCTAAAAAATCGTCACACGATTGCGTGTGGCGATTTTTTTTGATTATTCATCTGTGTCATCGGGTGCAGGCGCTGTTTCTTCCGTTTCGGTCGGCGTTAAGTACGGGATATCTAGGAATTGAATATCGCCACGGGGGACACTTTCGGATGGGTCAGCTTGAGCTGTAATACGGACAATTTGCTTTTTCGCATCCACGACAGCATTTGCTTCGACAACATTTTCTTCGATCTGCTGCAAAGTCTGGGCGATGAAGCCGGCTTCCAATTGGAAATCGGCCTCTTTGTTTTGCGTCAGACGGCTGGCAACGATCGGACCGTTCAATGTGAACTGAAATTTCTGCTTATTTTCATGATCCAATTTTAATTCGCCCCAAGCGGCCTGCTGGAAAAAGGCCGGCAGATCATCAGGGGTTGCGACTGGCAAGTGCCGAGCCAGATCTTTGCCGACCCAGTATAAAATGCCTGATGTTTCATCCTCTAAAAGGTTGGGCAGTAAAATGTCACGCAGCAAAGCGGTGCTGAAATAGGGGACCTCTTGGTTGGCCTGAATAAGCTGTTCATAAAACTGATTTGACATGATCAACCTCCATTGAGTCTTTATTCTGCTTTATTATACTCCGAAAAGGGCACGTTTCCTCGTGAAGACAATGGTTTCTTGCCTTTTTTACGAAAAAGAGCGACAATATAGTTTCAGATTTACATTCGGTTTTCAAAAAATTGCACAGAAAAGGGGCTTCGTAAAAATGAACCAGCAACCAATCGGGTATATGGATTCGGGCGTCGGCGGGCTGACTGTCGTCAAAGAATCATTACGCCAGTTGCCAAATGAACAAGTCATTTTTATTGGCGATCAGGCTCGTTTGCCATATGGACCGCGACCAGCTGACCAAGTACGCAAGTTTGCTTGGCAAATGGCGGATTTTCTGTTATCCAAGCACGTTAAAATGATTGTCATTGCCTGCAATACGGCGACTGCCGCTGCCCTTGACGATCTGCAGTCCAAATTGGACATTCCAGTGATCGGGGTCATCAGCCCAGGGTCACGAGCTGCCATCAAAGCAACTAAAAATGAAGAAATCGGCGTCATTGCAACGGAAGGGACCATCAAGAGCGATGCTTACAAACGATCGATTGAACACAAAGATCCGCATGCGCATGTTTTGAGCTTAGCCGCACCGAAGTTTGTGCCGCTTGTCGAAAGCAATGCTTACAAATCCCCGATTGCCAAAAAGGTCGTCGCCGAAACGTTACGACCATATCGGCATACTGACATTGATACGTTAGTGATGGGGTGTACTCATTATCCACTGTTGCGGCCGATTATTCAGAATGTGGTCGGCCCTAAAGTGAAACTGATTGATTCTGGGGCTGAAACGGTGAATACGGTCTCAACACTGCTTGATTACTTCCATTTGGGCAATAGCGATTTTTCACATGCGCCGCAGCATGAATTTTATACGACCGGTTCAGCGGAGATGTTTGATACAATCGCACGTGATTGGCTGCAGCTGCGCCATTTGCAGGCCCATCATCTTGACTTAGAAGGAGCATAATATTCATGAAACAACGTGATAATGGCCGTGAAAATGATGCACTGCGGCCGCTGCATCTGCAGCACCAGTTTTTGACGACGGCTGAACCAAATGTATTGATTCAGCAGGGCGAAACGCGTGTGCTGGTTCAAATTGCACCGCATGCTGCTAAAACGATCCAGTTTGATTATCGGGGTGCTGCGGCCGTGTCGGCCAATCAATGGCTGACCCAAGCTTTGCAGCCGGCCGTTGATTTTGAAACGTTTACCAATGGTTTCACATTGCGCTGCACCGTCCTGCAAGATGCGGGCAGTCCAGTGACAACGGCTTTTAATGGTGCTTTTTGGCTATTGAAATTGTGGGCCCACGATCAGCAGCTCGACAAAGGGTTACGTTATAATTTAGTCGCCATTACGGTCGGTTTGACTGACGACGGGACTTTAGTCGATTTGGAAACGGATGACCAAGTGACCACAACGTTACAATTGGCGGTCAGCGATCTGGATGCGATGACGGCTTTAACCGTCAATGGAACGATGGCTTTTGACGGCGCCACTTTGAATCAGTTCTTATATACAGCCTTTCAGGGAACGACTGAATTGATGGGCCAGTTTAAAAATGATTACCAAAAGCAGACTCACCCATATGATACTAGTTCAATTGGGGCGCAAACGGTGGTAGTCGCCACTAAGAATATGGGCAAGGCCCGTGAGTTCGAAAAGATGTTTGCTCAGGATGGCATTACTGTCAAAACACTGCGTGATTTTCCGGATATTCCGGATATCAATGAAACCGGAACGAGTTTTGAAGAGAATGCCCGTCTGAAGGCTGATCAGGTGGCACATTTGCTACAATTGCCGACATTAGCCGATGATTCGGGTTTGGAAGTCGATGCACTTGACGGCCGTCCTGGCATCTTTTCAGCGCGTTATGCGGGTGATGCCCACAATGATGCTGCTAATAATGCTAAGCTCTTATATGAGCTCTCAGGCGTTCCTGACGAGAAACGTGGCGCGACTTTCCATACAACCCTTGTCTTTGCCAAGCCGGACCAGCCGGACGCTGATTTAGTTGTCAATGGCGAAGTGCGTGGGCGTATTTTAGGAATTCCACGTGGCGATGATGGCTTCGGCTATGATCCGTTGTTTTATGAACCAACCTTGAAAAAAACATTTGCCCAGATGACACCTGATGAAAAGAACCAGGTCAGCCATCGTGGCAATGCCATGCGTGCTCTTGAAAAAGTTTGGCGTGACTGGCTTAAGAAGAACTAAAGAGAAACCTGCTGAAAACTTCATTATTTATTCATGGTTGCTTGCTACAATGAAGTCAGTTCAGGAAAGGAATGAATGGTGCGAATGATAAATCAGTCGGTTGAAAAAATGTTGCTTGAGAATCGGGATCATTATTTGATCCCAGGTGATCGGGTAGCGCACGTCGAAGAAAACAATCCGTTGACGCATGCGTTTCTGGTCCTGACAAAGGTCCGCTATTCGAAAATTCCCGTCTTGGCACACGATTCGACCTTTGTGGGGTTATTATCGATGCCGATGATTACTGAAACGATGCTGGGATTGGATGAATTGAGTTTTGCACCTTTGGACCAGCTCACCGTTAAAGACGTGATGCAGACAGATGTGACAACCATCCAAGATCCGTATGATGTTGAAAATGTGCTGCACCTGCTGGTTGACAAACCGTTTTTGCCAGTTGTCGCCGAAAATAGCGATTTTACCGGAATTGTCACACGGCGTGAAATGATGAAGAGCGTCAATCACCTTGTCCATAATATTGATAAAGAATATGATTTGATCGAACGGATGCCTGAAAAAGAGGCCGCCCAGCCCGTTACAACCGAAGTGGCTGCTGGTGCGATTATCTATCGGGAACGGAACGGACAGCGCCAGTATTTGCTGGTAGACAGCAAAGATCGTCATTTCTGGGGCTTTGCCAAGGGCCACGTTGAAGGCGACGAAACGTTTTCTGAAACGGCACGCCGTGAAATTCACGAGGAAACGGGCTTGCGTGTTCAATTGAATACGCACTTTACGACTGAAACGGAATATCAATTGCCAAACGGTCATTTGAAACAGGTCCATTTGTGCTTGAGCCGGATCGATGGAGACCCGGAAATGACCCAGCAGGAATCCGAGATTAGTGCAATCCGCTGGTTCAGCTATTCAGAGGCACTGCAGGTTTTGAAATTCAAGAATCTGCAGGAAATGCTGACGCAGGCGAATGATTATTTGAAACAAGCTTAATGAGAAAGTGGGCATCGCCGGCCATACGCCTATTTTTACCGTTTCAGATAAAATGAGGCTGGTGACATAAGTGTCTCTTTCACGAAAAAGGACTCTTTAAATGCAAAAATTGCATTTAAAGAGTCCTTTTTGTTTGAACAGTATAAATTTGCTAAATACCTAGCTGGTCTTGCGAGGGAGCTACGACGAAGTCAAAAAGCGACTTCTGTCATGCTCTAAGCCTGCCATTGATGAGTTGTCGTCAGCAGGTAGCCGATTCGGCCGGTTTCCTTGGCATCGGGTGCTTCTTTGATCATGCCTTGGGTCATAAAATTACCGCCGACGTTTTGATACTGATAGAGTTGCTGAAGTTCGTCATCCTGAATGTGATCGGCAAAATAATCGGCAGCTAAAGCACGGATGAAAGCGACGATTCCTTGGCCATTGAGGGCAAGCTTATTGTCCTGCATGATAAACGGATCGTCTGTTTGGGCCATCTTTTTTGCGTTGATCAATTCATCAACTGTGGATTCCAGAACGGCGAGCCCAGTCAGCAGAAAATACGACACATTGTATTCCTGATCGACCACCTTGACGAGCCGCAAGGTATGTTCAACCGCCTGATTGCCGATACCATCGAGAAATTCAGTGCCTTCCGCACCGATGGCCATATTTTTGTGAAATTGATTTTCCAGATAAGCTTTGATCCATTTGTTTCTGGAACGATATTTAGCACTGTTGGTTTGAAATTCATCCTCAAAAGTGGGGGCACCGATTTTTTGGCGGAGCAGATCGAACATGGTAACGGTGCTCTTAGTGGGCACCAGCTGAAATTCGTCGGCTTCCATCGCCCTTGGGTTGGTGTTTAAAAAGGTTCCGAGTGCATAGACATTCCCATACGGCTGATAGGCATCCCGCACGGATTGAAAATAGCTGGTTCCATATAAATCTGACATTTAAAGAAGCTCCTTTTTTAATTTAAGCATTATTCTGCCATTTCTTTTGCGTCGTTAGCAAGTAGCAGAGCCGGTTAATCTGGCCTGAATCAGGGTCGACCTGCGTCAGACCAGGATCAAGGAATTTGCCGCCGATATTCTGAAAGGCGTACATCTGAGCGACGTCATCCATCGTCACTGCATCTTTAAAATAATTTTTGGCGAGTGCTAGGATGCAACGCGCCAATGCTGGTTCATTCAGTTTCAACTCTTGATTCTGAACCATGAAGGGGTCGTTTTGGCGGGCGAGCTGGCCGGCATTGATCAGTTCGTCTTTTTTGGTTTCCAAGACGGCCACACCGGTCAACAGGAAATAGTAGATGTGTGCTTTTTGATCAACGACTTTAACAAGCCGCAAGGTATGTTCGGCGGCTTGATTGCCGATGCCGTCGAGAAATTCATCAGCTTCGGCGACGACCTGAATGTTTTGGTGAAATTTGTCACCGAGAAACGTTTGCAGCCATTTATTAGTTGATGTGTATTTAGCACGATTCTGATTGTATTCATCTTCGAATGAGTTTTTACCGAACTGCTGCCGCAGTAAATTAAACATGGTGACAGTATTGGCGGTGGGCTGGACTGGAAAATAATCTTCCGTCATCGAACGTGGATTTTGATTGATAAACGTACCCAAAGCATAAATGCCGTCATAGGGCTGATATTCATCACGGGTCGTTTTAAAATAATTAGTACCATATGCCGTCTCGATTGCCTCTTTCTGTTTAACTAATTAAAGTGTAACGTGTCGCCCCTGAATTGTAAACGGTTTCTAAAAACTTACTAAAAAACACATCTGGTGAGAGATGTGTTGGAATTCACTGATGACTTTGTGCTTCCGGCGGATCGGGCTGCTGCCCGGTTGGAAAGGGCGGTACGGACGGGTCTGTCAGCGGCACTTTGGCTTTATGGAGTGCCTCCATATAGGCCTCTTGAAATTGCGACTGAATTTTTAGCTGAGTGCCGTTTTTAACGTACATCATAATCTGGTAGGCGAGCACGCCGTTACCAAGGTCCATGATGCCGCGATCGACGGGACCTGATTTGATTTCGGGTGTCTGCGGCACTTTTTTCTGATTGACTTGGGTCACGACCTGACGAACTTGATCAACATCAGCATCCGTATCCAATCTGAGGTTGATCAGAACCCGCATATCGTTACGGGAGAGGTTGGTGACTAAGGTAATCGAGCGGTTCGAAATGTAATTCTGGGTGCCATCGAAACCGGTGATTTGAGTGGTGCGGATTCCAATTGCCGAAACGGTGCCTAACACGTCGCCGATTTGGACGGCATCGCCAACGTTAAATTGCTGTTCGAGCAAAATGAAGATTCCGGCAATCACGTCATTGACGAGTCCCTGAGCACCAAGTCCAATTGCTAGACTGATAATGCCGGCGCTGGCCAGCAAGGTTCCGACGGGGACCCCCAAAACACTGAGCAAGGTGTACAAGTAGAAGAAGAGGGTCGTATAATGGACGACATTCATCAGTAAGGTATACAACGTATTCATCCGGCTGGATGATTCACGTGTTTCTTTTTTGTCGTAGCCTTTGAAGGCCCGGCTGGCAAGGGTCGTTGCCAGTCGGTCGATGACCCAAAACAGGATCGTGAAAAAGATAATCTGCAGGAGCCCGTCGATTGTATTGGCTAAAATTTGATCCCAGCTGATTGTCTTCCAGTAATGCTGGAAGAGCCGGACAACATGACTGGGTGTTTTGACTTTCATGGCAAGGAACACAGGCGTGCCTTCTTTCTTATTTTTGCTTCTATTTTACCAGAGTTTTTTTTCATTTGCCGCATGGAACACCGCACTTGGAATTGAAGAAGACCGCAAATGATGATATTCTAAGTATAATTCATATTAGCTACATAGTTAGGGAGGATGTTACATGACAGGTGGACAAATTGCTGGCTTGATCGCCGCAATCGCATTTCTTATTTTAGTACTCGCATTGGTGATGGCGATTCGCCGGGTTACCAAGATTATGAAAGAAGTTCAGGGCACTGTTCAGGAAGCCAATCGGACCGTGACAGTTGTGACCAACGACGTCGATGTTTTATCAAAACAAGTCGAGGGCCTTTTGGAAAAATCCAATGTCTTGTTAAATGATTTAAACGGGAAGGTCTCAGACTTAGATCCCGTCTTCAAAGCAGCTGGCGACCTTGGGCAGAGTGTTTCCGATGTCAATGATGCCAGTCATCATTTGGTCAACCGAATCAACGATGTCGGCAAAACGACTGCTAAAGCTGGTGTTGCGTCCCGTGTCGGCTTAAGCGCCCTCCGGTTCTACAACAAACATCGTAAAGATGACGATTCAACGGATCAACAGTCCTAAGGAGATGGATTTCCATGGCAAAGAAGAATAAAAATCATTTCGTGCTCGGCTTTATTTTGGGCGGTGCGACCACTTATCTGGCCACATTGTTCTTGACCCCTGTGACCAGCGACGACATCGTAAAGGGCGTACAACAACGTTTTAATAGCTTAAAACAGCAATTATCCGGTCATCAGGATATTCAGCAGAACGAAAAGGAAACCTTGAACAATATCCAGGATGCACAGGATCAGCTGAAGAAAAATGTTCAGGATAACCTGAAGAAGTCGACTGATGCGGTTCGTGCTCAAATGGATCAAGTGAAGCAATCCGCCGATAAATTAGCTTCCGATGCCGCTCAGGCTGCTGACGAAGCTGATATGGACGACATTGTCATCGATGGTAAGAGTGCTTTCGGGGAAGCCAAAGACGAATAAATTTTCAATTAAAAACGAGGCCATGACGTTTAAAGTCAGGTCTCGTTTTATTTTTACACACTACTGAAAACAGCCCGCAATTGCGGGCTGTTTTCATTTTAATTGCGTGGTTCAATTGTCAATAATTCTTTGGAAGTATGCGTAAAGGGTTCACTGCCGTTTTCGGTCACATGAACACAGTCTTCGATGCGGACGCCGGCGACACCTGGAATGTAGATGCCTGGTTCGATTGAGAAGCACATGCCGGGCTGGAGTTCCATGTTGTTGCCTTCCATGATTGATGGGAATTCATGGGTCGATGTGCCAATCCCATGCCCCAGACGATGGATGAAGTACTCGCCGTAACCGGCTTTTTCGATGACGCTGCGTCCGATCTGATCGAGTTCGGCAGCGGTGAGGCCGGGTTTAATGGCGTCTTGGGCCGTTAATTGGGCTTCTAAACAGACTTTGTAAATATCGAGGGCTTTATCGCTTGGTGTACCATATGCAATCGTGCGGGTGGCGTCACTCATGTAGCCCCGATTGACCGTTCCCAAGTCGAAGAGGATCAATTCATTCGGTTCGATCTTAGCCTGGGTCGGCGCACCATGGGGATCAGCGGCATCAACGCCGGCTTGAACAATTGTCGGAAAACTAGTGTGCATGACGCCCTTTTTCATCAGGCCGTATTCGATTTCAGCGACGACTTCTTGTTCGGTCCGGCCAGTACGGACGGCTTCGAACCCGATTTTGAAAGCATAGTCGGCTTGGCGGCCGGCTGCTTCCATAATGGCGATTTCGTCCGGCGTTTTAATCAGCTTTAATTGTTCGATAAAACGAGAGGCATCGGCGGGAAAACTCGCATTTGGAAATTGGGTTAAAACGGCCTCGTAGCGCTGAACAGGAAGGTCATCTTTTTCAATAGCCCATTGGGTAGGGTCAGGGTTACGTTTGCGGATTTCATTGCCAATGATTGCAAACGCATCCTCATGATCGAGGTAGCCGTAAACATCGTAGGGCCAGCCGGCTTCCTTGGCAGCTTCGACTTCGAGCTGCGGGGTGAAGAGGAAGGGGTCTTGGTCTGGAAAGACAAAGAGGGCGAGGACCCGTTCTTCAGGGTCGCTTTCGAATCCTGAGAAGTAGAGGATGTTGGTGGGATTGCTGATGTAAGCGACATCGATATTTTCGTCGGCAATCCAATTTTGCAAGGCTTGTAATGGTTGATTCACAATGACCACTCCTTTTAGTTAAATTTGCTGTGCGAACAGCCTGAAATGTAATCTAAATATAGCATAGTCGCCGGTGTTTAAAAAGGGTGGTATTTGCAGATGAAAGATTTATGAAAATGCTTTTTGTAAAACGCTTGCATTTGAAACAAGATTCTGCTAACCTTAAGAATGACAATATGAAAGAAAATTTATGAAACAGAAATGAAAGGAAAATCAGCAAATATGGAAAAACAAACCATCACAATTTATGACGTTGCGCGTGAAGCCAACGTTTCTATGGCAACCGTTTCACGTGTTGTGAATGGAAATCCAAATGTAAAGCCGGCCACTCGTAAAAAGGTTTTAGCCGTAATCGACCGTTTAGACTACCGTCCGAATGCCGTTGCACGTGGCTTGGCCAGCAAAAAGACCACCACAGTCGGGGTCATCATTCCTGATGTGACCAACATCTACTTCTCATCGTTGGCACGTGGGATCGACGATGTGGCCACGATGTACAAATACAACATTATTTTAGCCAACTCCGATGAAAATAATCAGCGTGAGGTCCAAGTGCTCAACACATTGTTGGCCAAACAGGTCGACGGTCTGATCTACATGGGACACACCATTTCCGACAACTTGCGCAACGAATTGTCCCGTTCGAAGACACCAGTCGTTCTGGCGGGGACAATCGATCCGCAGGATGACATCGGCAGTGTCAATATCGACTATCGGGATGCCATCAAAGATGTCACGACTCGTTTGATTAACAACGGCAACAAGAAGATTGCTTTTGTATCCGGCAGTCTCGATCAGCCGATCAATGGGCAATATCGTTTGAAGGGGTACCAGGAGGCTTTGGATGCCGCTAAGATGCCATACGACGAAAGCTTGGTTTTCCAAACGGAATACAGTTACAACGCCGGGTTAGCTTTGTGGCATGATATTCAGGCAACTGGGGCGACAGCTGCGATTGTCAGTGATGATGAATTGGCTGTCGGGGTGCTTGACGGCGCTGTCGATGCTGGCGTCAAGATCCCAGCAGATTTTGAAGTCGTTACTAGCAACAACACGAAACTGACTGAAATGATCCGGCCGCAATTATCCTCCATTCAACAGCCGTTGTATGATATCGGTGCCGTTGCGATGCGTTTGCTGACTAAGATGATGAATAAGGAAGATATTGATCAGAAGACAATCATCCTGCCTTATGACCTCGTTAAGCGGCAATCTACCAAATAAAAGCGTCTTTAAAAAGCGCTGAACGAATTTTCGTTCAGCGCTTTTTTGATATCATTGTTTAATTCGTTGGGGTCCCGTCACTGCCTAAAATAGCGGTGACTTCTTTGCCTTTCGAATTGATGACGGTGGCGATACCATACTTATTCGATTTGCCTAAATCATAATTCCAGAATTCCTTGTAGTTCTTGGAATTACCGCCGATAGCAAAGTGATAAGTGGTTTTGCCAGGTGTGTAGCCATTCGTGAGCGATTTGACGGTCGAACCGGTAATCGAATGTGTCGTACCGTTGATGGTGACGTCGCCTTTCTTAAGACCCGTCTTTTTCAGCACCGTCGTCGTTGTGACTCCGGATGGTTTGGCCATCGTCTGTTTCAGCTTGAGGGCCGACGGGTCAGCTTTGTAGATCGCATTGGCAAGGGCGGCCCAATAAGCATTGTTGCTTTCGGAGCTTTCACTCGTCAAAGTGTAGCTGTTGCCGTAGTTATTATCGTAACCCATCCATGAAGCAAGGGTGACACCAGGTGTACTCCCAATGAACCAGATATCCTTGTAGTCATTTGAAGTCCCAGTCTTCCCAATCAGGTTCTTCGTATTGAAGTTCAGCTGATTCGTGACATCACTACCAGTCCCGTCAGTGACAACGCCTTTCAGCATCTTTTTCATGATATAAGCGGTTGACTTGGAGAAGACCCGTTGCGTCGTGTTCTTCTGCTGGTAAATCACTTTGCCAGACGGATCAGTAATTGACTGGATGACATACGGCGAAGCATGTTTCCCTTCATTGGAGAAGGTCGAGAAGGCGCTGGCTTCCTGAGTAACGGTCACGCCGTTGGTTGTTCCGCCTAAGGAAAGTCCCAGCAGCTGATATTCAGAATCGGTAAAGTGGATGCCCATCTTTTCAAGGTATTCCTTTGGATTCTTCTTCTTCAATAATTCCTTATACAAGTTAACGGCTGGAATGTTGTAAGAATGTTCGAGCGCCTGTGAGGCGGAGACAAATTTGTTCTTGATTTCGCCATCGTAATCGGTCGGTGAATAACCGCCGAAATCGACTTTGAAGTCGGCAATCATACTTTGCGTGCCGATGAGTTTGTTTTCCACCGCTGGTCCATAAACTAAAATCGGTTTGATGGTTGAACCCGGCGAACGTTTTTCAAAGATATGATTGTACTGCGTCAAGCTGAAGTTACGGCCGCCGACGAAGCCAATCAGCGCACCTGTCTTGTTGTCGAGCAGGACGGTCCCGTTCTGAACGGGTTCGGTATCGGTTGATGATTTCCCGGTCGCGACATTTGGAATCGAACTCGTCTTCGTTTCACCGAAGGTATCTTCCCTTTCCTTCATGACTTTCTGCATACTATTGTAAACTTTCTTATTGATTGTTCCGTTAATCTTGTAGCCTTTTTCACTGAACTCAGTGTTGGCTTTGTTATAATACTGATTCTGCAGGGCCGTGTCCTGATTGTATTTGGACATTTTGACGCCAGCTTGCTTCGCTAATTGTTTTGCTAAGATTGTGTTGGCTTTCTGTGTCATCAGATTATAAACGTAGCCATATGTCGTTTTCTGGGTCAGCGGTTTTTGCGGCTGCTGGAATTCGGAACGTAGGTCGACTTTGCGCGCCGCTTGATACTGTTTGTAAGTGATTGCATTGTCACGATACATTCGGAATAAGACGGTGTTTTTACGTTCCATCGCATAACTGAGATCCTTCTTCACTTTCCCAGTTTGTGTGTAGGGGGTGTAAACGGACGGACTCTGCGGCATCCCAGCGATATAGGCCGATTCCGCCAGCGTCAGGTTTTTGGCATGCTTGCCGAATAATCCTTCGGCAGCTTCTTCAACCCCAGCGATGTTCTGACCGCGATTGTTGCGGCCCAGACTGACAACGTTTAAGTACGCCTGCAGGACCTCATCCTTTGAGAAGTACTTGTCGACGCGCATCGCAATCGCAATTTCGCTGATTTTCCGTTTGAAGGTCGTCTCCGAAGAGAGAACCTGCAGTTTGACGAGCTGCTGGGTTAAGGTCGACCCGCCGGTTTGAGCACCAACACCAGTAACGGTCGATGCAACGGCCCGAACGATTGCTTTAGGTGCAATTCCTTTATTCTGATAGAAATCTTCATCTTCGGTGGCCACGATTGCTTTCTGCAAATAAGGAGAAATGTTTGCTAGTGAAACGGGCTTACGGTACAAATCCGCTTTGTAAGTTTCCATTTTGACATTATTGGCAAAATACAGTGTTGATGACGTATCGAAGTTGTTGATCTGAGTCCGCAGACTTGAAATCTTAGGCACTTGGACGGTATGTAAAATACCAGCTACATAGCCCATCCCGGTCCCGAACGCAAGTGCACCGAGAATCAATCCAATCGAAATCAGATATAGAAACACACTTTTAATAGTAGAAAGAACGACATGCACATAAAATTGCGGTGAATGCGGTTCGCTGGGGACCGTTTCAACTGGTTGTGGCGTAGTAGGTTCCTTTTTCTGCTGCAACCGGTGCTCACGAGCTAAACGGTACGCACGCCGTGTATGTATTTCTTCTTCATTCCAATCGTCTTGTGTTTCCTGAGGTTTAGATGATTGTGGCTTTTCATCAGCGTGCGGTGTTTGTTTCGTTTGAAAATGACTACGGGCGTTACCGAGAAAATGTTGGTAAGCCTTTTGCCAGCGCTGGATAAGTGTGCGAAACCATTGTGGTTTGTTCAACGTAACCCCACCTTTAATTAAGTTCGGCATCAAATACCGTGAGCAAACTGCCGGAAAACCTGGCAGTTACTCCTAATCATTATAACAGATTTCAGAATCTTTAAACGGACTTTCATGGGTTCGCAAAATGGTTTATAAAAATGTTAAAAAAGGGTTGCACATCTAAAAAGAGCGCGCTATAATTGGGCTATACCAATAAGAACGGATACAAAATCTGTCTGAGACAATTAAATGTCTGGAAGGGGAGTCTTTTCATGAAAGTTATCGTTGTAAAGGATCAGCAAGAAGGCGGCCGTAAAGGCTACGAAATCGTTAAGCGTCATATGCAGAACAATGAACTGCAGGTAATGGGGCTTGCAACTGGTAGTTCACCAATCACTTTCTACAATGAATTAACAGCTAGTGATATTGATTTCACAAACAGCATTTCCATTAACTTGGATGAATATGTGGGCTTACCATATACAAATGATCAAAGTTATCATTATTTCATGAAAGAACATTTATTCGATAAGAAGCCATTTGCAAAGTCATATGTACCCGATGGCATGGCCAAAGATATTGCGCAAGCCGGCAAAGATTACGATAAAATCATTGCTGAAAATCCGATCGACATCCAAATCTTAGGAATCGGTCAAAATGGACACATTGGTTTCAACGAACCAGGTACACCATTTGACAGCCAGACGCACGAAGTTAAATTAACTGAATCGACAATCAAGGCGAACTCACGCTTCTTCGCTAATGAAGACGATGTTCCAAAGGAAGCTTTATCGATGGGGATTGGGTCTGTTTTAAGCGCCAAGCGGATTATCTTGTTTGCTTACGGTGAAAACAAAGCAGACGCCATCAAAGGCATGGTTGAAGGCCCGAAGACAACGGATGTTCCTGCCAGTGCTTTACAAGGACATGCAGATGTCACAGTTATTGTTGACGAAGCTGCTGCCAGCAAGTTAACTGAAAAGCATGACAACTAATTAGTTCTTTATGGAGGTACGGATTTTGTTCCGTACCTTTTTTTGATACAATAAGACTTAAAAAATGAAATGAAGGTTAAATTGTGCATTACACAATGTTATTATTTGATGTCGACGACACACTGCTCGACTTTCAGGCGTCAGAATACGATGCTTTGACGCAACTATTTGCCGACACGCAGCATGAGCTGACACCGGCGATTCGGGCCTATTACCATGATATGAACCAGGATATGTGGCGTGCTTATGAAAAAGGCGATTTGAAGCGTCAGGATTTATTGGACACCCGTTTTTCAAAATTATTTGACCATCTGGGTGAACAGGTTGATGGAATCCAGTATGAAAAGATGTACCGTCATTCGTTGGATGAGGGCCACAAACAGATTCCTGAAGCCGCTGCACTGCTCAAAACGTTGAAGGCAGCCGGCTACCATTTGTATGTCGCTTCGAACGGAGTGGGACATACCCAGCGTCAACGGTTGACAGCCGCCCATTTGATCGATTATTTCGATGATATTTTCGTTTCAGAGGAATTGCAGGCTCAAAAACCAACGGCTGAATTTTTCGAACGAGCTGAAGCAAAACTGCCGAATTTCGAGAAAACCACGACACTGATGATTGGCGATTCGCTGACCTCCGATATCAAGGGCGGCGATGCCAACGGACTTGACACGGTCTGGTATGATCCGCATTTCCAGCCGAACCGATCCGCCATTTTACCAACGTATCAGATTGATCACTTAATGGAATTGGTTGCGTTATTAAAGGCTGTTTAGACAGACAAAAAGAGCATCCAGAATTTTTCTGGATGCTCTTTTAATACTCATTTGGTAATGAAAATTAGTTGATTTCAATGTTGTGATGACCACTCTGGTCAGGAGCCAGCTTTGGCACATCGATTGTCAGAACACCGCCATCATACTTGGCAGTGATTTTGCTCTGGTCGCCATCTTTGAGATAGAACTGGCGGGAAGTTTGACCGAAACTGCGTTCGCTGTGGATCAAATCGCCGTTTTCATTCTTCTCTTCGTCTTCCTTATTGCGGGATGCGGAGATGGTTAAAATGTCGTTTTCATAATCAATGTTTAAATTATCTTTCTTAAAACCAGGTAATTCGCTGGTGACGGTGTAGCCATCATCATTTTCAGCAATATCTGTCTTGAATGTATTATTCGTACCGAAGAAGTTATTGCTCCAATCATTGAAAAAGTCAGGGAAGAAACTGTTATTTCTGCTTAATTCGTTTGCCATATGATAAGAACCTCTCTTCAAATATTTTTAAGGTGATGCGCTGCATCAACCTTACAAACCCTATCTTAGTCCGTTTTGACGGGAATGCAAGCATTTATTAGCACTCTAACGCGTAGAGTACTAATAAAAAAGCGTCAAAAAGCCGTAACAGCAATCGTTACGGCTCGCAAAACTTTTTTAAAAAATATTTTTTCAGAAAGACGGTTACTTTGCTAAACGATACATCGCATCGGCATAAATGGCACATGCCTTCAAAATATCATCGATGTACATGTATTCATTGGCTTGATGCATCACATTTTCACGGTTCGGGAAGAGGGCCCCATAACCGACGCCACGTTTAATCAGACGACCATAAGTCCCGCCGCCGATGATTTCTTCGTGGCCCGGTTGACCAGTATGATCGGTCCATGTGTCCAGCAATGTTTTAACCAGCGGGTCGGTTCCCGGCACATAATGGGGTGCTTCCGGTTCGCCCATAACGGTGATTTCAAGGTCAGCTGGGAAATTCATGTGTTCATGCATCTGTTTAATCATCTTGTCAGGGTCAGTGCCTTGTGGATAGCGGATGTTGAGCACTAAGGTTTGCTTGCCATTTTGGGTATAATCGAAGACATCTGGGCTGGCAGTCAAGTCGCCCATCAGATCGTCATGATGATCGATGCCTAAGCCGCTGCCGTCGAAGTTATTGTGCATGTAAGTGGCAATCACATCGAGGTAATTTTGACCCTGTTCATCGAAATCATACTGATCGAGAAAGGCAGCTAAATAGGTGGCTGCATTCTTGCCTAATTTCGGATCCATGGCATGTGTTCCTTTGCCGACTACCTGAATTTCAATGTTGTTGTCATCACGGACCATAGTACCTTTGATTTTGTTATCCGCCAAGAAGCGGTTGAAGGAGCCTAAGAAGTCTTCCGGCAAGTCATCGCCATTGTAAGTGATGGCAGCTTTGGCAGTCTGCGGGACCATGTTTGAAGCAGTGCCAGCCTTGAATTCCAGCAAAGTAAAGTCACCGCCGTCATTTGGTGCGACGAAATTGAAGAGCAGATTGGTAATGCCTTTTTCACCGTTGATAATTGGGAACGAAGCATCCGGTGAAAAGCCAAAATCAGGTGTCGGTTCGGACTTCAGATATTGGTTTAAACCATACCAGTCATTTTCTTCATCGGTCCCATAAATAAAGTGGATTTTTTTATTTAATTTTACGCCGTTATCTTTTAAAATTTTCAAACCATAGTAGGCCGCCATAGCAGGTCCCTTATCATCAGAACTGCCACGTGCATAAATCTTGCCGTCTTTGATGACTGGTTCGAACGGATTGGTGTCCCAGCCGTCGCCAGCCGGTACTTCGTCCATATGGGCAAAGACACCCAAGATTTCATCGCCGTCGCCGTATTCAACCCGGCCGGCTACGTTTTCAACATTCTTGGTCTGGAAGCCATCACGCTTCGCAAAATCAAGTGCTTGGAGCAATGCAGCCTTTGGACCTGGGCCTAATGGGGCATCAGCACTCTTGTGCGCCAAGTCACGCGAGCTGTCGATCTTCAACAATGTGATCAGATCTTTTTTGAGATCCTCCCGGTATTTTTCCGCTTCTTTTTCAAAGTCAATTGCCATACTCTCACAGCCTTCCTTTTAAATAAACGCTTACAGCTACCATAGCATATTTACGCCGCTTTTTGCACTGTAAAGTTTGCAAATTTATTGGGGTACAGGCGGGCCGTTTGCTGGGACAAACTCAAGAGCAGCTGCGGCTGCAGATACAGCCGGTTCGAACGGACGGCATCAGGTAACTGCTGATACTGTTTCAAGCGGAGTGCAGTTGTATCGGTAGCTGGCTGCAGCTTGACTAAAACGGCTGATTCTGGGACCCAACCAGCTGCCAATTTGAACCAAGCTTTGGCCCCGACAAAACGGACCGCCTCGATTTTGTGCATTGTATTCGGCAGGACAGTGCCGGTCTGCTGAGTCGGGTAGAGCGGGTCGCTCCAGAGTGCGATTTGCAGATGCTGCGGCAGGATGTAAGCCTGTTTGCCTAAGAAGACTTTGGCCCAATCGGCACTTTCGCCTGTATTGACCCAATCGGCATTGATAAAGCGATTGGTGCCGATCTGGTCATAAACACGGCCTTGATAAGTTACCGTGCTCGTTACTGTAAAGGTTTGGGCAGGCTGGGCGGCGGCTTTCAAATTCGTGCGCTCATAGGGATTTTCATAGGTTTTGATTGTCTGCTTATTCGTGTTGACAGTGCCAACGGTATTCAGTTTGACAGCACTCGAAGCATCTTTGGCGACCTGATACTCATGGCCGATCGCCGGATAGTTGGTGACGACACCATCGATATTCAAGTTGACCAGTTTGTCCCAACTAGCTCGATTTTCGGTCATTTCATCCCAGATGTAGACTTTCTGGCCAGCCGCATGCAAGGCCTTGACCAAGGCCGGTGTTGCTAACGTCGATGAAATATTGACGCCGGTCGTATAAGTGAAAGCTTCAAAATTGAGCCGTTTCAAAGAACCGACAATAAATAAACGGGGCACACTGGGCAGCAGCGTCTTCATTTTTTCCAAACTATTCAATGAAAATGAGTGGATCATGACCCGTTTCTCCATATGGTACTGTTTGATGAGGGCAGCCAGTTTTTCTTCCATATCCGCTGGATTGCCTTTTTTAGTTTTCTTCGTTTCAATCAAAAACTTAGCGTTCGGGTCGTCTTGGTAGTGGATGAACAGCTCTTCGAGACTGTGCATCGACTCGCCGTTCTTCTGCTTCATCGCATGAATCTGGGCCCAAGTATTCTGCGAAACAATCGCATCCTGACCGGTGACTCGTAACAGCTGCCGGTCATGGGAAATGACCAAAACACCATCACTCGACTCATGCAAGTCGAGCTCGACATAATCGGCACCTTCCTTAAAGGCGGTGTCATCACTTTGATAGGTTTCTTCGGGGGCGTTGATTGGATCGCCACGGTGTCCGACAACGGTAAAACCGCTTAAAGTCAACCACAGCACGAAAAAAAGATTCACAAAGAAAAATTGCTTCAGATGCATCCATCCGTTCCTCCTTTTAAACGTCTGCTTTGATTATAAGGGATATTGACTGCAAAAAGTGTCTTTCCTTGCAATTGCAATCAAAATTTATTTGACAACGCTTACAAAAAGCGCTAACATTATTTTCGAAGGATAAACGGCGACGCTTTCCTTTATAACCGTTGAACCAACGGGGCTTGCCTATAGTGCTGGCTGTGCGGCATTTTATAGGAATTATGCAGCTCATGCGAGTTGTGTAAGGTCAACAATTCTCTTTCTCTCTTATGCCGACCACTGTCAATTGACAGTGGTCTTTTTTTTGGAATACAGCGTGTGAAGCAGGATGGTGGCTTTGAGCATGAACAAGCAATTCAGCGAAAAAACCGTTTTTTCAAACGCATGACAACTAGCACTTGAGGTCGACAGTTGCATTTTGACCTCGAGTTGGGCACAATAAGAGCGGTCACTAAAAATCGGAGTGAAACGGGAGGCCGTAAGATGGAATTTTTACGGGAAATCGAAACACCACATTTATTATTGAAAAAGCTGCGGCGGCAGGATGTTGATCGGCTTTATGCGCTGTACAGCGACAAAACGGTGACGGCCAATTTGCGCATTCCGACTTATCAATCGAAGGCTGAAGCAACGGCCTTGATCCACTTTTATGAAGAAGAAATGAAACTGAAGCATGCCATCTGCTATATGGTCTGGAACGGGGCGCATGCCGTTGGAATCTGCAGTTTGGATGAAATTCATTGGGATTTTCAACGTGCGACTGTCAATTATGCCTTGATTTCGGATACAGATACGGAATTATATGGGCAGGAAATCCTGACGGCCTTGGCGATGGAGGCAAAACGACTCCATTTGGTCCGTGTCAGTGCTGTTGTCAATCCGGCTGATGCGACGTACCGCCTCAATCTGGAAACAGCCGGTTTCCAAAAGGAAGGGACTTTGCGCAAATACTGGCGCTATCATCACCAATTACTCGATGAAGTCCTGTACAGCTTGATTCAAGAACCGACAGACACACAATAAGGGGGAAATCAGGATGGCAAAAAGCAACGTCACCACAAAAAAAGGCCAGACGTTCACCTTGATTCAACAGATCAAACGTCTGGACGGCAGTACTTATTATGAATTAGGCAATGTGATGCTCAATGGCCGGGCTGAACTGGCCGCTAACCGGGGTTATATTACGGCGGTGCGCATTCTGCAGCTCAACATTCCGCATTCACGTTCCGTGATCATTTATGAAGATTATATCAACGACACCTATACGATGCCGACTGCTCAGCTTGACCATTGGGAAGAGTGGGACAAACCCGAAGGCAAGATTCGGGATGCCTATCATGAAATCTTAAAGGAAAATCACATCGGTTAATTAGGCACCCGCCACGACTTGTTCCAGAAACTGTTTCAGCTGCTGGGGGTCTTCGATATGGAAGTAATGATTCTGCTGGTGATGACGAGCGACAATAATGGGTTCATTGTCGCTAAAATCAGGCAGCTGCTGTTCGAAGTAAGCCCGCCAGTCCCGCTTGGAATCATGCCGAATGCCAGCGTTGATTAAAGCAGCTTTCGTCATGTAAACGGTCGTTGTTAAACCGGCGATGTGAAAGCTATCGGAGTGTTTGATGATTTTTTCAATTGTTTTTAAAGATGGATCCATTTTTAAGCACTTTCTTTCTATAGAAGGTTCAGGCCGATCGCCAATCAGGGTGGTCGGCTTTTTTGATGGCAAACGGACGTTTGTCATGGTTCCTTTTTATTGTACAATAGAAGTGATGAAACAGTAGAAATAGAGGCGAAGCATCTATGAAATATTTTATTGCGGATACTCATTTTTTCCACAAACAATTATTAGGCAATAATGATTTTGCTCCTCGTCCGTTTCCTTCGGTCGAGGTGATGGACCAGACGATGATTGATAATTGGAATGCCCGCATCGCCGACAAGGATGAAGTTTATCATTTGGGCGATATTGCCATGGCACCCGGCAACCAGCCAGGTGAAGCACAGGTTGATCAGATTCTCAATCAATTAAAGGGACAGTTGATTCTGATTAAGGGCAATCATGATAGCCGGGCGTTATTTAAATACATTGATAAACATAATTATGATGTTTTACCAGGCAAACCAAAGTTTCGGTTTGCGGATGTCGGGGTATTGATGAAATTTGACCATGCACAGTATTATTTGACGCATTACCCGATGATGATGGGAATCGTTCATCAAATCTATAATCTGCATGGCCATATTCATCATAATATGGTTCCGATTGCCGAAGACATCAATGTCGGTGTGGATGCCCCTGAACGGGACTTGCTTGCTCACAAATTACCATTTGGGACACCCTTGTCCGAAGCTGAAATTGAAGAAATTTATCAGAAAAAAGCAGCGTTACTGAAGAAACTAGCCGCCCAACAAAAATAGAAGAGGTTCTTTATGGAAACAATTCATATTTTACACACTAATGATCTGCATTCGCATTTTGAAAACTGGCCGCAGATTCGGCATTTTCTCCATCAGCGCCAGCATCAATTTAAGGCGCGGCATGAAACGACGTTGACATTCGACATCGGGGATGCGATGGATCGGGTCCATCCGCTGACCGAAGCCACGAATGGGCAGATCAACACCGAATTGCTGAATGACGGCAATTACGATGCCGTCACGATTGGCAATAACGAAGGCATCGGCAATAGTCACGACCAGCTGGAACACCTTTACGATAAGGCTGATTTTCCCGTTTTATTAGCAAATTTATTCGATAAAAAGACCGGCCAGCTAGCCGATTTTGCAAAACCGTATCAAATCGTGACGTCTGAACAAGGAACTCGGATTGCCATGATTGGGTTGACAGCACCGTTCTTTTTGACATACGAACCGAATGGCTGGCATCCGAAGGTTGTGCAGGAAGTGCTGCCGCCCTTACT
The DNA here is from genome assembly GCF_001437205.1 of Lactobacillus selangorensis. GTDB lineage: Bacteria > Bacillota > Bacilli > Lactobacillales > Lactobacillaceae > Paralactobacillus > Paralactobacillus selangorensis. Next base: position 5,429 of record NZ_JQAZ01000004.1, on the reverse strand, counting down.
GAAAAAATTACAGGGTCAATATGATATTCTAGTCATTTTGTCGCATCTGGGACTGCCGATGGATCGCTATATGGCCAAACACTATCCGGAAATCAATGTCATCTGCGGCGGCCACACCCACCATTTATTACCGGATGGGGAAGTCGATGGGACCACATTGTTAACGGCCGCCGAAAAATACGGCCATTATGTCGGTGAAATCACGCTGCAATTGAATGAGCAGCATCAGATCGTTTCCGAAGAAGCAACGACTCATTTGACCGAAAAACTCCCGCAAGAAGCCAGTGATGCAGCAGAAATTACCGGCTATCTCGAAAAGGGGCATGAGCTGTTGGCTCAGGATGTTTTAGCTGATTTGCCGGAACCGTTGCCGATCAAACATGAGGGGGCCTCTCCAATGATTGATACAGCCTTGGAAGCCTTATGCAGCGAAGCCCATACGGATGCCGCCGTTTTGAATACCGGTTTGTTTTTGAGCTCATTGCCGGCTGGCAAAGTCACTCGTGATGACTTGCATACCCAAATGCCGCATCCGATGCATATTATTAAAGTGACCCTAAAAGGAACTGATATGTGGCATTTGGTCATGGAAATGGAGAAAAACCGTCGTTATCTGCTCAACTTCCCGATGAAGGGAATGGGCTTTCGGGGCAAAATCTTCGGCGATATCCGTTATCGGGGGATTAAGTATGATGCGGCCACACGCCGGGTTTTCTGGAAAGACAAGCCAATCGACCCAGAGCAGACTTATACTCTGGCGACGGTTGATCATTACCTGTTTGTGCCGTATTTCCCGACGATTGAAATTGTCGGCAACGTCGAAATTCTATTCCCAGGTTTTCTGCGGGACATGGTCGGCCGCTATTTGCAGAAAAAATTTCCTGCTTAAAATGGTATACTGAAAACATGATTTTATGCGCCGCTGGAGGTGAAAAAAATGACAGCAAAAGAACAAAAACCGAAAAAAGATTCACCAGCCGTTGAAGCGGCAATTGATGAATTGACGAAAGCTGAGGCCAGCAAGCCGCAGCGGGTCGTAATGAAAACAACTAAAACGATGACGATTGACGGGGCCGCCTATGACTTAGTCTGCAATTTCAAGGATGGGTTTGACCTCGACAAACTGAACGATCGTTATAATGAGATTCTGAACAAATATGACTACATCGTTGGAGACTGGGGTTATGACCAGTTGCGTTTGCGGGGCTTTTATCGTGACGATAATAAAAAAGCCAATCGCGACCAGCTGATTCGGACACTGGAAGACTACCTGTATGAGTACTGCAATTTCGGTTGTGCTTATTTTGTGCTGGAACGCCAAGAAAAACACGTACCCGAAAAGAAGAAACCGCACCGCCGCAACCGGCGTAAAAAGCCGTATACGGAACGGAAAGTCAAACCGCAGCGCGTCCAAAAAGGCAGCGGGCAGGAGGCTGTCAAGTCGAATAAACGCCAAAACGGCAAGGGCAAGCATCAGTTTACGATTCGCCCACGCCAGAAGCAAAAACAAACTGAATCTTAATCAATCTGGAGGCAACAGGACAAGTGAAACAATACAAAGGGTATTTTATCGATCTCGACGGGACAATTTACAAAGGCAGTGAACGGATTCCAGCCGCTAAACGGTTTATTGACCGCTTGCAGGCTGCTCAGATTCCGTTTTTATTCGTGACCAACAATACAACTCGTTCGCCGCAGCAGGTGGTCAACAACCTGGCCGATAACCACGATATTCATGTGTCGGCTGATCAGGTGTACACGCCTTCTTTGGCAACGGCGAGCTACTTATTGGCTGAAAACGGCGGGACTGCCAATGGCAAAACGGTTTATATCATTGGGGAAGTCGGCTTAAAATCAGCTTTGCTGGATGCCGGCTTCAAGATGAACGTCGAACATCCTGACTATACAATCGTGGGACTCGACTATGATGCGACGTACCATAAATTCGAGACGGCGACGCTTGCCATCCGTAGCGGTTCACGGTTTATCGGGACAAATGCCGATAAGAACTTGCCAAACGAACGGGGACTTGTCCCTGGTGCCGGCTCGGTCATTGCCATGGTTGAAAGTGCCGTTCAGCAAAAAGCCTTTTATATTGGTAAACCGGAAAAAATCATCATGGAAGAAGCCTTGAAGAAAATCGGTCTGTCTCATGATGAAGTCCTGATGGTCGGCGATAACTATCAGACGGATATTCAAGCTGGAATCAATAGCGATATTGATACACTGCTGGTTTACACTGGCGTATCGACCCCAGAACAAGTGGCACAAAAGCCGATTCAGCCGACCTATCACGTGAGCGGGTTAGACGAATGGGACGTCTAATGAACAAGTTAGGCCGTACCTTGAATTGGTGCGCCCTTTTTTTAGCCATACTCGCCGCCGCCATTTTCCTGACGATCCTCATTTCGGATCCGTTATTCTGGCTGAACAGCAAGTTGCAGCATCTGACCGTGATTGCCGACTTGAAACTGCATGTGCTGATGCATAATTATCACCAGCTCCTACACTATCTGACCGCACCGTGGCCAGTTAAGTTCTCGCTCGCTAATTTTGTGTCGTCCTATGCCGGCATGCATCATTTTGCAGATGTCCGGCACTTGTTTTTACTGACGGAAATCGTACTCGTAGTCACCGGAATCGCCAGCTTCTTTTTCCTGCGCAAGCTGAAGCGCAGTCATGAATTATGGCGGCTGATTCGACCATTTGAATGGGCGACTTTGGTGCCGGTTATTTTGGCCTTCCTGCTCGCCATGAACTTCGATGCATTCTTTGTGACGTTCCATGAGATCCTGTTCCGCAATTCGGACTGGCTCTTCAATCCGAATACGGACCCGATCATCAATGTCCTGCCTGAATCTTTCTTTATGCAGTGCTTTATCATCGGGTTTGTCCTCTTTGAAGGCTTCCTGGTTTGGGGCATTGTCGCCGGGCGCAAACAATTAAAAGCAGATAAATAAAAAGCCGCTCACAACGAGCGACTTTTTTAATGTTCTGAATTAGTGTAATTGGATGTCAGTACTGTGCAATGGCTGGCGTTTATCTGGGTAGAGGGTCGTCATGGCCGTTGAAACAGCAATCGGAGCCTCGCCAAAACCGCTGGCAATCAGTTTTAATTTACCTGGATATTGGACAGTATCACCGATCGCATAGACGTTCGGCAGATTGGTTTTCATTTCGGTATCGACTTTGATCATCCGGTGTTCAAGCGCGAGTCCCCAAGAACGCAGCAGTTTTGTGTCGGCTGTAAAACCATAATTGACAACTAAACGATCGACGGCCAAATCTTCAGTATGGTCGGCTTTAACTTCGTTTAACGCAATATGGAGCTGGTCATCTTGTTCGGAAAGCTGCTTCAGTAGGAATGGCGTCTTCAGTTCTACACTGGAGGCTTCCAATTTAGCGACGTTGCTTTCAAGTCCCCGAAATTGGTTGCGACGATGAATCAAGTAGACTTTTTTAGCAATGGGTTCCAGAGTCAGTGCCAAATCGATGGCAGAATCACCCCCACCGGCAACCGCAACGGTTTTACCGGCGAATTCATCCGGATGGTTAGCGGCATAGAAGACATACTTCTGGTCGAAGCTCGGGTCGTAATCAAAAGCTAACCGCCGGGGTTCGAAGGCGCCATTGCCAATCGCAATGATTATCGCTTTCGAATAATAAGTTCCGTTATTGGTGTCGATTTGATAGGTGCCATCGGCCTGCTGGGTAAAATTCTGAACGGCCGTCTCAGTGTGAATGGTCGGCTGGAAGGTAGTTAGCTGTTTTTCAAGCGAGTGAACGAGCTGCTTGCCTTCAATTGCTGGAAAGCCGGCAATATCGTAAATGGTCTTCAATGGGTATAAAGCTGCGACTTGGCCGCCAAGATCGGGTAGACTTTCAAGGAGCTGCACTTTCGCTTGACGCATGCCAGCATAATAAGCAGCAAACATCCCAATGGGACCGCCCCCGATGATGGTTAAATCGTATAAATCTGTTTCTGTCATGAAAAATTCCCCTATTCAATTAGAATGATGTTTTCATTTTAACACGTGGCTGGACTTTCGCACGGGGACAAGTTATTCTTAATCAGAATAAAAAGGAGGAGTTACAATGACATATCCACAACTTGATTTAGCCGATTTTAAGGGTCCTAAGGCAACCTTAACGACCAACCTTGGGACAATTGAAGTTGCCTTATTTCCAGAACAGGCGCCTAAAGCGGTCGAAAACTTTATCAGTTTAGCGAAGAACGGCTATTACGACGGCACTGTTTTCCACCGTGTCATTCCTGATTTTATGATTCAAGGCGGTGATCCGACTGGAACTGGTATGGGCGGCGAAAGCAAATGGCAAGCTCCATTTGAGGACGAGTTCTCAGATGAACTGTTTAATCTGAATGGTGCCTTGTCGATGGCAAATGCCGGTCCGCACACAAACGGCAGCCAATTCTTTATTGTGACGAATGAACATTTGGACAAACGGATGCCGAGCCAGATGCAGGCGGCCAATTATCCGGATGAAATCATCAAAGCTTATCAAAAGGACGGCGGCACCCCATGGCTCGATCATCATCATACCGTTTTCGGACAGGTGCTTTCCGGCATGGATGTTGCTGAAACAATCAGTCGGCAGAAGACCAGCCGTGGCGATAAGCCGAAGCAGGACGTTGTCTTGGAAAAAGTGACGATTACTGATTAAGAGCGGCAACGCTCTTTTTTATTTGCCCAAAAATAGGTTATACTATTAAAGGACATTTTAACGAGAGGAGGTTTTCCCATGACTTATCGAATCGGCGATATTGTTGAAGGAAAAGTAACCGGCATTCAGCCTTATGGGGCGTTCGTGGCCCTTGATCGGCACACACAAGGATTGATTCATATTTCGGAGTGCCAGCACGGTTTCGTAAAGGACATCAATTCTTTATTTAAGGTCGACCAAATGGTACGTGTTGTTATTTTGGACATTGATGAGTATAGTCAGAAAATAAGTTTATCGATTCGTGCTTTGACGCCAGATCCGAACCTTACCCCATATCGGCATAAAAAGCATTATTGGACCAATCGACGGGTACATATTGGATTTCGTCCGATTGCCGAGCAGATGCCAGGGTGGTTAGATGAGGCGGTTGAGTCGTTTCAATAGTATGAATATTCGTATATTCATGGATATTTAGTATGAATATTCATTTTGTAGCGAAGCTTTTTTCAAAAAAGTTCATAAAAATGCTTGACGGTCTTTTAAAATCTTGGTAAACTATTTTTTGTTGTCAACGAACAACACCGCATCAGCTTTTATAAATCAACTTTTTGAAAAAAGTATTTGACAAATTAAAGCAGATACGGTAAACTAATTAAGTTGTCGATTGCAGATGAATGATTTGCAAGGAATTGAATATTTATTCATTTCAAAAATAATTTAAATTAGTGGTTGACAATTTTTAAATC
>NZ_JQAZ01000032.1 GCF_001437205.1 Lactobacillus selangorensis | reverse complement strand
GTCAAGAAGGTCTGCAATTCGTGAACGAAGTAGTTGGTGGTGTTGTTCCTAAGGAATACATCCCGGCTATCCAGAAGGGTATCGAAGAGCAGATGAAGAACGGTGTTGTTGCCGGCTATCCGCTGATCGGCCTGAAAGCAACCGTTTTTGACGGTTCTTACCACGACGTCGACTCCAACGAGATGGCGTTTAAGGTGGCTGCTTCCATG
>NZ_JQAZ01000031.1 GCF_001437205.1 Lactobacillus selangorensis | reverse complement strand
CCTTGCAGCAACCATCGGCCTTGGCGGTGGTGTAGACGAATTCGATCAGCTTGCGGCCGACACCCGTACCCCGTTGGGCCGGGTCCACCAGCAAGTCTTGCAGGTAGCAGGAATTCTCGATGCTCCAGTTGGAGCGGTGGTAGATGAAGTTGACCATGCCCACGGCCTTGCCGTCTTGCCAGGCCAGGGCTGAATGGGTTGGCTCCTGG
>NZ_JQAZ01000030.1 GCF_001437205.1 Lactobacillus selangorensis | reverse complement strand
GGAACTGAAACATCTAAGTACCCTGAGGAAAAGAAATCAACCGAGATTCCCTTAGTAGTGGCGAGCGAACGGGGACTAGCCCTTAAGTGGCTTTGAGATTAGCGGAACGCTCTGGAAAGTGCGGCCATAGTGGGTGATAGCCCTGTACGCGAAAATCTCTTAGTCATGAAATCGAGTAGGACGGAGCACGAGAAACTTTGTCTGAATATGGG
>NZ_JQAZ01000003.1 GCF_001437205.1 Lactobacillus selangorensis | reverse complement strand
TCCAACTCAGGGGGTTCACTTCACGCCCATCAATTTGGACGTGCTTTTTGCATCTTAACGGCCTGCTGAATCATAAACGGCGCCACTAAGGTCGTGATTAAAATCACCAGAATCAAGCTCGAATAATAATCCTTTGATAATAAATGGCTGCGATAGCCAATTTGCGCCACAATCAAGGCCATTTCACCCCGTGAAACCATGCCGCAGCCGACGAGATACGCACTGGTATGCGAAAAGCCGGCCAGACGAGCCCCCAGTCCTGCACCGAATAGTTTGGTCGCAATCGCCAGCAGACTCATCACAACGATGAACCAGAAATCGGACTGAATGCCGGCAAACGACATGTTGAGTCCAATGCTGACAAAGAAAACGGGAATGAAGACGGCATAACCAATGGGTTCGACGGCTGTAACGATCTCATCCCGATACTTTGTCTGGCCAATCGCAATGCCAGCAAAAAAAGCACCGACAACGTCGCTTAAACCGACTAATTCTGCCAATTCGGCTAAGGCTAGGCCCAATACTAACGCTGTAATCACCACCGCATATGGTGCCTGTAAATGTTCGCTCAGCGACATGATTCCAGGAACAACCCATTTGACGGCCACAAATAAACCGACAAAATACAACAACTCGAGTCCGAATTTCAAACTGAGATTGACCTGCTGGCCGGTGCCCATGACCGTCGACAAGACGCTCAACAATAAAACGGCCAGAATATCATCGACCACAGCCGCTCCCAAAATGGTCGTCCCTTCTTTGGAACTTAAAATGTTCGCATCCCGTAAAACAACCACCGAAATCGAGACCGAAGTGGCTGCAAAAACAACTCCGACCAAAATGCTGTCCTGCTGGGTCAATCCAAAGGCCAGGCTCGCCAGCGGCATCAGCACCATCGGCATCACGACACCTAAGACGGCCACAAAAACACTTGGTTTAAAATATTTTTTGAGCAGTCCTAAGTCGCTTTCCAATCCGGCTAGATACATTAGCAGGACGACCCCCATTTCGGAGAAATCATGCATAAAAGCAGACGGACGAAGCCAGCCTAACAGCGCCGGTCCCAAAATCACACCAACCAAGAGTTCGCCCACCACCGCCGGAATATTGATCCGATTGCAGAAATGGCTTACCCCCAAAGTCACAATTAAAATGAGTGCCAGTTCTCCTAAAAATGTCATCCGTTCACCCTTTCCATACAAAAAACGATGGTTCCCAAACACGCCCTTTCAACCCAGAAAAGGCAGCTTTCTTGAAAACCATCGTTTCAACCTAAATGTCTATTTAATTTTGATTCTTGACGTACTTATTTTCGTAGTGCGAGTACATCCACCATGCGACGCCCCCGAAGAGGATTGGTCCAGCGGCCGTTTCAATGGCCTGCAGATAATCGCCAGTCAAAGCTGGTTGCAGAATCGTGAAGAAGTTCGCAAACCCGACACTGAATAAGACGAGCCAGACACAAACTTCCGTCGTCCACTTCTTATGGAACATTTCGAACGGCTTGACGATATTCTTGTTACGTTTGAAGCCAAGGAACGCAAAGGCAACGAACATATACGGAATAGTCATCGAAACATTGGTCATTGAAATCAGGATATTAAAGAAAGCCTGTGCATCGCTGCCCCCGAAGGAAACAATTGCGATGATGACAATGACAATAATCGCCTGTGACCACATTGCATTAACAGGCATCCCATTGCGCATCTTGGTCCAGCTCTTTGGCCAGATCTGCTTAGGAGTCCCTTCAATCAGCTGCTTGAGTGGTGAATAAATCAATGTGAAGAAACCACCAGTCAAGGACAGGAACATTGAAATCCCCATGTAACGGCTGATCCATTCACCAAGTGTCACAGCAGCGGCACGTGACAAGTGCATTGCCAATCCGAGCTGATACCCCATGTTATTCATCATGACATAGGAAACGTTCCCCATCGTCACTTTAACCGTTCCGAATTCTTCAAAGGTAAACTTCCAGTTGGTAAACGTCCCAACCATGAAGATTCCCAAGGCGTAGCCGACGGAAATGACAATCGCTGAAATCGTCAAAGCACGTGGCACCGTCTTTTCAGCATTTTCAGTTTGATCGACTAATCCGCCGACCACTTCCAAACCGCCATAAGCGAAGATTGCAAAGACGGTAAAGCTGAAGATTGAAGTCATTGAATGATAATCTGGGTTCGGTGACACAAAGAAGGCCCGCAAGCTCAACGGCTGCGCCATGTGACCGTTTAAAATCAAAATGATAAAACCGCCTAAGAACAGCAGGATGTTAATCAAAGCAACGGCTGTCCCACCAACAGAAGTGATTTTTTTAATCCGATCCAAACCATGTGATGAAACATATGTTAAGAAGATGATCCAAACGATGGCTAAAATCCCTAAAGTCTGGACCCCGTTCAACATTCCGAAGAGATGCCAACTCTGAGTTTTATCTACCCCGAAAATGGCATTGGACAATGGAATCCAGATCCCAGAACCAACGTTAACCATCCAAATGATATAGGAAGCATACCACATAAATGTTCCGACAAAAGCAAATTTTGGATTATACGAGTTCGCCATCCATGAATACATACCGCCTTTTTCATCTTTAAAAGCAGCACCATATTCGGCAATCATAAATGCATACGGGATAAAGAAGACTACTGCCGCAAGTATGTACCAAAGAATTGAGGCATATCCCATTAAATAAAAGGCCTTGGTAATATTGGTAAAACCAAAGACCGAGGTAAAGATCATCAAAATCAACGCACTAAGGGTTAACTTTGATTTCTTTGCTGACTGATCAGCCATTTCATCGACTCCTAACCTTTAGATAAATTTAAATTCTATAAGACTATTATACCCCGTCTGACGGTAACTTGCTCAAAAAAGATTAAACTTTCATGAGCTTTTTCTTATTAAGACTCATCAGCCGCCCATGTGCCGGGCATTATCAGCTGAATCTGATATTCAGGATCCTGATAGCCATTGCGAGTCAATGCCGTTTCAATGGCCTCGACCGTATATGCGTCTTTTGTCGCCGGCTGCAGTGTCCACGCCGTTTGGGCTGAATTGGCCGACCACTTCCCCATTGCGGCTAAATGCGAATCCTTATTGGGGTCAAATGAGCCAGTCGGCCGCAAAAACGTGACCCGAACGACGGCTAATACTTGATCTGATTGTGCTGCCATGCCATCACCCTCCTTAATTGTATCTACTTTAATTTACGCTCATTTGCTATTTAATGTAAAGAATATACCCTTTTATACACTAAAAACGGACTCGCACCAGTTTCGGTTTGAGTCCGTTTATTTAACGATGTTCCTTTAAAGCACGGGCAATGTCACGTTTTTGTTCCTTGCGTTTCAAGCTTTCGCGTTTGTCATAGGTATGTTTCCCTTTGGCAACGCCAATCAAAACTTTGGCAAAACCGTGTTTCAAATACACCTTCAGCGGCACCAAAGTTACCCCTTCAGTTGCAGTTGCATCGCCTAGTTTTTTAATCTCCTTTTTATGAAGCAGAAGCTTGCGATTTCGCAACGGGTCCACGTTGAATTGATTGCCCTGCTTATAAGGACTGATATGCACATTTTCCAGCCAGACTTCGCCACGCCGCACTTGGGCAAAGCCATCACGGAGCTGGATCTTGCCGTCACGGACCGACTTGATTTCCGTACCGGTCAGTGCGACCCCTGCTTCGTAAGTGTCCAAGATGGTGTAGTCATGTCCTGCTTTTTTATTTTGGGCAAGTAAATTATCCGGCTTTTTTTGTGTTTTCCGTTTCGCCATCAATACCACCTGCTTTCAGGTTTGTTCGTTTAGTGATTGCCTTTATTCGGCTTATTCCGTTTCGACTGATACCGGTTCGTCGAACCTGTCTGCTTATGCGGACGGTTGCCGGTACTTGGACGATGAGAACGATGCTGATTGTTATTCCCGCCGTTATGATTATTGTTGTTGCGATTTGAAGAACGATGGTCATTCGGCTTGCCGTTGCCACGACGTGGACGACGGTCATTATTACGTTCCCGTTGTGTGGCACGCCGCTGCTTTTGCGCACTATTCGCTAATTCAGCGTCTTCCGGCATCTTCTGGCCTGGAACCAATGAGAAGTCGATCTCACGCTGGTCGACATCGACCCGTTCAAGCTTGACCTTCAACGGCTGGCCTAAACGATAGATTCGATGTGTGTGTTCCCCAACTAATGCTAATTGGTTCTCGACATAATCGTAATAGTCGTCGCTGAGTTGGGAAATATGAATCAGCCCTTCGACGGTATTCGGTAATTCGATAAACATCCCGAAACTCGTGACCGAACTGATCACCGCATCGAATTCCTGCCCGACCTTGTCCTGCATGAACTCAGCCTTCTTAAGATCATCGGTAGCCCGTTCGGTATCAATGGACCGGCGTTCCTGCGTTGAACTCTGAGTGGCAATGCCAGGCAGCTTTTCAGCCCATTTATCCTTTTCAGCTTCCGTTGTGCCGTGGTCGAAGTAGCTGTGAATCATCCGGCTGACAGTCAAATCAGGATAACGGCGAATCGGCGAGGTGAAATGCGTATAGTACTTTGCAGCCAGCCCGAAATGGCCCAGCTGTTCATCGGCATAGTGCGCCTGTTTCATACTCCGCAATGTCATCATCGTAATAACCGGTTCTTCCGGTTTTCCCTGCACTTCGGCAAGAACACCCTGCAGCATCTTCGGGGTCACTTTTTTACTGGAACCTTTGACAACTAAACCAAAGTTGGTAATAAATTCGAAGTACTTCTTGATTTTTTCATCATCTGGCGTTTCATGGACACGGTACAAGAATGGGACATGTTTCTTATAGAAATGTTCCGCAATCGTTTCGTTGGCGGCGAGCATAAATGATTCGATCGCCCGTTCTGACAAGCCGCGATTGCGCAGCACGATGTCAACCGGCCAGCCTTGGTCATTGACAATGATTTTGGCTTCTGGTTCTTCGAAATCGATTGCCCCACGACGATGACGCATGTTGAACAGAATCTCATGCAGGTCTTTCATGTCTTCAAACATTGGAACCAGCTTGGCATATTGTGTCCGTAAGGCCTCATCACCGGCTAAAATCTGATTGACGTTGTTATAAGTCATCCGTGCGGTCGACTTGATGTAACTTGGGAAGATGTCGTGTTTCACAACTTTCCCTTCTGGATTGATTTCCATTTCACAAGTCATGGTTAATCGGACAACATCCGGATTCAAGGAACAGATTCCGTTCGACAATCTAAAGGGTAACATTGGAATGACCCGATCGGTCAAATACGTACTCGTGCCACGTTCAAATGCTTCCCGATCCAGTGGCGAATCTTCAGTCACATAATGGCTGACATCGGCGATATGAACCCCCAAATGATAATTGCCATTCGGTAATTTCCAGACGTTGACAGCATCATCGAAATCTTTCGAATCGTCGCCATCAATCGTGACAACCGCCTGATCGGTCAGATCACGCCGACCTTCTAATTCTTCCGGCTGGACAGTATCTGGAATGGCATTCGCTTGTTCCAGCGCATCATCGGGAAAATCGACTCGAACCCCATGGTCGTAAACAATCGTTAAGACATCGACACCAGGATCGTTCTTGTTGCCCAATGTCTTCGTCACGATTCCCAGCATGCTTTCTTGGTGTTCGTTATCCGGATAAGCGGTGATTTCGGTTTGCACCATGTCGCCGGCTTGCGGCTTCAATCCGCTGGCGGAAACATAGATAGTATACTTGGCCAATTTCTTATCATGGCTTTGGACCATACCGAAAAAGCCTGTTTCGTCCTGCTGGGCATCGGAATACGGTGTAAATTCACCGACAATCTTTTCTGTATTGTGTTCCACGATGGCAACGATCTTGCCTTCTGGCCCTTTATCCTGTAAAGGTTGCGCCGGCTTCAGAATGTCGATCTGAACCGTGTCGCCGTTTAAGGCAAAATCGGTGTTCATCGGTGCGATGAAGGCGTCTGGTTCATCCGGATCGATCGTTACGAACCCAAAGCCGCGATCGTTGGCATGGAAAACCCCTTCGACTGGTTTCTTAGGATTGTTCAGGCGGAAATCACCTTTGCTATTCATCGTGATTAATTCTTTTTCTTCCAATTGGGCCAAAGATTGGACCAATTTACGGAAGGTATCTGCCCCTTTTAAATGGAGCTTCTGGTTGATATCGCTGATCGAAAATTTTTCATCTGGTGCATCCTTGAAGATGTCCAGAATTTCTTTGCGTAATTGTTGTTCTGCCACGAAATGGCACCTCTTTTCAAATTCTGTAGATAAAATGTTTTTTCAAGAAAAAGGTCTCCTGTCACCACAGGAGACCTTTGCTTACTCAAGTTTTAGTGGGACGAAATATACATCAGAGCTAATGCCAGCACGAAGAAAATGACCCCTAAGACAACAGTCACTTTTTCCATGAAAGCCTCAAATCCACGTGACTTCTGCTTTCCGAAAAGGTCCGTGCCGCCGCCTGATAATGCACTCAGCGCATCCTGCTGCTTGCTGGGCTGCATCATGACCGCGATCACGATTAAGATAGAATCAGCTAAAAGGAGATTCAAGATCAAGTTATACACGAAGATTTCCTCCTCTTCTCAATGAGATTGGTTCCTAATTCACTCGATAGAATTCTTTTCCTATTTTATCATTTTATAGGACGCTTGTCGATTGTGACTTACGGATTGGTGGCGAGTTCGCTCATTTGCGCCACTGTTTGTTCGATCTGATGCCGCACAATACTGATTTGACCCTGGTCAGCCAGTAAAATCAATGTGTCGCCAGCTTGAATCAGCGTATCGCCATGGGGAATCACATTGCGATCACCCCGCCGCAAACCAATCAAGAGACTCTGTTTAGGCCACTTGAAATCACGCACCTGCAGATTATCCATCGCACTGCCCTCAAAAACGGGCATTTCAAACCGCTGCATCTGATGGACCTGCTTCAAATGGGTCGACACTAGCAAGCGATCCAGCAACGACTGGTAAATCGGTGCGCCGCCCAATAAATCAACCACAATATAGGCCGTCAAGGCCATGACGGCCAGTGGCATCAAATGCTGCAGGTTGCCGACCATTTCCGTTACTAAAAGAATCGCCGTAAAGGGGGCCTTGGTGATACAGGCAAAATAAGCCGCCATAGCGAAGATAATCAAATTGGTAATATAAATCGGATCGAGCCAGCCTAATTGACTGAGGACAACACCATAAATCGCGCCTAAAATGGCGCCAAATGTCAAAATCGGCAGGAAAAAGCCGCCTGGCAGGCCCGAACCATAGGAAATCATCGAGAAGAAGAACCGGATGACGGCCAATAACAATAGAAAACGAAGCGTCGGCGTTTGGACAGCGAGCCGTAAAATAACCTGGTTGCCGCCGCCCAGCATGTGGATATCAAACATCCCAATCGGAATCACTAACAGAAACGGAATCACGCCATCCACCCAGCGAGGCAGTTTCAGCCACGAATACCACTTGGACTGTGCTAACAAAAACCGTTGATACACATAACCTAATAAACCTAATAAAATACCCAGCACAATCAAATGACCATACTGGCTGATTGGAAAGCTGTGCGCATAACGAATCTGCAGAACAGGTTTCAATCCGAATACATTGGCCGAAATAAAATCGGCCCCCAGTGCACTCGCCAGCGAGGTCATCCACACTAACGGCGAAAAATTATGGTAGATTTCTTCAAGGACGAATAATGTCCCGGCGATCGGCGCATCGAAGGCAGCTGCTAAACCGGCAGCGGCCCCGCTGGCAATCATAATCCGTCGGTTGGACCCGGAATCGTGATGCCATTCCGCCACGCCCTGCGCTAATGAAGCCCCCAACTGAATCGAAGGTCCTTCACGGCCTAAAAATAGACCTGAACCGATACTGAATAAACCGGTGACGAATTTCTTCCAGAACACCGGCCACCATGGATAATCGAGTTCGCCTTCCAGCTGGCCTTCGACTTGGGGAATTCCAGAACCGCTGATTTCCGGTGCTGTTTTGACAATCCGGCCGATAATCAATGCAATCACAATACTGCCGATGACCCATGCACCCAAACGCAGCGGATGACTCGCCAACGTTGGATAAATTTTCATCACCCAGTTTAATCCGGTTTCGATTAGAAACCGAAAGGTACTGACGACGATACCGACTAGGACTCCAACGATCAGTCCCCTAATAATAAAACGCAGCCGGATTGGATTAAACTGGCGTTTCTGCCCTTTTTTTGCCACCAACAAGTGCCTCCTCATTTGTTCTTTCCTCCCTTTAAGTATAGCACACCGTTACGCCCGACAATAATGGCAAAATTATGATAAAAATAAGCAAATCTAAATAAAAATATAAAAAAGTTCTCATTTTAGTGGCTCATTTTGTTATTTTTTTATATGATATTTCTTAACGAAAGGAGAATGATACATGGATTCAATCGATTCACAAAAAAAGTTGCGTTGGTATAATATTGCTCTTATTTCCTTCGTATCCGTTTGGGGACTCGGAAACGTCGTTAACAATTATGCGAACGAAGGGTTGCCCGTTGTTACTTCCTGGATTTTAATCATCGCACTCTACTTTGTCCCGTACGTAATGATTGTCGGACAATTAGGGTCAACGTTTAAAGATGCCGGCGGTGGTGTTTCTTCCTGGGTCAAGTCGACCTCGACAAAACGTCTCGCCTATTTTGCCGCCTGGACCTATTGGGTGGTCCATGTGCCCTATTTAGCGCAAAAACCGCAAAACATTTTGATTGCCTTGAGCTGGGTGTTCAAAGGCAATGGTAATTTCATCAATACTGTCAGTTCCCTGACCGTTTCAATCATCTGTTTGGTCATCTTCCTGTTCTTCCTATGGGTGGCCTCCACTGGGGTCGCGACCTTGAATCGAATCGGGAGTATTGCCGGAACGGCGATGTTCATCATGTCACTGTTATTCATCCTGCTGGCTGTTTCAGCCCCTGCAATGACCGGTGCTAAAATTGCGACGCCAAACATGACCAATATCAAATCTTACATTCCGCATTTTAATTTCCAATACTTAACCACCCTTTCAATGTTAGTTTTCGCCGTTGGTGGCGCTGAAAAGATTTCACCGTACGTCAATAAAACGAAAAACTCATCGAAAGAATTTCCAATGGGTATGCTGATTCTGGCCGGTATGGTCGCTGTTTGTGCCATCTTAGGTTCATTTGCAATGGGAATCTTATTCGATTCGCATCACATTCCATCTGACTTGATGGCCAACGGTGCTTATGACGCCTTCCAGCGTCTCGGAAATTATTACCACGTCGGAAATGTCTTCATGATTCTGTATGCGATTGCCAATGCAATGGCTTCGATTTCAGCCTTAGCCATTTCAATCGATGCCCCATTACAGATTCTCTTGAGCGATGCCGATCCGAAATACGTTCCCAAGGCTTTAGCCAAGAAAAACAAGAAGGGCACCCCTGTCAATGGCTACATTATGACTGGGATTTTGGTCAGCTTGCTAATCATCGTACCTTCATTGGGAATTGGCAATATGAACGAACTTTACAACTGGCTGCTTAATTTGAACTCCGTTGTGATGCCACTCCGTTACCTCTGGGTCTTCTTCGCCTTCATGATGCTAAATCGTCAGAGCAAGAAGTTCACTTCAGATTACAAATTCATCAAGAATCCGCATGGCGGCTACTTGATTGGGTTATGGTGTTTCGTCTTTACGGCCTTCGCCTGCATCATGGGGATGGTTCCAAAGACAAACATGGCAGCCAACCCAAGTGCATGGTGGTTCCAATTAGCTTTGAACATCATCATGCCGATTTTCTTAATCGTTTTAGGCTTGATTCTGCCAGCCATTGCGAAACGCACCAACAAAGCAAACGATTAAAACACAACCTTAAAAAAACGCTTGGAAAATTTCCAAGCGTTTTTTGTTTCCCATGCGTAAGCAATGTGACGTGCGCCAAAATTGCTAGAACCGGCATAATACCACCTTACCTTGTGCAATCACATTCTCATAAGCGCCAAAAGCCTCGTCCCAGTCGATGTTGTGATCGATATGGTGCATCTGGTAGAGATTCAACGTGATCGGTCTGTAAGCGCCGTAAAGAGGCGTTTAAATGGTGGTACAGTTTGTAAGCCGAAACACCAGGCTCATCATTCGGTCCTTCAAGCTGGTTTTCCATTGCGCCGTAAAACTTTGTTCCTAAAATGACTTGTTCACGCCGCTGCTCGCCCTGTGCCAACCAGCGGCCGATTATTTCTTCCGTCCAGCCAGAATGGCCGCCGCCATCTCGTTTGCGGCCATAAACATCAGCTGTATCGAAGAAATTGATGCCGAGTTCCAAGGCGCGATCCATGATCTTGAATGAATCTTCCTCCGACGTACGGGGTCCAAAATTCATTGTCCCTAAGACTAAACGCCTTACCTTCAAACCCGTCCGTCCTAATGTTGTCTATTCCATTGCGAAGACCTCTTAGTGGGTTTACTGAGATGGCTCTAAGTCAAATTTTTTAGGCACAAAAAAAGCATCCTGCTGCAGCGGGATGCTTTTTAAATGGTTTAAAGATTACTTAGGTTGAACACCCTTGTCTTCAAGGTTGTAGAAGCTGTTGATCCCTTTGTATTGGGCAACGGCACCTAATTGATCTTCAATGCGCATTAACTGGTTGTACTTCGCAATACGATCAGTCCGGCTCATTGAACCAGTCTTGATTTCACCGGCATTAGTTGCGACAACTAAGTCAGCGATAGTTGTATCTTCAGTTTCACCGGAACGATGTGAAACAATAGCTGTGTAGCCAGCTTCCTTAGCCATTTCAATGGCATCGAATGTTTCTGACAAAGTACCGATTTGGTTAACTTTGATAAGAATTGAGTTAGCAACGCCCATATCAATACCCTTTTGTAAGTATGATGTGTTTGTAACAAAGAGGTCATCGCCGACGATTTGTACACGGTCGCCTAACTTCTTTGTTGCTTTTTGCCAGCCGTCCCAGTCATTTTCATCGATTGGATCTTCGATGGAGATGATTGGATACTTGTCAACTAAGCCGCTTAACAGATCGATGAATTCATCGGTTGTGTAGCTCTTGCCGTCACCCTTCAAATCATAAGTCTTTGTGTCTGCGTTGTAGAATTCTGATGAAGCGCAGTCAAAGGCAATCGAGATATCTTCGCCTGGTTTGTAACCAGCACGTTGGATAGCTTCGATTAAGATTTCAAATGGTTCCTCATTGTTCTTCAAGTCAGGAGCAAAACCACCTTCGTCACCGACAGTAGTTTGGTCGCCGCGTTCTTTAAGAACTTGTTGTAAGTTATGGAATGTTTCTGAACCCATCCGAACAGCTTCGTGCATGCTCTTAGCACCGACAGGCATAATCATGAATTCCTGGAAGTCGACGTTGTTTGAAGCATGAACACCACCATTGATAACGTTCATCATTGGTGTTGGCATAACGTGTGCGTTCGGGCCGCCAAGGTATTCGTACAATGGTAAGCCTAATTCATCAGCAGCAGCATGTGCAGCAGCTAAAGAAACGCCTAAGATTGCGTTTGCGCCTAATTTACCCTTGTTAGGAGTACCATCTAAGTCGATCATGGCCTTATCAATCGCGCGTTGATCAGTAACGTCCATGCCGATGATGTGCTTTGCAATCACATCGTTAACGTTGGCAACGGCTTTTAAAACGCCTTTGCCCATGAAACGAGATTTGTCGCCATCACGTAATTCAACGGCTTCATGTTCACCAGTTGAAGCACCTGATGGAACGATGGCACGGCCGAAGCCGCCATCTTCTGTGTACATTTCGACTTCAACAGTCGGATTGCCACGTGAGTCTAAGACTTCGCGTGCCAAGATATCAGTAATAACAGACATGTGAGATTCTCTCCTTTAATGTGTGTGACACACAATAATTTCATCTTTCAAAAGTGGTATCAATTAAAAAATGAGTTTTATTTCCAAAATTGTGTGATATACGACATGTATCCTCGATTCGACTAGTCGATGACCTGCAGTATCATTTACCAGTTTCGTCAATTACTACACCCTTATTTTACCAAAAAACTAGTCCTGATAGTGAACTAATTGCAAGAATGATTCAGGATCTAAGCTGGCACCGCCAACTAAGCCGCCATCAATGTCTTCTTTAGACATTAAATCTTTGACATTAGCAGGTTTTACGGAGCCACCATAGAGAATATGAACACTGTTTGCTGTGCCTTCGTCATACAAATCTTCGATTGTGTGACGAATCATCTTGCAGACTTCTTCGGCTTGGTCACTTGTAGCTGTCTTACCAGTACCGATGGCCCAGATTGGTTCATAAGCAATTACTAAGTTAGCAACTTCATTGGCGGAAATTCCCTTCAATGCAGCTGTTACTTGACCGCTGACCCATTCGTCAACTTTGCCGGCTTCACGCTTTTCAAGAGATTCACCACAGCAAATGATTGGTGTGATTTGATTCTTGATTAAAGCATGTGCCTTTTTGTTGATGTCTTCGTCAGTTTCTTTGAAGTAGCCACGGCGTTCGGAATGACCGATGATGCCGTAAGTAATGCCCATTTCATGAAGTGCTAATGGTGAAGTTTCACCGGTGTAAGCACCATCGTCTTCAAAGTAGCTGTTTTCAGAAGCAACTTTTAAGTTCGGAACCTTTTGATCCAGTAAAGTCTGTAAATCAATTGCTGGAGCAGCAATGATTGAGATGACTTCGCTGTCACTAGGCAACTTGCCAGTGATTGCTTGTGCAAATTCAGCCGTTTCTTGTGGATCTTTATTTAATTTCCAGTTACCCGCCATAATAGGTGTACGCATAATTAAACTTCCTTTCAGAAAAGCCATTTGCGGACGGAACGCGAGGCGTCCCTTTTGTTGCCGTTCGGGATGGCATCATTCGTCAAAAATTAGTTTTTATCGTCGATTGCTGCGATACCAGGTAATGTCTTGCCTTCGAGGTATTCGAGGGAAGCACCACCGCCAGTGGAGATATGAGTAATCTTGTCAGCAACGCCTAATTCCTTAACAGCAGCTGTTGAATCACCACCACCAACAATTGTTGTGGCATCTGTCAATGTACCAAGGAACTTGCCGATTTCGTAAGTACCCTTTGCGTAGTTAGGCATTTCGAACACACCCATTGGGCCGTTCCAAACAACTAATTTAGCATCTTTTAAGATTCCTTCAAAGTCTGCGACTGTCTTAGGACCGATATCAAGTGCCATCCAGCCATCAGGAATTGCACCATCAACAACTTTATGAGGAGCATCATTCTTGAATTCTGTTGCAACAACAGAGTCAACTGGTAAGACAATCTTGTCACCGTACTTGTCTAAGATTTGCTTAGCAACATCAATCTTGTCTTTTTCAACTAAGGAATCACCTGTTGAGAGGCCTTTAGCAGCGTAGAATGTGTAAGTCATCCCACCGCCGATTAAGACATGGTCTGCTTTTTGAGCTAAGTTTTCGATGACACCGATCTTATCAGAAACCTTAGCACCACCTAAGATAGCAACATATGGATGGCTAGGATTGCTTGTTGCGCCGCCTAAGAACTTGATTTCCTTTTCCATTAAGAAACCAGCAGCAACCGGCTTGTTTTCACGATGCATTGCTTCAGCAATACCAACGTTGGAAGCATGGCTACGATGTGCAGTACCGAATGCATCATTGACAAATTCATCGCCAAGGGATGCCCAGTATTCGCCTAATTTAGGATCATTCTTGCTTTCGCGCTTGCCAAAGTCATTATCGATATCTTGGAAACGAGTGTTTTCCATGAGTAAGACGTCGCCGTCTTTCATGTTATCGATGGCTTTTTCAAGTTCAGGACCTTCGTTAGTAGGAACGAAAGTAACTGGCTTCTTTAATAATTCGGATAACTTTTCAGCAACTGGCTTTAAAGTTAATTCTTTCTTGTCAGCATCAGACTTAACACGGCCTAAATGTGAAAGTAAGATCAACTTGCCACCATGATCGCTAACGTATTCGATAGTTGGTAAAGCAGCGACGATCCGGTTGTCATCGCCGATTTTACCGTCTTTGATCGGCACGTTGAAGTCAACGCGCATTAAAACTTTTTTACCTTTTAATGGTAAATCAGAAACAAGTAATTTTGCCATAATGCAAAAACCTCCTAGATTATGTTTTACTTCCTAAAACAAAAAAAGCGGAAGGAGTTTGCCTCCCTCCGCCTTTTCGAGTGATTCGACTGGTAATTATTGAAAACTACTTATTAAAGAGTAGCGAACTTCAATAATGTACGAACCATCTGGCATGTGAAACCATATTCGTTATCGTACCATGAAGCTGTCTTAACTAATTGCTTGTCGCCGACAGTTGTAACTTCTGTTTGGGTAGGATCGAAGATAGCACCGAATGTTGTATCGATAACATCGCTAGAAACGATTTCGTCTTCGTTGTAACCAAATGAAGGATTGTCAACAGTGTACTTCTTAACAGCAGCGTTAACTTCGTCAGCTGTAACAGTCTTGTTTAAGATTGTAACTAATTCAGTAACGGAACCATCAGGAACACCGACACGTTGTGCATGGCCTTGTAACTTGCCGTTTAATTCTGGAAGAACTAAACCAATAGCCTTAGCAGCACCTGTTGAATGAGGAATTGTGTTGATAGCAGCAGCACGAGCATTACGTAAGTTACCCTTACGATCTGGGCCATCAAGTAACATTTGTGTTGATGTGTATGCATGGATAGTTGTCATAGTACCAACTTCGATACCAAATTCCTTGTTCAAAGCGTTAGCTAATGGTGCAAGGGAGTTAGTTGTGCATGAACCAGCAGAAACGATCTTGTCGCCAGCATCCAAAGTATCATCGTTTACACCGTAAACGATAGTCTTCAAATCATTGCCAGCTGGAGCTGAGATCAATACACGTTGTGCACCGGCATCCAAATGAGCTTGTGCCTTAGCAGTTGATGTGTAGAAGCCTGTGCATTCAAGGACGAATTGAACGCCATCATTCTTAACCCACGGAATGTTCTTTGCATCTGGTTCAGCATAAACACGGTACTTCTTGCCGTCAACAACTAATGAATCATCAGTTGAGCTAACTTCACCTTTGAATGTGCCATGTGTTGAATCATACTTCAACAAATGAGCTAACATAGCTGGTGATGTTAAATCGTTGATTGCAACAACTTCGATATCATTAGACTTTTCGCCTAATTCATAGATGCGACGGAAAGCTAAACGACCAATGCGGCCAAAACCATTAATACCAATCTTTACAGTCATACTGCAATTTCCTCCTTTAGGAAAATAAAAGATTTATTTTAAAGGGTTGCCCCTTTTAAAATCATTTTAGCAGCACCTTCATCAGTTATCAACCATGTTTGATGAGGTGCGTTTTTCATATATGCGTCGATTGCCTTTGCTTTCGACTCGCCGGCTGCCACAGCGATCACATATGGTTTATTTTTAAGATCCCGAATCTGCATTCCGATTCGTGGTATCTTGTAGACAACTGAACCTGCAGCATTAAAGAAATACCCGAATGCTTCGGCAACAGCCCGACGTTGCTCGAGAAAGTCGATGACATCCGAACTGAGATGGCGGCGTTTTGCCATTGTCAGGGCCTCACCAATACTATGTAACACAGTTTGGCTTTTGTCAATAAGGGTAACCACTTCTTTAATACTTGGTTCTTTCATGAGGGACGCATAGGTGTCCGGACTGACGTTTTCAGGCAGATACATTGCCCGATATTTGCCGTCCGAATGCTTGGCCATCTGCGCAGCAACGTTATTAGCTTGAATGGTAACATTCTCACCAACGCCGCCCCGTGCCGGCACAAACAATAATTCACGGCGATCTGATAACTTCGGCGTCAATTCGGTGGCCACACGTGCCATCGTTGTGCCACCCATCACCGCTATAATATCACGACCCAGCGGCAAAATGATCTGTAACGTCTGATTGACCATTTTACCAATCTCTGCCATCACCTTCGGCTGTTCGTCGCTGTTACCTGAAATAATCAGGCAGCGTTCAATGCCAAGATACTGACTGAGCTTTTTCTCGGTGTGACTGACACCCAAAAACTGATTCATCACATGGGAAATACCCTCATAAACCTCGTTCCCATGCTTTGTCAAAACCATACCTGATTTGGTTGAATTTAGCAAACCTTGTGCCTTCAAGAAATCAGTTTCGGTTCGTAACACACGTTCGCTGACATTCAGCTTCTGAGCGAGGGAACGTCGTCCGATCGGCTCCATCCAATTGATGTTTTGCAGGATCTGATAACGTTTCGTAATGACACTCATCAAATCCGGTGCAATATCTTCGATCCAATTAAAGTCGGAGTGCATTTGCAATCTACCTTCTTCGATAGGGACATAATATGTCCAACGGTGTCAATAAGCGACCCATGTCAACCAAAAAATAAAGAAACATACTTGTTTAAGCTGCTTCTCTCTCCCTTGGAACAAATTCATTATAGCACCTCCCTAACGAAAAACAAGTGTTTTTGCGGGCCGCTTTCACACCTAAAAACAGTTGTAAACGTCCAAAAACGACCAATCACAAAAACCGAAAAGACTATTTTTCGGAAAACCGTGACAAACTAGCCTTTATTCTAAATGAAAAGAAAAGCGATGTTCGGTTTCAACGGGTTTCGATTTTCTGTAAAAAATATTTTAGCAAAAAAGGTTTGCATTTTTGCGGCTGATTCGTTAAACTAGTTAAAGTAAATGCGCGGTTAGTGTAATGGATCGCACGCAAGATTCCGGTTCTTGAAATCTCGGTTCGACTCCGAGGCTGCGCATAACCGATTCGTTCGTCGGTCAAAAAACGGACGTGGAGCGGAGCAACACAAAAGAGGCATTCATCACTGATGAATGCCTCTTTTTTTGTTTAGATCTGAAAAATGAAACCGGCTTTGTTCCTTATTCAAGGATGGGGAACTCGTTAATCACCCGTTTCTTCAGTGGCTTCACGAGTCTGCATTTCGGACTGCAGGAACCAGCGATGATTCATCATTGCCTGCTGGCCTTGATATGGCGGCACATCGACAATATAGATATTTTCATCGGCTGAATCAACGATGGTTGCCTTAGCACCCTTCATGCCGGGCATGTGAGCTGCTTCCATCGTGATTTCGGTGCCGTTCGCTAACGCCGGCGAATCATCGGTTTCACCTTTGATTTCCCGCTGGATAATCCACTTATGATCTTTAACAAACGTATGATCATTGGTCGTATAAAAGTCAACGGCATAGGCACGCGTGTGATAGCCAGCGACGATGGTTGCCGGTGCCCCTTTCATCTTCATAATCATATGCGCCATCACATGATCGACCAGCAAAGTGACTTGGTCGCCCTTTTCATAGCAAGGGTCAACTGCTGGTTCAAGTCCATCCAATGGCACCTGTTCATTTTGATTGGCATTCATTTTCATATCCATTCCGAAAATCTCCTTTCGAATCATTTTGATCGTTTCTATTATCTAATCATCTTGCCCAAAAAGGGGAAAATTAGTCTCGGCATACTGCCTAGATACCATTCCTTTTTCTAACGCTCGCCGCCGGTGGAATGCTATACTACGTAGTGGAAACACCCTTCCTGATTTTTCAAAAAAAGTTTTAAAAATCATTTGACCTTTTTTGACCAATGCGCTACAATTTGCACTGTATTCGCAAGAGTGCTAAAAATCATTCCCATATTTAGGAGGTAAAGCGATGTTAGTGCCTACAGTTATTGAACAAACTTCACGTGGGGAACGTTCCTACGATATTTATTCTCGTCTGTTAAAAGACCGGATCATCATGGTTTCCGGCGAAGTAAATGATCAAATGGCAAACTCTGTCATTGCCCAATTACTTTTCTTGGATGCCCAAGATTCCGATAAAGATATTTACATGTATATCAACTCACCAGGTGGTTCCGTTACTTCCGGACTCGCCATCATGGATACGATGAACTTCATCAAAGCCGATGTTCAGACGATTGCCATGGGGATGGCAGCTTCAATGGCCAGCATCCTTTTGACAAGTGGTGCCAAGGGCAAGCGTTTTGCATTGCCAAACGCAACCGTCCTCATCCATCAGCCATTAGGCGGTGCTCAAGGGCAGCAAACTGAAATTGAAATTGCAGCCCAAGAAATCTTGAAGACACGCAAGAAGTTGAATACGATCTTATCCGATACAACTGGCCAGACAATGGAACAGATTCAAAAGGATACCGACCGTGATAATTACATGACTGCCGACGAAGCCAAAGCTTATGGCTTGATCGATCACATCATGGTCAACAAGAATAACGATAAAACACAAAAAGACGATGAATAATCGTAACTGTTAAAAGGCCGTTGCAAGCGCAACGGCCTTTTTTAATGCCGCCCCGCAACAAAAATAAAGCTGTGCCATAGGTGCCGCTCCCACAAAAAAAGTTTCCCAAATGCAAAAAACTGCATTTGGGAAACTTTTTTATTTTGACAGATTAAACACGATAAGCCAGCTGGGTGGATATGCCGACGAAGTCAAAAAACGACTTCGAATACATTCCCATTTTTTACACTAATTCGCCATCGGGAATATCTGCTAAGTGTGTTGTAACTTCATTGACCTCGCCCCGCAGATGGTCATATTCCTCCTGCGAAAAACCAATGTGCGTCATACAATCGCCAACATGGGCATAAACTTCCGGCTTCATCCGCTTGCCTTTAGCCGTCAGCGAAATATAGACCCGGCGTTCATCTTCTTTGGCCCGGCGCCGATTGACCCATCCCTCTTTTTCAAGCCGTTTGAGCAAAGGAGTCAGCGTGCCGCTATCTAAATGCAAGTCATTGCCTAGTTCTTTGACAGTCAAACTGCCCTTTTCCCATAAATCAAGCAATGAAATATACTGCGGATAAGTCAGATGATATGGGGCCAGCGCCTTTGCATAAAAGTGGTTATATTGTTTCTGGGCGCGATAGATCGCAAAACATAATTGTTCATTTAATAATATAGGCTGCGTCAATTGAGTTCTTCCTTTCTTTTCGGTACCCACTCCCATTGTACACAACCAAAGCAGAGATATAAAATTATTTTTAAACTATTGTGCAACTGCTTGCACTTGCAGTTTTTCGGCATACGCATTGAGCTTACGCAGCCGGTGGTTGACACCCGATTTGGAAATCGTGCCGCTTGGCAGCAGCGTTCCTAATTCCTTCAGGGAAATATCCGGATGTGCTAAGCGGACCTGCGCAATTTCCTGCAACTTAGGTGGCAGTTCATCCAGGCCGATAGTATTCTGCAAATATTTGATATTCTCGACCTGACGGGCCGCAGCGTCGACCGTTTTGTTCATATTAGCCGTTTCGCAGTTGACCAGCCGATTAACGGAATTGCGCATGTCCCGGACGATTCGAATGTCTTCAAACTTCAGCATGGCATTGGTAGCACCGATAATTTGGAGGAAATCGGCAATTTTTTCGGCTTCTTTCAAATAAGTGATGTAACCGCTGCGGCGTTCCGTTGTGCGTGCATTCAGGTCGAAATGATTCATCATTTTAGCGATATCGTCATTATGGTCCTCATACAGAGAGTAAATTTCCAAATGGTAACGGCTCGTCTCCGGATTGTTGACGGAACCGCCAGCCAAAAAGGCCCCTCGCAGGTAAGAACGCATCCGCTGTTCTTCATTCATCATTTCGCTGGAAACGGCAGTATTGATCGTTAAATGATCGTTAGTGACGATATTGAGATCGTTTAAGACCCGTTCCGTGCCCTGTCGTAAGCGCACGACATACTGATTGTTCTTCTTCAGTTTCATTTTGCGGCGGACCAGTAACTCCGCCTCAATATGGTAGTTTTGTTTGATCAAACTATAGATCCGCCGTGCAATGGCTGGATTCTCCGTCTGGACATTCAAAATAAACTGGTGATTATAGAGCCCGAGTGTCCCGTTCATCCGAATCAATGCAGCCAATTCGGCACGTGCATGCTCTGGATGGACTTCGAGTAAAGTCAGCTCTTTCTTGACCTCACTTGCATAAGATGCCATTGTGTCACCTATCTTTCTATCTTGCGTTCTCCTGAACGACTGCCTGATTGCAAGGCTAAATTCAGAATTTCGTGGGCAACTTTGGCCCCATTATGAAACACACCATTATCCCGGAGCTCGACAAAATTGTCGGAAATGACCCGGCAGCCCATTTTGCGGAGCCCTTTAAAGTCTGGTGTGACCTGATTTAAAATTTCATTGTATTTTTGCCGGTTCAAATAATGTTCCGGCACCTTTTCGGAATTGACTAGAACGGTATCGACAAACGGCTGCCCGAGATGTTCATTGAGCACTCGAACGTGGTCAGCATCGGTAAAGCCTTGTGTTTCGCCCTTCTGAGTCATGATGTTGCAGACATAAACCACTTCGGCTTTCGTCTGCTTAACGGCATTGCCGATATTTTCAATCATTAAATTGGGCAGGATGCTGGTAAACAGACTCCCAGGCCCCATCACGACGACATCGGCATCCATGATTGCATCGATGACCGGTTGGACCGCTTCCGGCTTTCGTTCGGGGTCCGCCGAATCAGTCACCCAGATATTGTGGATTCGTTTGCCGGCGGCCGAAATTTCAGCTTCGCCAGCAACTTCAGAGCCGTCCGTAAAATGCGCATTCAGTGTCAGCGGCCGGTTAGAAGCCGGATAAACATGCCCGTCGACATCCATCATGTGCGACAATTCCTGAACGGCTGGGAAGATTCCGTTTTCCATTTCAGACAAAGCGGCAATAATCAGATTACCGATCGCATGGCCTGAAAAGAACGAGTCACTGCCTTTGAAACGGTATTGGAAAATATCCAAATCCAGCTCCGGCAAATCAGATAACGCCACCAAAACGTTGCGGATGTCACCAGGCGGAACGACGTTAATATAATTTCGAATCAGACCTGACGACCCACCATCATCGGCGACCGTCACAATCGCCGTTGTATCGGCGCCTTGTTCCCGCAAGCTCTTCAGAATGACTGGCAAGCCGGTCCCGCCGCCGATCATGACGACTTTCGGCCGGCGCCCCTGAATGATGCGGACAATTCGATCGTGTTTTGTACTCATGAACGATTGACACTCTCCTTCCGTTTGTTGATATCACGGTGCGTAATATCAACGGCATAGTCCTGCTCCAAATCATGGCCAGTCCGTTCGGCAAGTGCCACCGAACGATGCTGGCCGCCAGTACAGCCGATGGCAATTGTCAGACTGGTTTTGCCTTCTTTTTGATAGCCCGGCATAATCAAACGCAGCATATCAATAAACTTGCTGTAAAATTCTTCCGTTGCTGGCTGGTTCATCACATAATCATAAACCGGTTTATCGAGTCCAGTCATTGGTTTGTATTCAGGAATATAAAACGGGTTCGGCAGAAAACGAACATCCATCACAATATCTGCATCGATTGGCAATCCATATTTAAATCCGAATGACATTACTTCGATATGGAAGGTCGGCATCGTTTCATTCTTGAAGTTCTCGAAAATCTGTTCACGAAGCTGACGAGGCGTCAAGTTAGTGGTATCAATCACTAATTGCGACTCTCCTTTGACCTTAGCCAGTAATTGGCGTTCCTTGACGATTCCGTCCATCAGACGGCCCTCCATGGCCAGCGGATGCGAACGGCGTGTTTCCTTGTAACGAGCAACTAATTCTTCATTTGTCGCATCCAAAAAGAGGATTTTTGTATCAATAAAATTGGTATTATCTAATTTTGAAATTGCGGAGATGATCTGATCATAAAAAGCCCGTGACCGTAAATCAATCACTAGCGCTACTTTGGTCACTTCACCCGATTTCTTCACTAATTCCCAAAATTTGGGCAGCAATGCAGGCGGCATATTGTCGACACAGAAATAACCCAAGTCTTCAAAACTCTGCATGGCAATCGTTTTACCGGCTCCGCTCATTCCTGTAATAATCACTAATTTTAACGTATCTGACATCGTCAAACTCCCTTTTCAGTTTAGAACCCTATTTAAAATGCGGCTTTGCATCCACCGCATTTAACCTGCGAGTATTATAACATACCGGGCGTATCTTTTTTTATGATTCAATCAAAAAAGGCCAGAATAATCTGGCCTTTTAACGTTTTCGTTACTTTTTCGTTTTGGCTTTGGCTTTTTTATGCGGTTGTGCCGCCAGCATTTCCTTAGTCCGTTTCGTATCCCGTTCCAAAATCGGCTTCAGATATTGGCCCGTATAACTATTCGGAACTTCGGCAATCTGTTCCGGTGTGCCCGTTGCAACGACTTGGCCGCCGCCATCGCCACCTTCTGGTCCAAGATCGATCAGATAATCCGCTTCTTTGACGACGTCGAGATTGTGTTCGATGATTAAAACGGTATTGCCCTCATCGACTAACCGATTCAAAACTTGCATCAGCCGCTTAATATCATCGGTATGCAGCCCCGTAGTCGGTTCATCGAGAATATAGAAGTTTTTCCCGGTTGATTTCTTCTGCAGTTCAGCAGCGAGCTTCATCCGCTGTGCTTCCCCGCCGGACAAGGTCGTTGCCGACTGGCCTAACTTGACGTAACCCAAACCGACATCAACGATTGTCTGCAGTTTGCGACGAATCTTAGGAATATTTGTAAAGAATTCAGTTGCTTCGCTAACCGTCATATCAAGCACTTCGGCAATATTTTTGCCTTTATAAGTGACTTCGAGCGTTTCGGAATTATAGCGAGTCCCATGACACACTTCGCATGGTACATAAACATCCGGCAGAAAATTCATTTCAATCTTGAGGATGCCGTCACCCTTGCAGGTTTCACAGCGACCACCCTTGACGTTGAAACTGAACCGGCCCTTCTTGTAGCCCCGTAACTTAGCTTCGTTGGTTTCGGCAAATAAACCCCGAATGTCATCGAAGACACTCGTATACGTCGCTGGGTTGCTGCGGGGGGTCCGTCCGATTGGGCTCTGGTCGATGTTGATGATTTTTTCAATGTTCTTGTAGCCGCTGATCGACTTATATTTACCTGGCTTGGCCGAATTATGGTTCAATTTCTGGGCCAACGCCTTTTTGAGGATCGAATTGACTAACGTCGACTTGCCGGACCCGGACACACCGGTCACGACAATCAATTCACCCAATGGAAAATCGACCGTAATGTCCTTTAGATTGTGTTCTTGAGCCCCGGTGAGCCGAATCTTCTTGCCAGTTCCCGTCCGCCGTTCTAATGGGACTAGAATAAATTTCTTGCCGGATAAATATTGGCCCGTCAGCGAACGGGGATTGCGCATCACTTGTTTCGGCGTTCCGGCGGCCATCACATGTCCGCCGTTGGCACCGGCGCCCGGTCCGATATCGATGATGTAATCGGCGGCCCGCATCGTATCTTCATCATGTTCGACGACAATCAACGTATTGCCGAGTTTAACCATATCTTTCAAGGTCGCAATCAGACGATCATTATCCCGTTGGTGCAGCCCGATGGATGGTTCATCCAGTACATACAAAACACCAGACAAATTCGAACCGATTTGCGTCGCTAAACGAATCCGCTGCGCTTCTCCGCCGGATAACGTACCGGCTGAACGATTGAGCGTCAGATAATCGAGTCCGACGTTGACCAAGAACGTTAAACGGTCGCGTACTTCTTTGATGATTGGCTTGGCGATTGTCATTTTGCTATCGGAGAGCTCCAAGTTTTGGAAGAACGGCAGGGCCGTTTTGATATTGTAGTCAGAAACTTCGGCAATGTTCTTGCCATTGACTTTGACAGACAAAGCTTGCGGGTTTAAACGGGCACCATGACAAGTTGGGCATTCCAATTCAGTCATGTACTTCCGCATCTTACCACGTGTAAAGTCGCTATTCGTTTCCTTGTAACGGCGTTCGACGTTGTGCATCACACCTTCGAAGGCCGCATCGACATCACGAATTCCGCCGAAATCATTCTTGTAATGAAAATGGAATTCTTTGCCGTTTGAACCGTATAAAACGAGCTTTTGGGCGGCTGGCTTCAAATCTTCGAATGGTGTATCCATATCGATCTTGAACGCTGCACAAGCTTGTTCCAACAAAGCCGGGTAATACTGTGAACTAATCGGATTCCAAGGTTCGATTGCCCCCTGCGCAAGCGTCTTGCTTTTATCCGGAACGACCAAATCCTCATCGACTTCAAGTTTTTCGCCTAACCCATCGCAATCAGGGCAGGCCCCGAACGGTGCGTTAAATGAAAACAGGCGTGGTTCGAGTTCGCCGACTGTGAATCCGCAGAGCGGGCAGGCATAATGTTCAGAAAAAATTAACGGTTCGCCGCCGATGACATCAATCGTCGCATAGCCATCCGCTAAGCGCAGGGCTGCTTCGAGCGAATCGAATAAACGGGAACGAATCCCCTTCTTGACCACTAACCGATCGATGACGATATCAACATCGTGTTTTTTGTTCTTATCGAGCTCAAGTTCTTCCGAAATATCATGAATTTCGCCATCGACACGGACCCGGACGTAACCTTCCCGTTTAATCTTGGCGAAAACCTTCTTCTGGGTGCCCTTCTTACTCCGAACAATCGGCGACATGACCTGAATTTTTGTCCGTTCCGGCAGCTTTTTCACTTGGTCGACCATCTGATCGACGGATTGACTTGTAATCGGCGTTCCATCATTCGGACAGATCGGTGTGCCGACACGTGCCCACAGCAGCCGCAGGTAATCATTGATTTCGGTGGCGGTTCCGACCGTTGAACGTGGATTCTTCGAAGTCGTCTTCTGGTCGATCGAAATCGCCGGACTCAGCCCTTCGATTGAATCGACGTCGGGTTTGTCCATTTGTCCCAAGAATTGACGGGCGTACGCCGATAAACTCTCGACATAACGCCGCTGCCCTTCTGCGTAGAGCGTATCAAATGCGAGTGAACTTTTGCCGGAACCAGAAAGTCCGGTAATGACGACCAGTTTGTTCTTTGGAATCGTCACATCGATATTTTTTAAATTGTGGGCCCGTGCACCACGAATCACAATTTTATCGTTACTAGCCATAGTAACCCCCTTATTTCAAATCTGCCTTTAATTCGAGAATCGTATCCCGCAGGGTGGCCGCCTGTTCGAAATCGAGCTTTTTGGCAGCAGTCTGCATCTGTTCGGTCAAGCGATCAACCATATCCTTCTTTTCCTGTTTCGACATCTGGTCGAAATCGACTTCAGCGACATTATCGTCTTCAACGGCTTTTTCATCGGCCTGCTTGGTAATCGAAATGTTATCTCGAATCGGCTTGATGATTGTCTTCGGTGTCACATGATGTTCTTCATTAAACTTTTCCTGAATCTGACGGCGGCGATGGGTTTCATCAATGGCGCCCTGCATCGATTCAGTCATATGATCGGCATACATGATGACATGTCCATGTTCATTTCGGGATGCCCGCCCGATCGTCTGAATCAACGAACGTTCGGCGCGCAGGAAGCCTTCCTTGTCGGCATCCAGAATCGCAATCAAGGAAACTTCCGGCACATCGATTCCTTCACGGAGCAAGTTAATCCCAATCAGGACATCGAATTTGCCTAACCGGAGGTCCCGAATGATTTGCGTCCGTTCCAATGTCTTGATATCACTATGCAGATAGCGAACTTTAATGCCTAGATCCTTCAAATAATCGGTCAGGTCTTCGGCCATTTTTTTCGTCAGCGTCGTCACAAAGACTCGTTCGTGTTTTTCAATCCGCTGGTTGATTTCACCAACTAAATCATCAATCTGACCCATGATGGGCCGGACTTCAATCGTCGGATCCAGCAGTCCAGTCGGTCGAATGATTTGTTCAGCAATATCTTGTTTCGGAACCCGGTCCATTTCATAGGGACCTGGTGTCGCTGAAACATACAGAATCTGATTAACATGCTGTTCGAATTCATCCAAGGTCAATGGGCGGTTGTCCAGCGCACTGGGCAGACGGAACCCATAGTCGATCAGCTGCTGCTTGCGGGCCCGGTCGCCGTTGTACATGCCCCGAATCTGCGGCATCGTCACATGCGATTCATCGACCATAATTTGGAAATCTTTAGGGAAGAAATCGAGCAGCGTGTACGGCGGTTCACCGGCTTGACGGCCTTCCATCCAGCGCGAATAATTTTCAATTCCAGAGCAATAGCCCATTTCCCGCATCATTTCAATATCGTAATTGGTCCGTTGTTCGAGTCGTTCAGCTTCCAGCAGCTTGTCGTGATCCCGGAAATACTTCAGACGTTCCTTCAGTTCGCCTTCGATGCCTGCGATAGCATGTTCCATCTGTTCATCGTTGGTCATAAAATGAGTAGCTGGGAAAATCGCAACATGATTGCGTTCATCCTGAATTTCACCAGTCAGAGGATCGAATTCGACAATTCGATCGATTTCATCGCCAAAGAATTCAATTCGTAAGGCTTTATCATCTCGTGAAGCTGGGAAAATATCAACGACATCGCCCCGAACACGGAAACGGCCCCGCTGAAAATCGATATCGTTGCGTTCGAACTGGATATCGACTAATTGTTTCAATAAAGAATTGCGATCAATTTCCATGCCATCCCGCAGCGAGATTACATGGTCCCGGTATTCGGTCGGGCTTCCTAATCCGAAAATACTCGAAACGGACGCCACAACAATCACATCGTTGCGTTCCAATAAAGAACTAGTCGCCGAATGCCGCAGCTTATCGATCTCATCGTTGATGCTGGAATCCTTTTCGATATACGTGTCGCTCGACGGCACATAGGCTTCCGGCTGGTAATAATCATAGTAACTAACAAAATATTCCACCGCATTATGCGGGAAAAACTGTTTAAATTCGCCGTACAGCTGGCCGGCTAAAGTTTTATTGTGCGACAAAATCAAAGTTGGTTTATTGGTGTTGGCGATCACATTGGCCATCGTGAACGTCTTCCCAGTCCCAGTGGCACCGAGTAAAATCTGTTCTTTTTTGCCGGCTTCGAATCCATCGGTCAGCTGTTTAATGGCCTGACCCTGGTCCCCAGCAGGCTGGTAAGGCGCGACTAAGTCAAATTTACGATCTGTTTCTCTTTCTATCAATTGAAAGCCTCCCGCCGTGCTAAATTCTAGACAATCCGAAAAGGCCGGAACGAAAAATTTCCCGCCTTCTTTTACAGTGTTACCATTCTACCACACCGAACATATTTTCGCTATAGGGCGTTAAAACTGTTTAAATGGGGCTTTTTGGCTGCCTGTCACTCTCTATTGTAGTCCCTCTGACCAGGGATGCGGGTCTTTAAAATCGGCATACAAAAACACCCCCTGAAACAGGGGGTGTTTTGCAAATTATTAAATTAGCTTTCTTGGATAAAATGTGTCAAGGCAGCTTCGAATTGGTCAAGCTTCTGGTTGGCCTCATCTTCGGTTTCACCGTTTGTGCCGACATAGAACTTCACTTTTGGTTCCGTCCCAGATGGGCGGACACAAATCCAGCTGCCATCAGCCAGCAGATACTTCAGCACATTTGAAACGGGCAAACCAGTCGATTTGGTTTCACCCTTGTCGTTGGTTTCCGTCTGCTTTTCGAAGTCTTCGAGCACGACCACTTTATCGCCGGCGAATTCTTTTGGCGTATCCTGACGGAATTTATCCATCAATTGGGCCATTTGTTCTGGGCCATCGACGCCATCGAATTCCATGGACGTTGTCTTTTCTGCAAAGTAACCATACTTCTTGTACAGTTCCTGAATACCGTCATACAATGTCTTGCCTTGTTCTTTATAATAAGCAGCCACTTCGGCCAGCAGAACAGTCGACTGAATGGCATCCTTGTCACGAACAAACGGCTTAATCAAGTAGCCATAACTCTCTTCGAAGCCGAACAAGAAAGTATGCTTCTTGTTTTCTTCGAAGTTCTTGATTTGTTCAGCAATAAACTTGAACCCAGTTAAAACATTGATGGTTTCAATGTTGTAGCTGGCCGCAATCTTCGTCGCCAATTCGGTCGAAACAATCGACTTGACAATCGCTCCGTTGGCTGGAAGTGTGCCGGCTTGTTTGTGTGCTTCCAAAATGTAGTTCAGAAGCAGGGAGGCAATCTGGTTCCCAGTCAATAAGGCATATTCGCCATCAGGCTGACGGACAGCGGCGCCCAAACGGTCGGCATCCGGGTCCGTTGCAACCAACAGATCGGCATCGATTTTCTTGCCTAATTCAATTGCTAAATCGAATGTCTGGGCAAATTCAGGATTCGGGAACGGTGTCGTCGGAAATTCTGGGTCGGCAATCGCCTGCTGCGGCACCATACGGAAGTTATGGAACCCGGCATTGCTCAATGCACGGCGGCCGATGATCTTCCCAGTCCCATGCAATGGTGAATAAACCAGTGTCATCGTACTGCCGACTTGGTCGACTAATTTTTGATTGATCGTAACGGTCTTCACATCCGCCAGATACTTTTCGTCGACGTCTTCGCCGATAATCGAAATGATGCCTTTATCCCGCATATCGTGGATATCGGCTGCTTTGATGCTGAACAAATCGGTCACACTGCGGACGTACTTGGTAATCAGATCGGATTCCTTCGGCGGCATTTGTCCGCCATCCGGCCCATAAATCTTATAACCGTTGTATTGCTTCGGATTGTGGCTCGCAGTAATCATGATCCCAGCATAGGTATGTAACTGCCGAACAGTAAAGGATAACTCCGGTGTTGGACGGATATCATCGAACACAAAACTAGGAATATGATGTTCACCTAAAACCAAAGCGGCTTGGTGGGCGAATTCACGTGAATGGTACCGTGAATCAAAACTGATTGCAACCCCACGCTGCTTGGTCGTGTCATCCAATGTATCCATGAACCGTGCCAAGCCTTCAGTGGCCTGACGAACGGTGTAAACGTTCATGTCGTGGATCCCTGGGCCCATTACGCCCCGCATTCCGGCTGTCCCGAATTCCATTGGTTCCGAAAATGCTTCCTCTAATGCTTCGTCATCACCATCCATTTGATCTAGTTCACGTCGTAAACTAGGCAAAAGATTTGGTTGTTGTTGCCACTGTTGGTAAGTTTCCTGCCAGCTCATCCATGAAGCCCCCTCATTATTTTCTAATGGATTATACGCCCATTAT
This sequence comes from Lactobacillus selangorensis, assembly GCF_001437205.1. Taxonomy (GTDB): domain Bacteria; phylum Bacillota; class Bacilli; order Lactobacillales; family Lactobacillaceae; genus Paralactobacillus; species Paralactobacillus selangorensis. The sequence goes on along the minus strand of NZ_JQAZ01000003.1, from coordinate 201,508 downwards.
ACCGTGAAACACACAAAAAAAGAAAGGCTTTGGAACAAAACGATTCGTTTCGTCCGCAACCTTTCCTAAATATTAAAAAACAATTTAACTGAGTGCAGCAGCTTGTTCAGCGGCTAAAGTCTGAACGTAGTCAAAGGCCTTTTGTCCAGCCATCGCACCATCACCAACGGCAGAAGCAATCTGCCGGAGCTGATTGGCCCGTACGTCTCCGATTGCATAGATTCCTTTGACAGGGGTTTCCATGCTTTGGTTGGTCTTAATCCAGCCCGCCGCATCGAGAATGCCTAAATTTTTGAAGGCATCCGTCTGCGGCTGAATGCCGACATAGATGAAGACTCCGCTGACAGGGAGAACTTTGACCTCGTCAGTCTGTTTATCACGGTATTTGACGCCTGTGACCTTCTGACCATCACCGACAATCTCAGTTGTATCCGCATTCCAAATAAAGTCCATCTTCGGATCAGCGAACGCACGCTTCTGCAAGATCGGCTGTGCACGTAATTGGTCCCGGCGGTGAATCACGGTCACCTTGCTGGCTAATTGGGTCAGATACATGCCTTCTTCAATCGCAGAATCACCACCGCCAATAACGGCTAAATCTTTGTTTTTGAAGAATGCGCCGTCGCAGACAGCACAATACGACACACCACGACCGCTGTATTCGTCTTCGCCGGCGATGTGCAGCTTGCGGTGTTCCGCACCAGTAGCAATCACAACGGCAGTCGCTTCATAAGTGTCTTCATCGGTCTTGACCACTTTGGTCGTACCTTGATCGATAATATCAAGCACCGTGCCGTAAGCATATTGGGCACCAAACTGAGTGGCACCATCGTACATCTTTTGGCCCAAATCCGGTCCTAAAATCGATTTGTAACCGGGATAGTTTTCGATTGCAGCCGTATTATTCATTTGGCCGCCGTAGATCCCACGATCGATCATCAGAACGGATAAATTAGCCCGTGAAGCATACAAGGCCGCCGTCATACCGCCAGGACCTGCACCGACAATGATGACATCATACTTTTTGTCCATTGCCACTCCTCCTTACTTTTTACAAGTGAAAATCATATCACTTAATATACACCGGAAAGAGTCGCTTGTCTAGTCTTTAGCGTCGGGATGGCCGCCGATTTTCCAACTCACTGATCAAATCCAGCGCTTCGACCGCAAAATCATGCTGGCCGCTCAATAAATATTCTTGTGCATAGTGATAACTATCTTCGTAACGATCCAGAAAAATGTAAACCGTCGCCAGGAAGTACTGCACTTCCGGATGCTTGGCGTAACTTTTGACTGGGATTGCTTCGAGTTCTTGTTTAGCTGTCTGATAATTGCCGATTGCTTCCAAACAAACAGCGAGCTGACAGGTCGTAAAAATATAATCATTTTGTGACTTTGCTAGTGATTGCCCACGCCGTAAGTAGTGGATGGCTTGGGGATATTGGTACTTTTCAAAGGCCGCCATCCCACGATCAAAATAAAACTCGCAATTTGGTAAAAAGGGAATAATTTTAGCCATTTTGAATAAACTCCTATGCTTTCCGATCCTGATTCCTTGACATCACTAACCTGAGTATAACAAAAAAAGGCAGGCGTGACAAAATAGATTTAAGCGCGTCAGAATGGGCTTTATAACGCTTGATTGCCGTTTTAGCGCTCTTTTCCCGCACCCAAAAAGAGGCCCCATCCCTGGCACCTCTCCTTATGTCGTTATTCAAAATTAAATTCTGGTTTGTTCGAACGCTGCATCAATTCGGCAATGGCTGCTTTAATATCTTTCCCTTGATAAAGCACGTCATAAATTGCATTTGTGATCGGCATATCGATATCCATCGAATCGGCTAATTCGTGGGCCGATTGTGCAGTGGCTACCCCTTCGACGACCATGCCCATGTTTTGAAGGACATCGTCGAGTTTGGCGCCCTGGCCTAGCTGATTGCCGGCCCGCCAGTTGCGGGAATTGACACTGGTACATGTGACGACCAGATCGCCGACACCGGATAAACCAATGAAAGTCAACGGATTGGCCCCCATCGCCACACCCAGCCGGCTGATTTCAGCCAAACCGCGAGTCATCAAAGCTGCTTTGGTGTTATCGCCATAGCCTAAACCATGAATTGCACCAACCCCTAACGCAATAACATTTTTGAGGGCGGCCCCCATTTCAACGCCGATTACATCCTGATTCGTATATAAACGGAAATAGTCGTTGCTGAAGATGTTCTGGACCCATTCGGCCTGTTCAACATCGTGTGAAGCCACCGTCAGCGCTGTGATATCTTTCTGAGCGACGTTTTCGGCATGGCTGGGACCAGATAAAACAACAATCCCATTCCGGTTCGCCGCTGGAATTTCTTCTTCCAGGATTTGCGAAATCCGTAAGTGCGTTCCTTGTTCCAAACCTTTGGCGGCATGGACAATGACCGGTCGGGCCTGCTGGATTCGCAATACCTTTTCAACTTGTTTGGCAACTTCACGGATTGCCTTTGTCGGCACAACGAACAGAACGATTTGGGCACCGTTCAAAGCATCTGCCAGTTCACTCGTTGCTTTCAAACGTGGCGAGATCTTCAGCTCCGGTAAATAATGTTTATTCGTGTGCTGTTCATTGATCTCGGCGACTCGTTCGGCATTGTGCTCCCAAATTTTAACGTCCTGACCGTTTTCGGCCAATAAATTGGCGAGCGCCGTACCCCATGAACCGGCCCCTAAAACTGCAACTTGAACTGCCATAAATTAAATTCCTCATTTCTGTAATTGGCTACTGCTGAACGGTCACGCCGCTCCCAGCCAGATAATCTTTCAACAATGGATCGTTATAACGCCGGTACCACCAAATCGCAATGGCGGCAACAAACAAAATGACCGACAATAATTGTGAAACCCGGATGTTAGCGAACAGGTACAAACTATCGGTCCGCATCCCCTCAACGAAGAACCGGCCGAAGGAATACCACATCAGATAACTCAGGAAAATTTCGCCCTGTTTGAACCAGCCTTTGTGGTGGCGGATCGTCATGATTAAGATAAACCCAACCACATTCCAAGCCGATTCATACAGGAACGTCGGCTGCCGGTAACTCCCTTGAATAAACATCTGCTGAATCAGCCAGTGCGGCAAATGCAGACTATTCAAATAAGCATACGTCGTCGGTGCCCCATAGGCTTCCTGATTCATAAAATTGCCCCAGCGGCCGATTGCCTGGGCGATCATCACAGTCGGTGCCGCAATATCGAATACCAGCCAGGCCGATAAATGATGACGGCGGCAATAGACGATAAAGACGAGCACAGCGGCAATCAGTCCGCCATAAATGGCGATTCCGCCGTGCCAGATTTTGATGATTTCACCGGGATTTCGGCTGTAATACGGCCATTCGAATGCTACATAATAGGCACGTGCGCCGATTAGCGTAAATGGCAGCGCCCAAAGAACCATGTTCAGCAGGTCATCTTCGGAAATGCCCCGCCGTTTAGCTTCCTGCACCGCCAAATAAACGGCCAAGATAACGCCGCTGGCAATAATTACGCCGTACCAATGAATTTCAAACGGTCCCAATTGAACGGCGATCGGATTTAAAGCTGCTAACACTGGCTGACCAACCCCCTATTCATCATCGGAATTATGCTGAATCAGCTGATCCAGATTATTTTCGAAGGTCTTGGTGGCATCGTAGCCCATCGACTTAGCCCGGAAGTTCATTGCAGCCACTTCAATAATGATGGCCATATTCCGGCCGACTTTGACTGGAATCGTTACTTTCGGTACATTCACGTCAAAAATCTGCTGCGTATCTTCGGCGGTCCCCAACCGGTCGTAGGACTGGTGAGCATCCCAATTTTGAAGATGGACAATCAGCGAAATGCTGGTTCGGTCCCGGACTGCGCCGACCCCGAAGAGCCGCATAACATCGATAATCCCGATGCCACGAATTTCAAGCAGGTGTTTCAGGGTTGCCGGTGCTTCACCGATAATCGTCTGTTCATTCTGCTGATAAACGTCGACACGGTCGTCGGCAATCAGACGGTGCCCTCTTTTGACGAGTTCCAGCGCCGTTTCACTCTTGCCGACCCCTGAGTCGCCGGTAATCAAAACACCCAGTCCATAAACATCGACGAGCACACCATGCATCGACCGGCGTTCGGCCAATTGACTATCCAAATACTGGGTTAATAAACTCGACAATCGTGTCGTTGGTAATTTCGAGCCTAAAACGGGAATCTTGGCTTCGTCGGCCGCCGTCAGCATCTCTGGGAACGGCTGCAGATTCCGTGAAACTACGAAGGCCGGCGTATCAGCGGCACACATCCGCCGCATAATCAATAACCGTTCTTCTGAACTCATATTTTTTGCAAATGAAATTTCGGTCCGCCCGAAAACTTGAATCCGTTCGTGCGGATAATAATTAAAGTAGCCCGTCAATTCAAGGTCCGGACGGGAAATATCGCTCACGGTCACCCGACGTTTGTCTAAGTATTCCGCACCCGCATAGACATCTAGATGGGTTGCTTGCACAACATCTTTGACTGAAACGCTATCTGCCATTTTATTGCGCTCCTTTTTTAAATGCTCAATTTTCTCTTAGATATGTGTCAATTTTACCATTATACGGCCTTATAGTCACTGGCCGATTAAACCGCTGCCACAAAAAAAAGTGCTCCGACGCATTGCCGGAACACTTTTGTTTTTAAATAGGTCTGAAAATTTTTAGCTAAACACGCTGGAAATGATTCGAAATAATCGTATTGGCAATCGATAACAGAATCGCTACCAAGACAGCAGCACCGAAACTGCTGAAGTAGAAACCGGCACCAACGACGGCGGCCGTCAACTCCAGCATGATGCCGTTAATGATGATTGTAAACAGTCCTAACGTCAGCAAAGTGATTGGAAACGACAGAATACTCAAAATCGGTTTAATTAGGGCATTCAGAACGGCCAAAACCACACTGGCAATCAGGGCAATCCAAATGCTGCGAATGTACAGAAGGTGGGGCAATAAGCCTGAAATTGCTAAGAACAACAGCATATCCGCCACGATCCGCTGCCAGAGCCGCATTAGAAGTCGCTCCATGAACTGTGATCGTCATCTACTTTGACATTGTGCAGTTCCTTGCGGGGACGACGCTGGCCCGATTGATTGTTGTGCCGCTCAGAGCGGTAAGCGCGGCGGTCACGCCGCCGTTGATTGTGGCCTGAATGATTCATCAAGGCGATCACCAAAAAGACGATTACGGCAGGCACGAATAAGAACCGTAAAGCACCCACGAACAGCATCAAGCCGCCAATAACGGCGACTGCGACCAATGCGATTGGTCCTAATGTGAACAGTGCAAAAATAAACAAAATGCCTAACAACAGAAAACCCACTAAAAGTCCCCCCAATCGGAATGATTGTCATGCTCTTCAAACGTCGTCGAATTATTCGAAGGTGCATCCGGCATCACAATTGCCAAGATGATATAAATCAATATGCCTGGAAAAACGGTTGTAAAGAAGGAAATCAAGACGAAAATGACCCGGACGATGGTTGGATCAATATTGAAGTAGTCAGCGATTCCCCCTAAAACACCGGATAAAACTTTGTTATTCGATTTGGTTAATCGTTTTGGTTGTTGATTCATGATATTCTCCCCCTGTTTGTGACACTTTAATCAGTTGTCTGATGATCTTTTAACTGAATATTACCAGAAGTGGTCGCTAATGTTAATTTAGCTGGTTTTTGATTCGTTATTTCCCGTTCGAACTGATATTCCTGCCGGCCGGTACTGTGCCGTTCATTGAGGACCTTAATCTTGGTCATCCGATCTTTGATCGACCCCCAGCGAGTCGTCGCATCGCCCTTCAGCGCCGTGTCATCCGGCACCGCCACTTTGACGTTGCCGTTCACGGAACTGGCCTTTAACTGGTCAAGCGTATTTTCGGTCAAAGTGGTCTTGACGTCCCCATTAACCGTTGATAATTCAGCGTTCTGAACGTTGCTGCGCAAGATGACGGAACCATTAACGGTCGTCAATAACGCATCGAGCAAGCTGCCGCCGACCACCTTGACATCGCCGTTGACGCCTTCCGTTTCCAGCATCGTCGCATTCAAGTCGTCGAATGACAAGACGCCGTTGGTATTTTTGACGTAGAGATCTTTACCGGTAAAACCGGCAAAACTGATATTTCCGTTCAACAATTGAACGTTCGTATGATCGTAACTCCGTTCTGGGAGGTAGATCGTCAGATCGGCCTGCACCCGCTTATTCGGCACATGGAACAAGAACTGATCGCCGGTCACTTCGATGCGGCTGCGGGCTTCAAAGGCTTCCAACGGTGTTGCTTCCGGCATTTTGCCGAATAATTTGATGCGGGCCGCCACTTTGATGTTCGGCTGGTCCCACGTCTTGAAAGTCAGGTCCCCATTGGCAACTTTGACGTCGATAATGGTGGCTTGAGCGTCTTCGTAGACGAACTCATGGTCGAATTTTTCGGTCGCAATACCCGGCACATGAACCGTGACATCTTTCCAATCAACGTTGTCCATCACGGATTGAACCGTGTTTTGAACAAACTGGCCGAATTGTCCCAGATGTTCGCTGACATTTGTCACAGCGTCATTGGCACCCGTCTTCCAGTCGTCAGGAATCTTGTCCTTGACCTGCTGGCGGCGTTCATGCCGTTTCTGGGAATTAACGGTAGCTAAATCTTCTTCAAATTTTGCTTCTTCATCGGCTAATTCGTCCAGCTCATTTTCCAAACGCGCCGATTCTTTACGTGCCTCAACCCGCAACTTGGCCTTTTCGTCGGTCAAGGTGTCGAGGTCTTCCATCGTATCGTAAACCGTCAGCTGTTCGTCAACGCCCTTCTTTTCCCGCTGCAAGTTCTGCATCTTTTCATGGATGCTGTCTAACTTAACGGCTAACGTCTGGCGCTGTTCCTCAAGCACATCGGCCGTAGATTGTTCGTCGTCCGTGTCATCACTCTCAGATTCAGTATCGTCTTCCGGTGCGGATGTGGCCGCCTGCTGAGTTTGCTGATGATTCTGCTGTTCGGCATTGCTGCGATCATTCGCCATATTTTCAAGTAATACTAAAGCTTCTTCTGATGATAAAACGCCTTTTTTAACTAAGTCTAGGATTCGTTCACGTTCATTCATGGTGTGTAACCTCCGTTTAATGATTCATTAGGAATGTGATTCTTTCGATGCTTCTATTATGCAAAAGTTTTAACGAAAAAGCATAGGTCCAAAGGTTGATTTTTATTCAGCAAAAAGACAGAGCGTGAAAAGGGACGGTTGATTCCGGCGGATTAACAGGCCTTTGACGTCGTGACTCGAACCTAGGTCACAAGGAAAAGGACGTTAAACGCAAGGAATCAGGCCCTCTGAACGCGTTTAAGACAGAGCGTGACAAGAAGCGGGTGATGAATGCTTTGGACGAAAATCCCGTTTGGTGGGATTTAGGACAAAGCAGCTTAAATGCAGCCATCAGCTTCTTGGAACGCGTTTAAGACAGAGCGTGAAACAGGCCTTTGACGGCGTAATCCGCTCCCAAATCACATTGAACCACATCCAAAAAACGCCTGTCCAGCAAAATGCCATTTTCACTGGAAAGACGTTTGTGTATTTATATTTAGGAGTATTTACAAAACCAATTGTTTAAATCAATGCCAGAACGGTAAAGTTGATGACGAATAGGGCTGAAACAATCCAAATCAGCGGATGGACTTCCTTGGCCCGTCCTAAAACAGTCTGAATAATGCAATAGAAGATAAATCCTGCGGCAATCCCATAGGTGATATTGTAGCAGAACGCCATCATCAATGAAGTCATAAAGGCTGGAATTGCTGCCTCGAGTTTCTCCCAAGGAATCTTGTTAAAGGAACTCATCATCATAATCCCGACGATAATCAAAGCTGGCGCAGTTGCAACCGCTGGAATCACGGCCAGTAATGGTGCGGCAAAAGCACTCAGCATGAATAAGATAGCTACCACGACACTAGTCAGCCCTGTCCGGCCGCCGACGCTGATTCCAGTCGCACTTTCAACGTAAGTCGTAATGTTGGAAGTCCCAAATAACGAACCGACCCCAGTGGCGATTGAATCGGCAAACAAGGCTTTGTCGAGTTTGGATTTGAAACCAGGTTCTTGTTCCAAACGCATTTCTTCTTCACCGGCAAAAATTCCGGTCTGACGGCCAGTGCCGATGAAAGTTCCCAGCGAATCGAAAATATCGGATAAACTAAAGGATAAGATCGTGACACAGACTAATAAGATTCGATGCGGACTGGTGAAGAGACTGCCCATTCCCTTTTGTGAAAAAGCAGCCAAGAAGGTGGTTCCTAAGGAATGAATTGATGCGCCTAAGGAATAACTGCTGGAAAAATGCAAACTCGTAACGCCCATTGGAATCCCAATAATAGTGGTTAAGATAATCCCAATCAGGATGCCGGCGGGAACGTGTTTGACTTGCAAGATGACGGTAATGACTAACCCAATCAGAGCTAAACAAATACTGGCCGTATCGAAATTCTGCAAAGCCGGTGTGACTCCGCCGCCACCGACAACCGAAGTAATGGCACCATGATAAAGATGCTGTGCGGCTGAATAAGCTTTGCCGTTAATCGTCATAATATTATCCGGACTCATTGTAAACTTGAGCAAATTGGCATTCTTCAAACCGGCATAAGCCACGAAGGCACCAATCCCGCCGCTAATCGCGAGCTGCAAGAGTTCCGGAATGGCGGTGATTAGCATCTTCCGAATTTTAGTTACGGTAATAATGATATTGATCACACCGCAGAAGAAGACGAGTGCTAACGCCTGCTGCCACCGAAATCCCAGCCCCATGACCACCGTGTATGTAAAGAAGGCATTGAGCCCCATTCCTGGTGCCAAGGCATAGGGAACGTTGGCAAATAAGCCCATCACCAAGGTCCCAGTGGCTGAAGCGATAATGGTCGCTAAGAAAATGGCTTGGGTCGGCATCCCCGTTTGTCCTAAAATTTCTGGATTCACAAAGAGGATGTAAGACATCGCAAAGAATGTGGTCACGCCGGCACTGATTTCCGTCCCGACAGTCGTGCCCGCTTTTTTTAAACCGAAAAATGAATCCAAATTCAAAACCCCTATCGTATTCTGATTTATGACACGTGAGGTTTAGCTAAACCAAAGCCGAATGGAATGATCAATTCCTCGGATAATTATTCGCCTTTTATTGGCTACATACATAATATATCACACTCATAATTCGTTTCAAGAGTTAATTACGAACTATTTATATTTTGATATTATTTTTGTTCGTAAAAAAGATTAAAAAAGGATTTAAAATCGTTTGGCAACGATCTTAAATCCCTTGTTTAGAAATTATCTTCTTTGGCATTCGAATTGAGTTCGACGAGCTTGCCCTTCTTCAGGTAAACGACCCATTCGCAGATATTGGTGACATAATCGCCGATTCGTTCCAGATAGCTGGCAACCAGCATATAATCCATACTGCCGACCACCGTATCAGGATCATCCTGCATATTCTTGATGCACTGTTCGTAAATCTTCCGTGAATAATGGTTGACGTGATGGTCTTCATCGGCAATTTTAACGGCACGATCAGCTTGTTCCTTCACATAAGCATCAAGTGACTCTTCGACCATTTTCTTGACGACCCCGGCCATTTCACCGAGATCTTTTTCAATGGCTGGCACACGGGTATTGCCTTTGACCCGAATGGTTGATTTAGCAATGCTGACCGCATGATCGCCCATTCTTTCCAAATCAGAACTGGCTTTCATGACGGTCACGATCAGCCGGAGATCCGTTGTGACGGGCTGCTGCAAAGCCACCATTTCAAAACTGCGATTTTCCAAATCCATCTCACGTTCGTTGATCTTATGATCGTCTTTGATGACTTGTCGTGCCAAATCCTTATCGTGATTGATAAAAGATTTGACCGACTTATAAACGGCCTCATTCACCATCATGCCCATTTCCGAAAAGCGGACATGGAGGTCCTTGAGTTCGTCTTCAAACATTCGCCGCATGGTTGTATTTCCTCCTAACCAAATCGTCCCGTAATATAGTCTTCCGTCTGTTTTTTGCTTGGATCCATGAAAATCTTCTTAGTAGCATCAGCTTCAATGAGTTCGCCCTGCAAGAAAAATGCGGTTCGATCCGAAATCCGTGACGCCTGGTGCATGCTATGGGTGACCAGAATAATCGTATAATCATCCCGGAGTTCCAGCAGCATATTTTCAATTTTGGCCGTTGAAATCGGATCAAGCGCTGACGTCGGTTCATCCATCAGGATTACTTTCGGTTTGGCCGCCAAAACACGGGCAATGCAGACCCGCTGCTGCTGGCCGCCCGAAAGCGACAAGGCACTTTCATGAAGTTTATCTTTGACATCGTCCCACACAGCGGCCTGTTTCAAACTGGTTTCGACTGCCTGATCGAGCACCTGGCGATCCTTGACGCCGGCTAAACGGAGCCCATAGATAACATTATCATAAATTGAGAATGGAAAAGGCAACGGCTGCTGAAACACCATTCCGACATCCTTCCGCAACTCAACGACATCCGTATCCGGTGCATAAATATTCTGCGTGCCTAGTTTAACGGTCCCAGTGATTGTCACATTCGGAATCAGGTCATTCATCCGATTTAGCGTCCGCAGATAAGTCGACTTGCCACAGCCAGAGGGGCCGATTAAAGCGGTAATTTCATTTTTGTTGAAATCAAGGCTAATTCCCTTCAAGGCCTCTGTTTTGCCATAAAAAAGGTGGACATCGCTGGTCGTGATAATTTTTTCTTTTTCAGTTGCCATTGTGTGTCCTCCTAACCGAAATGCCCAGAAACGTAATCATTCGTCGCCTTGATTCGCGGCGAGGTAAAAATCGTCTTCGTATCATCGAATTCAAGTGCCTTGCCGCTGTAGAAAAAGGCGGTGTAGTCGCTGATGCGGGCGGCCTGCTGCATATTATGTGTCACGATGATAATCGTATATTGGTCCTTCAGCTGCATCAACGTATCTTCAACTTTTGACGTCGAAATCGGGTCCAATGCCGAAGCCGGTTCATCCATTAAGAGAATATCCGGCTGCAAAGCAATCGCACGAGCGATACAGAGCCGCTGCTGCTGGCCGCCAGATAAAGCTAAAGCGCTCGTATGCAGTTTATCCTTGACCTGGTCCCATAAAGCAGCTTGTTTCAACGTCTGCTCGACCATTTCATCAAGCTTCTCTTTATTCTTTTCGCCAAACTGGCGGGGTGCAAACGTAATATTGTCATAAATTGATTTGGCAAATGGATTCGGCTGCTGGAAGACCATGCCGATATGCTTGCGCATCTCATAGACATCCACTTTGGCACTATTGATATTGAGGTCCCGATACATAATTTTGCCATCGACACGGGCCCCTGGAATTAAATCATTCATACGGTTCAACGACCGCAGATAGGTCGATTTGCCAGAGCCGGATGCCCCGATTAAAGCGGTGATCTTGTAGCGTTCAAACGGTAATGAGACATCATGAATTGCTTCTTTATCCCCATAATAAACCTTGAGATCTTCCGTTGAAAGGGCGAGCTCATGCTCTTTGGAATCCAAAGGTTTGATGTAGATGTCATCTAACGAATAATTATCCATGCTGACTCCCTCTCTATTCTGCCGTTAATTTCTTGTAGATTCGATTGCCGATCACACGTGCCGCCAAGTTGAATAACAAAACAGCGAGCACAAGGACGGCTGAGGAACCCGCCGAAACAGCGGTCGCATCCGGCATAATTCCTTCAGAGTTGATCTTCCAAATATGAACGGCTAAGGTTTCAGCAGGCCGCATCGGATTCAGCGGACTGGCAATGTAAAACGGATTCCAGTTGGTAAAATCGAGTGCAGGTGCACTCTGCCCAGCGGTGTAGATTAAAGCAGCAGCTTCCCCAAAGACACGGCCAGCGCCTAAAATCATCCCAGTGATAATCCCTGGCAAGGCTTCCGGCAAAATAATGTGCAAGACGGTGGTCCACCGTGACAAACCAAGTCCCATGCCGGCTTCAACCTGCGAGAAACTGACAGCTTCCAATGAATCTTCGACGTTCCGAGTCAGCAGCGGCAAATTGAACAACGTCAATGCCAATGCCCCCGATAAAATCGAGAATCCAAATCCAAATTGCAAAACGAAAACCAAGAAACCAAATAAACCAACGACAACGGACGGCAAAGAACTCAAAATTTCAATTGCATTCCGAAGCAGGTCGGTGACCCAATTTTTCGGCGCATATTCGGCTAAATAAATGCCGGCGCCAATCGAAATCGGAACCGAAATCAGCATTGACAAAAACAGCAAGTAAAACGAGTTGAATAACTGAATCCCAATCCCGCCGCCTTTAGTAAAGGCTTTGGCCGGACTTGTCAGAAAATGCCACGTCACATGCGGCAGACCTTGAATCAGAATGTAGGCCAGCAAGGTGAACAGGATGACGATAATGAACAGGGCAACGGCATATAACACCGCAGTAGCCACTTTATCCCATTTTTTTGAATTCATTTAACGGCACCCCGCTTTCCAATCCACCGAACAACTAAGTTAAAGAACAGCGACATCAACAGTAACAGTAATGCTAAGGACCATAATGCATTATTCTGCAGCGACCCCATGACGGTATTTCCGATTCCTGAGGTCAGCACACTAGTTAAGGTAGACGCCGGTGAAATCAGGTTTTTCGGCAGCAAAGCCGCATTCCCGATGACCATCTGGACAGCCAACGCTTCCCCAAAGGCTCTGGCCATCCCGAACACAATCCCAGTCAGAATGCCGGGCGTTGCGGCCCGTAACACAACTCGATAAATCGTTTGCCACCGAGTCGCTCCCAAAGCTAAGGAGGCCTCCCGATAATGACGAGGCACCGCCTTCAGCGCATCCACACTCATCGACGTGACCGTCGGCAGAATCATGACAAACAGGACAAAGGTCCCGGACAAAATCCCAAAACCCGAACCACCGAACGTCCGCCGAATGAATGGAACTACAACGGACAAACCGATAAATCCATAGACAACGGACGGAATTCCGACTAGCAATTCCGTCACCGGCTGCATAATGCGGTAGCCACGTTTAGGCGAAATTTCGGTCATGAAAATCGCCGTTCCAATTGCAAATGGTGTCGCCACGATTGCTGATAAGAAAGTAACCCCGAACGAACCGACAATCATCGGCAAAGCGCCGACTTCTGGGTGGCCATGGCTATCTTTGACGCCCGGGTTCCAATCCGTTTTGGTCAGGAAATCCCAGAGGTTGATCTTATTCGTAAAGAATGTGGCGAGCCCTTTGGAAGCCACGAAGTAGAAGATTGCCACAACGGCAATGATGATCAGGGCGATGCAAAACTCGCTGATCAATTTCCCCTTCTTTTCCTTTTTGGCTGCTTTGGACGTTTTTAATAAGCTTTCTTTAATTGGATCCAATTTTCAGCCCTCCTCATTTTGCTGCCGTAATCCGGCCGTTAGCATCCCGACTGACCTGCATATGTGAAATCGGGATGTAACCCATCTTCGGCAGAATCGATTCCTGAATGGACGGCGACAAGACATACTGCATAAATTTCTTCGTCAACCCCGTCGGCTGACCTTTCGTATACATGTGTTCATACGACCAGATTGGCCATGTATTATTTTCGACGTTTTTATCGAGCGGTTGCACATTGTCGATCGAAAGCGACTGCACCGTTTTATCAACGTAGGTAAAGGCCACATAACTAATCGCCCCAGGTGTACTCGAAACGATCTGCCGGACCATCCCAGTCGAATCTTGTTCCTGCGCTGCCGCCGGCTGTTTGCCTCGCATTACCCAGCGTTCGAACGTCGAACGAGTGCCGCTCCCCTGCGAACGGTTGACCAGCACAATCGGAATGTCTTTTCCGCCGACTTCCTTCCAGTTCTTAATTTTGCCGGCAAAAACATCCCGTAATTGATTCAAAGTTAAATTTTTAATGCCATCTTTTTTATTGACAATCGGTGTGATTCCGACAGCGGCCACCTTGTGATCGACCAGCTTTTTAGCATCGATTCCTGGTTTTTCCTCCGCAAATAAATCGGAATTTCCAATTGCAACGGCGCCTTCCTGAATCTGGCTCAAGCCAGTCCCAGAACCGCCGCCCTGAACGTTCACAAACACGCCATAATGATCAGAAGTGTACTGTTCGGCTGCTGCTTCCACAAACGGCTGCAAAGCCGTCGAACCGACTGCCGTGATCGACGCTTGTTGCGCATTTTTTTCTGAACTGCAGCCTGTCAGTATGACACTGATACATACTGACAGGGCAGCCATCCACCACGTACGCTTTTTCAAATGACTTACCTCCATCTTGAACCCCTCGTTTGCTACAATTCTATTTTAAAAAAAGATTGTAAAGACTGTTCACGCCGCATGTAAAAGTTTTGTAAAAAACTGCATTTAGCCTTAATCTAACGGTAATTCCACACTGAAGGTGCTCCCAACCCCAAGTTGACTCTGCAGACGAATCTGGCCACCTAAAAACTTGATGTTTTCCTGAACAATCGCCAGACCGAGACCCGTTCCGCCACTGTTGCGGGCCCGTGCCTTGTCGACGCGATAGAACCGTTCGAAAACACGAGGCTGTTCGTCAGCAGCGATTCCGATTCCAGTATCCTGAACTCGGAAATAGAATTGTTGCGCTTTTATCTCTGCCTCTATCGTAACCTTTCCATGGTCGCGATTATAAAAAACAGCATTATAAATTAAATTTTTAATGATCTGTTCCAACTTAGCTGCTTCGATCTGGACAGTCAGCTGTTCCGGCACCTTGACGGAAACGGTCAGCTCCCGCTGCTGAATCAGCTGCTGCAGAAGACCAAGTTCATTATTGACCATCGCTTGAACATGAACCGTCTGTGTCTGCCCATGCTGGTTGCGATCGGTCCGGGACAGGGCCAGAATATCCTGAATCAATTGGTTCAAGTGCTGACTTTCGTCATAGATGATCTTCAGAAACTGTTCCCGAGTTTCTGGATCATCCTGAGCCCCCGACAACAATGTTTCGGCAAAGCCGCTGATGGCGGTGATCGGTGTTTTCAATTCATGGCTGACATTACCGACAAAATCGAGCTGCATCTGTTCAATGCGGCGCATATCGGTCAAATCATACAAAAGGACGAGAATCTGCTGCTGCGCCTTGACAGAATCGAGTTCGATCACGTTGGCATCGACCGCTTTTTCCTCATTCTGCAGCAGTTGAATCTCGTGGTGGTGATTTTTGTGTTCGCGCAAAGTATGTTCGATCATGCGACTGAGTGTGTATGTTTTGACATCATCAACGTAGGGATGTTTGTCAGCAGCAATATCGACATCCAGCAACGTTTCCATCGCATGATTATGCAAAATCACCTGCCCATCGGCATCGATCAGCATTACCCCAATCGGTAAATGGGCAATCAAGTTGTCAAAGCTGTCCTGCCGCAAACGGAGTTTATCCGTTTGGTGCCGGACAAAATGATCGAGCCGGTGGACCTCATTGACAAGCGGCGTCAAATCGGGAAAACGCTGCACTAGAAGCGGTGTCGGCCGCTGATGGTGGCGGATATGCGCCAAACTTTCCGTAATCGTGACAATTTTTTCACGCTGGGCGGCCTTCTGCTGCTGATACCAGGCCAGCAGGACGAGAATACTCAAGAAATAAACGGCTGTCAGTCCCCAAAATAAGGACGGATTTTCCTGCCAGCTGAATTGCAGCGGCATCACTAGTGCCACAGAACGAGCGCCTTGCAACGAGATTTGCCACAATTCACGGTGCGAACGCGTCTGCAGTTTTTGGTTATGTGTATCTTGGCGCATAAACGTTCGTAATTGTTTGCCGTGCTGCGTTTGATCCTGCGGCAGGACGATCGCGACCCGATTTCGATCGGCCCATTTGTCTACGGCTGCCGTTCCAACGTGCTCCGACTGCAGCATCTGATAGTCGTTGAGGTCGATCCGCAGCTGCTTCTGCTGCTCCTGCTGTAAATTGTCATTCACAAAAAAGAGCATCATTCCATATAAGAAAATGATGCCCCCTAAAAATAATGCGAGTCCTCGTTTATTGCGCAACATTCAGCGGCGCCTCCATTCGATAGCCGAACCCACGAATCGTCTGAATATAATGGGGATGCTTCGGATCGGGTTCGATCTTATCCCGCAGGTGGCTGACTTGAATGTCGACCATCCGTGTTTCAGCCGGATAATCAAAGCCCCAGACACCGTTCAGCAAGGTCTCCCGACTCAGCACTTGCCCGACTCGTTCGGCAAAAAAGACCAACAATTCGAATTCCTTCGGTGTCAAATGCAGTTTCTGGTCGCCCCGAGTCACTTTGATGGCTTGTTCATCAATCACGAGGTCGCCAATCTTCACAGTTGGTGCCTTTTCTGCAGCCGGTTTATGAACCCGCCGTTCGATTGCCTTAATACGCGCAACGATCTCACGTGGACTGAACGGTTTCGTAACATAATCATCGGCCCCCATTTCGAGCCCAATGATTTTATCCGTTTCACTGTCCTTAGCCGTTAAAATCATGATCGGCGTATTGATGTCGGCATGGCGCAGTTTCTTGGTCACTTCGATACCGTCCATCTGCGGCAGCATCAAATCCAAAATAATAAAGTCAAACGGTTCCGTCGTCGCCATTTCATAGGCGGTTTGACCGTCATAGGCTACTTCAACCTGATAATATTCACGTTCAAGATTATACTGCAGCAATTTCACGATTGCTGGTTCATCATCAACAACTAAAATCCGTTTCATGCTACCTCCATTTATCGCTCCGGAAATAAAATGACACCCAATTCATGCGGAGAATCCGTAAATACTGCGGACTCCGCCAACTTATATTCCCCATTCATCGTTTGAACCCGTAATTTACAAAATGTCGCACTCTTTTCGATGGCTTGATAAAATGAATCTTCATCATGGACCGGTTCCTGATTGCAGGACACGATCACATCGCCGCTTTCCAAGCCCATCTTTTCGGCCGGTGTACCTGGTACCACCGCAACGACCCGAACGCCAGCATTCGTCTGCGTAAAGAAGACAGCGCCGGTCTGGTTATTGCGAATCATCCGGAAAGTCGGCCAGAAGGCAATGATGACCCCTAGCCCCAGCAGCCACAATGCGGCAGATGCCCAGAAAAAGGCGGCAATGGCAGCCACTATCAGCAGCAGTCCCGCTGCCAAATAGGCCCGACCGGCTTTTTGCAAGCCGGTTTTCGGCAGCTGCTGCTTCATCAAATAGGAAAAACCGGCAAAAAGCGGCACGAGCCACAAATCATATTGCTGGCCACCGAGCGTCAGCGCCGGCCACCAACTGAATGCGGCATGGATTGGTCCGCCAGGAATCAGAAACAAGGTCGGCATCAGAAAGAACTGACTGGCCCGATAATTGGCCACCTGCCGGCCCCGCCGACTCGTTTCAATCTGGGGTGTAATTACCACATGACTCCGTAAAAAGCCCCAAGCAGCCATGAAAGCCATACATCCGCCCATCAGCAAAACAGTACTGACGAGACGGACATTCAAAACTGGAACCGACAATAAGTGCAGTGCCGAGACAATGAATAGGCCGGCGCTCAGCAGCATTTCACCAGCGACAAAATTGACGCCCTGCAAAACAAACAAAAATACGACCGGAATCAGGACTTGATAACCAACCAGCCAGCTGACGGGCAAAGTGGCCCCAGCCAGCATCATCATGACTGACGTCAAAAGACCGCCGACCAGTCCTGACAGCCAAAACGTTTTTATTTCGACGATTCGATTCTGAATTGCAATCCGAAACGTCCGCCGTTCGGTATGAACACGCCGGATCGCCCAAAAATAAACCGCTGCGATGCCCAGCCATAATGCCGGCTGAAGCACCATCATTGCAAGATAAATGCCACCATTTGCCATTCTTTACACCCACTCATTTCTCAATTTCCTATTTATGCCTAGTATACCATGAATTCAATTCGCTTATCTTTCAAAAAAAGCAGGGCCGACCAGCACCGGTTTCTACCTGTATTTTCAGCCCCATTAAATGGATTGACACTTTGAATAGGATTAAGAAAAGACCGTTTGGGCGGGCGATAATCAGAATGCTCTTTTTTAAGGTGCCCAATAAAAAAGATGAGCTCAGCATAAAAATCAATGCTAGCTTCATCTTTTTAACCTACTTTTTCATTTTTTATTCTGGGTTCTTCTGGCTCAGCTGCCATTGCAAATAAGCATAAATGAACGGATCGAGATCACCGTCCATCACACCTTTAATGTTGCTCGTTTCATATTTGGTGCGGTGATCTTTGACCATCGTGTATGGATAAAAGACATACGACCGAATCTGCGAGCCCCAGCCAATATCGAGCTGCTCGCCTTTAATGGCAGCGGCTTTTTTGGCCTGTTCTTCCTGCTCCCGCTGGTACAGCTTAGCCTTCAGCATATTCATCGCCGTTTCACGGTTTTGCAGCTGCGACCGCTGCGCCTGCGAACTCGTTACGATTCCAGTCGGCAAATGAGTAATCCGAACGGCAGAAGACGTCTTATTGATATGCTGGCCGCCAGCCCCGCTGGAACGGAAAACATCGACACGAAGGTCTTCCGGACGAATTTCAATGTTGATCGAATTGTCGAGTTCCGGCATCACATCGACTGAACAGAACGATGTATGGCGCCGGCCGGCCGAATCAAATGGCGAGATTCGCACTAGCCGATGAACCCCTTTTTCGGAACGAAGCAGTCCATACGCATTGTGTCCTTTAATCATGATCGTCACCGATTTAATACCAGCTTCTTCACCAGGCTGATAATCTTCGGTCTCCACTGTGAACCCATGCTGGTCGGCCCAACGCGTGTACATCCGCAGCAGCATCGAACCCCAATCTTGCGATTCAGTCCCGCCCGCACCAGGATGGAATTCCAGAATGGCATTATGACTGTCATATTCGCCGCTCAATAATTGCGTCAGCTCATAGGCCTGCATATCTTTCTGCAGTTCGTCCAATTTCTGGTCGAAATCAGCTTCCATGTCGGAATCTGGTTCTTCCTGAATTAATTCCAAGGCCACCTGCAAATCATCGGCATGGTTCTTCAGAGATTCATATGATTCCAATTTATCTTTCAGAATATTCGTCGCATCGATCAATTTCTGAGCCGCAGCCGAATCGTCCCAAAAACCGGGTTCGGCCATTTTGCCTTCATTGATCGAAATACTTTCGTTCAGCTGATCGAGGTCAAAGCGACCTCCCGAACTGCTTTATTTTGCGCTCGACTTCATCGAGCGACTTGCGTGCTTCACTAATTTCCATCCTGCAACACTCCTTTTGTTTCAAAAAAGGGACAGGCAAAAGCCCATCCCTTCCGCTTTTGCGAAAATGCTTGTTTTAAGTTACGTGTTATCTTCTGATGTTCTGACGAATCTCGGCCTTCATGAAGAGCCGGGTCGTATCGGAATCAATATCGGCAACCATTTCTTCAAACATCTGATAACCGTTTTCCTGATATTCGACTAACGGGTTCAACTGACCATAACCACGTAAACCAATTGATTGACGTAGCTGATCCATCGCATCGATCTGGTTGGTCCAATGATCATCGACACAACGCAGAACAACGACTTTTTCGAATTCAAGCATTTGACCGGTGCCGGCTAACTGCTTGTCCTTCTTGTCGTAGTTATCGTTGACGTAGCCCATCAAAAGTTTTTCGATGTCGGCACTGGATTTGCCTTCCAAGTCTTTGACGCTGATCTGATCGTCATTGACCAAATTGGCCTTCGTATAATCGACGATAGCCTGTAAATTCCAGTCCTTTTGTTCGCCCTGCGTATGCATCTGAACGGTCCGATGAATCGTCCGGGTCATCATCGGCATGATGACCCACTTAAGACTCTTCGTTTCGGTGATGACCTGCTGACGTTCTTTGTAGATGACTTCACGCTGCTCACGCATAACATCATCATACTGCAAGGTGTTCTTACGGGCATCGTAGTTGTTCCCTTCGACTCGTTTCTGAGCTGATTCAACCTGACGGGAAATCATCCGGCTTTGGATCACGGCATCGTCATCTTCAACCTTCAGACGGCCCAATAAGTTTTGAATCCGTTCGGAACCGAACCGTTTCATTAAATCATCTTCAAGGGACAAGTAGAATTGAGTCACACCAGGATCTCCCTGCCGGCCAGAACGGCCCCGCAGCTGGTTATCAATCCGGCGTGATTCATGCCGTTCAGTCCCCAGCACGCATAAGCCGCCTAATTCCTTGACACCAGGTCCAAGTTTAATATCGGTCCCACGACCGGCCATGTTGGTCGCAATCGTGACGGCACCTTTTTGACCGGCATTCGCAATAATTTCGGCTTCCTTGAAATGGTTCTTGGCATTCAAAACGGCATGCGGAATCTGATCCTTATCCAGCAGATTGGATAATTTTTCCGATGATTCAACCGTAACAGTCCCAACCAAAACAGGCTGGCCTTTTTCATGGCGGTCCTTGATATCCTTAGCAACCGCATTGAATTTGCTTTCCAGGGTCGGATACAAAACATCGGGTTTATCAATTCGAATAACCGGTTTGTTCGTTGGAATCGAAATAACTTCCATGTTGTAAATTTCACGGAATTCTTCCTGTTCAGTCTTGGCCGTCCCAGTCATTCCGGCTAATTTCTTGTACATCCGGAAGAAGTTCTGGTACGTAATGTTCGCCATAGTTGCTGTTTCGTCTTCAATCTCGATGTTTTCCTTTGCTTCGATCGCCTGATGGAGTCCATCAGAATAACGCCGGCCTTCCATGACACGCCCCGTAAACTGATCGACGATCTGAACTTTGCTGTCCTGAACCACATAGTCGATATCCTTCAGCATAATGTAGTTGGCCCGCAAAGCTTCATCCAAATGATGGGTCAGCGCTGTGTTGTCAGTATCGTACAGGTTATCGAGACCAAAGTTCTTTTCAGCCTTTTCGATTCCCTGTTCGGTCAGGGCAATCGTCTTAGTCGGCCAGTCGATCGTATAATCGTCTTCTTCTTTTAACTTCTTTACGAACCGATCGGTGCGCACGTAAAGTGCCGTCGATTTTTCAGCTTGTCCGGAAATAATCAATGGCGTCCGGGCCTCATCAATCAAAATGGAATCTACTTCATCGATGATTGCATAGTTCAACGGCCGCTGCACCATTTGTTCTTTATAAACGACCATGTTGTCCCGCAGATAATCGAAACCAAGTTCGCCGTTCGTCGAATAAGTGATATCGGCATTGTAAGCCTCACGTTTTTCGTCAGCACTCTTTGAATTCAGGTTCAAACCAACAGAAAGGCCGAGCCAATTGTACAGTTCGCCCATTTCGGTGGCATCACGTGTCGACAAGTATTCGTTGACGGTAACGACGTGAACCCCTTTGCCTGAAAGTGCATTTAAATAAACGGGCATTGTTGCGGTCAGGGTTTTCCCTTCCCCAGTCTTCATTTCCGCAATATTACCTTCATGGAGTGCAATCCCGCCGATGACCTGTACCCGGAATGGGAACAGTCCCAAGACACGTTTTGCGCCCTCACGGACCGTTGCAAATGCTTCGGGTAAGATATCATCTAAGGTTTCACCATTTTCCAGCCGCTTTTTAAAGGCTGGTGTTTTTGCTTTTAATTCATCATCGGATAAACCGGCATATTCGTCTTCATAGCTTAAGACTTTGTCGGCGATTTTATCCATTCGTTTGACTTCACGCGAGTCGCTTTCAACCCACGTTTTCAAAAGATTTGCCATGCCTTGAGTCCTCTCTTTGTCATGCTGACAATTCGTACATTATAATATCTTATCTATTTTAGCATGAATGCCGTTAATTTGAAACCAGCGTCCATATTAAGAACATGTAACAAAATGCCGGCTGGGGACAAAAAAGAGCGCCCCTTTTCAGGAGTGCTCCCTAACAAATCGAAACTATTCGTCAGTTTCAATCAAGCCATACCGGCCGTCGCGACGCTTGTAGATGATGCTTGTGCCATTGGTATCTGCATCTTCGAAGATGAAGAAATTATGACCCAGCATATCCATTTGCAAAGCAGCTTCCTGGCTGCTCATCGGTTTCAAGCTGATCTGTTTCGTCCGAACAATGTCCAAATCAGTATTGGTCGTTTGTTCCGGCTCGTCTGCGCCAGCATCTTCTGCTGGAACAGTCAAATCAAAGTCCTTGATTCCTTTTTCACGGGACTTGCGGTTGATCTTGGTCTTGTACTTGCGAATCTGGCGTTCCAATTTGTCGGTGACAAGGTCGATGCTGCCGTATAAATCAGGTGAGCTTTCCTCAGCCCGCAAAGTCAGATAAGGCATCGGAATGGTGACTTCGACTTTAGCAGTTTTATCTGGGTATACTTTCAGGTTTACATGGGCCGTTGAGGTTGCGGTACCGTCAAAATACTTTTCAAGTTTGTTGATTTTCTTTTGAACATAACTCTTGATTGCGTCGGTTACTTCGATATTTTCGCCACGAACGTTATAATTTAGCATAGAACTTCTCCCCTTTCACACTTGTGACCAAGTGTCCAATCAGGTAGCAACAGGACCACTCTCTTACTACCAGCTTGTATATTCCATTATAATGGAAAGCGCTATTTTTGACAATCAATAACCGCCTTTTCCTCACCGAGCAACACTAAATGAGTCGATTCGCCCTTGATAGCCGGCTTGCCGCAGACAAGCTCGCGCATGAAATAACGTTCGGCCCGTCGTATAGACATCATCCAGCAGGAGAATCCGTTTGCTGGCGGGGACGGCCGTTGCAGCTGACCATTCGAAAAACTGCGGACTGGCTAAGCGACCGGCCCGTGATTTGGCGGCTTGGGCCATTGCAGTCGTTTTTTTATTGAGCAGCGGTGTTAACGAAACGACTTCGCCATATATGCCCTGCACTGGATCGAAACCCCGCCGTTCGGCATGTTTCGCATCGGTCGGAATCGGCACAAATAAACAGTCATCTGTGACCGTCTCGAAATAGTGTTTCAAATTGCACTCGAATAACCGCCGCAAGCGATAGTCACCATGTGTTTTGTAGTTTTGAAAATAGGTGCTCATCGCCGGATTGAAGTGAAATAAGGCCGTGTGCCGAAAATGTTCCTGCGGATATAAGTGCTGCCAGCGCTGGCATTCGTCACATAAATGAGCGGTCTTCGGCCGGCAGCAGCCAGGACAGGCTATTTGCATGTCGATTGGTTCAAACTGGGCCGCACAAAACGAACAGATTGTCGGCGGGACATATCGACGCCGGCTGAATAGCCACGGCAATGGAAGTTCTGTACAAATCGGCTGTTGACAGGCCACACACCTCATTGGTCAGTCTCCTGCGCTGCCCGCCGATTCATCATCTGAATCTGACGGCACGCATTCCGAATTGCCGTCGTATAAAAATGATAGTAAAAATCGACTTGATTGTCAGGATGCTGGCGATCGCGACCGGCACGGCCGGCCATTTGGACTAATGCTGAAGTCGTAAAAACACAATCATCTGCAAACAAAACAACGACATCGATATTCGGAAATGTGACCCCACGTTCTAAAATCGTCGTCGCTAACAGAACTTGTTGCCGGCCAGCTCGAAAAGCAGCTACTTTTTCATGCCGGTCCGGGTCGGCCGCATAGACGGTTTCGGTCGTTAGTGCTGGCCATTCTTGGTGCAATTGTTTTTGCAGAGCACGCAAATAGACAATTCGGGGCACAAAAATCAAAAAGCGCTGCTGCTGAGCTACCTTTCCGGCCAGCCGTTTTTTTAAAGCCGCTGGCAACCGATTGGGCGTCATCCGGAGGTGATGACATTGCGGCTCTGGCAGTTTAAAACCATGAAAGCGCCGGGGCACATAGCTGACCGCCAATTTATTTTGTTTAATCTGCCGTAATAATTTTGCATCCGGCGTAGCAGTCAGATACAAGCAGGCACTCTTCGGCTTGCGAGCTTGCTGGACGGCAAAATGAAGTTCCCGGCTATCGACAAACGGAAACGCATCGACCTCATCAATTACCAGCACATCGAAGGCTTGATAGAAGCGCAGCAGCTGGTGCGTTGTGGCTAATACGAGTTGTGTATAGCGATACGGGACCGTCTGCTGGCCATGCAATAATGCCAGCGGGACGGGTGCAAACGCTGCTTGTAGCCGTGGTGCCAGTTCCAGACACACATCCACTCGTGGCGAGACGATTCCGACTCGTTTGCCGGCTGTCAATGCTGCCGTCAAACCTGGGAACAGCATCTCCGTTTTGCCAGCCCCAGTCACCGCCCATAATAAATGCGTCTGCTGCTCCTGAAAGACCGTTTTAATGAGATTTGCAACTCGTGTCTGCGTCGGTGTCAGCTGTCCTGTCCAGCTGCAGACTGACTTCCGAACTGGGAAAGCATTCGGCTCCGGCAAAAAGTAGAGCCGCTGCTCACTAGTCACCCGTCCCAATTGAATACAAGCAGGACAATAATCGTTGCCATTCGGCAAACGGACTTCTGATTGCGAACAGACCTGGCCACAGCGTTCGCACCGTATCTGGCGATTGGGCAGCGGAGTCATTGCCGGTCGCGACTGCAAGCCGGCTGCCGAAATGGCCAATGCCTGCAATTGCCGATCCAGCAGCTGGCGGCCATAAAGGAGTTGTGCTTGTTCCATCATTTCATCACCTCTATAATGAAATTACGCAAACTAGTTTAAAGGAGGTTTAAAAATGATTACCGAATACATTACGATTGCCCATGACGGTCAAAATGAGCAGACAATCAAAAAATCCCGTTTCATCTGTACCATGAAACGCGTGGCCACCGAAAAAGAGGCCCAAGCCTTTATCGAACAAATTCGCAAAGCTGAGTCAAAAGCCAACCATCATTGTTTTGCCTATCAAATCGGCGACCACAATCAGGTACAACGAGCCAGCGACGATGGCGAACCCAGCGGCACAGCTGGAGTTCCGATGCTGAACGTGCTCAAACAGATGGGTTTGCAAAATGTCGTTGCCGTGACGACTCGTTACTTTGGCGGCATCAAACTCGGCAGCGGCGGTTTGATTCGGGCGTACAGTCACTCTGTTTCGCAAGCCGCCGAAACAATCGGCATTGTGCGGGGCCATCTGCAGAAAACCCTGAAAATTAAAATCGCCTACCCGCAATTAGGCACACTGAATCACTATTTTGACGAAAGCCCCTATTCGATCGAACAAACCGATTATACCGATCAAGTCACGGTGACTGCTTTCATCGATTTCGACCAGATTGACGCCGTTCAGCACGAATTGATCGACCTGCTCAATGACCAAGTTACCTTCACAGTCGGCAAAGCAATCTTTCAAGAAACACCGATTGATCCGCAAACGTTGCACAACAAAAAGGACGAAAACTGAGTTTTCGTCCTTTTTGTTTATTTTTCTTTATGATTTTTACGGCCCCGAATCATGCCTTCAATAAAATGCAGCAGCGGCTGGCGGTTCGGCCCCATCAAGCCGATCAGCTCGACGAAAATTTCCAAACCGATTAGAACGGCCACAGTCAGCAGCAAGCCGCCCCATAACGGCGACAATGGATACAGCAATGAAATAAAGGCAAAAATCAAGGCAATCCCATAAATCGTCAAAACGGTCTGGCGATGGCTGAGCCCCATCACCATTAACCGATGATGCAGGTGGCCCTTATCAGCCTGCGAAATCGGTTTTTTATTTAAAATTCGACGCAGCATGGCAAAGGTCGTGTCGGTAATCGGAACCCCTAAAATGATCACCGGAATAATCAAAGTGATGAACGTTACATTCTTCAAACCCTGCAACGAAAAGACGGAAATCATAAAGCCGATAAACAACGACCCCGTGTCGCCCAAGAAAATCTTGGCCGGATGGAAGTTATGCGGCAGGAACCCGATTTCAGCGGCGGCTAAGGTGAAAATCATCACGGACACATACATGTACGGCACCGTCAGGAAGAAATAGGCGATGACTCCCATCGTAAACAGCGCAATGATCGACACCCCAGTTGCTAAACCATCGAGCCCATCAATCAAATTGACAGCATTGGTGATCGCCAAGATCCAGAAGATCGTGATCGGATAACTCCACCACCCAAGCTGGAAGGTCCCGAAAATCGGGAGCGTGACTTCGTCCATCCGAATACCGGCAATCAGGCAAATCAATAAAGCGGCGATAAAAATGCCTAACATTTTCTGCCGGGGCTTCAACTCCTTGACATCATCGATCATTCCCGTCAAAATGATCGCAATTTCGCCGAGAAACGTCCCGAACAGGACGTGGGTCGGAAATTGGTTGCGTAATAGCACAAACGTAGCAAAGGTATAGGCCATAAAAATGGCAAGGCCGCCCATTGTGGGCATCGGCTTTTTATTGACCCGCCGTGCGTTGGGATTATCGACCGCACCCAGTACAAAGGCAATTTTGCGGACGAAGGGCGTGATTCCTGCTGCAATCAGCATGGTCACGAATAGTTTCACAATAATACTAAACATGCTCGACATAAATGGGGTTCCTACTTTCTTAATGAACTAGTTCTATTATACCTTACTCCATTTCAGAACCAAATCAATCTTTAGACGCTTGCCTAAATCAGTCGCTGGCAAACAAAAAGGCCCCGACATCCCTGTCGAAACCTGTTCGTCTAGTGTTCATCTGCACCATGTTTATTTGGCATATTCGATTGTTCGTGTTTCTCGAATAACGGTCACTTTGATGTGACCCGGGTAATCCAATTCTTTTTCGATCTGGTTCTTAATGTCATGCGCCAGCACAACGGATTGATCATCGCTGATCTCGTTGGGCTTGACGACAACCCGCACTTCACGGCCGGCTTGGATCGCATAACTATGATCGACTCCCTTGAAACTGTTGGTAATTTCTTCCAGCTTCTCCAAACGGTGGATATAGTTTTCAAGCGATTCGCTGCGTGCGCCTGGCCGGGCTGCCGAAATGGCATCGGCAGCTGCAACTAAAACGGCAATGACGGACGTTGGTTCAACGTCGCCATGGTGTGAAGCAATCGTGTTGACAACGACTTCGGGTTCATTATACTTCTTGGCAATTTCGACCCCGATTTCAACATGCGAGCCATCAACTTCATGGTCAAGGGCTTTCCCAATATCATGGAGCAGACCGGCGCGTTTAGCTAGATTTTCATCTTCGCCAAGTTCGGCTGCCATGACACCGGCTAACTTGGCCACTTCAATCGAATGGTTGAGCACATTCTGTCCATAACTGGTCCGGAAGTGCAGTCGTCCGACAATCTTAATCAAGTCAGGATGCATGTTGTGAATGTCGAGGTCAAAGACAGCTTGTTCCCCGATTTCACGGATGCGACTGTCCATTTCCTTGCGGGCCTTATCGACTGCTTCTTCGATTCGAGCCGGATGAATCCGGCCGTCTTGGATGAGCTTCTCTAAGGCAATGCGGGCAATTTCCCGCCGAATCGGATCAAAGCCGCTCAAAACGACCGCTTCCGGCGTATCGTCGATGATCAGGTCAATCCCGGTCAACGTCTCTAACGTCCGAATATTGCGGCCTTCACGGCCAATAATCCGGCCTTTCATTTCTTCATTTGGTAAGTTGACCACGGTCACTGTTGTTTCCGTCACCATATCCGCTGCACTCCGCTGAATAGCATCGGCAATCAGCAGCTTCGCCTTACGGTCAGCTTCTGACTTGGCCTGGTCTTCACTTTCCTTGATCATCACAGCTCGTTCATGCTGAAGATCCTGCTGAGTCTGATGAATAATGATGCCCTTTGCATCATCCCTCGACAATTCAGCCACTTCTTCGAGTTTGGCCTTCTGCTGATTGATCAAATCATCAACTTGAGCATGTTTGTCGTCCAGTTTCTGCTGGCGATTGTTCAAGTTGGTTTCCCGATCGGACAAGGACTGCTCTTTGTTCTCAAGCGTCGTATCCTTGTGGTCGAGTGTTTCTTCGCGCTGCAATAACCGGTTTTCCTGTTTTTGCGCTTCGGCCCGCCGCTCCTTTTTTTGCGTTTCTGCCTGTTGCTTAGCAGTTTCAATAATACCCTCTGCAGTATCTTTAGCGCCGTTGATCTGCTTATCATGAATGTTTTTACGAACGAAATAACCACTGAATAACCCGATAACTAACATGATGACTGCGAGGATTAATGAAATCACTAAATTCATCTTCTCACCTCCGCATCATCAAAAAAATTCGATTAAACTAAAAACGTAAATCGTAAAATTTTTTAAAGATGGTTTGTTAAATTTTGATTACTATTTACCTTTTCATTCTATAATTTACACATATGACTGTCAATAAAATTTGGCCTCTATAAACGGATTTGACGGCCTTTCTTTTCAATTGTCATTTTCCCGTTATCTTTTTGTGACATCAAAAAAGCAGCTTGCCAAGATTACCTTGGCAAGCTGCTTGACAGGAACAAATTATTTTTTATCCGCATCAAATAAGGTTGGCGCTTCTTCTTTAGGAGCGTCTTTTTTCTTATCTTTGCTGTCCTTGTTTTTATCGTCTTTAGCTTTTTCGGCTGCATTTGCTTCTGCATCTGCTTCGCCTTCACCATCCATGCCGTAAGCTGTCCGCACTTTCTGGCGCAGTTCGTCTTCAACATCTGGATGATCTTCCAAATACTGCTTGGCATTTTCACGGCCCTGGCCGATTCGTTCATCGCCGTAAGAGTACCACGAACCACTCTTATTAACGATATCCTTTTCAACGGCCATGTCGATAATTTCGCCGGTTTGAGAAATCCCCTTGCCATACATAATATCGACTTCAGCGCGCCGGAATGGCGGTGCAACCTTGTTCTTGACCACTTTAATCTTGGTCCGGTTTCCGACGACTTCGGTGCCGTTTTTAATTTGTTCAGCACGGCGGATTTCCAGACGGATCGTCGCATAGAACTTCAAAGCCCGGCCGCCAGGAGTCGTTTCAGGGTTTCCGAACATGACGCCGACTTTTTCACGAATCTGGTTGATGAAGATTGCGATTGTCTTAGTCTTATTGATCGAACCGGATAATTTCCGCAATGCTTGGGACATCAAACGGGCCTGCAAGCCGACATGGGCATCACCCATTTCACCTTCGATTTCGGCACGGGGCACTAAAGCCGCTACTGAATCGACAACAACAATGTCGATTGCACCGGAAGAAACTAAGGCATCCATGATTTCCAAGCCTTGTTCGCCAGTATCTGGTTGTGAAATCAATAAATCATCAATATTGACCCCTAATGCCTTGGCATATTCAGGGTCCATTGCGTTTTCAGCATCGATATACGCAGCTGTACCACCTTGCTTCTGCACTTCGGCAACAGCCTGCAATGCTAAGGTCGTTTTCCCAGAACTTTCTGGGCCGTAAACTTCAATAATCCGTCCCCGTGGGAAACCGCCAACGCCTAATGCATCATCAAGCGCCAGTGATCCGGTCGAGACGGTTGAGATTTTGGAATCAGCCTTATCGCCCATCCGCATGATGGAACCTTTCCCAAAGTCTTTTTCAATTTTCTTCAAAGCAGAATCTAAAGCTGCTTGACGTTCATCTTTAGCCAATCTGTTACCTCCTCAAAGGTCGTTTCAACTCTTGTGTACCTCTTATTTTACTGGTTCAGTTGCAGAAAAGCAAGCAAAAATCGAACAAATGTTCCTATTTATTTTCTGCCTGTAAAGCCCGTAAAATCAAGCTTAAGCCGCTCATTACTGAACGGCGCCGGACATCATTACGGCCGCCTGAAAAGTGATACAGCTGTGCGACTGGTTCCTGATTTTTAAAAGCCAAACCAATATAAACCGTCCCCGCCGGATGACCTTCCAATTCATCAGGTCCAGCGACGCCAGTAAAGGAAATTCCAATGTCGCTATTCATTTTAGCTTTACTCTGCCGAGCCATCGCAATAGCTGTTTCGGCGCTGACGACCCCGTCATGTTCAAGCTGGGCCGTCGGAATATCCAGCAAACTGGCTTTGGCCGCTAATGCATACGTCACAAAACCGCCATTGAAAATCTCCGAAGCACCGGGAATACTGCCAATCGTGGCCTGAAACAGACCTGCCGTCAAACTTTCGGCGGCGGTAATCGACACATGTTGTGCTTTTAAGGCCGTCACAACAACCTGTGCCAATGAATTATCATCGCCATAGCCATAGAAATACTGACCGATTCGGGCCTGAATCTGCTGTTCCGTTTGATCCAGCAACTTTTTGGCTTCCGCGTCCGTATGGGCCCGAGCCGTCAGCCGCAACGTCACTTCATCCGCCTTGATGTAAGGTGCAATCGTCGGATTCTGCTGCTGGTCGATTAAATCGGCTAGTTCAGTAGCTAAACGAGATTCGCCGATGCCGTAGAACCGGAGCACTCGTGAAATAATTTCTTCATCGGGATGGTACGTTTTTGCGAGTAACGGTCGTACAAATTGCGTCACCATCGGTTCGAATTCACGGGGCGGACCTGGCAGAATCAAATAACCATGCCCATTTTTCTCGCTGAATCCGCCGACAGCCAACCCGATTGTATTCGGCAAGACAGTTGCCCCTGCTGGCACTTGCGCCTGAACCCAGTTATTGGGTGTCATCTCACGCTGGGCCTGCTTAAAATGCGCCGCGATTTGTTTCATGGCGGTTTCATCAAGCATCAGATCGACGCCAAGATGTTTCGCCACCGTCTGCTTGGTCAGATCATCCTTAGTCGGTCCTAAGCCGCCGATCAGAATCGTCAACTGACTTCGTGAATCGGCAAGCTGAATGGCTTCTTCCAGCCGTTCAGGATTGTCGCCGACAATCGTTTCCGTATATAAATTGATTCCTAGGTCGGCTAGTTGCCGGGCCATAAAAGGGCCATTCGTGTCCACGATCTGGCCCAATAACATTTCCGTTCCAACTGCAATAATTTCTGCCTGCATTTTGTCCTCCTACCTTACCATTACGCAACTAATGTGTGAATGAATCTGAAAAGACGCCACGATTTTTAATAAAGTAATCGGCACCGGAGTAAATTGTAAAGAATAAAGCAACGTACAGCATAATCTGTCCTAACGGCAAATGAATGTTATTGAAGAAGACGTTGTTCAATAATAACAAGATGATTGCAATCATCTGCGATGTTGTCTTAATCTTGCCTGGCATTGCAGCCGCCATCACTTCGCCGCCTTCGCTCAAAAGCAGACGGAGCCCAGTCACCGCCAGTTCACGCCAGACAATGATTGATGTAACCCATGCCGGCACGATACCAAACGAGGTCAGAAAAACAAACGCCGTCAGCACCAGAATTTTGTCAGCCAAAGGATCGGCAAATTTCCCAAAATTAGTGACCAGGTGCTGCGAACGTGCAATTTTTCCATCGGCTAAATCGGTCAGCGAAGCCACGATAAAAATCACAGTTGCGACCAGATTGGCCCATGGAATCACGGTGCCGGCAACCGTAATGCTGCCGCCTGGAATCCCAAGTGCTAGAACTAAGGTAAAGATTGGGATCAGAATGATCCGAAACATGGTTAATTTGTTGGGTAAATTCATAAATTTGTTTCTCCTTTGACTACTTTTTTACTTCACACTAAAGGTAATGGTCGTTTTTTCGCTTGAATTGGCCGTACTGTCTGCGGTTAAGGCCACATCGGTCTCATTCAGCTTCAGGCCGGTATTGGCTAAATTGCCGCTGGTCAGCACAATCTTCTTAGTTGCTTTTGGAATCGTCACCGTATGCGAGGCACTCGTCGTTACTTCCCCAGTATAGGTGGCTGAGGTGGCGTCGTCCAGTGTCACCGTGATCCAAGCTGAGCCATTATTCTTGGCAGAGATCACTAACTGGCTGTCCTTATCCGTTGGCAGATTCGTGATTGTATAAGCTTGTGTATTACCGCTTTTGGCAGTCTGCTTGACGGCTAGTTTCTTCGTTGAAGTAGACGATTTCTTTTTGGCCGATGCCGCCATTTTGCTGGAACTGGCCTTGGCACGTGAGATAGATTCCCGTTTTTTAGCACTAGCATTGGTCGACACAGTCACTTTGGCCCCGTTATCCGGAATCGTCGGCTTGTTTTCGGACCGTTTGTGCAGCATAAAAGCATAGATGGCCCCAATTAAAACGACCACTAAAAAGACAATGATGATCTGCGGCAAACGCTGCTCGAGCCGGAACCACCACGTATTGGTCGTTGCCTTCGAAGTACGTGTTTGCTCGCTGACCGACTGATCAACGTATTTTTGCGGATCCGTCTGGGGGACGTTTTCCTGATATTGCTCTAATAATTCATTGCCGTCTAATCCGACCGTATCGGCGTATTGTTTGATGAAAGCCCGGACATAAAAATCGCCTGGCAGTTCATCGAATTTTTCTTCTTCGATCGCAATCAAATAACGTTTTTGAATCTTGGTGATCTGTTGGAGATCATCCAAGGTGTAGCCCTTTTTAATGCGGGCATCACGGAGTTCTTCCCCGATATTACTCATTTTTTCGTTCACCTACCACGTTCCTATTATTTCAACCATCCGCCATCGACATATAAAGTTTGTCCTGTTAAATAACTCGCACGTGGATCCAGCAGTGCCAGTACCCAGTAAGCAATTTCCTGCGGCGCCGCAAAGTGGCCGGCCGGAATTGTGGCCTGAATAGCCGCTTGGGCCGCCCCATCAAACTGAGCATTCATCTGTGTTGCTACAGCACCTGGTGCAATCACATTGACAGTGATGCCTAATGAAGCCACCTCTTGGGCATAGGCATTGGCAAAAGCCGTTTGGGCCCCTTTGACAGTGCTATACGCTACTTCCATTGCACTGCCTCGTCCGCCGTAAACCGAACCGACAAAAACAATTCGGCCATGGTGGCTGCGAGCTAGTTTCTCCTGCAGGCCCTGCACTAGCAGTAAGGGCGATTTGACATGAATCTGCCACAACTGTTCCAGCTGTTCGGCTGACAATTCCTGAAACAAACCGTAGAAAGTGATGCCGGCCGCAAAAACGACTGCATCGACACTGAATAACTGGGTCTGCAGTTGCGCCACACTTGCTTCATCGGTTAAATCAGCCTGGACTGGCAGAAAATCCTGGTCCGGATATTGCGCATGTAAATCCGTACTTAATGCCTGAATCCGCTGCTGGTTATGGTTGTAATGGAGATCGAGCGACCAGCCGGCCGCCGCCAATTCCTTGGCCGTCGCTGTTCCGATATCACCGGATGCTCCGATAATCAAAGCTGTTCCAATCATGCTGTCGTCGTATCCTTTGGAAGAATATGAAAGACGCTCAGCGCATCGAGGTCGATATAATGAGCCGCAGTGTGCTTGATATCATCCAATGTCAGACTGTCCAAAATCGGAAGCACCTCAAATAAATTGGCATCGCCAAAATTGGTGTCCGTAAACTGATTGGCCACTGCTTCAAGCGAATTCCACGATTGCAAATATTTGCCAATCGTGCCCCGTTCGACATGCTGCAGATGCGAATTAGTCAGTTCAGGACTATCCGGATAATGTTCCAGAATATCAATGATTGCATCTGAAAATTCTTGCGCATTATTGGCATCGCCGCTGATTGTCGCAAAATTGAAGGACCGGTCGACATCAATTTCATAACCGAATGAATCGTCAATCGTACCGGCATCATACAGGCGCGTGTAATTCTTCGATGATGATCCAAACAGCATCTGGAATAACAGGTTCAACGCCAATTCATCCTTCAGTCCGTTTTCATCTTCCGGAAAGCGATGCAGCCCTTTCAAACCGACAATACTCTTCGGCCGCTGCACAGACATTTCCAAGACGCGATATGGCAGAATATCGCTGCCGTCTTCTGCTTCAGTCGGATAAAAACGCTGAATTGGTGCTGCCTGCGGAAATTCTTTAGCTTCCTGATTGGCACGAATCCACCCCATCATTTCATCTGGAACCAATTTGCCAGTCACAAATAAATCCATGTTGCTGGGATTGTAAAAAGTATTATAAGCCGTATAGAGCTCATCAGGCGTGATGGCCTGAATCGAGTCGACGGTCCCGGCAATATCCAGCCGCACTGGATGCTGCGGATATAAATTGGCTAAAATGCCTGAGAACAACTGCCAATTGGGATCATCCTCATACATCTGGATTTCTTGAGCGATGATGCCCTTTTCCTTATTGACCGACTGCTCCGTGAAGTACGGTTCCTGAACGAAGTCGAGCAGCGTCTCTAAATTCTGTTTGACATGGTCGGTACATGAAAATAAATAACTGGTGCGGGTATAACTGGTAAATGCGTTCGAATCGGCGCCATACTTGCCAAAGGTTTCAAAGACATCATGATCCTTCTGGTCAAACATTTTGTGTTCGAGAAAATGAGCAATCCCATCCGGAACGTGAACTGGTTTATCTGTGCCGATCGGAACGAATTCATTATCGATCGAACCATAATGAGTCGTAAACATGGCATAAGTTTTGTGATACCCCTTGCGTGGCAGCAAATGGACCTGCAGCCCGTTCGCTAAAGTTTCCGAATACAGGGTTTCACCCAGTCGGGCATAAATTTGTTTCTCCATGTTAGTTGGCCTCGCCTTCCAAGAAGTAAATGGCTTGCAAACGGATCGTCTGGGCGCGTTCCTGGACTTGCTGGGCCGTCACTTGTAAAATTCCTTTTTCAAATGTATGCGCATCGATTACCGCTTCAGGCACCAATGTCTTGTAAAAAGCCTGTGATGTCAAATAACGGGGACTATCCAACGCCGAATTATAATGATTGATCAAGTCGGCTTGCGTCTGCTGCAACAAAGCAGCCGCAAAGTGGCCCGTCTGCAAATCATGCAGTTGGTCCTTGATGATTGCCAAAACCTGCTCTTTATTCTGGGCATCAATACCG
The DNA here is from genome assembly GCF_001437205.1 of Lactobacillus selangorensis. Lineage (GTDB taxonomy): Bacteria > Bacillota > Bacilli > Lactobacillales > Lactobacillaceae > Paralactobacillus > Paralactobacillus selangorensis. The sequence goes on along the minus strand of NZ_JQAZ01000003.1, from coordinate 166,729 downwards.
CACTGAACGGTCATCAACCCCCGAAAGGCATCAATGTTGCTGGATGCATAATAAGCCAGACTGGCCTTTTCACGAACATTGGCAAATAACAGCGACAACGGATTGCCGCCGAACATCCCATTTGTGACCAATAATTCATAATAATGCGGGCCATAGAAATAGTCCTCAATTTGATAGGCCAAATCGAGTTTGCTCTGGACAATTTCCTGCTTTTTCGTTTGTTCCTGAACGTCCGGAACCAGCGGCTGCTGATAAAACAATTTCACATCCGGCAATGGCCGTGCTTCCAATGGAAAAGCGGCGAAATCCGGCACAACTTCAGCTTCATCGATGTCGCCTAAGACGCTGATTTCGATTCGATCGTGTGCCAAGAGGTGCTGGTAATAATCCCATAAACTAGCCGGATCGATTTGCGCCAGATCATCCAGCGACCCGTAGCCGGTAACCTGCTGATCCGAATCCGCATCAAAGTAAAGTTTATCGAGTTGAATAGCAGCATAGCTTTGTTTATCATCGACAATCGAACGCAAGTAATTCGCCATATTGTCCCGTTCACGGTTAAACGTCGTGGCATCAAAGGCCCCTTCGAGTGCATGCGGATGGAACAGGATGCGGCGTAAAAAGTCGATCCCAGTTTTCAGTAAATGCGGTTCGCCATGCAAGTAGCGGTCATTAACCAAATTTAATTCGACCGACAAAATGTGCGCATTGCCTTCTTTAAACGCACCGATATTAAACGATGCGCCGTACATTTCTTGTAATTTAGCCGCTAAATCGGCTTGAGTCGGGTAATCGGCACTATTGGCTTCCAAAATACTGGCCAGCAGCGACCGCTGTGTCGCAGTTGCTCGTTCCAAAGGTGCAATGAAGCGAATCACAACCCGAATCGTTTTGAATTGTTTTGTCGGAATCAGATTTAAATAGATTCCATCGGCCAATGTTTTTCGCACAAAAAGGCCCCCCAATCATTTCTCATTTCAAAGTTTGTTTTTCTATTTAATATTTCCGAAAATGTCAATTGTAAAAATCGTTACACAATAAGTATCATACCAGAAAAGGCAAGTAGACAAAAGCAGTCATAATGACTTGAACGGCATAAATCTCAAGCAAACCCTTTTTGGCGCTCCTGCTGCTTTAATTAAAATTTACATAAAAAGACGAAACCACAAGCTGATTTCGTCTTTCGTTAAATTACATGTCGTCCGGCGGATTCTGATCGTCATTCTGTTTGGGATGGACAAACACCTGACGAGGTTTGCTGCCGTTTGCCGGTCCCACAACGCCGCGATTCTCCATCTCATCAACCAGTCGTGCAGCCCGATTATAACCGATTCGGAAGCGCCGCTGCAGCATCGACACACTGGCCTTCTGCTGTTCAGCGACCCATTCGACGGCATCTTGATAATATTCGTCCTCATCGGCAGCGCCGTTATCGTCGTCACCAGTGGCCTCGTCATTGTCACTTGGCAGCATCTCATCATCATATTGCGCTGGCTGTTCCTGCTGAACGTAGCTGACGACTCGTTCGACATCTTCGGCGGAGATATACGCCCCTTGAATTCGTTCAGGGCTATTCATGCCCATCGGCCGATAGAGCATATCGCCCCGACCGAGCAGTTTTTCCGCCCCGACTTGGTCGATAATCGTCCGTGAATCGATCCCGCTGGAGACCGCAAAGGCAATCCGTGACGGAATATTGGCTTTAATCAGCCCCGTAACAACATCAACAGAGGGCCGCTGTGTCGCGACAATCATATGAATTCCAGCGGCACGCGCCATCTGTGCTAAACGCACAATTGCTGCTTCCACTTCATTGCCGGCGACCATCATCAAATCAGATAATTCATCGACAACGACGACAATGTAGGGCATTTTTTCCATAGCGGCGTTATTCGGATCGGCGTTATTTTCGTCAACCTTTTGATTATATTCCGCCATGTTGCGGGTGCTTGACGCCGCAAACCGTTTGTAACGCCGCTCCATTTCCTGAACAACTTTGTTCAGCGCACTCGCCGCTTTTTTCGACTCAGTGACAACCGGTGTCAGCAAATGTGGCACGCCGTTATAAATACTCAGTTCGACCATTTTCGGATCGATCAGCATCAGTTTAACTTGATCCGGCCGAGCCTGCATCAGCAGACTCGTGATGATTCCGTTAATAGCAACGGATTTCCCACTCCCCGTCGATCCGGCAATCAGCAGATGCGGCATCTTAGCCAGATTGCACATGATTACTTTGCCGGAAATGTCTTTGCCCAGCGGCACTGATAACAATTTACCTTGATGATCCGGTTCATGTTCGATCACATCCCGAAATGAAACCGTCGAGACTTGTTTGTTCGGCACTTCGATTCCAATCAGCGATTTGCCAGGAATCGGTGCTTCGATACGGATATCTTTGGCGGCCAATGCTAAGGCTAAATCATCCGATAAATGGACGATCTTGCTGACTTTGACTCCGACCGCCGGCTGAATTTCATAACGTGTCACCGTCGGCCCCAAGCTGGCACTTTTCACCTTGACATCAACACCAAAACTATCAAAAGTCTGTTTTAAGATTTTACGATTCTTGTCAATGGCCTGGTATTCGTCGCTTTGATCGACTGGTGGAACGGCCGTTAACAGATCGACGCTTGGCAGCTTGTAATTAGGATTGACCGGCGGCACCGTTTTAGTCGGCGGCTCTTCAGTTGCTTCAATCGGATCCGGAATATTCGCTTGTTGCGGCGGATTCGTCGGTGCTGTCGTTTCTGCCTGCGTATGATGAATCTCAAAGGCGTCGCTATCAGCTGGTGCAGCACTGGTCGTCTCACTTGGTGCTTCCGACGCTTCCTGAGCGGCCTGTTTTGCCGCTTGCGCTGCCTCAGATTGGGCCCGCAATTGTTCTTCAAACGGATCTTCGTCATCATCATCCGCCTGCAGGGCCGCCCAAAAACGTTTGACTTGGACTGTGCTCCATGCCGCCACTGCTTTGAAAAAGGCAACAAGCATGCGGAAAAAATGCCGTATGCCTTGTGCGCAGCGATTCAAAAATGCAATCACCGTTGCAAATGGAACGTTGGCAAAAACCAAGCCACCGCTGATCATAATCGCAAGCGCCAGCAGATCGGTTCCCAGCGGCGCCAGCAAGAAATAGCTGAAACTGTAGCCCAATGCTCCGATTAAGCCGCCGCCGACTGAACTAGCGACATTCGCCCTTTGAAAATCAGCCAGCAAGGTTCGCCAAGTGATCGCCACAAAGTTAGCGTGAATATTCAGACTATTAAAATGAATGGCATCAATTAAAATCAGCAAGCCAAAATAGGCGAGCGCAAAACCACCAGCTCGCTGCCAATTTAATTCAGGGGCATCCCCCTCAATCAATAAATAAAAACCTAATAACCCAAATAAAATAACGAGGATCAAATAGGTATCCCCAACAAATACCCGAAACAAGTTGGCAAACATCATCCCTAAAAAGCCAAGGTGAAATAAAGCCAGCACGCTCGCCACTACAAAGACGAGCCCAATCACATTTAAAGTCAGATCGGATTGTTTCTTTCTACGGGTGGATTTGCGTTTCGACGCACGTCGTTGTGCCATGCAAAGCCCTCCTTTAATTCATAGCCTTATTATACACAAACGAATGTTCCTTTTTAAGACCAGAGTGTGAGAAAAGATGGTTTGACGTCGGAGGCTTAGTCGGCCTGTGACGGCGAAGCCTGGCTCTTTAGGCTTCAAGGAACAGGTCACTAAACGACGGCGGCAATCTTTTTGAACACATTTAGACCAGAGTGTGAGAAAAGATGGTTTGACGCCGGAGGCTTACAATTCCCACACAAAAAGGCCGTTTCCTACGGAAACGGCCTTCCTTCAGATCAGTCTAAATTATTGATTGTCTTTTTGATTGCCGGAAGCTTCAAATTCCAGCTGGTACCCCTTGTCGAGGGCAACGGCTGTAACTTGATACGTCAAAGTTTCAATGTATTCGATCAGCGGACGGGATAATTTTTCCAAATCATCAGGACTGATTTCATTGGCCTGGCCAAAATAATCCAGCGTCTGAACAACACGTGTGATCTTGCCAGAAACACGGAATCCGGCCTGTGGTGGAATGACGTCAAACGGCACCATAATTTCGAACATGTTGCCGCTCTTCAATTCGTCTTTGCGAGCCGGATCGCTGGGTTCGACTTGGCGCATGGCGACTTGCACATTTTGATTCGTGTCTGTCTTCGGGTCGACCATATCAAAATGAAATTGTTCGACGATGATGGGATATTTTTTTGTTTCCATAATAAATGCCCTCCGTTATTGATCTTGATGCATTGCAGCCTTCAGAGCAGCCGCTAACGGACTCTCCTCAGCCGCTTCCTGTGCATCGGGACTGTACTTCTGCAAAAGTTTTTTCTCTTCATGTTTATTCATGCGTTTCGAATGCTTCTTATCCTGCGGTTTCTCAGTAAAGCCACAGTGCTGGCACTTGAAGTACTCGCCGTTCGCACCCTTTAATAATACCATTTTGTGATGGCACTGCGGACAGCGATGGTTCGTCACTTTTGGATCTTTGCGGCGGCGATAATCACAATCAGGATTGCTGCAGACGTAAAACGTGCCTTGCCGGGTCTGTTTTTCCCGAAGCCGGCTCCCGCATTGCGGACATTTTTTCTGCGTCAAGTTGGGATCCTTGTAAGTCTTCTTGCTGCCTTTAATTTCCTTGACTAGCCGAACCGTGTTATCCCGCATCGTCGCAATAAAGGTCTTGGGCGCCAAATCGCCCTGTTCAATCGACTTGAGGTCGGCTTCCCACTGCGCCGTCAGTTTCGGACTGACTAGACTGGGATTGACCAAATCCAGCAGCTGGGTGCCCTTCGGCGTGACACTTAATTCATTCGATTGGCGTTTCATCAGGCCGGAGGACACTAATTTTTCGAGAATATCAGCACGTGTTGCCGGCGTTCCCAGCCCGTATTTTTCCATCTGGGCCAGCAAAGTGGCTTCCGTCAGACGCTTCGGCGGCTTAGTTGTCTGTTGCTTCAAAACGGCTTGGCCCTTGACTGAAGCCCCCTGTTTCAAAGTCAGCGGCGCCGTTTTCTGGTCGTCTTTAAATCCCGGTTCGAGCACCTGATGATAAGTGAACGTAAAAGTAAACTGGCCACCCTGAAGCGTGACCTTGCTCCGTTTTTCGACATGGTCTTCTTTAAAGAGCAGCAGGAACTGGTCGACAATCAAGCGATAAATCTTCAGCTCGTCGTTATCAAGCTGATTCAGCTGGCCCCGTTCTTCGGTCGGAATCAAGCCATAATGATCGCCGACTTTACTATTATTGAAAACTTGTGTCTGAATGACCGGCTGCTTTTGAGCCGCCCATTTTTTAGCTTCAGGCGAATAACCGCTGATGGCATTCAACCGTTCAGTCATCGTTGCCTTCAAATCCGTCGTCAAGTAACGTGAATCCGTACGGGGATAAGTGACTAACTTATACCGTTCATATAAACGCTGCAATAGATTCAGCGTTTCTTTGGCAGAAAAATGATACCGTTCATTGGCCACCTGCTGTAATGCCGTTAAATCGTAAGGCAGCGGTGCTTTTTCATGTTTCGTTTTGACATCGATTGCAGTGACTTTAAAGTCGGTACGATTGACCTGGGCCGCCATCTTTTGGGCCGCATCCGCCGATAAGTGCTTATTCGGCTGCAAAGCTGCCGTCCCATAAGGGGTCTGCAGCTGCAGCGTTTGATAAGTCTGCGGTTTAAAATGGTTGATAGCCTGCTCACGTTCGGCCACAAACGCCAGTGTCGGCGTCTGGACCCGACCGGCCGACAGGCTATCGTGATATTTAACGGTCAAGGCCCGGCTGACGTTCAAACCAATCAGCCAATCGGCCTCAGAGCGAGCCATAGCGGCCTGGTAAAGGTGTTCGTAGTTCTGATCCGGCTGCAAGGCCGCAAAACCGGCTTTGATGGCCTTATCGGTTTGCGAAGAAATCCAGAGCCGCTTCAAGGGTTTCTTGAAGTCAATGTAATCGAAAATAAACCGGGCGACCAGCTCGCCTTCACGGCCAGCATCGGTGGCAATCACGGCTTGATTCACATCTTTGCGGCGGGCTAATTGTTTAATAGCCTTCAGCTGGGCGCCCGTTTTCGGCAGCGGCGTGATTTCAAATTTAGTCGGCAGCATCGGCAGTGTTTCGAAGGTCCACTTCTGCCACTGCGGATGGTACTGCTCCGGCATTTTCAGTCCCAACAGATGCCCCAGTGCCCACGTAACGATGTAATTTTTGCCTTCATAATAATGTGCTGTTTTCTGGTCAGCCTGCAGGACCCGGGCCAATTCCTTGGCAACGCTGGGCTTTTCAGCTAACACAAGTGTTTTGGACATGCAGTTGTTCCTTTCTATTTCAATTTATCGTGTTCGTAAGTGTGACTCTTTTCCAAGCCGGCGAAGCCTTGCTGACGCACTGCCTCATAGATCACAATCGCAGCCGAATTCGATAAATTCAATGCCCGGACTTTGTCGGTCATTGGAATCCGCAGGCAGTTGTCCCGGTATTTGCGTTCGAACGGTTCCGGCACGCCCGTCGTTTCCTTGCCGAACAGGAAATAATAATCATGGTCAGTTTGGCTCAAATCGGCGTCGCTGTAGACTTGTTCCGAAAACTTGGTGATAATTTTGAGGTCATTGATATCCGGCAGACTGTTCATAAACTCCTGCAGGTTGTCGTGGACGGTGAGGTTGACATTCTTCCAATAATCCAGCCCAGCCCGTTTCAAATGCTTATCATCGATTTCAAAGCCTAATGGTTTAATCAGATGCAGGTGTGTGCCGGTTGCAGCACAGGTTCGTGCAATATTGCCGGTATTGGCAGGCATCAACGGTTCAAATAAAACAATATGATTGGTCATTTCAGACACTTCTTTCAATTTCATTTTCTTTAGTATAACGTATTTCTCCTTGAAATGAAGGCACAAAAAAACGCACGGCCTCGGTGTCAATTCACGGCGAGATCGTACGTTAAGAAGGTTTCCTATCATCGTCTTTTATCAGAAACAGACCTAATCAATCTGATAAAAAAGAATGAAAAAATTCCTTGCAAATAATATAACACCGAAATGTCATTTGTGCAACCTAATTTGACGGGCTTGAATTAACGCCCTTTGAGAGCGGCTTTTCACCACGCAATAAGGTGACATCGATTGTGATCTGCTGCAGCGGATCGGCACGTAAAGCGGCCAGCTTATCCGGCGCCGCCTGCCAAGTTAACGGCGTCATCGCCAATAAGTCCTCAAACGTTGTGGCATTGAGGTCAAAGATGTAGCGAATGCGCTGCTGCTGACGGATGCGGACATGCTGAGCAAACAAATCAACAACACGATTATTCTGATAATTTTCTTTCGCTTGGCCAGCATACAAACGAGTGCGTAATTCATGGAGATAATCCAGATTCGGAACAATTTTCAGTAACTGGCCGCCCGGTTTCAGCACCCGGTCGAATTCGGCGTATTGCGACGGTGAAAAGATATCCAGCAAGGTATCGAAACTGTCATGATTGAACGGCAAATTAGCCAGATCGGCGACACAGAAAAAAACATTGGTCGGCTGCTGCGTGGCTAAATTGATGCCTGGCTTAGAAATATCGAACCCGACATAATGGGCCGGCACTTGCTGCGCCAGCCGGCTGGTGGTACTGCCTTCGCCGCAGCCGACATCAAGAATATTGGTTGCTGGCTGCAAAGAAGCGGCGATTGCCTGCAGAAACGGGTCAAAAAAACCGGCTTGAATGATATTGCGGCGGTGCGCCAGCATCTGCGCATCGTATTCTGTTTTAACGTGTTTCTTTAAAAAGTAGAGGGTGCCTTTTCGGGACAAATCAAACCGATGCCCCTGCGGACAGACAATCCCCAGTTCATTGACCGCCACAAACGGTTCGTGGCACAACGGACACTCGAATAAATCCAAATGATTCTGCAAAAACTGCTGGGCAGCGATAATTTTTTTCACCGTTTTCCTCCTATAGAAATGTTTTATATTCCGTGACTCCCTGCAAAAGTGTAGACTGAAGACAGCAATTCGAATCTCGCACAATAAGGAGCGCATCATGTTAGAAATCTATCATTACGATGATAACAAGCACCAAATCAGAACACAAGCCAAAATCACGCCGGGCAGCTGGCTCAATGTCGTCGACCCGACCGACGCCGAGATCAAACAGCTCAAAGGCCATCAGATTCCGGAAGACTTTATCTACTATGGACTCGACAAAGATGAAAGTGCCCGAGTCGAAAAAGACCCCGATTTGCCGGCTGTGCTTGTGATTTTCGACGTGCCCGTCCTCAATAAAAATAACAATGATTCCGTTCAGAAATACGTTTATCAAACGGCCCCATTGGGAATCATCATTACCCCGCAGCTGATTGTGACCATCAGCCGCCAGCCGCATTATTTCTTAGGCCTCTTCAGCGACAACCAGATTCCCGATTTTCGGCCTGATAACCAAGCCGCTGCCCTCTTGCGCATCCTCTATCAAATCACCTCAATCTACCTGCAGTACCTCCGTGAATTGAATAAGACCCGTGAAAGTCTTGAATCGGCTTTGCAGAAGTCCCTGCGAAATGAAGAATTATACCGGTTGATGGGGATTCAGCGCAGCTTAGTTTATTTTCTCCTCTCCTTGCAGACGGATCGCATCGTATTGGACGGGCTGAAACGAAATCCGCCGCTCGAACTGACTAAAGACGACCAAGACCTTCTCAACGATATCTTAATCGAAAATCAGCAGGGCTCCGAAATGGCGCAAATCTCTAATTCCATTATCAACGAAACGGCCGATACCTATTCGTCCATCATCAATAACAATATGAACGGTGTGATGAAGTTTCTGACGTCTTATTCAATCATTTTGACGATTCCGACGTTAGTGTTCAGTTTTTATGGCATGAACGTTGCGTTGCCATTAGCCAAGTATCCGCTCAGTTGGATCATTACCCTGATTATTTCGTTAATCATCGCCGTTTTCCTGATTTTCTACTTCTGGCGGAAGAAATACTTCTAAAAACACGAACAATATTAAAATATAAATTCTTAAATATTCGTAATTTGTGTTGACGAATCACAAATGCTTTGTTATGATAATTAACGGATCATCGCGGATGAATTTGCGATGAATGTTCGTATTTTGATCATAAGGAGTCTGTTTCGCCATGCAAATTTTTGATTATGAAGATATCCAGTTAATCCCGAATAAATGTATCGTCAAGAGTCGTTCTGAAGTCGATACGAGTGTCAAATTCGGCCCCCGTACCTTTAAGATTCCGGTTGTGCCAGCTAATATGCAGACCGTCATTGATGAACCGCTGGCCCTGCATCTGGCCCAAAATGGTTATTTCTACATCATGCATCGCTTCGAACCCGAAAAGCGGCTCGACTTCGTCAAAAAAATGCATGCCGCCGGGCAATATGCCTCGATCAGCATCGGGGTCAAGCAAGGCGAATACGAATTTGTGCGGCAATTAGTCAAAGCCCATGCCATTCCCGAATATATCACCATTGATATCGCCCATGGTCATGCCCAAACGGTGATCGATATGATTCATTTCCTGAAACATCAATTGCCGAACACTTTCATTATTGCTGGCAACGTCGGGACCCCTACCGCCGTTCGTGATCTCGAAAATGCCGGCGCCGATGCCACTAAGGTCGGAATCGGACCTGGCAAAGCCTGCATCACCAAGATCAAAACCGGTTTTGGGACCGGCGGCTGGCAGTTAGCGGCTGTGCGCTGGTGTGCCAAGGCGGCCCGCAAACCAATCATTGCCGATGGCGGCATCCGGACCCATGGCGATATCGCCAAGTCGATTCGTTTCGGCGCTTCGATGGTTATGATTGGCTCCCTTTTCGCTGGTCATCTCGAATCGCCTGGCAAGACTGTCGAAAAAGATGGGCAGACGTATAAAGAATATTTTGGTTCTGCTTCTGAATTTCAAAAAGGCAATCGCAATAACGTTGAAGGCAAAAAGATGCTGATTCCGATGCGGGGCCCGATTAAAGGCACTTTAACCGCCATGCAACAGGATTTACAGTCGGCAATTTCCTATGCCGGCGGCCGTGATTTAGCTTCATTACGGAAAGTCGATTACGTTGTCGTCAAAAATTCAATCTTTAATGGCGATCAATTTTGACCTTTGTTGGTTTTAGAATTGCGGGACGCGCCAATCTATGATATATTAGTATAGATATTTCACTTGCTGAGAAAAGATTTTGCAACACATTACAACGACTTTTCATTTCAAAATCAAAGGAGCGTTTCTGTTTTATGGCAAAGAAGTCAAAGATTGCTAAAGAAAAGAAGATCGAAGCAACCATCGCAAAGTACGCACCATTACGTGCCCAATACAAGAAGGAACATAACTACGCCGGTTTACAATCATTACCACGCAATGCTTCCCCTGTTCGTGCACACAACCGTGACCAAATCGATGGCCGTCCGCATGCATACATGCGTAAATTCGGGGTTTCCCGTCTGAAGTTCCGTGAATTGGCTCACAAGGGTCAAATTCCTGGGGTTCACAAGGCAAGCTGGTAGAAAAATCTGCAACTTCGTTCTTTCGTGTGAAAACTGGTCGACGGTCAATTGATTGTCAGGTTTTCAGCACATGCAAAAAGCGCCTTTTCTAGAAAGGCGCTTTTTTTGTATATCTAATTGCTAAATCCATGTAAAAAGCGGACGCTTACGAGTCCGCTTTTTTGATAGTCGGTTTTGTTGGGACCGTCTTTTCTTCTTCATATAAACCGGAAACTTGCTTGAACCAATGAAAACCATACGTACAGAAGATTTTCAGAATGGCGAACAATGGGATACCCAGGATCATGCCGACAATCCCGAACATATTGCCGGTAATCAGCAGGACTAAAATCGTGGTCACCGGATACATATCCATCGAATTGCCCAAAACCAGCGGCGAGACGACCTGTCCCTCCAGCATCTGTTCGATTGCAAAGACAGCGATAACCTTCAAGAGCATGATTGGCGAAATAAAAGCGGCAATCACAAGTGCCGGCAGCATCGCCAAAAACGAGCCTAAATAAGGAATCAGATTCATGATGCCGGCTAACAATCCCAGTGTCAGCGCATATTTCATCCCGACGACCCAGAACCCGAACATGAACATCAAAGCCACGCACAGGGCAACGGTCAACTGTCCCCGAATGTACTGTGAAATCTGCTGATTGATTTCCGTCAGCATTTCATGAGTCGTGGAACGCGTCTTCGTCGGCAGAAAATGAACGACGAAGTGTGAAAAGCGATGCCCATCCTTAAGCATAAAGAATAAGAGGAACGGCGCCGTTGCAAAAGCAATCACCACATTGGTGACGACTCCGACGGCGGTCCCAATTCCGCCGAGTGTACTTTCGACAAACGAATTGATGCGGGTCGTGATCGTCTTCCCCGTCCCTTGGGTGAACGTATCGAATTGTTTCTTCAATGAATCGAGATCGTAATGACCAAGCCACTGATTGAGATTTTTCTGGATACCCTCCCAGTACTGCGGCCAGGTTTTTGCCAGTTCCTGGAGCTGATTTTCAACGGCTGGAATCAGTGTTGCCAATCCCCAGACGATCAAGCCCAACAAAGCAATGAAAATCAGGGCAATCGTCACCCAGCGTTTCCAGTACCAATGTTTTTCGACCCAATCGACCAGCGGATTGAGCACATAATACAGGACAGCGGCAATAATAACCGGCAGCTCGACTGCATTGACGGCATCCGTCAGCGGTGTGAAAATCCACGCCACCTTTTTAATCAGAAATAAGACAATCAGTACCAATAATGTATTTAACAGGACGATCGTCAGTTTATTATTGAGAAACCATTTGAAGAACCACGAAAACGGACTTGATTTTGACTGTTTTTCGATTGCAATCCCTCCTAGTCAAGATGCGTATATGTGATCTTATCATCGACTTGCAAGGTTGGCAAGGGACCGGCACCTAAATAAATCCCGTTTTGCAGCGCCTGATCGGATTCGATCGGGGCAGCTTGGAAAACGAGGGTCGCATGGCCGATTGATTCCAAGTTAGCATTGACCAAACTACCCATCCAAACAATCGGATAGACCTGCCCTTTCAACGTCAGCTGATCACCAACCTGCAGCTGCACGTTTTTTTCGCTATCACCGTCAAACTGCTGAATCACAGCGACCTCTTTCAAAGCGGCAGTGGCCGAATTGTCAAATAAAATAATCAATGGTGCCTCGCCGCTGAAAGCTTGTGGGCCTACAGCGGTCACCCGACTCGTAATTTCTGTCATGATTCAAATTCCTCCTCTGAATGTGATCCGATTGATCTATTGCCTATTGTACCATATCAGGAATTAGCGCTTACATTTCAATCCGCTTTCTGCTATACTCGAACAGATGATTCACTTTTAGAAGGGAAGTTTTAGAGCGATGCAAGAAGAATTCTTGATCGGAGGTTACACACGCCAAACCAGCAAAGGCATCTACAAAGCCAGCTTGGATACGGAGCGTGGCCAGCTCAGCCAACCGCAGCCGTATGTGCATGTTGATAATCCTACTTATTTAGCTGTTTCAGCGCAGAAAAATCTATACACGATCGCTCAAAAAGGCGATCAGGGCGGTGTTGCTTCCTATCGGATGGAACCAACCCCAAGTCTTTTGAATGACGTCATGGGTGCCGGTTCGCCGCCTGCTTATGTCAGTCTGGATGAAGCTCGTCAGCTCGTCTATGCGGCCAATTATCATACTGGCCAAGTGCTCGTCTATCAAATCGAAGACGACGGCCGTCTGAAGCTGGCCGATATTGTCCAGCACACCGGCAAAGGCCCGAAGCCTGAACAGGATGCGGCTCACGTTCATTATGCCGACCTAACGCCTGAAAACCGCCTGGTCGTTTGCGACTTAGGCATGGATGAAGTCACGACTTACGACGTCGACGCCCATGGTCAGCTGACTTTAGTCGCTACTTATCAGACCGAACCCGGATTTGGACCCCGCCACATCGCCTTCAATCCGCAAGATTCATCGATCGCCTATCTCATCGGTGAATTAGCCAGCCAATTATCGGTTTTGAAGTATGATCCGCAAACGGCCAGTTTTACACACTTGCAGACGATTTCTTTGATTCCGGACGATTGGACGACTTATAACGGCAGCGCCGCCGTCCGTGTCTCAAGCGACGGCTGCTTCGTGTATGCCTCCAACCGGGGCCACAATTCAATCGTCACTTTAAAAGTAGCTGACGATCGGCAGCGTGTCCGTATAATTCAGCGCATCAGTACTGAAGGCGACTTTCCACGTGACTTCAATCTCGATCCAACTGAGAAGTATGTCGTAGCCGCCAACCAGAAATCAGACAATTTGACCCTCTATCGCCGTAATCCCGAAACTGGGATGCTGACCATGATTCAGAAAGATGTTCCGGATCCGGAAGGTACTTGTGTCTACTTCTTAGCCTAAATTTTGCTTTTGAAACGCATGCCGCTGGGTGTGCGTTTTTTTGCGCCCAAGTTTCCCTGCACATACCGCTTCATTTTTTCTGAAAATTTGCACCAGCCCGACCGCCGCCATACGCCCCTTTCTTAAACATTTCTGAAGAATCGCTATTTTATCGCTATTTGTCTGAAAATTTACTATACTTAGAAATGAAATCATTTCAAAAAGGGGTTGTTTTCTTGTGGCGAATATCATCAAAGCCATTGTATTAGGTATCATCGAGGGGATTACTGAATGGCTGCCGATCAGTTCCACCGGCCATTTAGTCTTGGCCGGCAGCGTCTTGAACATGGCCGAATCCAAAGATTATATGGACATGTTCAACTACGTCATTCAATTAGGCGCCATTTTGGCCGTCTGTGTCCTCTATTTCCATAAGTTAAATCCATTCTCGCCACGCAAATCAAAGCTGCAGCAGAAGCAGACGTGGTCCTTATGGGGCAAGGTCATCATCGCTGTCATTCCGTCCGTCATCATCGGACTGCCGCTGAATGATTGGATGGATACCCATCTGATGAACAATTACGTGGTCGCCAGCATGCTGATTTTATATGGTATCTTATTCATTATCGTCGAAAATCATAATGATAAACTGTCGCCTCGTTATACCGACCTGAATACATTACCAATCAAAATTACCTTCATCATCGGCTGCTTTCAGGCCCTCTCAATCGTGCCAGGGACTTCTCGTTCTGGAGCCACAATCTTAGGTGCGATTATCATTGGCTGCTCACGGTATGTCGCCACAGAATTTTCCTTCTTCATGGCGATTCCGACGATGTTCGGGGTCAGCATCCTCAAAATCGGCGGTTATTTCTTAAAAGGGAAAACCTTCACCGGCGATCAGCTTTCAATTTTGATTATCGGGATGGTCGTTTCCTTCGTTGTTTCAATCATCGCCATCAAGTTCTTGATGAAGTACATCCAGAACCACGATTTCAAAGTCTTCGGCTGGTACCGAATCATCCTTGGGATTCTTGTGCTGGCAATGATGTTCTTCTAATCCCAAAAAGTGTAACCACGTTTAGAAAATAGAATTTAGCGACGACCTTCTGCAATTTGCTTGTGGAAGGTCGTTTTTTTGCGTATCATAAGTTTAATCAGATTTATTTACGGGAGGTTTTGAAATGATTATTAAAGAAGCAGCTGTTGAAAATTTTACCAACGTTCCGAAAGCTTTGGCTAAAGGTGTCCAACGCATCGAACTGAACGATAACCTTGCTGTCGGCGGAACGACGCCCAGCAAAGGGGTGATTGCCGAAACAACTCGTTATGTCCATGAAAAAGGTGCCTCAGTCATGGTCATGATTCGGCCCCGTGGCGGCAACTTTATTTACAATGATACCGAAATCAAAATCATGGAAGCCGACATTTTTGAAGCACAGGCACAAGGCGCTGACGGGATCGTCGTCGGTGCACTGACTCCTGATGGTTTGGTCGATGAAGATGCCATGCGTGAATTTATTGGTGCCGCTGGCGGCATGGAAGTCGTCTTCCACATGGCTTTCGATGCCATTCCGGCTGACAAACAAGCTGGTGCTATTAACTGGTTGATTGAACACCATGTCGACCGGATTTTGACGCATGGCGCCCCCTTGTCAGAACCCTTAAACGTCGAGCGACTCAAGGAATTTATCACCGCAGCAGACGGGAAGATTACAATCTTGCCAGGCGGCGGAGTTACCGATGAAAATGTGACCCACATTACCAATGAGCTTGGTGTTTCTGAGGCTCATGGCACTAAGATTGTCGGCGATTTAACGAAATAATCAAAAAGGCATGCCGTAAGTCCCTTTTTGCACAAAAATAGCTTCTTAAATGCAAAATTTTTGCATTTAAGAAGCTATTTTCATTTAAGTTGTAAAACGTGCTGCATATCTGCTGGCAAAGGTGCTTCAAAGGTCAGCTTTTCATGTGTAAACGGATCGCTGAATTTTAAAAACGAAGCATGGAGCGCCTGACGCTGAATCAAGTCCATGGGGCCGCCATAAAGTTCATCGCCTAGCAATGGGTGCCCCGCAACGGCAAAATGCACCCGAATCTGATGGGTCCGGCCCGTATATAGTTTGACATCAGCGAGTGTCCATTTATCAGTCGTTTCACGGCACCAATATTCGGTATGCGCCGGTTTTCCATCGGCACGAACCTCTCGCTGCGGCGTCGTGCCGACCCGTCCAATTGGGCCGGTAAAATTGCCATGCTGCGGCGTAACGCGACCGGATGCAATTGCAATGTAGCGTTTATCCAGCTGGTGCCCTTCGACAGCTGGCGCAATCAGACTTTGAGCGAGCCGGTTTTTGGCAATCAGAACGACTCCCGAAGTAAACCGGTCGAGCCGCAAAATAATGTGCGGCCGCAAATCATCGGCCTGTTCAGCGAGCAAGTGGCCTTTGACCCGGTTGACGAGCGTGTCGGTCGAATTGGTTGGCCCAGGAATCGTCGTCAATCCAGCTGGTTTATCGACCACCAGCCAGTTCTGATCTTCAAACAGAATGTTCAGCGGCGCTGTACTGACGGCCACAGCCGGATCGGCCGGTTCCGCATCCAGCCGCACCGTCACCTGATCTCCCTGCTTGAGCTCAGTCGCAGTTGTCGCCAATTTGCCATTGACGAGAAACTGTCCCGCCCCCTTCTTCATGGCTGAGATGAGGCGGTGACTCAAGCCGCAGTCAATCAAAAAGCGTTTGACCTTAAGCGGTGCCGTCGTTGTTTTTGTCCATGTGTATTCCATTTTCATTCCTCCGCAACTCAGACCAGACTTGTTTCAAATCAGCCGGCAAAGGACTCTCAAGCCGCAAATCAGTCTGCGAAAACGGCTGTTCAAACGCCAGCCGCCAGCAATGCAAAGCTTGCCGTTTTAACCCATAACCAAGCGGGCCGCCATATAATGAATCGCCAAGCAGCGGGTGCCCGATCGAAGCAAAATGTGCGCGAATCTGATGGGTCCGACCCGTATGCAGCTGGACTTCAACGACCGCCGCATCGGCAAAATTCTCCAGCACGGTATACTCTGTCCACGCCTTTTTACCGTTAGGATCAACCACTCGCCGCATATAAAATTCTGGTGACGGCGCAAGCGGCGCTTTGATATTGCCATGCTGCGGCTGACCGATAAAATTGTGGCTGACAATCGCCAGATAGGTCTTCTGCACTGTGTGCTGGTGCAATTCTTTATCAACACGTGCATGCGCCCAGCTGCTTTTAGCAAACAGCATCAGGCCGCTTGTATCCCGATCCAAACGAGTCACAATATGCACCGCATCGCTTTCGGCGTGTTCATGCTCCAAATAATAACGGACCCGATTGGCCATCGTATCGTCCGGATGATTAGCCGCTGGCAGCGACGCCACATACGGCGGTTTATCGACGACTAAATATTCATCATCTTCATAAGCAACTGTGACCGGCTGTTTTGAGGGCCGCACTGAAACGGCGGCTTGTTCCGGTGCGGTGAACACCGTCACCAAGTCGCCCCGATGCAGAATAAATTGCACATGCCGCTGATGATGCCCGACAAAAATCATTCCGCCGGCAAATTTCATGCGTGCCAGCTGCCGCTTGGAAATCCCATTTTGGGTTAAAAATCGTTTCAGCGGTTCCGGTTCTTTGGCTTCGAAACGCCACTGGTATTTCATTTTTCGTCCGTATCGGAACTGATAAAGGCCCCTTTGACACGATTCCAGAAATGAGTATGCCGATAACGGGCAAATTGGATTTTTTCATCGGCAATTCGATATCGAATCTGCACAATCGGCCGGTCATTGGTCGAAAACTGATCGACGGTCATGACATAATCATCGGCAATGGCCGGTTTTAAAGTAATCCATTCCGTCTTGGGAATGACAATCGGAGACGACAATGTTCGGAAGACCCGGTTGTTGATCGACGCAATTTCCGTTAGTTGGAGTGCCTCTAAGCTGGGATGCAAAACGGCCCCGCCGATCGACTTGCTGTAAGCCGTCGAACCAGTCGGCGTGCTGATACACAGCCCATCGCCCCGAAAGCTTTCGAAGAAGTTGTCTTTAATGTAGACATCCGTTCGTAAAGTAGCTGCCAACCGTTTCAGCGTCGATTCATTTAGAGATAGAAAGTGGCCGTGTTCGGTGGTATCGGCATAGGTCACTTCGACATCCAGCAATGGATACTTGACGCTTTCGCCAGAATCCTGCTTAAGCGCAGTGACCAGATCGCCGATTTCGTAATCCCGCCAATCGGTATAGAATCCCAAGTGACCGGTGTGAACCCCGATGAAGCGGACATGATCTAATTGAGCCGAATAACGATGAAAGGCACTCAAAAGGGTCCCGTCGCCACCAACCGTAATGACGATATCGGGATGAAAATCATTGATTTCAAACCCGGCATCCAGAATTTCCTGCCGTAAAAACCGAGTCGTTCGCTGCGACTGAGCACTTTCATTATTAAAGATCGCGATTCTCATGCTGATCCCCCTCTTGATGTTCCGTTTCATCCTGATGCTGACCGGCCTGTTTTTTCTGATCATCAGTCAGCTTCTGCCCACGTCCATACGAGAATAAATGCTGGGCTTCCTGAATTTCTTCCCGAATATCCGACATTTCGGTATCGAGCATAAAGGAAGCTTTGGCCGCCCGTTTTAAACGTTCATTTAATTCCTCAGGAAATTCCCCCTGATACTTGTAATTCAAAGAATGTTCAATCGTTGCCCAAAAATTCATCGCCAAAGTGCGGATTTGAATTTCGGCTAAGATTTTCTTTTCACCATGGATCATTTGAACCGGATATTCGATCACCACATGATACGAACGATAGCCGCTCGGCTTCACATTCGTGATGTAATCCCGTTCCTCAATAATTTTCATATCGGTCCGCTGGTGCAGCAGATCGACGACATCATAAATGTCTTCCACAAATTGACACATGATCCGCAGACCGGCGATATCCTGCATATCTTGTTCCAATAATTCGGGTGAGATATAGCGCCGGTGCATTTTTTCAATAATGCTATCTTTGGGCTTGACCCGGCCGGTCACGAATTCGATCGGCGAATGTTCGCTCGCCTGCAAGTATTGCTTACGCATGCCGCGCAGCTTGATCTTTAATTCATTGACCGCCTGCTGATAAGGCATAAAAAAGGTTTCCCAATCTAGATCCATGTTTGCGCTTCTCCTTTTATGATCCATACACGATTATTCTATGCTTCTATTATAGAAGACATTCGCATTTTATCTTAGCATATTTTTTTTTCAAAACAAACAAGCAAACTAGTTGCACCTCTCTCAATATATGATAAGCTGAACGTGAATGGGGGCGATAATTGGTATGCAATCAACGGAACGAGAATTTAAGAACTTGCTCACTGCAGCACAATTCCAGGCAGTCCGGCAGGCATATCCATTCCAGGCACCCTTCCAACAGCAGAATAATTATTTTGATACGGCCAATCAGGCATTGGTACAGCACCATTGGGGACTGCGCATCCGTCTCTTTGCGGATCACGCCGAGCAAACGTTAAAAACGCCCCAGTCAGGACCCGGACGGACTTTGTTGGAAACAACAGATCCCCTCTCCGTCCCACAAGCGCAGCAGCTGGTTCGTCGGCAGCAAATCCTGGCCCCTAGCCAGGTCGCCACAAAATTAGCAACGATCGACGTCCAGCCTCACCAGCTGCGGCTGATCGGTCAGGCAACGACGACTCGCTACCTTTGTTCTTTGCCAGAAGGATTATTGACACTCGACCAAACTGATTATCCGGACGGCGATGCCGATTATGAGCTTGAAATGGAAGTACACGATTTTCAAAACGAAACACTGGCTTTTCAAACAATCTTGAAAAAGTTTCAGATTGCCAAACAGCCAATTATCAATAAGGTCCAGCGTGCCATCCAGCATAAAAGTTAAATTTTTTTCAAAACTGAAACTAATCATTTGAAAAAAGTTCAAAATCTGTTATGTTAGACCTTATAGAAAATAACTATTTTTTATCATTCAATCAATCACTTACAACTTACAAAAACAAAAATTTTAGTATCGTAATGGGGGAAACAACGTGCTAGAAATTTTCTTATTTATCGATCCGATCGGCCGCCGGTGTCTCGACGCTGAACGGACGTTATTAAAAATCGTGTCTGAATCAGACGAAAAAATTCATTATCGCTTTATGCCGACCTTAAACTTGAAGGTCGTGAATAACGATATGATCGGCCGCAGCATGGATATCCATGATCTGGAACAGCATAATCGGACGTTCCAGCTGATGTATCGCGCTATCCTCGATATCAAGGCCGCTTCATTCCAAGGCAACAAAAAGGGACGCCAGTATTTAATGGCGCTCCAAGAAGCGTTAACCGAACAAGGAAAAACTTATAACGATGCCTTAGTCAAAGAATTAGCCAAGCAGGTCAAATTAGACCGTGATATGTTCCTGGAAGATCGGCAGAGCGACCTAGCAAAGCAGGCCTTCGAAAAAGACCAGCAGCTGAGCTGTGAAATGAAGATTACGCAAGCACCATCTGCGGTAGTCTTCAATTATGCTAAACCAGCAAGCGAATATGGACTCCTGGTTGAAAACTGTGATTCTTACCCATTGATGCGTGACATTTGTCTGAATCAAGCGGATTCGCCACGCCAGATCTTAAAGCGTCACTCCGAGATCAATCAATTAAACCCAGCTCAATTGCGAGTTCTTTAATAAAAATAATCCTTTTTTCAGCCGCCCGGCAGGACGGTTTTTTTTGTGGGCGTTTTATCGGACCATTCCGGCAGACGATCCCACTTGTAATGTTCGCCGGATTGCAGCAATGCGCCACTGTCCACGAGCCGCTGCAAAAAATGGGACAGCGGCCAGTTGCGCCAGTAACTCGGCGGCAGCAGCGGCATTTCGGCGTGCCATTCGCTTTGATCGAGCTGAAGAACCTGTTTGGTCGTAAACTGCGGCCATTCGCTGAGCTGAATCAGCAGCCGGATATTGATCTCAAATTGAGTCACCTGCTGGCAGGGCGGAACCGCCGTCGGTTCGTAACAAATGGCCGGCGCCTGGCGCAGATCATAGCCCTGCTGATAGCACCACTGCTGCAGGCCCACCAGCCGGTTATGCGGATAATGGAGTGCCCGGTCGACGCGGCCGGCCTGCTGTGCAATCGTCAGCTGCGGCATTTGCCGCACAAAAAGGCCGCCGTTCCAAGGATTTTCCTGATGCAGTGTCCAGCTGGTCATTTGATAAAACGTTCGTCTAAAATCTGCCTTGCGAATATGATGGTATAAACGCACGCATTCCTGTTCTGGCTCAAGAAACAGCAAGTAAAAGCCCCATTCCGGCCGATAATGCAAAAACTGCTGCTGAGCCGGCGTCAATGTCCGTCCCAATCGATAACGAGGTCCCAATAACCAGGCCACCTCCAGGCCAATCTCCCCATAACCTTCCGTTCGGGTCTGCAATTCGGCTGCTGCAAGCGGACTGCATTGATATTCCAGCACTAGATTCCGATTCGGAACGAAGACATCGGCCCGCTGCTGGACCTCATCCAGATACGCCTCTTGTTCGCATCGCAGTCCTGCTTGGCCGCAAAATTGTGTCAGCAAGGTCTTGCCAGCTTGATGCCAGTCGCTTTCGCCACCTTCTTTGGTACATTGCTGCTGATGGGCAAAATAAGCTCGTTTGCGGGCCCCGCCGTTGCGCAAAGATAAGCGGCCGTGACAATCGGGACAGTAAAACGGTCCTGTGACACCTGCTTTCAATGGCAAAATCTGTAATTGTCCTGCTTGATCATAAGCATATTGCATGGTCAATCGCCTCCTCCCTCTAAAATTACGCAAAAAAAAGACTGAAACCTTTCGATTTCAGTCTTTTTTTATTTGAAATAATAACGTGTCAATTCCAAAGCGGTCTTTTCCATGAGTATCTGACCATGTTCGGCCAGTACATCCGGCGTGACCTTCGTTTTCTGCGCATATTCATAGGCAACGGCTAGGTCGTCCGAAATCACATTCTTCGGCGTTTCGTCCACAAAGAAAATCAAATGCAGGTAAAAGGCATTCTGATAACGATATAGATCCGAAATGGCACCAGCCGGACGCAAAATCTTCGCTAACGCAATGACGTCTTCGAAGTCGGCCAGCTTCAAAACCACTTCCCGTGTCGGGGTATCCGGATCCTGCAGATAATTCTCATAATCGGCAGCATTTTCTTCCGTCGCCGGATCATCCGTCTGCAATAACCGTTTCCGCAATGCTTCCGAAATCGCATCGCCATCCGGATGGCTCTGATCAGCATCCTGACTGTCATCTGCTGCGGAATCAGAATCCGAATTCTTCGCCGCACCTGGCAGATTCTTGCTGATCAAAAGTTCCAAGCCGCTTTGGCTCGGCATGACCTGAAACGTGACTGCATCACTCGATTTAAACATGTGGTCTTTATCGACTTCTTCTAAAATGCTGTAAAAGAAACTTTCAATTTCACTACTGTTGCCCAGCAAGTCTAAGACGGTGATGCCCCGTTCGGCCAGGTCCTCGTTGCCAAGGATCACGCGGATAGTATTGTCGTTGATTCTTTCCATTTCCATTTATCCGACACCTCATTTCAGCCAGATTTCAAACGGGCTTCTTAGTAGTATTGTACTAGTAATTAACGGCTTGTAAAGTTTTTTCTATGGCTCGGCAAAATGAGCAAAAAAAGGAATCGGAGGGGGTCCGATTCCTAAGTAGGGTGTACCGTCATTTCCAAACGGAAAATATTCGATGCTTGTTTAGCTTCATTAAAAGCCGGTCATTAACTGAGCCTGCTGCAACTCCAAAGCACGAACCTCACGTGGTAAGAACCGACGGATTTCGTCTTCATTGTAGCCGACTTGCAGACGCTTATCATCCATAATAATGGGACGGCGCAGCAATCCAGGTGTCTTCTGAATTAAATCAAAGAGATCATCGAGGGAGAGATCATCTAAGTCAACATTTAATTCTTGGAATGCCTTTGAACGTGTCGAAATAATTTCTTCAGTCCCATTTTCAGTCATCCGTAAAATATTCTTAATCTCATTTTTGGTGAGCGGTTCTGAAAAAATATTACGTTCCTGAAATGGAATGTCATGTGCTTTGAACCAAGCACGTGCTTTACGACAAGATGTACAACTGGGGGATGTATACAATGTAACCATTTTTCTCGCTCCTTTACAAATATCAAATCAACTTAGTAGCTTTGTTTGAGAGCCATCAATCAACTTACAAATATATTATAACGAATCGGGAAATACCCCAGCAACCAACTTCGTAAAAATTATTTTTTAAATATTGAAAAAAAGTGCGCGCAAATATTGAGTTTAAATATAATTTCCATAATTTATGAAGATAATCCCCTTTTTATTTTTAAACTTGGATTGTTTGCCCCAACGACGCCAATTTTGTCGGTACGTTGCCAGCTGCTGTCCGAGCTTGATCCAGCAAAACTTGTAAATCAAGCTGCTGCGGCAGATGGGTCAGCAATAATTTGCCGACTTGGGCCCGACGAGCCAGTTCGCCTGACTGAGCGGACGTCATGTGCCAGATTTTGCCGGGTTTGTCGGCCAGGAAGTTGGTATCGGCCATCAGCAAATCGGCATATTTGCTGAATGGGACTAATCCGTCGAAGAAAGCCGTATCGGCGGTGAAGACCAGCGTTTTGCCGGTTTCCTGCTCCTCAATGCGCATTGCATACGCTGGAACCGGATGAACCGTCCGCAGGAAATTGATTTTGAACGGTCCCAGCTGCAATGTCGCATCAGGATCGTAGGCTTTTCCTTGTGTGATTCCCTGCATCGTCAAACTGGCAAAGTTGAGCGGATCCTGGCTGCTGCCGTAGATCGGCAGGACTGGTTCTTTTTTATCCCCCTGCCGCAGCTGCCAATAATACTGCAGCACACCAACATCAGCGGTGTGATCATGATGGTAATGCGACAGGATAACGGCATCCAATTGCAGCGGATCCAAAACGTGCTGCAAATTCAGGAGTGCGCCGCTTCCGCAATCCAATAGTAAATGGTACGAACCTGATTCTAATAAGTAAGCACTCGTCCCGATATTA
Source organism: Lactobacillus selangorensis (assembly GCF_001437205.1). GTDB lineage: Bacteria > Bacillota > Bacilli > Lactobacillales > Lactobacillaceae > Paralactobacillus > Paralactobacillus selangorensis. The sequence continues at coordinate 143,206 of NZ_JQAZ01000003.1, read as the reverse complement.
TCAGCGGGATATCCGCCGAGATAACCTAAAACTGTGACTTTCATTGTCAAGACCTCCTATTTTCTCCAGTGTAAGCCGAAAATCGTGTTTTAGAAAGCTTTTTGTAAAGTCAAGGCGCGCTTTTTAAAAGAACAGACTGTATAATGAAGGCGGAAGCATTTTGATGTTCAGAATAAGGAGGAAGTATTATGGCACAAACAGTTCGTACGATTCTTGGATCTAAGGATTTCTTAGTGACCTTCATCAGACACCATACTGATCGTACTTTGACCCTCTTACAGCCCGGCTCTCCAACCGCTGATTATCAATTGGTCGATGCCAGCGATAAAAACGGTATTTTTGCAATGCCACTTATTTATCGGGTCCTGCACCAGTATGATGGTGCTGGAATCAGCGGCATGGTCCACTTTATGTATTTCAACTTGTCGGCCGACGACACAAAAGTCTTTTTTGCAACGGCGAACAAGGTCTTGGGCAACTGCGCCAATATCTATGGGTTAAACCAGACTTACTTAATGCAGAAACAGGATGCCCGGATTCAGTTCGTCGTAGTCACTTGCTGGGATAACGATGCCGATTTCTATGATTGGAAACAATCCAAAGAATTTGCACCGCTGGCCGACTTTGTCGCTCGCAGCGCTGACACACAAGGTTACCACGAAACGACTTATCGAATCGTTTCACCATCCGAATACGATCAGCCAGCTCCTGAAGAAGCTTAAATTGCTTTTTGCACATCCATTGCGGGTGTGTTTTTTTTCGCTTTTTTTAAAAAAGGGCTATCGTGTGTGTGAAAGGAGACGCTCATGAAATTATATAGCTACCGTTACTTGCAGGAGCTGCCGCATCCGAACTGGTGGCTCGTCGGCATCGTGCTGGCAACGCTGGTGCTCATTCTGTTCGGTTTATTATACCGAATGCATGGTCACGGCCGGGAACGCTACCGCCAGCTCGACATTATCGCCGTTGTGATTGTGCTTTTACTAGCAGCGATCCAAGTCAGCCGCCTCAATGATCGTTACCAAGCTCGTCAGAGGCAGCAGCAGGCCGTTCAGTTGCTTCAAAAAGCCGCCCGCCAATTACACTGCTCGCCGACTGAACTCAGCCTGAGCGCCGCTGAGCCCCGTTCACAGCTGCTTCTCCATGATGGGCGTCATCATGATAACTACCTGCTCCTGATTGGCGACACCAGCCACCCACAAAAATTTATTCTCGCCCAAACAACGCTCATTCACCCCCGCTTTCACATTGAGGAAGGAAAATCGTGATGCATTATTTAAATATTTTAGTCCGTTTAGCAATCAGTTTCCTGTTCATCATCATTTCAATCAACCTGACTGGCAAGGATAACTTGGCGCCAACTTCAGCCATGGACCAAATCCAAAACTATGTACTCGGCAGCATCATCGGCGGTGTCGTCTATAACGTCAACATCACCCTCTTCCAGTTTACGATCGTGCTGCTGATTTGGTCGCTCTTAATTCTCGTTTCCCGTTACATGGCCGCTCACAACGACCGCCTCAAAAAGTTTCTGAATGGCGACCCGATTACGCTTGTCAAAGACGGCCAACTGCTAGTCGACAATTGTCTCAAAGCCAATCTGCCGGCGCAAAGTGTCGTCCTCAAACTACGGATGAATGATGTCCGTGACCTTCGGGATGTCAAACGGGCCATTATCGAGCAGAATGGCCAACTGACGATCATCCGCACGAATGAGCGCAACTTGATTTATCCGCTCATCACGGACGGTGTTGTCGATCCCGATGCCCTTGAACTGATCGACAAGGACCGCAAATGGCTCAAAAACGAGCTCCATGCCGCCCACATCAAGCACATCCGCAACGTCTATTTAGCCGAATATCAAGATGGCAAGGTGCATTTCTATCCGTACACCGACCAGCAGCAGAATAAATCGTTGTTGTGAACCCAGTGGACGGACGCAAAAAAACAGTTTTCCTATCCGATTGTGGGTATGAAAACTGTTTTTTAAAAGCAAATCTAAATTTTTAAAGCTCCAACTGATACGCATAGCGTGGTTGTTTGTCTTCGAACATGTAAATGTAGCCCCGATAAATAAAGCCATTGGTCGTAATGACATGCTGCATACCTTTATTGTCCGGATGGGTATCGATTCGAATATCGTGGTAACCTAGCAGCACTGCAATCGAAATCAGATTGGAAATCAATAATTTCGACAAGTGCTGGCCCCGAAACTGCGAACTAATCGCAATCCGGTGAATGACGACGTACTTTTCGTCAGGATCGCCGGCCCAAGCACCATGGTCAATCTGCCCATAATACGGATCAGGGCTTGGAAACAAGGTTGCTGTCCCGGCAATTTTGCCATCGCTGATCAAAACGTAATTGAAGCCGTGTTCAATGTCGTCATGGAACGCCGCCTCATCGGGATAGCCGTTCTGCCACTGGTCGACATCCTGACTCTTTAAATGGTCCTTAGCATCCTGAATCAATTCCATAATGGCTGGTAAATCAGCCAGCGTTGCTTGCCGTACATAAATTGCTGCCATCGTCATCACCTCAATTTTAATTTTTGCGAATAAATAACAAAATACACATTTTATTTCAACTTGTCAACTGGTTGGAGGCCGCGATTAAAGAGAATCGTCCAGCCGCTCAATCCAATCAGCACAAACCAAATCAGCCAGGGAATAAAGTAGCCCAATACGAGTGTGACCAGTAACGAGCCTTCGTAAATGGCAAAATCTCGAGGCTGCCTGAACCCGACTTTATTGATCAATGCTGCTTGGTCCGGATTGGCATGGGCCAGTTCCCGGGCTAATAAAATATAACTGATTGTCCAGCAAAACAGCACTGCCGTATAGAGAACTGATGCCCAGCCGTAATTCGGAAACTTGCCCGAAAACGAAGTCACATATGGAATCAGCGATAAAAAGAAGAGCCACAGGGCATTCGCCCAGAACACACCTCGTGTCAGCCGTTCCGATAGTCGAAACAGCAACTGATGGTCGAGCCAGGTTGAAAAAATCAGGATAAAACTGACGATATACACTAGAAATGACTTCCAATCAGCCCAGACGAGCCGAATATCCGGCCGATCTGGCGCCTTGAAATCGAGCACCAGAATTGTGACCACAATGGCCACGATTGCATCCGTATATGCTTCTAACCGTCCCTTATTCATCTCCGCTCGACCTCTTTCCATTTCCATTATAAAAAGAAGCGGCCGGACAAGTTCAAAAAAGGACTCGCAACTTGCTTGCGAGTCCTTTATTTCTGATTAGTTCTTCTTCATCGTGATTACACGTTCACTCTTGACGGTCTCATAGAAGTATGTGACCGAAACAACATTGTACGGCGTAATCCAGAGGAATCCGATTCCCAAGGTCAGCAGACCGACAAAATCCCAGCCGATAAAGGATAATTCGAGCCACAGCAGATTGAGCCAGTGCTTACGCATGATGAAAAAGGTCAGCGTCAGCGTAGCGCCTAGCGAATACTGCGGATATTCCATTTTGACTTGGACCCAGATTTGGAAAAAGCCGGTCAGCAATAACTGCAGAATGGCAATTACCAACGACGCAACGGCAATCATAAAAACGGTTGTTGTCACCGCCTGTGCTTCCGATGCCTGCATCAAGTAGGATTCGAGCCCATCCAGATTATTCCAGCTGAAGCTGAAGATACGCTGAATGCCGAACGTGCCCGAAAATGGCAGCAGAATCACAAATGAAATGGCAATCTGAAGCAGTTCCTGTACCAAATTGATGACAACGAGCGCCGAATAATACGGCTTTTTGAAAGCAACCAATAAGGTCGCATTCGAATCGACTTTCGTTTTGCGAATCACTTGCAGCGCCGCAAAATACAATGCATACGTGAATGCAAAGTAAACAAAATATTCGAGAAAAGTATCGATAATGGAATACGACATCGAATGGGTGCCGAAAATTTGCCCAAGCAATGAATCGCCGACGGTCCGCACGAACAATGCGATCGCCGTCAAGAAAGCCATGGCGGTCCAATTGCCTCTGAGCGCCTGTCTGGCTTCAAGCCGGAACTGTGCAGATTTCATAAAAACGAGATCCCCTTTTTAAATTAGTAAACGGAATGCGTCCGGATCGGCCGGTTGACAATGCGATTATAGGCTCGCGCCGTCAGCAGATAAAAACCACTGTAGACAACGATATACAAGCCGCAGATGACATAAGCCAGTGTGCTGCTGGGATTATCCAAATAGAAACTGAGCATATGAATTACAAAGTAAGCATGGAGCGTTCCGACCAGAATCGGCAGCAGGAAAACGAGCAGCAATTGCTGATACAGACTGTGCCGAATCTCCGGTGTAGTCACTCCGATTTTTTTCAATGTCTGATACTGGCCAATCTCGCCTTGTGCTTCCGTTAATTGTTTCAACATAATAATACTGCCAGTTGCGAGCATAAAAATCAAACTCAGTAAAATGACAATATACATCAAAAAGCCGAATGAGGCATGACTGTCACGTGCAAACGGCCGTTGAATCAATAACGTACTCCGGTCATTATACCCAATCCGCTCGCTTTCTTTCAGCTGTGTTGCCGGCACGACTCGATACGTCCGCTGGTTAAAGGCAGCTCCGTTCGAACGAAGATATTCTTTGTGGTCGGCCTGGTCGGACTGCTGATTGAGCCGGCTAAGCAGTTTGCTCTTATTAGGACTCTTGCCGAGGTCGGCCGAATAAATCGTATCGGTAAAATCAGGCTGCAGCTGTGCAAACAACTGATCGCTGACCACGAGACCATTGCCGAAGAAGGCCCCATAGCCGTATGGAAATTGATTGCTGAGGCCGATCAGCTGCAGTGTCGGCAGATTCGCCTGCCGCAGCCGGACGGGAATCGGCCGCCGTTTACGGGGCCGCTGCGCATCGCCTTTGAAAATCGCAATAAAGTCCAAAATAGCCACCGTCTGATTGCCCTTCAAATGCACTGGATGGAAATTGGCCAGATGGCGGTTGATGCGATTATACGCACTTTGGCTGACAATCGTCGCCGCTCCAGATTCATTCACCTGGTGCTGGTTCAACAGGCTGCGGAGGCTGAATGAGGCCCCCATCGTTTTCAATTGGGTCGTATGCACATCTTTCAGCGGGACAGCGGCAGCCTGAGCCTGCTGCTGCAGCTGCTGGTACTGTCCATTGAGTGCCGTTACATCCTGCGGGGCATACCCTTTGATCAGATCCTGATTATAGGTGAACACCATCGACGCACTGCCGATTGCCGTGATGGTAACGGCACTCAGGATTGTACTGAGCCATAAAGCATTTGCATTCCGCTTGACCCGATATACTAGATTTGAAATGCCGACAATCCGCATGCCATGATAATAAAATCGCCGCCAGCGCTGCGCAAGATGTAAAACAATCTCGACAAAAAATTTGAAGAAGCCATACGTGCCAAGGACCACTAGCAGCAGAATCAGCGGCACCATGCCCAATAAATAAGCATTAGGCCCAATCACGGCACTGAACCGAATCGTCGGCCCCGTCTGATAAGAAATCAGATACCCAGTAGCAATCATCAGAATGCTGAGGATGGCCCCTAAATACGTCCCTTTAGTCGGACGGGCAATTCCTTTTAGCTCCTCACTTGGTTTAAACAGGTCGACTAACCGATAGCGATAAATCAGGCTGCCGTTTAATAAACCAAGAAGCACAAAGAGTCCTAAAAAAACGAACCCCGTTTTACGGACGGCAATCCACGAAAACAGAAAGTTGGTGTTGGCATGGACCTGCATCATCCGCAGGACCAGCATCGCAAAGAGTTTCGAAAGGAGCACTCCCAGCGTCAAACCGATTACCAAGGCAATCACACCGAGGGCCAGACTCTCACTGAAAAACAACAGGCCGATATTACGCTTCGAAACGCCTAACAAGTTATACAGTCCGAATTCCCGTTTCCGTTTTTTAATGAACAAAGCATTTGAATAGAATAGAAAAAAGACCATGAATAAGAGCAGCGTCAAACTGGCAAACTCGAGCAGGTTTTCAAAATAAAGATGGTCAATCTTGGCAAAGACTCGTTTCAAATCCGCATTGTGAATCATCGCTGTAAACACAAAGTAGAGCATGATCGACAGTGAGGTCGTCAAAACGAAGAACGAATAATCCCGGATTCGAGCCCGAGCACTCTTCAAAGCGATCTTACCGAGCAATCCGTCCGCCTCCGATCGTTGCCTGCATATTGATAATATCATTGAAAAATTGTTTGCGGTCGCCCTGCCGAATCAATTCCGCAAAAATCTGGCCATCCTTGATGAACAAGATACGTTTGCAGTAACTAGCCGTGAAGGCATCATGGGTCACCATCATGATTGTCGTTTGATCGGTGTCGTTCAGCTGACTCAAGTACTGTAAGAGTTCCGTCGCCGACTTCGAATCCAGACTCCCCGTCGGCTCATCGGCAAACAGCAGTTCCGGAGCGGTGATAATCGCCCGTCCACAAGCCACCCGCTGTTTTTGACCAATCGACAGTTCGTTCGGATAGCGGTCCAGCAGCTGCTCGAGCCCCAGAATCTGGGCAATGTGCTGCAGACGCGTCTGAATGACAGTATAGGCCGTTTTATCGAGCGACAGCGGCAGGATTAAATTTTCACGCACCGTTAAAGCGTCTAATAAATTAAAATCCTGAAAGATGAAGCCAAGCTGCTGGCGGCGGAATTCCGCCAATTGCTGGTCATGCAGCCGGCTGACATTTTCACCATTCAGCAGCACTTGGCCGCTGGACGGCTGGTCGATTGTCGACATCACATTCAATAACGTTGTTTTCCCAGCGCCAGATGGCCCCATGATGCCGACAAATTCCCCTTTGTCGATCGTGAACGATACTTGGTTCAACGCATGCACCAAGCTAGCACGATGGCCGTAAATCTTTGAAACTTGTTTGACTTCTACAAAAGCCATTTTTCCACCCCACTTATCCAGGTTAATCATAGCAAATGAAATCCGCTTTGTCCTCCGACTAAAGATGGTTGTCTTTTTCAGTAAAAATCAGTAGGATAAAGAAGATTTAACAACGAAAGGAGCCGCACTATGTTTAAAGTAATGATCGTCGAAGATGACCCGACAATTGCCGATTTGATTGCCGAAAATTTAACTAAATGGCAGCTGCAGCCGGAAAAAGTCACCGATTTTAGTGATGTGTTCAATCAATTCCTGGAACTCAAGCCGCACCTGATCCTCCTCGATATCAACCTGCCCACTTATGATGGTTTCTATTGGATGCAGAAAATTCGGGCCGTTTCAAAAGTGCCCGTCATTTTCATTTCCAGCCGGAATACCAACATGGACATGGTGATGGCCATGAATATGGGCGGCGATGATTTCGTCAACAAGCCGTTTTCAATGGAAGTGCTGGTGGCGAAGATCAATGCCCTTTTGCGGCGCACCTATAATTACGTGGCCGAAAACAACGAGGCACTGGAACACAACGGCCTGCTGCTCAACTTGCAGAACGGCTCCGCCCAAGTCGGCGACAATCTGATTGATTTATCCAAAAATGAATACAAATTGCTTCAAATTCTGATGCGGCAGCACGGCAAAATCGTCAGCCGGGACAAACTGCTGCGGACGATGTGGGAAGATGAACGCTTCGTTGATGACAACACCTTGACGGTCAACATCAACCGGCTGCGCAAAAAAATTGCGCAAGCTGGCCTGCCCAACTACATCGAAACCAAGGTCGGTCAGGGGTACATGATTCCATGACCTTTTTTGCATATTTGCGGGACCACGCCTTCCATTTCTTTTTCTGGCTCGGCAGTCTGGTCCTGCTCAACCTGATTTTGTGGCTCGAACCGAGCTACACGATTCATTTGGCGACGCTGCTCTATCTGGACGGACTGCTGTCGATTTTCTTCTTTATTTTTATGGGCCTGCTGTATTGGCACGAACTGCCTTGGTACCGTGCCATCAGCGAGCGGCAGCAGGCGCAAGACGATGCGCTGAATTGGCCGCTTAACGAAGCCAATTCGAATGCCCAGCAGCAGATTCAGGACTACGTCGACCAGTTATTGCGGGCCCATCAGCAGAGTCTCGAAAACGAAATCAGCGCTCAGCAGGACCAGCGGGAGTTCATCGATAGCTGGGTCCACGAAATCAAAGTGCCTTTAGCGGCAACCCGCCTGCTGATTGAATCCGTCGAAGAGGACCTGCCCGATAAAAAATTTACCCAGTTCGAATTGGAACTGCAGAAAATCAATTTCTACGTCGAACAGGTGCTGTACTATTCACGGCTCAACGACTTTGCCAAGGATTACCTCATCCAGGAATATCCGGCCAAGCCGATTATCAATGACCTCATTCGGGACAATATGAACTATTTCTTCGAAAAACAAATCCACGTCGAAGTCAACGGCCCTGATGTTGAATTGCTGACGGACGAGAAATGGCTGCGATTTATCCTTGAACAAATTCTGTCCAATAGCTTGCGTTACACGCCCAAAGGCGGCACCATCACGATTACGACCAAGCATGCGCAGCGTGGCAACTGGATTACGATTGCCGACACCGGCATTGGGATTCCGCCGCAGGACCTGCCCCGTGTCTTCGATAAAGGCTTCACCGGCAGCAATGGCCGGCAGTCCAATGAACGGGCGACTGGCTTGGGGCTCTATCTCGCCCAGCAGATGAGCCGCAAACTCGGCCACCAGCTGACGATTGCCTCTACTCAAGGCCAAGGCACCACCGTCACCCTTTTCTTCCCGCTGCTCAGTTATTATAACGATGAAAATGGCGATTTCGTCGGCAAAGTAGAATCATGAAAAACAAGGCTGTGGCATAAGTGTCTCTTGCACGAAAAATGACGCTTTAAATGCAATTTTTGCATTTAAAGCGTCATTTTTTCCCAGTGCGGCTAAACGCACTGGGGTGTACGCTTATTCTGTGCCCTTCATATTCAGTGTCAGGGCATTGGCGGCGACGATAATCGTCGAAGCACCCATCAAAACGGCCCCAACAGCGGGACTCAGGATGATGCCGATTGGCGCTAAGACACCGGCTGCCAGCGGAATGGCGACGATGTTGTAGCCAGCACCCCACCAGAGATTCTGAATCATCTTTTTGTTCGTCCGTTTGGCGAGCTTCATAAAGTTGAGAATATCGGCTGGATCGCTGCGGACCAGGACGACGTCGGCAGAATCAATGGCGACATCCGTGCCGGCCCCAATGGCAACCCCGATGTTGGCCTTCGCCAGCGCCGGTGCGTCGTTGACCCCATCACCGACCATCATGACATGCTTACCCTGGCTCTGATACTGGGCAACAATCTTTTCCTTATCATCCGGCAATAATTCGGCATGGAAATCGGTGATGCCGAGTGTCTTAGCAACTCCAGCGGCCGTTTCCTGATTATCCCCGGTCAGCATCACTGGCGTAATGTCATGCTGCTTCAGAGTCTTGACCAAATTCTGGGCCCCTGGCTTAATCTGATCGCCTTGCGCAACTAAGCCAATGACCTCATTGTCAGAGATCAAGTAGCTGACCGAATTGCCAGCACTGGCAAGCTGTTCGAATTGTTCGGCATCATACTTGATGTGGTGCTGCTTCAAGTAATTCGCCGTAACAATTGCATATTCATGCTGATGAACCGTCCCGGTCAGGCCGATTCCTTTCAGCGTATTGACGTTTTCAGCAACGGGAATGTCGACATCCTCAGCTTGGGCTTCCTTCAGAACACCAATCGCCAATGGATGGCTGGAATGATTTTCCAGCGCTGCCATAATCGACAACGCTGTCTTCTTATCGGTCCCATTCAAACCAGTGACTTCATTGACCTTGAAATTGCCTTGGGTCAAAGTACCGGTTTTATCCATCAGCACATAGGTAATCTGTTTGGCTTCTTCGATTGCATTGCGATTGCGGACCAGCAAACCATGGGTGGCGCCCAGTGATGTGCTGCGAGCAATGACCAATGGAATCGCTAATCCCAAAGCATGCGGGCAGGCAATCACCAGCACCGTAACCATTCGCTGCAAGGCATAGGCAAACCCGTCAAGCGGCAGCCAGACGAAGAACGTAATGATACCAGCGCCCAATGCGAAGTAGAACAACCAGCTGGCAACTTTATCGGCAACACCCTGAATATCCGACTTCTGGTTCTGCGATTCAGCGACTAGTTTGGAGACTTGCGCCAAATAACTGTCGCTGCCTGTTCCCGATACCTTGACGGTCAAGGAACCGTCGCCGTTGGTCGAACCGCCGATTACCTTGTCGGCAACTTTTTTCGGAACGGCTTTCGATTCACCGGTTACCAGTGATTCGTTGACAGCGCTGGAGCCAGCCGTAACCGTCCCATCAGCGGGAATCTTTTCACCAGCATTCACTACGACGGACTGGCCATTCTTAAGCTGACTCAATGGAACATCGGTGATTTTCCCATCGGTCCCGACCACATGGGCCGTATCCGGCAGCAGTTCGGCAATCTTTTTGACGGCACTGCCGGCGTTTGAAATCGAGCGCATCTCAAGCCAATGCCCCAGCAGCATAATGTCAATCAGAGTCGCCAATTCCCACATATAATCCATGATGTGGCCGCTGGGATTGATAAAGTTATTTTCGATAAACGCATAAATACTGTACAGGTACGAAACGGAAATGCCCAGTGTAATCAGACTCATCATCGCTGGTTTGCGGTCTTTCATTTCCATTCGGGCACCCTGAATGAACGGCTTCCCGCCATAGAAAAACAGGAACGTACCCAGAATCAGATTGATCCAATCGGCACCGGGAAAACTGAGCAGCGGTTTGCTGCCCATCATCGGCGACAGGAACAGCATCGGAATCGTTACAATCAGACTAATCCAGAATTTCTTCTTGAGATTGCCCATGTGCATCATGTGGCCGCCCATATTCATCATATCGGACATCTGGCCTGAATCATGTGTCATATCCATTTTTCCGTGGTCCATGTGCATGTTCTGCATGTCGCCATGGCCCATGTCATTCATGTTCTGCTTTGCCATTCGCATCCCCCTCTTCCATCAAACAGCGCTGATCGCCGGGCAGGCAGTTGCAGGCGACCTCCTCAGGGGCGGTTTTCGCCTTCTCAGCAAGCTGTGTTTGTAAATGGGCAATATCGGCCTGACTCAAGGTCGTGTGATCGACCAGGTAGCTCAGTGTCCGGCCCTTATGCATGTCGCACAAGTGGTCGAACAGCGACAGGCTGGAGTGGTCCATCGCATCTTGTTCCGTAATCGTCGCCGAATAAATGAAGGCCCGCTGTTGCTTGGCAGTCTTCAAAAAACCTTTTTTGACCAAACGGCCTAGTAGCGTTTTAACGGTGGCTGGTTTCCAGCCCATTTTTTCATCTAAGACCTGAATCATCGTGCGGCTGCTGGCGGATCCCAGTGTCCAAACGACCCGCATGACTTCCCATTCGGCGTCGCTGATCTCAAGTTGTGCTGTCATTGCGCATCTGCTCCTTTGTTTACATCTGTAAACTTAATTTCTGATTATAGTTTACATCCGTAAACGATAAAAAGCAACTATTATGCTTCCCTTTCATTTTAATGGCCTGACCCGGGCATTAGGGTCAAAAACGCTCAGTGGCGGCTGCAGCCCCACAAAGGGGTTATTTGGATGACTCAGACCAGTTAGTATCTGGTTGCTGCTGTTTCGTCTTGTTTATTAAGGGCCGTCACCTCAGCCGTCATTTAAGCGCCATTTTTAGCGACACGTTGACGGTCATTTTTGACGGCATGCTGACGGATACCGTTCAATAAACTAACTATCGTGGTTAATTGGCTAACTACCCTAGTTAGTCAGCTGACCACCCTCCGTAGTCGGCACCGTCGGAAACGGAATCAGTTCATAGATTCCCGCTTGGCGTTTGCCGCCCGAATGATACTTAATCAGGCCTTTATTGACGAGCACATCACGGTTGCGCTGCAGTGTTTTTTCAGATTGAATGTTGGTTCGCGTCATGAGTACCGAATTTCGGATCGAAATGTGTTCCGGCCAGAATGCCTCGTTGGCCACCATCAGGATGTGAAACCATAAGACTTGGGCATTCGGTGCGAGTGCATTGCGTTCTAACCAATTGCGGTACCCCTTTAACGCTGTAAATAAATCCATTGTCATTTCCCCCCTATATCTTTACAAGGCATTCTAGCCGGTCAAAACGCAGCGTTACGCGTCAAAAAAAGGTTAAAATTGACCACAAAAAAAGAGCAAGCTCAACTTGCTCTTTTTAAATGTGTGTCTTAAGGCGAATCAACCGCCTTTTGATGCACGCTTATTATTTAGTAGCATCTTTCACCATTTGAATGGTTTGGTCGCTTGTTTCAGATTCAGTCACAACTTTGTTAGCCAAGTCAGCCATCTTCTTGGAATCAAGTGTCTTGATTTCAGAACGAACTGGCAAGATGGATGTCGCACTCATTGAGTATTCATCCAAGCCTAAGCCAACTAAGATCGGTACTAAGTTCGGATCAGCAGCGGCTTCACCACACATACCAACCCACTTGCCTTCCTTATGAGCCGAGTTAATGATGTTCTTGACTAAGCGCACGATGGAAGGATTGTCTGGTTGATACAAGTAGGAAACAGCATCGTTGCCACGGTCAGCAGCCATTGAGTATTGAATCAAATCGTTGGTCCCAATACTGAAGAAGTCTGCGTATTTCGCTAACTTGTCGGCCAAAACAGCAGCAGCTGGAATTTCCATCATCATCCCAACTTCGATGTTTTCATCGACTTTGGTGCCCGCTTTGATCAGCTTATCCTTTTCATCTTCCAAGATTGCTTTTGCTTCTTGGAATTCTTGGACAGTCGCAATCATTGGGAACATGATGGCAATCTTGCCGTATGCAGAAGCACGGAGCAAAGCCCGTAACTGGGTCCGGAAGATATCTTGATGACTCAAGCTAATCCGAATCGCACGATAGCCTAAGAATGGGTTCATTTCTTTTGGAAGTGGTAAGTAAGGAAGCTTCTTATCCCCGCCAATATCCATGGTCCGGACAACAACTTGTTTGCCCTTCATTCCTTCGGTAACAGCTTTGTATGCCTTGAACTGGTCGTCTTCGCTTGGTAATTCGGACGAATCCATGTACAAGAATTCAGAACGGAACAAACCGATTGCTTCGGCCCCATTGTCAACTGCACCTTGAACATCTTTAGGTGTCCCGATGTTAGCGCCAATTGTGACCTTCTTGCCATCAGCTGTGACGGATTGTGCATCCTTCAGTTTAGCCCATTCTGCCTTCTGCTTTTCAAAGGCAGCTTGTTTCTTGTTAAAATCATCGACTTGTGCATCAGTTGGGTCAACGACCACATCACCGTCAGTCCCATCAACGACTAAGCGTTGATCAGCCTGAACATCTTGTGTAATTGTGTTCGTACCAACTACGGCAGGAATTTCCAAAGAACGCGCCATGATTGCGGAATGAGCAGTCCGACCGCCGACATCCGTTACAAAAGCCTTGACGTACTTCTTGTTTAATTGTGCCGTATCACTAGGAGTCAGATCATGTGCAACGATGATGACTTCTTTATCAATCAATGCAGGATTTGGAAGCGGCTTGTTCAGCAAGTGGCTGAGCAGACGCTTGGAAACATCCTGAACATCAGCTGCACGTTCCTGCATGTAGGCATTATCCTTCATGGCTTGGAATGTAGCGACGTAATGATCTTCAACTTCTTTAACTGCTTCTTCAGCATTGACCTGATCGTCGTTGATTTTCTTTTCCATTTCCCCAGTAAATTCAGGATCGGATAAGAACATGATATGTGCTTCGAAAACCTGTGCTTCTTCGGCACCCAAGGACTTCGTTGCGATGTCCTTGATCTTTGTTAATTCATCCGTAGACTCTTGAATTGCCTTCTGAAGGCGCTTAACTTCTGCGTCTACATCGGAAACGGTTGTTTTGGAAAATGACAAATCAGGCTGAACAAGCAAATAAGCTGGGGCAACGGCAATCCCGTTACTGGCAGCAATTCCTTTCAGCTCTTTTGACATTATTCAGTTAAACCTTCCTTTTTCATTGTGTCAGCAATTGCGTTGATAGCATCTGCTTCATCAGCACCGTCAGCCGTAACAGTAACATCGGCACCTTGGCCAACACCGAGTGACATAACACCCATGATGGACTTCAAGTTAACTGACTTGCCCTTGTATTCCAAGTTGATGTCTGAGTTATACTTGCTGGCTGTTTGAACCAAGAGTGTTGCGGGACGTGCGTGGATACCTGTTTCTGCTACAATATGAAAATCGCGTTTTTCCATTATAAATCATGCTCCTTTAATTAGGGTTGCTCTCTTTTAGTAGAAAGTAACTAAATTTTAATTGAAATCTTGTACCTTTACAGATTAACATTATTTTTTTCATTTAACAACTAAAATCAATCCGCTTTCTTCACGTCCTCACTAGGAGGCATCGCTTACACGTTTCCGTTTTCAGCGTAATGATAGATAACGGTTCCATTACGGCGCGCCGTACCAACGATTTCTTTGCGTTGGTCATAATTGACCCACACTTTTTGAAAATCCATAAATTCATCGTGCCCGACTTTAATTTCATCTATTTTTCCATGCCGGAGGTCATCCATCTCTTGTTTAAAATCTCTGGTCAAAATTTTTGCCTCTTTTCCCATTTGGACTTATGCTAACATTGTAGCCAATTAAAAAGACTGTGCAAGTCAATGGTCAAAAAAAGTCAAAAACTTGTCAAACCCGCTTGCATTCCGAAATGGATGTTGTATAATACAAGCTAAGGTCAACATTGGTCAAACAATTCTGACCTTCTTTGCACAGTAATTTTAGTTAATCTTTAATGGAAGGTTGTGACGTAAGTCTATGTTATGCCAAAACTGTCATAAGAACCCGGCAACAATCCATCTGTACACGAATGTCGATGGAAAGCGCCAGGAAATTGATTTATGTCAAGATTGCTACCAACTCTTGAAGAACCAGCAGCAGAATAACGGTGGTCAAACACCGCGTGATGCTGGGACACCGAATGATCCATTCGGCTTTGGGAGTTTGGATGATATCTTCCGAGCAATGGGTCAAGGTGGCTCCCCTGAAGGTCAGCAGAACTTCAGTCAGGGTCCCCAGACTCAAGCTGGTGGCAATGGTGGCGGTCGCGGACCGAATGGCAACCAAGGCGGCAGTTTGTTGAGCCAATACGGTGTCAACATGACTGACTTGGCAAAACAAGGCAAGCTCGATCCTGTCATCGGACGTGATAAAGAAATCAAACGGGTCATCGAAATTCTGAACCGGCGCACCAAGAACAATCCTGTTCTGATTGGTGAAGCTGGTGTCGGAAAGACGGCGGTCGTTGAAGGTTTGGCGCAGAAAATCGCAAACGGCGATGTGCCCGCTAAACTGCAAAACCGTCAGGTCATTCGTTTAGACGTTGTTTCCCTCGTTCAAGGAACCGGCATTCGTGGCCAGTTCGAACAACGGATGCAGCAATTGATTGATGAATTAAAACAAAATAAAAACATTATCCTCTTCATTGATGAAATCCACGAAATCGTGGGCGCCGGCAATGCTGAAGGCGGTATGGACGCCGGTAACGTTTTGAAGCCGGCCCTCGCTCGTGGCGAACTCCAACTGGTTGGTGCCACGACTTCAAAAGAATATCGTGAGATTGAAAAGGATGCTGCGTTAGCTCGTCGTTTACAGCCGATTATGGTCAATGAACCTTCTGTCGACGAAACCATTCAGATTTTGAAGGGTATCGAAAAGAAGTATGAAGACTATCATCATGTCAAGTACACGCCAGAAGCCATTGATGCAGCCGCAAACCTCTCAGCTCGTTATATCCAGGATCGTTATTTACCGGATAAAGCCATCGATTTGCTCGATGAAGCTGGTTCCCGCAAGAACTTGACGATTACTGCCATCGACCCAGCTACCCTTGATAGCAAGATCGAAGACGGCGAAAAACAGAAGCAGGATGCTTTGAAGCAGGAAGACTATGAAAAAGCAGCCTACTACCGTGACCAGGTCAACAAGCTGAAAGGTATGAAGTCGTCTGATCAGCAAAAAGCTGATGAAGAAACACCGACCGTTACCGAAGGCGATATGGAAAAAATCGTTGAGGAAAAGACGGGCATCCCTGTCGGCGATATGAAGGCCAACGAACAGCAGCAGCTTAAGAATTTAGCCCCTGACCTTGAAAAACACGTCATCGGTCAAAATGAAGCCGTTGATAAAGTGGCTCGTTCGATTCGCCGGAATCGGATCGGCTTCAACAAGTCCGGTCGTCCGATTGGTTCATTCCTGTTTGTCGGACCAACTGGTGTCGGGAAAACTGAACTGGCCAAGCAGCTCGCTAAACAACTGTTTGGCAGCGAAGACTCGATGATTCGGTTTGATATGTCTGAGTACATGGAAAAGTTCAGCGTCTCGAAACTGATCGGGTCGCCGCCTGGCTATGTCGGTTATGAAGAAGCCGGCCAATTGACTGAACAAGTCCGTCGGCATCCTTATAGCCTGATCCTCTTGGATGAAATTGAAAAGGCCCATCCTGATGTCATGAACATGTTCCTGCAGATTCTCGATGATGGCCGTCTGACCGACTCGCAAGGCCGGACTGTCAGCTTCAAGGATACGATCATCATCATGACTTCCAATGCCGGCCAAGGCGATTCTGAAGCCAACGTTGGATTCGGTGCAACTGCTTCTGGCAAGTCGCATTCCGTTCTCAACCAGCTGCAGAATTACTTCAAGCCTGAATTCCTGAACCGTTTCGATGACATTATTGAATTCAAGTCCCTTTCCAAGGACAGCTTGATGAAGATCGTCAGCTTGATGCTGGACGATGTCAACGCAACGATCAAGGATCAGAACTTGACGATTCATGTCACTGAACCCGTTAAGGAGAAGTTAGTCGAACTCGGCTACAACCCTGCGATGGGCGCTCGGCCATTACGCCGTGTCATTCAGGAACAGATTGAAGACCGTGTTGCTGATTACTACCTCGATCATCCGAAGGCCAAGAAGCTCGAAGCCCGGATTACCGATGGCAAAATCACGATTACCGCACCTGAAGCACCGAAGGCTGAAAAGCCAGCTGCTTCAGCTAAGAAAACCGATAAGTAATTTCTAAATATAACGCCATGCAGAAATGCATGGCGTTTTTTGTGTCGGTTCAAGCCGCAAACTGGGCAGACGGAACAAAAGAAACTGTCTTTTCTGTCGGGCCCCTAAAATTAAAATTCGGTTAGTAAAAAGCATCTTTTTTCGTTTTCTCACGCGTTTTGGTAGCCTTTTCATAAAAAGAAACGTATACTGTAAGTAGATAAATGGAGGGGCTTTTGAGAGAGGTGAAAAGAAATGCATCTATTCGATATTACCAACAGTTATTCACGTTTAGTGAACCAGCAGTTGACCAACACCGATGCAAACTATGTCAAAGTTTATTCCCTCGGCTCGACGACCGTTGTTTATACACGGGCGGCGACGCACGATGAAATTCTACTCAAAAATGATCAACGCAATATCCGTCCCCAGGAAATCAAGGGTGTCCTCAGAGCGCTCAAGATTCCTAAGGACACAGAGATGAATGTGATCCAGGGGAATAAATTAGCTGAAATTGAAATTAGTGTTCCTGAAACCATGCAATAAAATAATACGGTGAATGCCCAAAAACATTCGCCGCGTTTTTTTATTTTGCGCTAAAATAGAGGCTAATGAACCCCTTAAAGGAATGAATAAGATGAATTTCTGGAAAATATTTAAAAAACGCCGTATCCAGGCTCAGAAAACGGCCGAAACAACCATTGCCGCGCCGCAACCGACAATGATGATGCCAGTTCCGCAAACGGCTGCTTTCACCCTCCATCTGCTTGACGCCCGTTCCGGAGCTGCGATTGCCGCCCCTCAGACCCAGCATGTGTTTGCCGGCGCTGAGCTGACAATCCCGGAACTCGCCCACTACGTCTGGGTCAAAACTTTAAAAGAAAAACCGCTTTCCGCTGATCAGCCACAGGATATCTACCTTTTCTATACACGTTTACCAGCGGCACCGGTCATCCTGTCCCATCGTGATCAGAATGGGAACCTCCTTGACCAGCCGCAATACTTATTCGGCGACTTCGGCGATGCCTTTCAGGTCAATCCGCTGAAACAGTATGCCGATCAGGAAATCCGGGTCACTCGGCCGGCCAACGGTTACTTCAGCGATTTCGTTCAGCCGATTACCTTTTATTATCAAATCGGTCCGGATGAACAGGTCGTCCACGATTATCAGGTCAAAATCCGTAAAACGAGTCCTGTTTTCCGCCAGCCTGGCCAGCCCGAAACAAAACTGCCGACCAAAGTCTACGCCGGCACATTATGGCGGGTTTATCACAGCTGCCGGTTCGACCACCGGCTCTGGTTCGACCTGGGCAGCATGTGGATCGAATCGGCCGACACCCAGAGCTACCGTACTGCGCCCACACAGCCGCGACTGCCGGAACCCCATTACCAAGTTAAAAAACGACAAAAACGGTCGACGTTCACGAATTGGGTCGCGAATCAGCCAACGTTGTGGTCAGCTCCTTACGGCGACGTTCTCCCAGCACAAGATCTGCCCCGACCCTTACGGATTCATCAAATCGTCCAGCTCGACAACAACAGTATTTGGGCCCAATTAGGCGACCACATCTGGGTCGAACGAAAATATCTCAAATCATAAAGCGTGAGCAATTGCAGGTGAGGATTAAGACTACTTAACCACAGCCAACCGCAGCTTCAAACACGTTTATACACTGCCTGGTTGAATTGCCGCCGCTTGTTTAAATAATTACGCAAAAAGTCCTGCTGAAATTTTTATTTCAGCAGGACTTTTTTTGTAGCACTGTCATTAAAGTTTCGCAGTCAGTTTCACATCGGGATACTTGCCAGTGAACCACCGCAAAGCAAAATCATTTTCAAATAAGAACATCGGATCGCCATGAATATCCTTCACCAGCAGATTCCGAGAACTCGACATATTCGGATCGAGCTGCTCAGGATCGACCCAGCGAGCGACACGGTGGCCAATCGGCGTCATGACAACTTCGGAATTGTATTCATTGAGCATCCGGAACTGGAAGACTTCGAACTGCAATTGTCCGACGGCCCCTAAGACGTAATCGCCGCTGTTATACATCGTATACAGCTGAACGGCCCCTTCTTGGACCAGCTGCTGGATACCCTTGTGATACGACTTCTGCTTCATCACGTTTTTCGGTGACACCCGAACAAAAACTTCAGGCGTAAACTGCGGTAAGGGTGGTAATTCGGCATCCTGCTTGCCACTGTAAATCGAGTCGCCGATTTGGAAATTCCCAGTATCGTACAGCCCGATGATATCGCCGGCCACAGCAGTCGAAACCTGTTCACGGCTGTCGGCCATGAACTCAGTCGAATTATTGAGCCGCATCTGTTTGCCGGTGCGATGCAAGGTGACGTCCATCCCTTTGTCGAATTCGCCGGAACAGATTCGGACAAAAGCAATTCGGTCCCGATGGTTCGGGTTCATATTGGCCTGAATCTTGAAGACAAAACCGGAAAATTCTGGGTTTGTCGGTTCGATTTCATGATCATCGACTTCATTTTTGTGTGCTTCCGGTGCCGGTGCCATCTTCAGGAAGGATTGCAAGAACGTTTTGACCCCAAAGTTGGTCAACGCACTGCCGAAGAAAATCGGCGTCTGGTCTCCATGCGCAATCTTTTCAGGATCGAACTTGTTGCCGGCCTCCATTAACAATTGGACATCATCCAGCGTCTGCTGGTAAATCGAGTCATCCGCCAATGGATTGTCACCTTCAACTTCACCCGTTTCCGGATTCAGCGGCAAGTAGGTCTTGCCATTGTATGGATGGTAAAGTTCGACACGCTGATTGGCAATATCATAGAGTCCCTTCAGACCCTTCCCCATGCCAATCGGCCAATTCATCGGGTAGCCTTCGATATTCAGCAATTCTTCCAGTTCCGTAATCAAATCTAGGGGTTCACGCCCATCACGATCCAGTTTATTCATAAAGGTGAAGATCGGGATGCCACGCATCTTGCAGACCTTGAACAATTTCTTAGTCTGCTCCTCAATTCCCTTGGCCGAATCGATGACCATGACAGCCGCATCGACGGCCATCAGCGTCCGGTAAGTATCTTCGGAGAAATCCTCATGCCCAGGTGTATCCAAAATGTTGACCCGTTTGCCTTCGAAATCGAACTGCATTACCGAACTGGTCACGGAAATCCCACGTTTCTTTTCGATTTCCATCCAGTCTGATTTGGCAAAATGGCCTGATTTCTTTCCTTTAACAGTTCCGGCTTCTCGAATCACGCCCCCATAAAGCAGCATTTGCTCCGTGATTGTTGTTTTCCCAGCATCCGGATGTGAAATAATCGCAAAGGTGCGGCGTTTATCGACGGCATCTTTTAATTCAGTTGGCTTCATTTAACTTCCTCTTTCATTTCAAAACTAAAAAAGAGGCTGAGTAACGGCGCTCAACCTCTGTCTTCTGGTGATTCGCTAGCATTATTTTAGCATAACCGCACCTAAACATGAACCTCTTCGGACTCATTGGCAGTCGTTGCTTCCGAAACCGGCGCTGCTTCTGGCAGGTGAACGGTCAAATTAACCAGTCGCGAACCCGCCATCTGACCGGTCGTCAGGCAAATGCCGTTATCGAGTTTGACTTCCAAATGCTGTCCATTCGACGGAATCACACTCAGTTTGGCCAGCATATAACCGGCAATCGTATCGACTTCATCAGCCTGCAAATCGGTGTGGAACTGCTCATTGAATTCGTCGAGCGGCATATGGCCGGCGACTAAATATTCATTGTGAGCGACCGTCTGAACCAGCGTTTCGGCCTGGTCGGTTTCATCATCGATTTCACCGACAATTTCTTCGACCAAGTCTTCAATAGTGGCCAGTCCGACAATCCCACCGTATTCATCCAGCAGGATTGCCATCTGCTGCTGCGATTTCCGCATTTCCAGCAGGAGGTCATCGATGTAAATCGTTTCCGGCACAAACATCGGCTCCTGCATGACATCGGCCAGATGCAGATTATCAAAGCCGGTTTCACGAGCTTTTTTAAGCAAATTGCGGATATGGACAATGCCGACGACTTGGTCTTTGTCGCCTTTATAAACCGGGATACGTGAGAACCGCTGGCCTAAAATCGTATCGATATTCGTTGAATCATCTGTATTCAGGTCGACCATAAACGCATCTGTACGTGGCACCATGACTTCACGGGCCATTTTTTTATTGAGGGTAATGATTCCCTCAAACATTTCGTATTCATCCTTGTCTAAGACACCGGCATCTTTGCCGGATTCAATGACTGTAATCATTTCATCACGAGTCATCGCCGGCTTTTGTTCAGTGAATTTGATTGGCGTGATCTTCATTAAAAAGTTAGTCGATACTGAAAGGAGCCATACAAAAGGACGTAACACAACGCCCACCCATTGAACGGGAACCACAGTCGCTTTAGCGACGGCTTCCGTTTTCTGGAGAGCAACTTGCTTGGGGTATAATTCTCCAAAAACCAAGGAAAAATACGATAAAATCAACGTGATGATGACTACAGCAGCTTCATGGCCCCAACTTGCATTGCCGAATAAGGGTTCCAAATACCCTGCCAAAGTTGTCGCAGCACTCGCCGATGATAAGAATCCGGCAAACGTAATCGCCACTTGGATTGTGGCTAAGAAATGACTCGAATTGCCCAATATTTTCATCAAACGCTGTGCTTTTTTATTGCCCTCTTTGGCTTGGGCTTCGGTCTGAGTCCGATTCAAGGACACCACCGCAATTTCCGCCGCCGCAAAGAAGGCATTCACCAACGTTAAAATAACAATCAAAATCAACTGTCCCCATAACGCACTTTCAGGGTCAGGCTTCATCTCTCAATCAACTCACTTTCACAATAAAATAAAATGAACCGCAGACGCAGTTCATCGTAAAACTCATTATAGCAATCCCGCCGCCGAGTGACAAGCATTAAAAATTACTTACGCCGCCGCAAACGGCTCAAACTGACCACAATTAACAGAATAATATAGAAGAAAGCCATTAAAATCACGTGAGCCCGCCAGCTGGCTGCGACAGTCGTGCCACCCAACAAGAGGTAGAAAACCACAAATAAAATAACGTTTGTCAGCAAACCGGTCATCGCCGGCAGCTTCCAAGTATCGAACAGCGTCAGTACCACAAATCCCAGACAAACGCTCACAAAGAAAGGCATGGTTACGACTCCTTCCCCTGGTGATCTAATTTATCATCGGGCGGTGTCAAGTGCGACGATTTGAGTGGTGTGCCATTACGGGCATGCTGCCGCAATTGATAAATATCATAAAGATAGCTAACCACCGTTTTCAAAACGGCATAAACTGGGATTGCCAGAATGACGCCGAACAGCCCCCACGCATTGCCCGCAACCGTCAAAAGAATCACGATTGTCAACGGATGAATATTGAGCGTCCGGCCGATGACGTTCGGATAAACCAGATTACCGTCTAATTGCTGAACGATGACCACGACGACAATCGCAAAAATGGCTTTCGGCACCGAAATTGTCAGTGCCACAATAAACGCCGGCAAAAAGCCCAGAAACGAGCCAATGTACGGAATCATCGTTGCCACACCGGATACAAATCCGAACAGGAACGCATACGGCATCCCGATAATCATATAACCGACAAACATCATACACCCGACAAACAAACACTCAATTGCCTGCCCCGCAATGTACGATGAAATCGTATCGCTCATTTTATCGAGCAAATCGGCCACATCCGTCCGGTATTTCTGCGGGAAAAACTTCTGCACATCCGGAATGATCCGATTGCCGTCTTTTAACATATAAAACAGCATGATTGGAACAACCACCGCACTCGCAACGGTCCCAGTCACCGAACCGATTACCGCCGGAATGTTGCCGGATAAATTATTCCATAAATTACCGATAATCTTGCTGGGCTGCAGATTCATCTGCTTCAAGTATTTCTGAAAATTGATCTGTTCGAACCATGGATACCGGTTATTCAATTTGCCGATCATCGTCTGCAGCCAGGCCACAAAATCAGGCAGATTGACAATCAGCTGCGTCAGCTGTGAAATCAAATTCGGGATTACCCATGCTAAAATCGCAATCAATCCGCCGAAAAAGAGTAGGAAAATCAAGCCAATCGCCCAACCTCGGCTGATTTTAAAGTGTTTGCCCAGAAAAACGATTAATGGATTGAACAAATAAAATAAAAAGCCGGCCACCAGAATCGGCCCGAATAAAACAGTAATAAAGGTGCCAATCGGTGCAAAAATAAAGTTGATTTTGGATAGGACCCAGATAGCAGTGAAAACGACTAGAATTTCTAACGACCAATACAGGACCCGTGCTTTCTGTAATTTCTTGAACGTGTGGCCCACCTCCCTTTTTTATTCTATACTAAAACTAAGTTTACGTTTGAAAGAAGGTTCAGACAATGCAGATTAAGACATCTTTAGGAATCAATTCGCCGCTCTACCATGAATCGCTGGCCATTCGTGAAGCCGTCTTCGTCAATGAACAGCACGTTCCGACGACGCTTGAGATCGACGCCGATGAGGACAAGGCCCGTTATTTCGTCGGTTATGCCGATAATGGCCGGCCAGTTGCGACTGCTCGCGTTTTACCAGTTGCAAAAAACGGCTGGCACATTCAGCGAGTGGCGGTCATTAAATCCAAACGCCACCTTGGCCTCGGTCAGGAACTCCTTGAATTTATCGAAAAAGCCGCCCGTTCGCACCATATTACCTCGTTACAGTTAGGGGCGCAGGCGCAAGCACGCGGTTTCTATGAAAAATTAGGGTATCACGTTCTGTCCGAAGACACTTTTATGGACGCCGGTATTCCCCATTATGCAATGGAAAAAGACCTAATCTAAGACGGTCTTTTTCTTTTCGCTTTCCAATAACTGATTCATGTGACGGTAAGCCCGATAGTGGAACCAGATACCGGCCAGCAGCAGGATGCCGCCTACGACCACCGAGAAAAAGGTGACCACGAGTGCGACAACATAAATCGACACACTCCGGTACGGGTCATGTTTAATCTGCTGGTAAAACTGGTCGGTCACATTTTTGGCTTTCAGTTCGGGGTGCTTGCACATATAATTGTACAGCCACACAAAGGTCAGCGAGATGAAGGCCCCGACGAGGTCATACATGACCAGCGCCGTTCTGATATCGGTTAGGTTGCCCGACTGCAGCGTCGTCGCCACCAAAGAGGTTGGGTAGGCCAGCAAAGTCACACTGAAAAGTAAAATTAAGTTTAAAACATTCAAATCCCGATTGATCAATGCAATCGTTTTGAAATAATCATGGTGAAACAGCCACAAGGTGCCGACGTAAAAATACGACACCAAGTAAGCGGCTAGAATCGGCCACTGTTTCAGCACAGCGGGCAGTAGATGTCCTGCCGTGTACGTCGGAATTTTGAAATCCAGGACTAGAATCGTAATCAGAATGGCAAACACACCATCGCTGAACGCCTGCAAACGTCCGGTCGTCAATTTGCCCATCTCCTTTAAGTCTATGAGATAACTATACCATGAGGAATCAAAACGAGTATGCCGATTGCAAGAAAGGAGTCTTTCGATGTCACTTCATCAAATCGATTTTTACAGCAATGTCCTTCAGAAAAATATGCATTTGAACTTGCTTCTGCCCCATTTGAAGACCATTCCGCAAAAGAAACCGCACTTCCCGACGCTATGGCTGCTGCATGGGCTGGGCGGCGATGAAACGAGCTGGCTCCGCAATACCGAAATCGAGACGCTGGCTGATCAGGCCGGTCTGGCCGTCGTCATGCCTGATGCCGACCGCAGCTTCTACATCAATCGGCCCGGTGCGCCCTACTGGGATTATCTGACCACCGAGATTTTTCAGACGGCCCGTGCCCTCTTTCCATTAGCCCACGATCGGAAAAATAACTTTGTCGCCGGTGATTCGATGGGTGGTTATGGGGCCCTGAAATGGGCGTTCAATCAGCCCAATCGATTTGCCGCTGTCGCTGCTTTATCGCCGGTGCTTGATTTGAAAGCCTTGAAAACTGCTCCAAATGTCGCCCTGCCTGACTTTAAGACGCTCTTTGCTGGGCGTGACCTAAAAAAAGGGCCGCTTGCCATCCCGTGGCTGGCCAAAAATAAGGTCCTCGACCTCGATGTTTATCTGGCCACCGCCGACCATGATTATTTGCGCAAACAGGCCTTGAAACTGAAGCCGGTGCTTGAAAAACGGCTTGGTGAACGTTTCACCTGGCGGGACGATCAGGGCTCGCACAACTGGACGCTCTGGAAAAAACAGCTGCCGGATGTGATCCACTGGCTGCCGCTGAACTAGTTGCCCCAATCTAGGCGAACCGTTATAATGAATTTAACTAGAATCGGGAGATGAGCGTGTGTCGAAACGGAAAGCTTTTTGGGTCTTCGTCTTTTTATTTACGATTCCCTATCTTGCAGCGTTAGGCTTGTCAGGAACTTTATATAATGCCCTCGTGCGGCATGTGGCCAGCTGGGGCCGGACAATCGCCGCAGCGGCGACAGCTGCGTTCGGGCTGCTGGCCATCAAAATTCCGCTCGAACGGCCGTTGCGAATCATTCGAACGAACGGCGGACGTTTGACGAGCCGTGTCGCGAACCTTTTCATGGTCCAAAATTCACTGCCGAAAAAAGGCATCAATTATGTGCTCGACTTTTGTCTGGTCGGAGTGGCCACTTGGGTAGTCCGGCATACATTCACCCATGATTTTGTGGTTGGTTCGCTGACCGGCTGGTTGGCAACGGTCATTTTTCTATCCGTCTGCATCGGCGTTTACCTCGATTTCGATGACCTGACGATTGACCGTGATATCGACGTTGAAAATGATTAGAAAATAAGATTTACAGTTGGTCCTTGAGCTATTTCAAGGGCCTTTTTTAATGCATTTTGCATTAGGAACGGCGCCCTAAAAGTGGTAACTTATCCTAAGAAAACGTTTTTATGGAGGGGTACATGATGATGGATATTGATCCAGATGCAGAAACAGCAATTCATACGGCCACAGTTGCCGCTGGCGGCGTAGCTTTAACACCGATTCCGTTTGCAGACAGCGTTTTATTGGCACCAATCCAGATCACAATGATTGCCGCTATTTACAAAGCCTACGACAAAGACATTGCGAACGGTGTTTTAAAAGGAATCGTCACAACGACCTTTGCATCCAGCTTCGGCAGTTCGTTAGCCGGTGAACTATTGAAGTTCATTCCTGGTCTTGGTTCAGTCGCCGGGGCCGCATTAAATACCGGTGTCGCCGTTGCAATCACAGAAGGAATCGGTTATACCGTCGCCAAATCATTTGAATCCGGCGAATCGATCGATCCAGTTGAATTGGGCGAAATCATCAAAGCCGCAATCAAATCAGCCTTGCATCAGTAAACGACAAAAGGGGCGTGACATTAGTCAGCGCCCCTTTTTAAATCCAAACTTATTTTCATAAACGTGTTCCAAAAATCGCTTTGTCACACGCCCCCTTTATCAAGCCTTGATAATTTTCTCATCAATCGTGTCCAACACACCTTCATGATTATTGTCAAAGCGAGTAACTTCAAAGTGATCGTGCGGGAAACGAGCTACCCCGTTTTTCATCACATAACCATATTTAGCCCGCTGCAGCATCTGCCGGTCATTGAGATTATCGCCGAACGCCATAATTTCGGCGGCGGTTAAATGCCAATGTTCCTCCAGCTTGGATAGGCCCAGTCCTTTATTGATGTTTGCTGGAATAATATCGATTGCGCCAAAACCGCTGGGAGTTGCCTTGACATCCGGAAAATGGGCATTGATTTCCTGAGCAATCTGTTTCGTATCGACGCCATCCCAACGCATATTGAGTTTATAGACGCCTTCTTGAAAATCACGGAGATCTTTGACAACATGCAGATTGCCATAAAAATACTTTGTCTGCGGATCATTCAGCATCGGATCATCCTGCCGCAGATAACTCCCCTCCGCCGCTGAAAGGCCAAAGGATGCTTCTGGATATTCATTTGTAACAAAGTCCAATACTTTCACCCATGTGTCACGGGGCACCTTAGCCTCAAAAATCGTCTTGCCATGTGTTCGAATCAGGCAGCCGTTTTCAGCAATAAACGTCGAAATGTCCGATTTCCCGGCAAAAATATCCTGTAAATGGCCGATCTGGTTGCCGCTGGCGATCGCAAAATGAATCTGGTGCCGGTGCAGCCAGTCGAGCTGTTGATTGAAA
Organism: Lactobacillus selangorensis; assembly: GCF_001437205.1. GTDB lineage: Bacteria > Bacillota > Bacilli > Lactobacillales > Lactobacillaceae > Paralactobacillus > Paralactobacillus selangorensis. The sequence goes on along the minus strand of NZ_JQAZ01000003.1, from coordinate 115,969 downwards.
CGGGCGACATTATAGTGGTGGTCATCGTCAAAAAAGGTCCCGTCCACATCGGCCGCAATTAGTTTTATACGCATAAGTCAATCTCTCTTCCTGTTTTGTGTAAGCTCTTACAAATCCATTATGCCATAATTAAGATTTTTTTCAATTGTACAAAAAGAGGCACCTGATCGTAATGGATCAGGTGCCTTTTGGATTCTACGCATTGCTGCAGCACTTTGCTTTGTGGGTGATAGGTCCCACATGTTTATTATAACCTTATTATCCCTGAGTTGGATTATGGAAATGACTTGGTGCGGCATCCGGCATGGCATTTAATGTCTTCATATCGTCAGCACTGATTTCAAAGTCCAGTTTAGCATTGTCAGCAATATGAGCTGGGTTGACGGCCTTTGGCAATGGCAAAACACCATTTTGAAGAACGAACCGCAACGCTAATTGGGCGACACTGACGTTGTACTTCTTCGCCATCGTTTCGAGCGCATCATTATTCAGCACACCGCCAGTTGCGAGTGGCGAATAAGCTTCGACCAGCATATCATGCTGCTTGCAATAGTCGGTGATTTTCGGTTCCGTAAAACCGATGTAATACTGAATCTGGTCGACCATCGGCTCAACACTGGCATCAGCTCGAATATTTTCCAAATCATGAACGGCAAAGTTGGAAACCCCGATTGCCTTGGCACGGCCGCCGGCATAAATTTCTTCCATGGCCTTCCAAACTTTCTTGTTTTCCTTGTCGTAATTGGCGCCAATCTTGCTCCATGGCCACGGTGCATGGATGATATAAAGATCGACGTAATCAAGGTCGAGGTTCTTCATCGTCCGATCGAAGTCTTCGAGTGCCTTTTCGTAGCTCTTCGTTTCGGCTGGCAATTTCGAGGTCACAAAAATTTCATCACGTGGAATGCCTGAATCACGAATGGCTTGACCGACACTCTTTTCGTTCCCATAGGCGAGCGCCGTATCAATATGGCGATACCCGTCGGCAAGTGCTTTGCTGACGGAATCATAAGTTTCCTGGCCTTCTGGAATCTGCCAAGTTCCAAAACCGACTTGCGGAATCTTGACCCCATTTGACAACGTGTACGTATCCGTTAAAACTGTCATAAACAAATCCCTCTTTTCTGAATTCAACCCTAGTTTAAGCCTGTTTGTAAGCGTAAGCAAGCAATGTCAATTGGGACTGTTCGGACTGGTAAAAAGTCTGTATAGTAGGCCTTGGAAGACGTCTTCTACACGTTCTAGAATCCATTCTGCACATCATAGGTCGTCTTTGGCACGCACTTCGCTTAGGCTGAATCCAGAAGGGAGTTTTCAATATGGAACTCAAAGAGCAACTCAAGAAATATCGCCAGCAAATGCAGTGGACCCAAAAAGAGCTGGCCGCTGAATTGAATGTGTCTGATAAAACGATCTCGAGCTGGGAAACCGGCCGCACCTACCCTGATGTGGAAATGCTGCTGCATCTCAGCAAGCTTTTTGCGGTGCCGCTCGAGGAATTAATGACGGGAGATGTCAAAATGGTACAAACGATTGATGAAAACGTCCGCCAGAAAAAGTGGTATCAAGGCATCCTAATCGCCCTACTCCTCCTTTTAGCCGGCAGTATCCTGTTTTTGAAAACTTATCAGTATCAGAATCAGTGGGTCGACCGCTTCAATCCATTCCTTGAAATGAAGGTTGGCTATGCCACTCTGCCGAAAAAAGTGCAGGCCCCTTACAAGAACATCTGGTCGACCGACGATTCCTTCGGCTCCGGCACACGCCTCGATTTTTATGCTGGTGAAACCGAGCCCGGCAAAAATTACGCCATGATCCAGCATAAAGGCCTCTATGTCCGGCGTGTCGCTTTAATTCCTTGGAAAACGATTCCCAGCACCTACCGCAACATCATGACCAAAAATCCAAAGCTGGCCAATGCTATGACGCCAGATGAACCGAATCATCATTGAACCGCAAAAAAGCCATCTGAATTTTTTCGGATGGCTTTTATAATTTAGCTTGAACATACGAACGAAATCAAAGATTCTTGTAACACAGTCAAACGCGTTTCAAAGAACTGACCATTTCGGTTAACTAGCTGTGGCCCGTTCTTTGGCACGCTTTATTCATAGTCATTCAGACCGGTTGCTTTGGAGAGGTACAAATCGTATTCGACCTGCTTGACCTGGTCATCCGTGACGGAATAAGATTCGACGAAATACGGATTGACCGTCCGGCCCAAATGTTCGGGTACCTTAATCTTGGCGGTTTCAAACATCGAAACGATGCGATTGAAGCTTGTCTGCAGCGGCAGTTGGGTCAGCATGTGTTCAGCGTCTTCCGTCACACTTGCAGCCTTGCTGTCGGGCAGGTCAAAGGTATGCATGCCCTGCGGCGTTTCAGCATCGGCCGGTAAAAATGAGCCGATCCAGTATTCGATCGAATACGGCGAGAAAATAATCAAATCGCTGTGATTCTTATTTGGCGACGGATTCAATGCGTCTAACGTTTTCAAATCGCCGCTGTCTTCCATATCCTGCCAGGCACTGTAAAAACTGCCGTTTGCATCGGCGGCGCCCTGTGTGAACGCCCGACCGACCATGTGCCGCTGCGGCAATTGAACTGTGGCTACTTGTTTAGCTGCCATGATAACAAAACCCCTTTCTGAAATAAAAAAGTCTGGGCTGCCCCAGACTCTCCGTTATATAGCGAAACTATGTTACGACGTGCATTTGAAACGCGTCTCAACGCGCTAACGTCTGTGCGATAGTTCTTGGTAGCGTTGGTACCATAGGTCGATATACTCTTGTGAGAACGGCCCCTTCCGATTGTTGATCCAATCAACCAGCACTCGGACATTACTCTTCAAAATGCGATCAACATCGGCAGAATAATGCCACTTCTTGCCGTGGCTTTCATACTCATCGACGTCAAGCAGCCGTTTCTCCCCGTCAGGAAAAACTTTGACATCGAGATCGTAATCAATATATTTTAATGCTTCTGCGTCCAGCGTGTAGGGCGAGGCTAAATTGCAGTAATACGAAACGCCGCCCTCACGGATCATCGCAATGATATTGAACCAATAATGCTTGTGGAAATACAGGATCGCCGGTTCACGTGTAACCCAACGACGACCGTCTGATTCAGTCACTAAAGTATGATCGTTGCACCCGATGAGCTCATGTTCGCTCGTCTTAAGGACCATCGTATCGCGCCAGGTACGGTGCAAACTCCCATCGTGTTTATAACTTTGAATCGCTACATAGTCTCCTTCTTTTGGTACTTGCATCGACCAAACCAGCTTTCCAAGTTAACAAATCATATTCATTGAATATTATAGCAGAACAAGCTGGCTTTGCCTATGGAAAAAGGACGGCTGATTTCCCGTCTCAGGCGTCTAGGAAACGGTCGCTAAATAACGTTTCATCATTTTTTTCTGGACCGTCGGCACTGGAAAACGGTCGCTTTCTGATGGAGCGACCCATTCACCGGGAAAATAACTTAGGTCGGCGTCTGACGGCAATTGCGCCGTCCATAAATCGATCGTCCACTTCAGATGCGTAAACGTGTGCCGGACGGGTTTGCCGCCCAAAGGCTTCAAATCAGCTAGCATCAAATTGTAGCTTTCTTTGAACTCAGCCTGAATCAATCGGCCCTGAGCTGCCGCATCCAACGGCTCCGTTTCGGCTAGCAGCGGGAAGGTAAACAGATCGGCCAGCACGCCTTTGTGGTCGCGCCGCTGCAGCAAAAACGCGCCTGACTCATTTTGGATGACGATTCCAACTAACGACACTGGTTTCGGCTTTTTCTGCTTCGTTTTAACTGGATAATCCATCCACGTCCCATCCGCATAACTAAGCGAATACTTCCGTAACGGGTCGTGGGCAATGTCAGGTTCCTTCGGCGTTGCAATCATGGAACCCAGGTCCATCACGGCCTGATTAAAATCACCAGGTGCAGCATCCGGCATCAGCGGCAGAATTGCAGCGGCAAAAACCTGGCGCGATTTCGGGTCGGCAATGTCGGCTTTAATCTCAAATAAACGGCTGAAAACTCGAAACGCATTGCCGTCAATCGCTGGAATTTTTTCATTGAAGCTGATACTGGCAATTGCAGCGGCGGTATATGGCCCCACACCGGCTAGATTCTGCAATTCTTTGGCCGTTGTCGGCCACTCGCCGTTATAATCCTGAACGATTTGACGAGCAGCCTTCTGCAAGTTACGGGCCCGTGAATAATAGCCCAGTCCTTCCCAAGCCTTCATCAGCTGGTCTTCAGGGGCATTGGCCAGATCCTGCACCGTCGGAAATAATTTTAAAAATTTTTCATAATACGGAATAACGGTATCCACTCGTGTCTGCTGGAGCATAATTTCCGATAACCAGACATGGTACGGCTCCTGGTCCCGCCGCCAAGGCAAATCACGTTTGTGGGTTTGATACCAATTACGAAAATCAGTTTGGAACGCATTCACATCAATTGTCATTTTGGTCTTCCTTTTGTGCTAAAAACGAGTTAATATCACCTAACGTAAAACCTTTTCGATACAAAGCCTGTTTAATTTTCTGGTCCCGTTCGCGACCTTCATAACGCCGTGCATAACGGCGATACACTTTCTCGCCTTCCGTTGCCAGTGCCGAATCTTCAGCGTTTTCATCACGTTCCAAGTCCAGTTTTTCCATAATGGCAGTAGCGTCATCACCGGAAAAGCCATTGGTCATCAGACCCTGTTTGACCCGCCGTTTCTGATCGACAAACGAACGCCGATGGTAGCGTTTGGCCAGTTTTTGTGCCAGTTTGAGGCCATTTTCACGCCGTTTATCGGATTGAAACTCCTGCATCGCAGCGTCGATTACATCGTCTTTGACGCCCTTTTCACGGAGCTTACGCCGGATGACAGTCGGTCCTTTGGTACTCGTGTTGGCGGCGGTACGGACATAACTCTTGGCATAATGCAGGTCGTCGACATAGCCCATTTCTGCTAACTGATAGAGAATCTGTTTCTGATAAGCTGGACTGACTTCGTGGTCACGGAGATACTTCTGAATTTCCCAACGTGTCCGCAGCTGATGTTCCAAATAATGCAAAGCCAGCTGGTAAGCACGGCTGAAGTGATCGGCATCCTCAAGCTGCTTGCGCAGTTCCGGCGTCACTTCAAGGCCTTTTGCCAGCCGGTAACGAATCAGGACGGATTCTCCGACCGAAAACGCATATTCGTCATCGACAAAGATGTTATAACGCCCTTTTTGTTTCTGGGTCGTGATTTTTGTGATTTCTGATTTTGTCATTTTTGCCTTTCTCTTTGTAAAGCGTTTCATGTTATAATTTACGCAACAGGAGGTTGTCATGCAACTTGAATCCTACTTTTTGGATAAATCGGCCTTTCAACGGCTGCAGATTTTTAAGTATATGAGTGCCGCACTTCCGAAACGCGTTTCCATCAATGAAGTCAGTCAGGAAACGGGACTGAGCTATCAGCAGGCTTACCGCAGCTTTCATGATCTTTTATTAGACCTGAAACGCTGCCAGCCTAATCTGGCCGACTCAGATGAATTTACCGTTCTGGCGGCAAACGTTTCCTCTGATAATTATCGGCTGGACCTGCTTCAGCATTCGGCGGCCTATGCCTTCTTTAATACGGCCTTTCAAGATGGAAAAGTCGACGTCGAAGCCTTCTGCAACCAGTATGCGATCAGCCAGTCGACCTTGCGCCGCCGCATCAAGCCATTTGGGGATTATTTGGCGGCCCATCATCTTAAAATTTCGCTGGCCAAACCGGAATTGCAGGGCGATGAGTCCTTGATTCGGCTGATGATTGTCATTTTTTATTTGTTAGTTTATCATGGCAACGGCTGGGCCCTTGACCACATTTCCGAAGCACGTGGGGAAGAACTGTACCAGCATTCGCTTGGCAACCCGTTTGACAAAGACCCGCACAACTTGGCGAAACATCGGGAAGATGTTTCACTAATCGCCGTTCAAGCGCAGCGAATCAAGCAAGGCCATCTGATTACTGATGATTCCCGCTTGAAACTGATTGCACCAAATCATTATCCGCATGATACCTTTTTCAAAGCGGCTTTTCCAACGCTGACACCGGAAGATTGGCGCCGGGAATTTGAATACTACTGTTTTGCACAGTTCTTCTTCATTTCACTGCACCCTGGCAATACTGACGGCGAACAGAAAATGATCGATCGCCTCAACGAGACACCGAATCCGGTTCGGGTTTTCTGTACCGATATGATGGCTTATTTCTGGGCCGCAGTGCCGGCCAGTGCGGCCCTGCGTGAGCAATCCTCTTTGATGCGCAATCTGTACCAAACCGTCTATGCGCATTATGCGCTCCATGGCGACATGGTGCGGCGGCTGGACTTCTTGGAAGATCAGCGGGCCGAAGATCGGATTGTGGCCGAAGTCGACCAATTTATTGACCACCTTGAGCCTGACAGTCCGGCCTCCGTCTTCAAACATTATCCGACGCTGCCCAGCAGCATTGCCTACATCGTATGGCCGTATTTGAGCCGGCTTGACCCAAGCGACCATTTGACGGTCCGGGTCATCATGGAAAGTGAATCGCTGCCGTATCGGGATTTGCTGATTTTCCTCCGTGATGTCTCATTCATCGACATTGTGCCGACAAATGACCTGAAAACACATGCCGAAGTTGTCATCAGTTCTTTTTCACGTTTGGATGCGAAACTGCTGTTATCTGAAGACGCCAAACAAAACTTCGCCGACCTTGGTCATTTTCTTTACTGGCCGCTGGAAGCAACGGATACCGAATTTTTAAGCTTGTATATGCAGCTCCGTCACATTTACGACGATAAGCAGATTCAGCAATTGACGAAAAAAGACTGAACCAAAAAATTGGTTACAGTCTTTTTTAATGAATCGGTCGGATACGGTACCCGTAGAAATATTTGGCGCCTAGATAGAAGAGCGCAAATACAACAATCACGCCATAAACCCACGCCGGCGTGTGCTTCATATAAATGAACAGCAAAGCCACCATCATGGCCAGCAAGCCCATGTAAACCAGTTCGACTTCGGGATTGGATTCAATCCGCAGCGGTGACTGTGAATTCAATGGCACCTTGCCGGAACGTCCGATTCCGACCCGATAAGTCACATTCTGCATCGTTTTCGGATCCAGTTCGTAACTTTCGCCTGACTTTAAAGTCGTTAAGACTTTTTTATTTTCATACAGAGTCACTTTCGCATTGCGAGCACGACTCGAAAAAGATATCGTTAGCAAATTTTTCACCTCGCGTTAATTATACCGTTTCCACTCCTTTGACGCGACCTTTTTTAGAAATCATTCCATTCTCAGAAAACGAGGTCATTTATTTATGAAACCAGTTCAATCTACGGTCCACGTCGGCCAGCGTCTGCCCCTTTCAATCAAACGGCTCGGCATCAATGGCGAAGGAATCGGTTATTATCAGCATAAAATCGTTTTTGTGCCTGGCGCCCTGCCGCATGAGGAAATCGTTGCTGAAATCACCGATGTTGCGGAACGATTCCTGCGGGGCAAAGTCCACCGCATCCGTAAAGCCAGCAAGGAACGCGTCCAGCCACGTAATTCAGAATTCGGCCAAGTCGGCGGCATCGAACTCGAAGATTTAGCCTACCCAGCCCAATTACGATTCAAACGGGACGTCATTATTCAAGCCCTGCAGAAATTCCGGCCTGACCATTACGGCGATATCAAAATTCTGCCAACCATGGGCATGGATGACCCATACGGCTACCGGAACAAAGCGCAGTTTCAAGTCCGTGAACAAGACGGCCATCTCAGCGCCGGCTTATATAAGGAACATAGCCATGACCTCGTCGACCTGCCGTCGTTTGCGACCCAGATGCCAGGCACACTCCATGTGATTCGGACCTTGCTGCCGATTCTGACTGACTTGGGGATGCCAATCTATAACGAACAGGCACACAGCGGTATTTTAAAAACTTTAGTCGTGCGGGAATCACAAGCCACTGGCGAACTCCAGCTGACCTTCATTACCAATTCGAAAAAGCTGCCCCGTAAACGGGATTTGCTGGCCGCCATCCATGCACAACTGCCACAAGTCGTTTCCGTCCTTCAGAATTTCAATCCTGGTGAAACCTCACTCATTTGGGGGACCGAAACCAAATTGCTGGCCGGCAAGGAAACAATTACCGAAAAATTAAACGGCATTACCTTCGAACTATCAGCACGTGCCTTCTTCCAGATGAATCCAGCTCAGACCGCCCGTCTCTACGAACTGGTCAGCGATGCACTCGATCTGACGCCGGATGAAAATCTGGTCGACGCTTATTGCGGAGTCGGCACGATCGGCCTCAGCCTGGCGCATGACGCTAAAGAAGTACGGGGAATGGATACAACGCCAGAGTCAATCGCCGATGCGCAGAAAAACGCCCAGCTGAACGGCGTTCTGAATGCCCGTTATGAAGTCGGCAGCGCCGAAGTCCTGCTGCCGCAATGGCTCAAAGAAGGTTTCCAAATGGATGCTTTGGTCGTCGATCCGCCCCGTACTGGGCTCGATCGTTCTTTAATCGACACCATTTTAAAATCGCAGCCTCGTAAATTTGTGTACGTTTCCTGCAACCCTTCCACATTGGCGCGTGACCTCGTCCAGCTCTCACAGGATTATCGAGTCGACTTTATTCAGCCAATCGATATGTTCCCTCAGACAGCTCGTGTCGAAGCCTTAGTTAAATTAGTGCACAAATAGCAATCAAAAAGGATCGGAATGTTATTCCGATCCTTTTTGATTGACGTCATTCCATGAATCATTCAAATCATTCAGTCCTTGCAGAAAACGAGTCACGGTCGCAAGTTCCTCTTTACTGAACTGATTCATATATTTTTTTGTGGCCACATCCTGAACCTGATGATAATGTGCATGGGCGGCGGCAACTTCTTTTCCAAATGGCGTCAACCGGAGATACGTATCCCGACGGTTATCAGGCTGATGATATTTTTCCAATAACTTTTGTTTCGTCAGCCGGGTCACCAGTTTTGAAATGGCCCCCTGCGTCAAATCCAGTTGGGAAACTAAATCGGCACCACGTTGTTCTTCCGGCTGGTCTAAAGCCGTTAAAACATGCAGTTCATTCACCGACAGTTTCGTCATCGCCTGCCGCTGTGAGTCGGTCAGTTGCGGTGCTGTCTTTGCAAGGGCTGTAAACGCAGATTGATTCAAACGATGATTGCGATAACGATGCAATTCTTGACGTAAATTTTTTTTGACATTTTTCATTTTATATTCCTCGGAATTTAATTTGACAAATCATTAAAAGGTAGTATTCTGATTATATATTCCAAGGAAGAAATAATCAATGAAAGCTCAGATAACTATGAAAACTGTAATCATTTTTGACCATCCCTATACCATGGCTGCCAGCAACAACATTCCCCATTTTCGGAGCTATAGTGCTGCTTTGGCCAAACACACCCAAGAATTTCTCGAAGCCAATGGCGATTCTGTCGATGTGATCGACCTTGACGCCGACCAGTTCGACCCCGTCATGCATCAGGAGGACCTGACCAATTGGCGGATGCGCCGTTCAATCAGTCCCCAAGCCGATGATTATTACGAGCGCATCAATAACGCCGACCGTCTCATCTTCATTTTCCCCGTTTGGTGGGAATTGATGCCGGCGATGATGAAGGGATTCATCGATAAAGTCTTTGCAAAGGGAAAACTCGTTTCGACCCATCCCAAAGTTTTATTGGCCAAACGTCCGCAGATCGACGTCTTTACGGTCGCAGGCACCCCGACGCCGCTTTACAAACTGTATTTCCGCCAGCCAGTCGTCAACGCTCTCTATCGGGGCACCTTCAAAAAGCTGGGCATGAAACACTTCAAATGGCTTAATTTCACGCCCGAACGCCAGTCAGAAGCTAAACGGATTGCTAGTTTGAAACGAGTTGATAAAGTACTGCAAGCGAAGTGATTTTGTAATGTGCTGGCTGCAGTATTTACTTAAACGCGTTCGAAGACACCGACAATTGCGGTTAACTTACTTTGACCACAATCCTCAAGACCAAGGATTTGTGGTCAAAGTTCCGTTAATCCTTATCGTCACCCCGTGCCTTCTCACGCTCTAACAGTTTCCTTCCCATTCATTTTTAAATTCTTTAAGGAAGTCCTGCATATATTTTTGCCGGTGCGCGCCGATTTGCTTGGCAGTGGGCGTGTTGAGCTGGTCGACGAGTTTCAGCAGTTTTTCCTGAAAATGGTTGATGACGGTCGACTGGCTGCGATACATTTCCTTGGTCATGTGCATGCGGGGTTTGATTTCAGGGTCATAGATTGGGTCGCCATGGTGCCCGCCATAATAAAAGGCACGCCCGATTCCGACGGCACCAATCGCATCGAGCCGATCGGCATCCTGAACGATCTGCCCTTCTAACGACAGGAGATAATGATGTTCGAGATTGTCGGAAAAGGACATATGCTGAATAATATCCAGAATATCGGCCTGTTTGCCAGCAGGGACATGCTTCTGATCGAGCCACTCCCGAACACGTTCTTGGGCCGTTTTCACGTCATCGTTCAGTTTGTCGTCCGCCATGTCGTGGAGATAGGCAGCCATGTTGACGACAAAAAAGTCGATTTTGTTCGCATCGGCCTCATTGGTGGCAATGACTTTGGCCATTGTCACCACTCTTTGAATATGCTGGTAATCATGACCGCTCCGGTCGCTGCCTAATTTTTCGTGGACCAATTCGGCCGTTTCGGTGACAATTTGTTCCTCTTGTAAACTCATTTCCATCTTATCCGCCCCTTATGTAGTGATTGTTTTATAATGACATTATGAAATAGTTTTCCCAATAAAAAAAGGGGTCTTCACAGATGAAATCAGCACATAGCAGTTGTACCACCGTTCTGGTCGGTAAAAAAGCCAGTTTGCATCACAGCACCATGATTGCCCGTAACGAAGATTTTGGCGCCGCCGTCAATCCGAAACGCTTCGTCGTGATTCCGGCTCACGCCAAAGCCCAGCATTATCGTTCTAAAGGGAATGATTTTCAGATTGACCTGCCGGAAAACGCCCTACGTTATACAGCAACACCGGATGCCGACCCGCAGTACGGCGATTTTGCCGAAGACGGCATCAATTCAGAAAATGTCGCCATGAGTGCCTCCGAATCAGCCTTTTCAAATCGCCGTGTCCTAGCCGTTGATCCGCTGGTTGCCAATGGCATTGCCGAAGATGCCATGGTCAGTGTGGTCCTGCCGTTCATTCATTCTGCGAAGGAAGGTGTCGAACGGCTGGGGGCTATCATCGAAAAATACGGGACGGCCGAAACGAACGGAGTCGCCTTTTCTGATGCCGATGAAGTCTGGTATCTGGAGACGGCTGGCGGACATCATTGGGCAGCACAGCGGATTCCCGATGGTCAATATGCCGTTGTCGCCAATCAGCTCAGTATTCAGGAAATCGATTTTAATAAACCGGATGATTTTTTGACGGCGACTGATTTGAAAAAATTTGTAAAAAAGAATCATCTCAATCCGGCCAAAAAAGGCTTCAATTTCCGCCAGATTTTCGGGACACATGATGAATCCGATCGTCATTACAATACGCCTCGTGTCTGGTATGGTCACAATCTTTTCTCGCCCGCTGAGCCCGAAAACGATCCATTCTCAGAGCAAATGGCATTCACTCGCACCCCAGACCAGAAACTCGGTGCCGATGATGTGAAGACAGTTTTGAGCTCGCACTATCAGGACACGCCGTATGATCCCTATGGTCATGGGACAGCCGTGCAGAAGAAACAGTTCCGGCCAATCGGGCTCGATCGCAATCAGGAAATGCACGTACTGGAAATCCGCAGCGACCTGCCGGCTGAATTTGCAGCCATTCATTGGCTAGCCTTAGGTGTCAACGTCTACAACACGATGGTGCCGTTCTACGCCAACTGTGAAGACACGCCGGACAACTATCGCAATACGACGGCCCATGTCAACATCAACAATATGTACTGGCTCAATCGGACAATCGGCGTTTTAGCCGAAGCGCATTACGCCGCCAGTCAGACGCTCATCACAGACTATCAGCAGGATACCTTTGAAACGTTAAGCCGCAGCATTCAGCAAACTGACTTAGCTGTCACTAAAGTGGCTAAAAAAGAGGTCACTGGTTTCTTAACCGCACAAAACGCCCAAACGGCAAGTGCAGCGACCCAAAAAACACGTGCACTCTTTGCCGATCTGGTCCGTTTGGCTAACAACCACATGACGCTCCATTTCAATGGCAACGAAGACCTGTAAAAAACAGCCGTCTCCCCTTCGGAGGCGGTCTTTTTATGCGGTAAATTTGCGGAAAGCCTCTATAATAATGACAAAGAAGGTCGAATGATGAAAAAGATAACAAAATGGGGTTTGGGCTTCCTGTGTTTATGGCTGCTGATGCTGGCGGCGTGCAGTGCTCAGACGATCAATATGAAAAAATACACGGCGAGCCGGACGACGACACTCTACGTTCATGGTTACGGTGGCTCGGTCCGTTCGACCAATCACATGATCAATGCTGCCGTCGACGCTCATGCGGCCACAAAAGCGCTCGTCGCTGATGTTTCCAAAACCGGCCGTATCACCTGGCATGGCCGCTGGTCCAATAAAGCTGATAATCCCATCGTGCAAGTTGCCTTTCAGAACAGCAAGGCACCCGTTGACCAGAACACGAAATGGCTGACTGCAATCTTGGAACAGCTCTATACCAAATATCACGTCCGAACGTTCAACGGCGTCGGCCATTCGAATGGGTCCGTCGATTTGATCGATTACGCCGTTACGAGTGCCAATAATCGCCACGTTCCAAAGCTGAACAAGCTCGTGACGATTGCCGGTCCTTTCGATGGGATTACCTTCGTCAACGACAAACCGAATACGAATTATTTTGAAAAAGACGGCCGGCCGAAACATATTTACACGACCTATGCCGATTTACTGTCGAAACGCCAGAATTTTCCGCATCATGTCAAAATCTTAAACATTTATGGCAATCAAGAGGACGGCAGCAATTCCGACGGCGATGTTTCAACGGTTTCCGCCCGTTCATTGCAGTACTTGTTGCGGGACAAAACGGCCAGTTATCAGGAAAAGGAAATCACCGGCAAACACGCTCAGCACAGCCAGCTCCATGAGAATTCAACCGTCGATCATGCTGTCATTCAATTTCTCTGGGGGAAATGACCCTTGTTTCAGTAAATTTCTTTCTGTACACTTAGATTAAGAAAACTCTCAAAGAAGGTCTCGGAATGCATTCAAAGTCACTCACTCGTTTTTTGCTCCTATTTGCCGCCGTCTTGGTCGGCAGTGTCCTTTTAGCGGCGCCAGTTCAGGCCGCTAAAAAAAAGACCATCACCCCGACTCTCTACATCCATGGTTTCAAGGGGTCGGCTGCTTCGATGAACAGCATGATTGTCATTGCGCAGGACGATGCCAAAGCCGGCACTAAAATCGCCACTGCGACCGTCGATGCGAGCGGAAATGTTGCTTGGACCGAAACGGCCGGCGTCAACATCAAAAAGGTCAAGCATCCAATTATTCAGGTTGTTCTGACCGAAAACACGATGCCCGTCGATACACAAGCCCAATGGATTCAAAATGTGTTGGTCTCGATGAAGAAAAAGTACCATTACACAACTTACAACGCCGTCTGTCACTCGGCTGGCTGTGTGGCGACCGTCGAAAACGCCATGAAAAACGGACGCAAGAAAGCCACTCCGAAATTGAAGAAGCTCGTGACAATCGCTGGTCCTTTTGACGGCGTCTTAGGCATGGGCGACACAGCTAATACCACTAAATTGGATAAAAACGGCAAACCAAGTGTGGTTGTCGAAAGTGCCGACTATCCGTCCTACACCGAACTTGAAAGCCTCCGCAAAGGTTTCCCTAAAGGCGTCAAAGTCCTCAATTTATATGGCAATCTGAATGACGGCACGAATTCTGACGGACAAGTCACCAATGCTTCCGCTTTGTCGCTCAAGTATTTGCTGCGGGGCGAAACCAAGAGCTATCAAGTGAAGGAATTCACCGGTGCCAATGCTTATCACACCAAGCTCCATGAAAATGCCGCTGTCGACAAAGCCGTCATCAAATTTATCTGGCATAAAAATCTCAACTACAAGGGGCAGTAAAAATGAAAATTTATTTTGGTAATTCCCTCTTTTCACAAGCCGATTTTGATTTCAATGAACGGCTCGTCGCCGCAATGCGGCAGCAGAATCCCGATGTCGATATTTACCTGCCGCAGGAAAATGCCGCCATCAACGATAAGAATAATTACGCCAACGCGAAAGACATTGCGCAAGGCGACACGGCCGAATTATTAAGCAGCGATCTGATGGTCGCCGTTCTCGACGGTTCAACCATCGATGCCGGTGTGGCCGCTGAAGTCGGGGTTGCTTATGCCAAGCACATTCCGATTTATGGTTTATATACCGATAGCCGCCAGCTCGGCTACGACAATCCGCAGAAATTACGCGCCCTCCGTGAGGTCGCCGAAAATCAGTTTTCGTACATCAACCTCTACCCCGTCGGTCTCATCAAAATGAACGGCGAAGTCGTCAATGGTACAGAACAGCTCCTGCAACTGGTCCACCAATTCGTCACCAATCAAGAAGCATAAGGAACGCAGCATAAAACCCATCGCATGTGAACCGGCGATGGGTTTTTGCTTGTTTTCTTTGTATAACGAGTTATAATACAAATGATACAAAGAGGAGGCAATTGCGATGTTATTGCATATTCACTTGAATAGTGACGTGCCGCTCCATGAACAGATCCACGATCAGATTTTGCTGGCGCTTGCTGACGGCCAGCTGCAGCCGCACGAGCAGCTGCCAACAGTGCGGCAGCTAGCGGCCCAATTGCAGGTCAATCCGATGACGGTCTCCAAAAGTTACGCCCACTTGAAAAAAGAAGGCTATCTGGTCAGCGACCGCCGCAACGGCACTCATGTTGCGGCCACACTGCCGAAAAACGATCATTTTTTGGCCCAGCTGACCGCTGCATTAGAACCGCTAGTCGCCCAAGCCAAACTGCAATCGCTCACCGTCGCAGAATTTGAAAAAATTGTGCAATCACTTTTTGAAAAGAGGTCTTCATCATCGTACTAATCTACTTTATCTGGGTCGCCGTCGCCCTTTGTTTTGCGGCCGGCCTGCTGATTCAGTCACGACCCCATCAGAACATTATTTTGGAAACTACTTTACCGGCTGAGAAGTTGAACAGTCCGCTGGTCCAAGTCGTGGTGCATGCTTATCGCCGTGCCATTGTAATTGCGACGCTCCTGCTATGTGCAGCGGGCCTGCCGATGTTATGGATCACTTATGATTCGCTCAATTTCATCTGGCTGATGCTGCTCCTAGTCGTTGCAATTGGAACTAATTTTTCCCTTGAAGTCCATTTCATCCGCAAGATGACCGCCGTCAAAAACAAGCAAGGCTGGCTAGCCGACCCCGACGATACGATTGTCGTGGATACCCAACTATTGATCGACCCGAATCAGGGTTTGCTGCCGCCCTTTGCCTTCCTGCCAGCCGTATTGCTCGCAGTCGGCGGCTGGTGGTGGCTGGGCCGAATGATCCCAACCAGCCGGCTCTTTGTCGGCCTGCTCGCCGTCGCAACACTGGCCGTGTTTATCGGGCTTTATTACGTCATCCAGCAGCAGCCGCCCCGTTCGCTGACGGAAGATACCGCCGTCAACCGCCGCCTCAATAATGCTTGGCGTCACACTTGGTCGCTGCAGTTTGTCGCCGGTGCCACCGTTGTCAGCCTGATTCCTGGCATGGTAGCACTCAGTATCAGTATTGCACCCGAACTGGCACAAATCGTAGTGCTCGGTTATTTGCTGGTGCTATTTCTGTTCATTGCTTGGGTCTTCTTCAGTTTCTGGCGCTTGCGCAATACCGAAGATGCCGAATTGGCTCACACTCAGACTTTTCAGCCAGATAGTGCCGATTATTATTGGCGTTACGGAATCTACGACAATCCCAACGATCCACGTCTGAATGTGCCCAACCGGGTCGGCGGCAATGTCAGTATCAATATCGGCCGGCCGCTGGGCAAAGTCATTTTAGGACTGCTGCTGCTGGTCTTGGCCGGTGTGCTCGTAATCGTTGGCAGTCAGCTGTTTCGGGCTGATTTCAACCAGCAGGCCATCTCTCTCAATGCCGGTGCCGACGAAATAACCTTGCAGGCCCCCTTGACAGCTACCAAAAAAGTGCCGTACACTCAAGTTAAGCAGATCAAACTGCTCAAGCAGCTGCCGAACGGTGTCCGAGTCAATGGGGTTGCAACAACTCACTATCGGCTTGGTCATTACCGCATCGGCAAACGTGATGCCTATCTTTATGTCCGCCATAATAGTCCGGTCATCGAACTCAGCACCGCCAAAACGGATTATTATTATACGGGCACTTCGAGTTCCGAAACGAAATTAACGTATACGATTCTTAAAAATCGTGTCTAAAACAAAAACGGTTGTAACAAAACCTAAACTTGTTACAGCCGTTTTTTTAATGGCGTCGTCTTGCATGAGGAATTCATCTGGACTTGGTTTGGTTCAGCTTTCAGAAACACTTTTTTTAATGGGTCGGTTTACTTCCTTTTACTACCCATTTTGAAAAAGGGTTTGCCAGATATCATTCATTTTCCATTTGACAAATTTTCTGAAAGTGTTTAAATAAATTAGGTGTCGTTGCACATATTATTAAAAGATCGGAGTGAACTTTTAGTGGAATTCAGCTTTTATGACCCGTTGCGAAGCGGTTTAGCCATGAATCGCATCATTCGTCGTGAATTGAACCGGCGTTTAAAGCCGTTTGGATTAAACGATAGCAATTTTTTCTTTATTTTTATTCTGTTGGACAATCCCGGTATCTCGCAAGATGATCTGACGAAAAAAATGTCGCTCGACCATAGTACGGTCACTCGGGCCGTCGCCAAGCTGATCGATAAGGGCATCATCACCCGTTCGCCGAATCCGAACGACAAACGGGCGAGCCAGATTTATCCCACCGATAAGGCGGCGGAGCTGTGCCAAAAGATTCTCCCGATCGTCAACCAAATTTACGACAAGCTCTTTGCAGGGTTGAATGACTCCGAACAGGAACAATTGGAGCATTTGCTGAACAAGGCGCTTGCATCTGCACAAAAGGAAGAAGGAACAAAATGAATCAGAACCAAACCATGTCCAAAAAAGATCTCGTTGCCATTTTAGCGGCCGCACTGATGTCATTCGTCGGGATTTTGATCGAAACGTCGATGAACGTCACATTCCCAACACTGATTAAACAATTCCACATTACCCTGTCAGTCGCTCAATGGGTCGGGACAGGCTACCTCTTGATGGTCTCGCTGGTCATTATCTGCTCAGCCTACATCAAAATGCGTTTCAAAGAAAAGAACATCTTCGTCACTGGAGTTATTTTCGCCGTCATCGGTGATTTAATCTGTGCCCTAGCACCGAATTTCTGGATTTTGCTGTTCGGCCGGCTCGTTCAAGCTGGCGGAACTGGGATCGTCTTACCGCTGTTATTCAACATCATCCTCGAACGGGCACCGCTGTCACGGCGGGGCTTATTCATGGGTCTGGGTGGCCTGATCGTTTCAATGGCCCCAGCACTCGGCCCGACATTCGGCGGAATCGTCGTCTATTTCTTAGGCTGGCGTGATATTTTCTGGATTGTGTTGCCCTTTATGATCGTGGCCCTGTTCTTAGGGTGGTTCTCGATTGACCAAGTTACCAAGCTGTCGCATCCGAAATTCGATTGGCTGCGACTGGCCTTATTGACTGTCATGCTCGTCAGCCTGACCTTAGGCTTCAACACCGTCGGCACACTCGGCTGGCTCAACTTTGAATTTTTATTCAGTCTGGTCGTCTTTGCCCTGGCCACTTGGGCCTTCATCGCCGCTTCGCAGCACTCCGATCGGATGCTGGTCAACATCAAGGTATTTACCCTGCCCGTCTTCACATTAAGCCTGATCGCCTATTTCCTAATCCAGTTCACCAACATCGGCTCCAACTTCATTTTGCCGAACTATGCACAGTTAGTCGATCATTCGACGACCTTAATCAGCGGGCTGATCTTGCTGCCTGGGAGTTTGCTGGCCGGCATGCTGAACCCGTTATTTGGGAAAATGCTCGATGACTTGGGTCCCAAGCGACCAATCACTTGGGGGAATACGATCTTTGCAATCGCTCTGATCGCCTTCATCGCCTTCAGTCTGCACATGTCGCCAATGATGATTATGCTGATGTACATCGTCTTTGCGATTGGGATGTCGATGTCCTTTGCCAACACGATGACATTTGCCTTGGGCCAAGTTCCGATTCAATACGAAGCTGATGCGAATGCGATTTTCAACACTTTGCAGCAGTTCGGCGGTTCAATCGGGACAGCCATTGCATCCAGCTTTTTAGCTTCCGGCAGCGGTGCAACGACTGCCGCACGAACAGCAAGCGGGACTCAGCATGCGTTTATCTTCTTCTTCGTTTTAATCTGCCTGAATTTCATTTTTTATCATTATGCATTTAAACTGAAACCTAAGGAGGCCTAATTTATGGGCCAAGAGAAAATTTCTCGCAAAGCACTCGCCGCCATTTTGTCGGCTGCTTTGCTCTCTTTTGTCGGAATTTTAATCGAAACATCTATGAACGTGACATTTCCGACGATGATCAAAGAGTTCCATGTCACTTTAGGAACGATTCAATGGATTACAACTGCTTATTTACTGACAGTTGCGCTTGTGATCGTTTGTTCTGCCTACATTAAGGCACGCTATAAGGAGCGTCACATCTTTATTACATCCGTTTGTTTCTTTGTCATCGGAACCATTGTCTGCGGAACTGCCGGCAGCTTTGTCATGCTGCTGATCGGCCGTCTCATCCAGGCAATCGGGACGGGCTTGACTTTACCCCTGATGTTCAATATCATCCTTGAACAGGCTCCTAAGGCTGTTCGTGGGACGTATATGGGCGTCGGTGGAATGATTTTAGCCTTAGCACCGGCATTCGGGCCCACATTCGGCGGGGTCGTCGTCTACTACTTAGGCTGGCGCTGGATTTTCTGGATCGTCCTGCCACTGATGATTATCGCCCTCTTCATGGGTTTGAACACGATTACCCAAGTTTCTGAAACGACGAAACCGCAATTCGACTGGCTGCGGCTGTTCATTCTGGCCGTCTTTTTCATCAGTTTGACACTGGGCTTCAACACCGTCAGCACACTCGGCTGGTTCAACGTTCGTTTTGACCTCTTCATGGTCGTGGCAATCATCGCCGTGCTCGCCTTCGTCTACACTTCGAATCGTACCCATCGGATGCTGGTCGATATTTCTGTTTTCAAAATTCCGGCTTTCTCTTTGAGCCTGACCGCCTACTTTATCATTCAGTTGACCAACATCGGCGGCAGTTTCATGCTGCCGAACTACGCTCAGCTGGTCGATCATTCGACGTCGCTGATCAGCGGCATGATTCTCCTGCCTGGCAGCCTGGTCGCTGGTTTGATGGGTCCCTACTTCGGACATCTGCTGGATACTTACGGTCCGAAGAAACCCATTTTGACCGGGAATACGATTTATACGATTGCCTTAGTCGGATTTGCCCTCTTGAGTCTGCACTTGTCACCCTTGATGATCGTCATTTTATATTTGGTCTTTTCATTCGGCCGCTCAATGGCCTTTGAAAATACCCTCACCAATGCAATCAACAATGTGCCTCGTCAGCATCAGGCCGATGCTAACGCTGTCCTGAATACCCTCCAGCAATTCGGCGGCTCGATTGGGACCAGCATCATGGCCAGTTTTATGACCTCTGCTGCGGGCAAGACCGAAGCTGTTCGGACCGCTGCTGGGACGCAAAACGGCTTTATTTTCTTGGTTATCCTAGCCTTCCTCAATTTCGTTCTCTATCATTACAGCTTTAAGCTGGCAAAATGATCAACGAACACCAAAGGGGCCTCTTCCATTTCTGGAAGAGGCCCCTTTTTTGAGGTTGCAGCGTTATGCACGCGATTTTTTAAGTACTATCATGCTGGAGAACTTTCGGAATCACATCAGCCGTCGTCACTCAGCACAGCAGACGATTCAGCTGTTATGAAAAAAGGGAATATTTTTTATATTCCATATGTATTATTCTCGCTCATATTCTTTTACGTTTCAATACCTAATTGGCTGATAATTTCATTCCATATGAAATAAATAGGTGGGCATCAATTTATATCAGGCGGTATTTTATGCTTGCTTGCGAGCCGAAAATGCCACACTATTAACTTATGAACTAAAAAAAGGACTGGTTGCATATGGATTTTGGCACACAAGTCAGAAGCGCCCGTCAGAATAAACGGATGACGATGGCAGAACTTTCGCAAGTAGTTGCCAATAATTATCACATCAAAATCAATCAGGGCGTCATCTCTCGGATCGAACACAACTACAATGTGTCGAATAACCAGCTCTTCGCAGTGGCCGATTACCTTAACATCGACCTCAACCGGACAACCGCTTATTTCCGGAGCGGTTTCCGCTTCCGAAGCCGTTAAATGAGCAGGACGGGATGCACTTTTTGATGTTGGTTTTGATAATCCATATGGAATATTAGCGCTGCTTTTTTATCCTGAACCTTAATGGCAGCCAAAAAAAGCGTCTCTGCAAATCATTGCAAAGACGCTTTTATTCGGTTATCGCTAAAACGGTTCGATTAAGCAATCGGTTCGTCGGGTGCGGATTCGGCTCCGGCGTCTTCGTTGCCCCGTAAATGATCTCGATATTGACGTTCATGGTTCTTAATACCGGCTAAGTAGAAACGGGCCTTTTCATTGGATGTGTCGGCCTTGTACGCACTGCCATCAGTCGGCAATTCTTCCGAAAAGACTTTTTCGTATTCAGGCACACTCAGCTGACGGCGGTTCGCCAGCATCTGCTGATGCGTCTCGCCATGCAGCTGTTCTTCAAAACCAGGCTGGAGTTCGGCGGAATAGAATTCCCCTTCGGCTCCGGAACCATAACTGAACAAACCAATGGTATCGCCGGCGGCTAATGACGTGCTGGTTTCCAATAAGGAAAGCAAGCCTAAGTAAAGCGAACCAGTATAAATATTCCCAATTTGACGCGTATATTGAATACTTTCATCATAGTAGTGCAATAAGCTCTGCTGATGATCGACATTCGTTTCGGGCAGAATTTTCCGGAGTGCTTTCAGGCCCTGCTTCGTGTATGGCAAATGGAAGCACAAGGCTTTGAAGTCATCCAATGTATGGCCAGTTTCCTCACGGTACTTGGCCCAGACTTTCTGGAAGAAATCGATGTATTGGTTGGTAGAGTAATGGCCACGAGCAAAGGCAATGTCGGAATAAACCGGCCGCCAGAAATCCTGGATACTCTGGCTGCGATAGACACTATCGTTGTTAAGGGCCAGAATACGGGGATTAGCACTGATCAACATGGCCACCGCACCGGCGCCCTGCGTAACTTCACCGCCAGTGGCTAAGCCGTAACGGGCAATGTCGGAGCCAAAAACCAAGGCCTTTTTATCCGGATGGGCAGCGACAAAGTCAGCCGCCATCTGCAGGCCAGCCGTTGCACCGTAGCAGGCTTCCTTGATTTCAAAAGCCCGGCTCCATTGGTTCAAACCCAACAGATGCTGAACGTACAAAGCACCAGCCTTTGAATTATCAACGCCGCTTTCGGTGCCTAAAATAATCAGTTCGACTTGGTCCCGTTCCTCAGCCGTCAAGAAATCCAGCGCTGCATTGGCAGCCATTGTCACAGCGTCCTGTGTCAGACCTGGAACGCTTTGCCGGTCCTGGCCGATTCCGATCGTAAACTTATTCGGATCAACGCCCCGTGCTTGTGCAACCTCGACCAAATCAACGTACTGACCAGGCGTAAAGAGCCCGATCTGATCAATCCCAATTTTCACGATTATATCCCATCCTTTGATAATTTTAACGTAAGTGTTTTAAAATATGCTTGGCTGTGGCTAGATCCATCCGGCCGACCTGTTGTAATTTGGCGGCGACCTTCGGAATATCGTCCCCTTTGGCTCCAGCGGTAATGGCCAGTGAAGTTGCCTGCAAAGCCATATGTCCGGCTTGAATGCCGCTCGACACTAAGGCCCTTAAAGCGGCTAGATTCTGAGCTAACCCGACGCCAGCAATCAATTCAGCTAAAACTTTGGCTGAATTGATTTTAACAATTTTGCGGTTGATGCGGACAACCGGCAATAAATGGGTGGCCCCGCCGACACTGCCGATTGGCATCGGCATCGTCAAAGTGCCGACTAATTTGCCGTCCTGCATCTGCCAATTCGACAGCGGCCGATAATGACCGTCACGACTAGCATAACTGTGCGCACCGGCTTCGATGGCCCGCCAATCATTGCCCATTGCTAAAACGACGGCATCGACGCCATTCATAATGCCTTTATTGTGTGTCGCTGCCCGATAAACATCCTGTTCGGCAAAAGCAGTGATTGAAACGATTTTTTCGGCAATTGTGGTTCCATCCATCTGTTTGGTGGCAATCGTCATCGGATCCAAGCTCATCGTTGCCGTGACCAGCGCCTGGTCAGCATCATTCGACAATACTGCAAATAATAATTCGCCGTTGACCCACGGCTGAACGGCTTTGGCGACTGCTTCACAGATTGTGTCGACCATGTTGGCACCCATCGCTTCTTGGGTATCGATGGCCAATTGCAGTTTCAAATAACGGCCGTCGACAATGACGACTTCCTGACTGCGCAAACCGCCGCCCCGTTTGACAATCGATGGATGAGCCGCATCCGCAATCGCCTTAATGTCGGCCGCATGCTGTTTCAAGCGTTCAGCGGCCCCAGTCACGTCTGGCACATTTTCCCAAACGATTTCGCCGATCATGGCACGGGGCCACTGGGCATCGGCTTTGATACCGCCGTTCATAAAGGCCATCCGAGCGCCATTGCCGGCAGCGGCGATGACAGACGGTTCCTCTGTGACCATCGGCACCCAATACTTGGTGCCATTGACCACAAAATGCTGAGCCACGCCCATCGGCAGGGTAAACTGGCCAATCTGATTTTCAATCATCCCATCAGCGACCTCATTCGGAATCGGCTGATTATTTTCCAGAAAGGCACGGCCTCGTTCGTTCAGATAGCCGGCCTTTTGCAATTCTTGCAGCCGCTGTTCACGGCTCATTTGATAAAATTTTGCCATTTATTTATGCCCGTTTGACATTCATGGCGATTCCAAGGCCGCCGCCGATACAAATGCCGGCGACCCCCTCATGCTTGTCCAGACGCTGCATGTTGTATAACAGCGTGGTCAAAATGCGGGCGCCGGAAGCACCGATCGGATGGCCAAGCGCAATCGCTCCGCCCGAAATATTGACTTTATCCAAATCGAGTTTGAGATCACGCGTGACCGCAACACTCTGTGAGGCATAGGCTTCGTTGATTTCAAACAAGTCGATGTCGTCTAACGTTAAACCAGCTTGTGCGACTGCCTTTGGAATCGCATAGTACGGTGCATAGCCCATAATTTCGGGATCAATGCCGACTTCGGCGTATCCTTCAATCGAACCTAAAACGGGCACACCCAGTTCTTCGGCTTTGGAAGCCCGCATCAAAACTAAAGCAGCAGCCCCATCATTGATACCAGATGAATTTCCGGCGGTCACACTGCCGTCTTTGGCAAATGCCGGACGGAGCTTGCCCATCAGTTCCAGACTGGTATCCCGAATCTGCTGGTCCGTATCGACAACCACATCGCCTTTACGAGTGTGGACGGTAACTGGAATCTTTTCAGCATCGAAATAACCGGCTTTGGTAGCGGCGGCGGCCCGTTGCTGCGACTGAACCCCAAACGCATCCTGCTGCTCACGAGTCACATGGAAGCGATTGGCGACATTTTCCGCCGTAATCCCCATGTGGCGTTGTGAAAAGGCATCGGTCAGTCCATCAACCAGCATCTCATCTTCCAAGGTGACGTTGCCGAATTTGTGGCCCCACCGTGTTGTTTTATCTAAGTAAGGGGCTTGAGACATATTTTCGGTCCCGCCGACGACGACAATGTCGGCATCGCCCATCATAATGGCAGATTGCCCTAACCGGACGGACTTCAGCCCGCTGCCGCAGACTTCGTTAACCGTCATCGCCGTGCTCGAAACTGGAATTCCAGCATTGACTTCGACTTGACGCGCAACGTTCTGTCCATTTCCGGCTTGTAAGACATTTCCGAAGATCACTTGGTCCACATCCTGTGGCTGGACCTTGGCACGTTTCATGGCTTCTTTGACAACTAAAGTACCGAGTTCAACAGCTGAGACAGTGCTTAATTCGCCGCCTAATTTCCCAATCGGCGTCCGCACTGCACCTGCAATGACGATTTTATCCATAAATTCCATGACCCCTCACCAATTTTCTAGAATATTCACTATTCTAGTTTACCAGACTCGACTTTAATAAGATAATTTATTTGTTATTCTTTAAGTATTTTTAAGCTGTTAGAACGCCGTTTGTGTGTTGCAAAAACACGACAAGCGCGTATTCTTAAATGATGGAGGCGACCTAAAAATGCGTGTGCTCGACCTATTGATGTTATTCGGCGACCTGCCCAAAAACGACATCATTCAATTTGAAAATCCGCTCGGCGGCGACAATTACAATCTCGCCGACTTTGAGACGACTGAAACGCCTGAGGAAGAACTGCAGCTGATTCTGCGCCTGAAACAAGGCGGCCACCCCCTCCATCTGTGGGAACTGCGACTCCTAATTCAAAAACGCATTTACTACCAGCATTACGTCTTTGTTGAGCTGGATAAACATCCCTATCCCATTTTCGGCTATCGACAGGACGGCCAGACAATTCTGCTGGGCTGAGCTGAACTGCGGCCGACTGACATTCAGCCGGCTTTTTTATTGCTGTTCTTGCAGATGACGGGCATAACAATGGCTCCGCACCATCGGCAGGCAATCATTCGGATTTGCGAGCCCGATTTCATAAATATTCGTCGCCGCTGGATTGAGACGGGGCAGGACTCGTGCCCAGTCAATCTTGCCTTTGCCCAGTTCTAAACTATCATGCTTGCGTCCCATCGAATCGACCAAGTGATAATGAACAATGTGGGCATACAGGTCGTTCAAAGCGGCCAGCAAAACATCGTTATCGCCATGACTTTTAATGAAGACATGGCTCGTATCAAACGCCAAGCGGTAATTTTTCTGGTAGATAAACTGGTCGAATTCAGCATCGCCGTAATAATACAGCGGCGAAATCGAATTTTCGAACATGACGTGGCGGCCGCCGTACCGCTGGAAGTAGTCGAGGCGGTCGAACAAAACCTTCTGCGCCGCCTCGATATCGGGATAAGCATCCAGATAGTGCTGAGCTCGTTTTTGCGAATAAGCGCCATGCAGCAGCACTTGAATATCTTTTTCCCGAGCCAAATCGATTAATTTTTCCGAACTGTCAATCAGGAAACGATACACTTCCGGTTCCTGATTTTCAGCTGTAATCATCTCCAGCGATTTGCCATGAACCCGAGTCGGATGATGCAGCACAATCTGAGTCGTTGCCGTCGCTTTGACCTGATCGATTTCATCCCTGAGCCGCTGCAGGCCCTCCGTTGTTAAATCTGTATCAACGAGATGAAATTCATACACCTGCGGATAAAACTGCAGCCGATCCATTAACTGTGCCGAATCCGTGCTGCCTTTCAAACCAAGTTGAACTGTCACAAGCAGTCCCCTCCTTTATCTTTGCCTTCAGTATAAGCTTTTCCAACTTAAAAACACACCAAGCTAAAAGCTCAGTGTGCTTCGTTGATCAGTTTCTTCAGGCCTTCCCGGTCGATCAGTTCGATCTCAAGCTTGTTGCCCAGTGCCCGTGCCGAACGTGTAAAGTGGCTGTTGGTAATCACGGCGACTTGGTCGAGGTCGTAAAAACCCTTGCCGGCCCAAACTTCCTGAACGGCTTTGTTGCCGACGTAGGCCTGCCAGCGTTTGCATTGGAAGCCCCACTTTTCGCCGTGCCGTTCAGCAAGGACGTCGATGCCTTGATCACCTTCGTAATTGGTGACATGGATGTGGCGGTAGCCGAGATGCTTGAGCAAATAGGCTGTGTAGTGCTCAAATTCATCTCCCTCCATCTCGTCGATTTTCCGTAACGAAACGTGGTCGAACCGTTCCGGCAGCCGAAACAGCCAGTACGCTCCCATCACTAAGTAAGC
The DNA here is from genome assembly GCF_001437205.1 of Lactobacillus selangorensis. Taxonomy (GTDB): domain Bacteria; phylum Bacillota; class Bacilli; order Lactobacillales; family Lactobacillaceae; genus Paralactobacillus; species Paralactobacillus selangorensis. The sequence goes on along the minus strand of NZ_JQAZ01000003.1, from coordinate 89,762 downwards.
AATCAATAGAAACGCCGCCCATGGATCGAGCTGGGTCCGGTACGGGGCTAAGTATAAACTCGGCCGCTGCCAGAAATACAGGAGCCCCAGAATAAAGCCCGCCAGTCCGAGCCGATAAATAAACTGTGTCAATTTACGTCGCATGACATACTCTCTTTCTAACCTGCAAACAGACGTTCTGTTATAAGATTAACAAAAAAGCAAAAAGAGTGCAAACAAGGAGCGTGCGAGCGTGCGGGTTAAGGATGCTTTGCCCAAAATTCTAGTCGTGGGATTTGTGGAACAGCAACTTAACGCTTCTGCGCACACGTTTAAACCTGAGCAGCAAAATTCTTAAGAAAACATAAAAAAACCACTTCGTTACCGAAGTGGTTTTCATTATGTGTTACGCTTAATCACATTCCCATGAAATTTACGTAAAGGTGAAACTTATGTTATGTATATATGCGAATTATTGCTTCGCACATAGTATATCAAATTATCAAAAATTTAACAATCCATTTTTGAATTTTTCTTGAATTATTTTAGAATGCGAAGTGAACGCCGAAGGATGGGTAGAAGTAGCTTGAAATCGATGAAATCTTGACGTTTTCACCTGGTTGCGGTGCAGCGATGTACTGGTTGTTGCCGATGTACATTGCAACGTGGTATGTGGCACCACGGGCACCCCAGAAAATCAAGTCGCCGGCGTTCAAGTTGTTAACGGCAACGATTGAACCTGCGGATTCCTGAGCAACGGTGTAACCGCCAATGCTCTTCCCTAAAGCATTCTGATAAACATACTGTGTGAAGCCGGAGCAATCGAATGAGTTCGGGCCTTTTGCACCCCAAACGTATGGCTTGCCGATTTGTGCTTCAGCAACCGAAATCAACTTTTGTACCTTCTGAGCACGAGTTGTAGCTGCTGTAGTAGTTGTCGTCTTCGTTGTTGTAGCACTTTCAACGGCAGTTGAGCCAGTTGTGACATTCGCGGTGGAAATCCATTGATCGCCACCAACATTTACCCAACGACTGCCGTCTGGACGGTTGATCGTTTCATAAGCGATCCATGATGAGTTCGGCTTTAAGGCGCGAATCACATGACCCTGACCATTCAGCAAGTTGGCACCGTAAGGATTTGAAACTGTAACAACGTTGGTTGCGGCGGAAACATGACCCGTTTGGTTAACTTGTGCAAGTGCTGTGGCAGACAACCCAACAAAGCCGGCAGCAGCAAGTGTTAATAAATGTTTTTTGAATGTCATCGATATTTCTCCCAATTTCTAAAATTTTTTTAAGTTAACAAATTTCGTTTTTTATGTGAAGAATTTGTGCCCCTTCAACGCTCTTTATACTACACGAGCGATGTTTCAGTTTGATTACAGGAGTGCGCAAATCAAGTTACAAAAGGGAACGGTTGCACACAATGATTTTTGCAGCCCGTCCTGGCAACGATATTTGTCCATACCAATTTCAAAAATCGGCTGATTCGGCACACAAAAAGACCGATTTTCGGGCTGAAGCGGTCTAAAAATCGGTCTAAAGTTGTATTTTGTCATCATTCTGTAACATAAGAAAGCGTTTTATTTGACTAAAATGCCTCCTTGTGCCCATTTATTTCAAATTAAAGGACACGGACACCGAAGGATGGGTAGAAGTAAGCCGAGATAGACGAAATCTTGACGTTTTCACCAGGCTGCGGTGCAGCGATGTACTGGTTGTTGCCGATGTAAATGCCGACATGATAAGTGGCACCACGAGAACCCCAGAAGACTAAGTCGCCGGCTTGCAAGTTGCTGATCGAAACAATCGTGCCAGCACTTTCCTGTGCAACCGTGTAACCGCCGATGCTCTTGCCAACCGCATTCTGAAAGACATATTGTGTCAAACCAGAGCAGTCAAATGAGTTCGGGCCTTTTGCACCCCAAACATACGGCTTGCCGATTTGTGCCTTCGCAAGGGCAATCACTTCCTGCACTTGTGTGTCACGGCTGGTAGCAGTTGTTGTTGCGCCTTCAACTGCCGTCGAAGCTGCGTTGGCAGCCGTTTCATCGACCCACTGGTTGCCGCCTAAGTTTACATAAGTATCGCCGTTCCAGCCAGTCATCGTGCCGTAAGTCTTCCACTTAGAGCCGGCTGGCAAAGTACGCAGGTAGTTGTTGCTGACATCAACTAAGCTGACTGCTTTCGTAGCAGTAAAAATGCTGCTAGATGAAGATGCGCTGGAGGTGCTGCTGGAATTGTCGGAGGTGTTGACACTGTCGACCCACTGATCAGCGCCTAAGTTGATCCATGTATCGCCATTGCTGCCCGTCTTTGTCTGATAAGAGAGCCATTCCGAACCAGCGGCCAAATGACGGATTACATTGCCGTTGCCATCTAATAAGTTGGCACCAGCAGCATTGGTGATCTTCACGGAGTTGGTTGCAGCATGAACATGCTGTGCAGAATTACTTTGAGTCAATGCAGCACCGGCTAACCCTAAAGCACTGGCTGCGGCAAATGTCACGAGATTTCGTTTGATTGTCATATTGATATTCTCCCCTAAGTATATGTAATCTATTTTTCCGAGCACATCGGAAATTGTTTTAAGTGGTGCAAATTTCTATTTAAGATTGAAAGCTCTTTCGCTTATCAACAAAACTTAGTTTACACGATGAATGTGTCAGACAGATTACAGAATAGGCAAAATGAGGTTACAAAATGTGAAAACGCTTGTGCGTATTTTCATTCAGACACAAAAAGGGCCGGAACGATCACGTTCCGACCCTTTTGCGATTTAACAGCCGAATTCGGTTGCACCCCAGTCACGATAACCATCGCTGTCGGGTAAAATCGTTAAGCCGATATTTGTATATTTCGGGTTGACCATATTGGCGTAATGGCCAGGTGAATTTTTCCATAAATTAAAGGCTTCTTGGGCAGTTGCTTCCACACTATTACCCATCAGACCTTGGACCAGGTTTTCACCGGCGACAGAATAATAGTATCCGGAAGCATCCAAAGCAGACTTCCAGCCGGCGTGTTCATCGAGCGAACCGCGTGTCCGTTGCACATTGGCCCGGTTATAGCTCAAAACCTGGAGCTGACTGTTGAGCGTTAATTGACTGAGTCCTTTGCTGGCCCGTAATTGATTGATCAGTTCGATAACTCGATTTTCGACCGCCGCCATGTTGGCTGAGTTCGGCACAAAATCATTGGCGCCGGTAATTTCATTGCTGTTAACCCACTGATTAGCACCAATTTCATACCAAGTCACGTTGTTGACAGTGGTCGTCCGGCCGACTTTCCAAGCCGAATAAGCACTCAAACTGCGGCTGGCCACAGCACTCGTTCCATATCCATTATACAAGGTTGCCCCATTGGCATGCACCGTAACGGTTTGGGCTTGTGTCGCTGTTGTGCCTTCAACGTTTGCCTGTGAATTAGACGAATTCGTTTGATTAGCTGCTAAAGTCGACTGTCCAGAAGTAATCCACTGGTTGCCGCCGACTTCATACCAAGTCGTTCCATTCACTGTCACTTGGTTGGAAACCTTCCAGCGCGAGCCGGTTGTTAAGACCCGGCCGCTGGCGGACGCATTGCTGCCGTAGCCATTGTATAAAACGGCGCTGGTGGTCGTCGTCGCAACGGCATTCGTCATCGCTGTCGGTTGCGGTTGGCCCCCGACCAGCTGCAGGCCGGTCGTTTCAGCGGCTTGTACCCATTGGTTGCCGCCCAGATCGTACCAAGTCGTTCCGTCGGCCGCAGTCGTTTGACGAAGAACACGCCAGCTGCTGTTGACGGCGACACTTTTCACGACCGTGCCGTTGGTTGCCGGTGTGCGATACAAAACGGCACCTGAAGCCGCTGTGATCTTTGTCGTTTGGATGCCGCTGACATTTTCGATCGTTGCCGCATGAGTCGGTGTCGCCGTTGTGACCATGACACCGCCGACTAACAATGCGCTCGACGCTAATCCTGTGACAAGCCATTTTTTTGAGAGTTGGACGTTATTCTTCTTATTCATGAACCTGATTACCTTTCTTTTCAATATGTAGAGGTACAAAGCAAGCTGCCTCATTTGTTTAGAGTGTACCAGACTTTGCCCCGATTTGATATTTCATTTCGATTAAATTCAAGCGTTTTTTTAATTGCCGTACCGATTATAGGTGACCGAACCGTTTTGAAGCGTCACTAATTTGGTCGTCATATTTGAATCAGCGTACAAAGTGACCGGAACACTGCCGGCTTTTTGACTAGCAGCTTCCAAACTCGGCAAAGCTTGGGAAACAACCGCACTGGCGGTGCTGTCGGACTGCAGGGCCTGTTTCATGGTATCGGAACTCGGCACCATACTGATTCCGCTGGTCGAAGCACTAGCGATTGTCATCCCGACGCTGGCTAACTGGCTTTGCGCCGCTGCAACTGTTGAAGTACTCGAAACAGCTGCCGCTGCACTTGAGGCCGATGACGAACTCGTTGCCGTTGCGACCGTTAATTTGCGTTTGACGCTGCCGAGCTGTTTGCCGTTTTCATTATAAGCCGTTACTTTGACCGGCGTATCGCTCTTTTTCAGCTGGTAATACAATGTTCCCGTAACCGTCTTGCCGGCCTTGAGATTCTTTTCAAGTTTCTTTTCGGCCTTCTGAACATTGGCATCGTTCTGGTCCTGATAATCGACGACGGACAGTGTCTTGCTGCCCTGACGCACTTTAAACGCCTTCGACAGCTGATTCAAAGGCTGAAAGGCTTTTTTGCCTTTGTTTGTGACGGTATATTGAATTCCGACCACTTTGTTGTTGTCAGCCGTTTTGGCAGCACCGACCGTCAGCTTTTCAGTTTTTGTCGTATAAATTCCCTTCGCAAATTTCGCCGTTGCAGCTGCCGTTTTAGGCTGTGTCGTTGTCTTTTTGGTCCCGCAGGCTGCTAAAACCAGCGGCATGGCCACTAAAACGACCCCAGCGGTTCCCCATTGTTTGATTGTCACTGTCCATCCATCCTCTTCCGTAATCTAATCTGCATTCATTTAATGCTAGCATAACAGTTTCTGGCCGACCTGTCCGGCATAAACCAATAATCACACGAAAACTTAAGAAAATGCACTCGCAGCGTTCAGATCGGTCTAAAGGCGGATTGCCAACCGGCGGAGCCCCTGCTAAGATACAATTGAATGATATTATATCAGGTATAATATGCAAAGGAGAATAACATGGCGATTCCAATCAATACAGAGCTGCTCGATGGCTGTGTCCTAGCGATTTTATCGCAGGAAGATTATTACGGCTATGCGATTACGCAGCTGGTGCAGCAGACGATTCCGATTTCCGAATCAACACTCTATCCGGTCCTGCGCCGTTTGAAAAAACAGGGCTGGCTGACCACTTACGATAAACCATTTCAAGGACGCAACCGCCGCTACTACCAGCTGACCCCGAATGGACTCCAACGGCTCAGCGAAATTCGCAGCGACTGGGAATTATACAAACATCAGATCGACTGGTTAATGAAAGGAAATCAAGATGAATAATTACTTACAACAACTAGAAAAGCATCTGACTGGCCTTTCGCCGGCCGAAAAAGACGATGTACTTGAGTTCTACCGTGAATACATTCTTGATGCCGGTCTCGACAGCGAAGCCGAGATTACCCAGAAATTGGGGCGCCCAAAACAGCTGGCCCGCAAAATTCTCGCTGATTATTCGATCAAAGCCGATGACGGTGCCGATACATGGATGGACCAGCCGCAGCAGAAATCCCGTCACAACTTGCGGCTGATGTGGATTATCCTGCTCGCACTGTTTGCAACGCCAATCGCCATACCGATTGCATTGGTCGTCTTTGGGCTAATCTTCATCGGCATTCTGCTGATTGGAATTTTGGCTGTGGTGGCACTGATTCTGCTGGCAACAGCCATCATCGGCGGTTTTGCCGCTCTAGCCGTCGGTTTCAGCGTCCTCTTTACTCACTTTGCAACGGCGCTGTTCTTCATCGGAATCGGTTTAATTGCCTTAGGGAGTACCTTCCTGATTCTGATCATCGCCAAATACTTATTGAGCCTTTTCGTTCAAATGCTGACTAACTTTACTAAATTTGTATATAACAAAATTCAGAAACGCCGGCAGGCAAAGGAGGCCCGTTAATCATGAAACATTTCTTCAAAGGCAGTCTAATTGCCATCATCGTTGGTTTCTTCTGTGTCTTAGCCGGTACTGCGATGCATGCCCGGATGAGTGCCGCTTGGAATAACAGCACCCATCAGTTTGAATTTTACAAAGCAACTAAAACGACACTGCCGCTTGATAATGACATCAAAACGCTTAATATCAATCTTCGGGATTCCGATATTAAAATTAAACGGGGCAAAACTGCCAAAGTGATTCTTGAAGGTGAAACCGGCCAGACCCCACGTGCTGCCCAAAATGGCAGTACTTTGGCGATTGCTTCGACTCAAAAAGCCGCACGTGCGACCGCCGTCCTGTCCGACCCAGTTACCTTTGCGACCTCGAAAGCCAAACCAATCGATCGCAGTTTCCATCTCGATCTTGACTTCGGTATCACACATCAGGTCACAATTGTCCTGACGAACCGGCAGCTCAAGCATCTCAACATCAAAGCCGCCGGCAGCGACATTACCGGCAGCAGACCGAATGTCGGCCAGCTCAGTATCGTCAACACTAGCGGCACAGTTTCACTAACCAAGCCGAACGCCCGTCAGCTTGTCGTGACCACTGACAGCGGCGATATCCGCATCAGCCAGCCGGCCGAAAAAGCGGCGCTTGCTAATGTGGACGGCGATAATGAAATCAACGGCCAAACCGTCGCCAAAATTTATTCACAAGCGAACGACGCCCGCTACCGTCTGACCACACGTTCAGGCGATATCACGTTAAATTAGGCACACCAAAAAACTGTGACATGTGTGCCTCTTTCACAAAAAAAGTTTCCAAAATGCAAAAAATTGCATTTTAGAAACTTTTTTAATGACTTGATTTATTTTTTACCAGTTTGCTTTTTATCTTCAGCAGTCAATTGGGCCCCTAATTGTTCGATGAACGGACGTAATTGGTCCTTGACCTGCGGATGCTGCAAACCGTAGATGATTGAAGTCTGCAGCAAGCCGAATTTATTCCCGCAGTCATAACGCTTGCCTTTGAACTCATGGGCAAAAACACGCTGTGTCTTATTCAAAGTATCGATGGCATCCGTCAACTGGATTTCGCCACCGGCACCAGGAGTCTGCTTTTCCAAGATTTCGAAAATCTCAGGATTGAGCAGGTAACGGCCAATGATGGCTAAATCACTTGGTGCATCTTTGGCAGCCGGCTTTTCAACGAATTTCTTGACGTTGTACAAGCCTGGGTGATCTTCACCGGAAGGATCGATGACCCCATACTTGGAAACTTCATCATGCGGCACCTTCTTTACAGCCAGAATCGATGCATGCGTATTTTCGTATTCATCGATCAGCTGCTTAGTCAGCGGCACATCGTCAACCATCAAATCATCACCAAGCATAATCACAAAGGGTTCGCCAGCAACGAATGACTTGGCCTGACGAACGGCATCCCCTAATCCATTCGGATGCGGCTGACGGGTGTAATAGATATGTACGCCCATGTTCGTGGAAGCTTCAACGGCTTTCAGCATGCCGTCTTTATGCTTCTTTTCCAGATCTTGTTCCAATAAAGGTGCTGAATCAAAATGGTTTTCGATGGCTTGTTTGCCCTTCCCATCAATGATCAGTACATCTGTAATTCCTGACTTTGCTGCTTCCTCTACGATAAACTGGATGACCGGCGTATCAACGACCGGCAACATTTCCTTCGGCATTGCTTTCGTGGCGGGTAAGAACCGTGTTCCGAGTCCCGCTGCCGGGATAATGGCCTTGCGTACTTGCATAATTAAACCTCCTGTTGTGCTGCATTTTAATCAATGCGCTAAGTAGTCAATTGGACTATACCTATTTTACCAGACTCGCAATCGCTTGTGAATCCAGTTCAGGCTAATCATAACATGAAAGATAAAAAACTTTAAGAAATTTCTGCGTTTTGACCCGCTAGAATGCCTTGTATAGATGTAAGGCAAAACCGGCCGGGACAGCACTTACACAAACTACTCATTTGGAGGAGAACGACATGACAAAGACAATTTTAAAAAACGCATTGGCCATTAAGATGGGACACGGGGAAACGGATGAAAATGATTATACACGCCGCTATAGCAATCTGATCGCTAATCCCGATGAAAAAGCCATTTTCAGCTTTGCCGATGTGCTCGCATCATTGAGTGCCGAAGACAATGTCACCGAAATCAACATGATTACGACAACTGAATTAAACCGCGAAGATTAAGAAGGAGGACTATTATCATGAAACAATTACAAATGGCATTCAAAAACGAAGCAGGCCGCAAGACAACGTTAAAACTCAATTTGGTCAAAGAAGATCTCGATGAAACAGCGACACGGGCCGCAATGGATAAAATCGTGGCTGCCAAGCTGTTCGAACGCGACGGCAAGCAGCTTTATCACGAAGCTGCCGGCGCCAAATACGTTGAAACCAACGAACAAATCATTTTTTAATAAAAATCGGAACTCCGCCCGTCCTGGCGGGGTTCTTTTTGTTGCGCAGGCTAACTAACATTGCTACAATATTCGCGATGATATTAAAAAAATTATAATATAAAAAGAGGTTATGGAGATGCCTGAAGCCATCCTTTTAGATATCGATCCTGGAATTGCCGGCAACGCCGCCCTTTCGATCGCTATCAACGATCCCGGCGTCAAATTAAAGCTTGTGACCACGGAAGCGGATGGACCGAAGATCACACCGACGACTCGGCATGTTTTGAACATCATGCAGCTTTACCACGTCCGCATTCCGGTGGCTCAAGGCGCCGTTCGCCCGTTGCACAAGCCCTTCGAACCAGATGAACGGATTCATGGCGAATTTGGTCTCGACGATTATATTTTCCCCGAGTATCGTGTTGCCCCTTTATCAGAACCGGCCGTTGCCGCTGCGTACCAGACCTTGCAGCACAGCAAGCAGCCGCTGACGATTGTCGCACTGGGCGCCTATACGAACATCGCCCAATTATTGACCAGTCATCCCGATATCAAACCTAAAATTAAACGAATCATTGCTTTTGGAGGGTCGCTGCATGGCGGCAATATGACCAGTGCGGCTGAATTCAACGTCTATTCTGACCCGACAGCCGCCCAGATTCTTTACCACGCCGGTGTTTCGATTGTCATGGTCGGACTTGATGTCAGCCGGCAGGCACTCCTGACGACGGAAACCATGCAGAAACTCGGGACACTGGGTCCGATTGGTCAAATGTTTCAAGATCTTTTTACGTCTTATTATAATATGAATTTAAACGGTATTCCCGTTTTTGATATCAACGCACTCGCCTACTTGTGCCACCCTGAATTTTATCAAACCCGTTCTTACTGGATTGATGTCCAAACGAACGGTCCCGCTGCCGGAACCACCGTTGCCGATATCCGTGATGCTTACCATCAGGGTCAAGTCAATGCAGCCGTCTGCGAAACTGTTGATGCAGCAGCGTTCAATCAGTGGTTTTTGTCTGAAATCACGCAAATGCAATCGCGTCTAAGCTAACCAGCCGAACGGAATCGAATTCTGCAGATCGTTCGGCTTTTTTGTAGTTGCTGAATGACTTGGCAGATTGCTAAAATAAACATAGAATCGCTTTTTAAAGGAAGAGATTGTGATGGATGAACCTATTATTTTTGATTCGGATCCCGGTATCGGCGGCATTCTAGCCACTTCGACAGCATTAACCGACCCACGAATCGATCTGAAACTCTTGACAACGGTAACTGCAGATGGCCAAATTGCAAAAGCCACACAACACTCCTTGAACCTCGTTGCCTTTTACCAGCGGAATGTTCCTGTCGCTGGCGGCGCCGCACACGCACTAATCAAGCCCTATGAACCGCAATCGGATGTGTACAACAATGACGGCACCGCCGATTATGAATACCCCGACTACGAAACAGCACCCTTGCCGGAAGCCGCCGCAGATGCAATGTACGCCGCACTGTGCCGCAGCCCGAAGCCGATGACTCTGGTCGTCACGGGTCCCTATACGAACTTGGCACTCCTGCTGCTCAACCATCCTGATTGCAAAAACAAAATCAAACGGCTGATTCTGCTTGGTGGTGCGCTGAGTCGCGGCAACGTCAACAGCCTAGCCGATTACAATGTCTTTACCGACCCAGAAGCAGCTGTCGCCGTTTATCAATCTGGTCTGCCAATCACGATGGTCAGTCTCGACGTCAACCTGAACGCACTCATTACTGATGATACGATCAACCAGCTCAAACAGATTGGTCCGCTGGCCGAATCATTTCAAGCCCTGTACAAAAAATATTTGCGGGATATTCCCGGTGGTGTCCCTGCTTATGATATGCATGCCTTCGCTTACCTGCTCCATCCAGAATTCTATACAACTAAAAAATACTGGATCGATGTTCAAACGGACGGCCCGGCCAGCGGTGTAACAGTGGCTGACATTCGGGGTGCCTATCATAACGGCCAAACCAATGCCACCGTTTGCACCGGCGTTGATGCGAAGGCTTTTAACGCTTGGTTTCTCCGTGAAGTATCCGTCATCCAAGATATTTTTATTCATTAAAGTCTTTCGTTGCACAGACTTGCAAAGCTTGATACAATAATGAAAACGTTTTATTAGGAGGGAAATTACTATGATGGAACCCGTTTTACTTGATACAGACCCAGGAATTGATGATGCGGCTGCAATCGCAGTTGCAATCAATGATCCGCACATCGACCTTCAGCTGATTACGACCGTCGCCGGCAATGTGACCGTCGACAAAACGACTCGCAATGCACTCAATCTGGTCAGTTTCTTTAAAGCCGGTATTCCCGTCGCAGCCGGCGCTGAACAGCCGCTGATCAAACCATTCGAAGATGCCGCCCGCATTCACGGCGAATCCGGCATGGGTGATTATGTTTTTCCCAAATATGATCACAAACCGATTCCGCAGACTGCCGTCGAAGCTTTGTACACGACTTTGAAAAACAGTCCGGTTCCGATGACACTGATTCCGACCGGCTCGTATACCAACATTGCCCTGCTGCTGGCGGAGCATCCTGATGTCAAGCCAAAAATCAAGCGCATCATTGCGATGGGCGGCGCTTTGCACGGCGGCAATATGACCAGTGCGGCCGAATTTAATGTCTTCACCGATCCCGAAGCGGCGGAAATCATGTACCAATCCGGACTGCCAATCGTGATGGTTGGTCTGGACGTCACGATGAAAGCCCTTTTGACCGACGAGACCCTCGCCCAGCTTGGTCAAATGGGCCCGGCTGGTGTCATGCTGCAAAAGTTATTTACGCATTATTATCAAGGTCATGAAGGCGGCATTCCCGTCCACGATGTCAACACGCTCGCTTATTTGCTGCATCCGGAATTCTATACGACCCACCCGTACTGGATCGACATCCAATTGAACGGTCCGGCTGTCGGAGCAACAATTGCCGACATTCGGGGCGCCTATCACGGTGAAAAGACGAACGCCAACGTTTGTGAGACAATCGATGCGCCAGCCTTCAACGCCTGGTTCTTACGAGAAGTCGCCCAGATGCAGACCAATTTAGAGCAGCACTGAAAAGAACCCCTGTGCGGGTTCTTTTTTAATGCTAAAATAAAGATATCAAATCTAACTTAAGAGGGAAAATTTTAATGACTGAATTTTATTTTGTCCGTCATGGGCAGACGATGAACAACGTCCTAGGCCGCTACAGCGGTGGGGTCACTGATTCCCCATTAACTGAAGTCGGGGTTCAGCATGCCGAAGAAGCTGGCCAGTTTCTGAAAGACGTCCACTTCGATAATGTTTATGTGTCACCACAACCCCGTGCTCAGAAAACGGCACAGCTCGTTTTGGCTCCAAACGACTTTGAAGCCAGCCGGATGACGACTGTGAACGATCTCCATGAAATCAATCAAGGGGATTGGGACGGTGACATTCGGGCTTACCATATCCACGAACCTCAGGCAATCAATTATTACCATCATCCTGAAAAATACGACGCCGCCAATCAAAACGGCGAAAGCTATCCTGATATGATTAAACGCGGCCGTGCTGTCATTGATAAAATTTATCAGGCCAATCCTAAGGGGCGTGTCCTAGTCGTCAGTCATGGGACCTTCTTATTAGTCCTGCTGAAAACATTGCAAGGCGTTCCGCTGAAAGACGTTCGCAACGGCAAACTCCTCGACAACAGCAGTATTTCCATCTTTACCACTGACGATGGCAAACATTTTACCTGCACCGACTGGAACGATACCAGCTTTATGAACAAATAATGAACCGCTAAAAAGGGCACTAACCGCATGGTTAGTGCCCTTTTACATCGGAATTGAACTAGTTATCCCGAATTTTGAAACTAATTACGCCGTTTGTGCTTCCGGTCCGTGCCTGTAATTCCGAATAAGCCTAAAATGGCAAATCCGAGAGCCGCTAGACCAGTCGTCTCGGCCGCATGGCTCGTTGCTTCGCCAGTGAGCGGCAAAGCATTTTCCGTCGCAGCATCTTTAGAAGCGTCCGCTTTTGAAGTACCAGTCATTGGCAACGACTTAACCTGCTGTCCTTGGACAACCTGCGCTTTTCCAACTGGGACAACCGTATTTTCAGTACGATTTTGCGACCCAGTTGCTGGAGCTGCCGTTGGCTCCTGAGTCGGCGCTGGTGTTGGAGCCGTCGTTGACTGACTGGTTGGTTCCTGAGTCGGCGCTTGCGTTGGAGCCGTGGTTGGCTGACTTGTCGTTTCCTGTGTCGGTGCCGTTGTTGGCTGACTCGTTGGTGCCTGTGTCGGAGCCGTCGTCGGCTGACTCGTTGGTTCCTGTGTTGGTGCCTGAGTTGGGGCCGTTGTCGGTTGACCGGTTGGTTCAGTGGTTGGTTCGCTGCTGTCCTTAGTGTAAGTGACAGTTGCAGCGATATTGCCGCTGGTTTCGGTAATTGTCTGGCCGGCTACTGTCGTCTGATTTGGCGTGTAACCAGTGATGGCTGGTGAGTCGACCGCTTTGAATTGCGTATCCGTTGCCGTCCAAGCGCCATAAGTCAGTTTGCCAGTAATGGCATCCTTGGTCACAGTGCGGGTAAATGTGATCGTCTGAACGTTGTCAGCTGGTGCTTGCGTGCCATCGCTCATCACATAATGAACCGTGCTGGTGACGTCATGTGTTTCAGCGGCCTGGGCAATCTGCTGATGCGTAAAGTGAACCGTGTAATTTGCATTGCCAGTTGGGAACGTCATCCCAGCTGTGATTGGATTACCAGACCCGTCGGCCAGCTGATAACCCATCCCGACCAGACCGTTAATCATTGAAGCAATCGTCTCGTCGGACACTTTACTGCCCTGCACACCCGTCAACGAAGTGGATACAATCGTTGTTTGATTAGTATCATCCACAAAATCGACGTGAATCGTTGCCATTTCGGACTTATAAGTCACAGTCGTCGTTAAATTATCTGAATCAGCAGTGACCGTCTGCCCTTTGACAAGGCTCTGATCCGGCTGGTAACCTTCCAAAATCGGTGACTGTACATCCGCAAAGGTGTTATTGGCTGCCGTCCAATCCGTATAGGTAATTTTACCAGTAACCAAATCCTTGGTGCCGGTCCGTGTGAACATCAGCGTTTGTACATTATCTGCTGGCGCAGTTGCTTTGCCATCGACAACATAGTGAACGGTGCTGGTAACATTCTTGGTTTCATCCGTTGCTTGGGTTTGATGGACCAGATGGACCGTATAATTGGCATCCGTGTCGGGATAAGTGGTCAATCCATCTAACGGATTCTGACCGCTGAGCTGGTAGCCCATACTTTCAAACTGGCTCAGCAGTTTGTTCAGATTCGTTGAAATCGGCGTGCCATCATGGCCTTTGACCGTCGTCGACATCATGTTCTTGCCAGTGGTATCATCAACGAAATTGACCGAAACGGTTGTGTACAATGGTGCGTAAGTGACCGTCGTCGCTAAGTCGGCACTCTCGCCACTGACAGTCTGACCATTCACATTCGCCTGATCAGCCGTGTAGCCGGTCAGAACTGGCGAAATAACATCGTTGAAGGTTGCCTCATCCGTCGTCCAATCGCCATAAGTCAGTTTGCCAGTCACGACATCCTTGGTGACCGTACGTGTGAATGTAATCGTCTGGACATTATCAGCCGGTGCTTTGGCGCCATCGCTCATCACATAATGAACGGTACTCGTGACAGCATGCGTTTCGTCGGTTTGAGCCAATTGCTGGTGCGTAAAGTGAACGGTATAACTCGTATTGCTGTCAGGGAACGTCATTCCGTCTGTAATCGGATTGCCGGAACCGTCGGCGAGCTGATAACCCATCCCCACTAGGCCGTTAATCATTGAAGCAATCGTCTCGTCAGACACTTTACTGCCCTGCACACCTGACAACGATGTCGACATAATTGTACTCTGGTCAGTATCATCGACAAAAGCAACGTTAATGGTGGCCATATCGGAAGTATAGGTGACAGTCGTCGTCCTATTATCCGAAGCCGCTGTAACGGTTCGGCCGCTGACAACACTCTGGTCCGCACGATAGCCTTCCAGAATCGGCGTCGTTACAGCCGCAAAGGTATCATTTGCCGTTGTCCAATCCGTATAAGTGGTTTTACCGGTGACCAAATCTGTGGTCCCAGTGCGTGTAAATGTAATCGTCTGAACGTTGTCAGCTGGTGCCGTTGCTTTGCCATCGACGACATAATGAATGGTGCTAGTGACATTCTTAGCTTCAGCGGTTGTCTTTAATTGATGGGTAAAATGAACTTCATAATTGATAGCATCTGACGGGAATGTCATATCTGTTGTGATCGGATTACCTGAGCCGTCGGCGAGCTGATAACCCTGGCTGGTTAAGCTGCGAATAAACGTATCAACCATTTGGCCGTCCATCTTGCTGCCCTGGACACCATTCAGTGTGGTTGTGAAAATCGTCTCATGAGTATCATCATCAAGATAACTGATCGTGACCTTAGTCATATCAGATGTATAAGTGACCGTGGTTGTCACATTGTCTGAATTGCCCGTGACCATCTGGCCCTTCACCAAACTCTGATCTGCCTTATAGCCTTCCAGAATCGGCGTTGTCACATCAGCGAAGGTATTATTTGCCGTCGTCCAATCCGTGTAAGTCGTCTTGCCAGTCACCAGATCGGTCGTCCCAGTCCGGGTGAAGTGAATCGTCTGTACATTGTCGGCTGGTGCCGTTGTCTTGTCATCAGCTACGACATAATGAATGGTGCTAGTGACGTCTTTGGTCAAATTGTCTGTTGCCGCTGCCGTCCCATGTACCAAATGAATGGTATAACTAACATCTGCATTCGGATAAGCCGTCAAATTTTCCAACGGGTTCGCACCCTTTAATTCATAGCCCATCCCTTCAAGCTGGCTCAGCATGGCATTCAAATTCGTAGAAATCGGGGTGCCGTCATGACCATTGACAGACGTTGACATGATATTCTTGCCATTTTCTGTGTCATCAACAAAACTGACCGAAACGGTCGTATAAATCGGCGTATAGGTAACCGTTGTCGTCAGGTTTTCACTATCTGGTGTAACCGTGACTGCGGGCACCTTGAGCTGATCCGCTGTGTAACTTGTTTTGACTGGCGAAGTAACCGCCGCAAAGATTGCACTAGCCGCATTCCAATTGCCATAGGTAATTTCACCGGTGACTTGATCCGTCGTTTGAGGACGTGTAAACGTAAGCGTCTGAATTTTGTCAGTCGGTGCTGGTGAACCGTCACTCATTACATAATGAATCGTGCTGATAATTGTCTTCGTATCGGTTCCTTTTTCAGTGGCATGCGCAAAATGAACCGTGTACGCTGCACCACCATCGGGATAAGTCATCCCAGCTGTCAATGGATTTTTATTATTGACCACCAGACGATATCCGTTATCGAGCAGATGCTGAATCGTAGTATCCACCTTGGCAATATCATCCGCTGCCACTTTTTCACCATAGCCGCCGGTCAATGTCGTTTCAGCATTCGTCAAAGTTTTATTTTCGGTATCGTCAATATAGTTGACCGTGATCGTCTCACGAACAGGTGCAACGACGTAAGTGTCGGCCATTGTGGCCCCATCATAATCAGCCATCAAATCAGTCGAGCTAAACGCACGTATGCCTTCGGGATTTTGTACAGTACCGGTCCCGACGTTCATCCAGAAATTATTTTTCGGCAAGTTATCGATCATAGCTGTATTGGTAATCCCGTTTGCGGTCATCGTCAGTTTTGTTTTCGGGCCAAGTGTTAATTGTCGCAGTGCTGAGTCATGCGACAACATGCTAAAAATCCCATTGTTGTACATAGCATTGACGATGATTGCACTCATATCAAAGTTTCGCAGGTTGAGACTTACAAAATTAGAGCCAAAGAACATTTCAAACATATTTGTCACATGACTCGTGTCCCATGTCGAAAGATCTAAAGTAGTCACCTTGCTCATTGCAGAAAAAGTATTGGCCATATTTGTCACACGACTCGTATCCCATGTCGAGAGATTCAGTGCTGTTATTTTTTTCATATTTCCAAAGGTAGCGCCTAAATCAGTCACTTTACTGGTATTCCATTTAGAAACATCAATCGAAGTCAGCCCCGACCCATAAAAAGTTGTATTCATCGTTGTCACATTGCTGGTATCCCATTTAGAAACATCTAAATTGTCCAGAATTGTATCGTTTTCAAACATACTAGCAATCGTACTGACATTTCCCATCTTCCACTGCGAAACATCCAAATAGGCAATTGGACGCCGTGCAAACATGCTATCCATACTGGTCACATGACTTGTATCCCACTTAGAAATATCCAGTTGTTTTAAAGTAGCGACTTTGCCATAACTGCCTGAAAAGGCATTAGACATGTCGGTTACATTGCTAGTATTCCACTTTGAAACATCCAAATACGTAAGACTATCTGCTGAGTCGAAAATTTTCCACAAGGAAGTAACATTGCTAATATCCCATTGTGAAACATCAAGACCATCAAGACTCGAAGCCCCTTGAAACATTGAGGTCAGCCCCGTCCCTGTCACATGGCTTATATCCCAATGTGACACATCCAAGTAGGTTAAATTCTTGCAGCCATAAAACATATAGGTCATAGTAGTCACGCTGCTGGTATCCCAGTGCGAAACATCCAAACTAGTCAGCGAACTATTCGAGTCAAATGTATTCTGCATCGACGTCACTTTGCCAACATTCCATTTAGAAACATTTAGATATTGCAGTTTCCAATCACCGCTGAAAGTATAACGCATCGTTGTCACATTGCTAGTATCCCAATTCGTCAGGTCTAAGGAGATTAGGGTAGTCATACCTGAAAAAGTAGCCTCCATGGTAGTAACCTTGCCGATATTCCATTGTGCGACATCTAAGGCCGTCATATTATTGCATGAAGAAAATGTATTATACAGCGAAGTGACATTGCTAACATCCCAACGTGATACATCCAGATAAGTTAGTGCATACAAGCTGGCAAATGTATTTTTTAATGTAGTAACTGCTCCCGTTTGCCATTGGGAAACATCTAATTGCTGCAAATTTGTGCATGCCCAAAACAGATTTGTCATGTCGGTCACATGACTCGTTTGCCATTGAGAAACATCTAAAAATTTGATTCCTGACATTTTTTGAAATAAGTCTGCCATGATCGTCACATTACTCGTATTCCAGTGCGAAACGTCCAATGATGTAATCTTCCCGTCATATGCAAAAGTATCAGACATATTCGTCACATTGCCAGTCTGCCACTGGGAAACATCTAAGAATGTTAATTGACTGCAGCCAGAAAACAGAAATGCGAACGTTGTTACCTTATCTGTTTTCCAGCTTGAAACATCGAGTGCCGTCAATCCAGAAGCGTTAGAAAACAAATTTGACATATCAGTCGTGTTTGCGGTGTCCCAGTGTGAAACATCTAAACCATTCAATTTTCTGCAATTATTAAACATATGGCTCATGGTTGTCACATTTGACGTATTCCAATTACCGACTGCAAGACTGGTCAGAGCATATTGATAATTAAAAAGATAGGACATATTCGTGACCTTCGAAGTATCCCAGTTTGAAACGTCCACTGTCGTTAAATGGGCCGTGCTCCCCTCGCCAAGGCTAAACATCCCGCTCAAGTCAGTCACATTTCCAGTCTTGAAATTAGACACATCCAAGTTAGCCAGATTGTCATCATATGCAAACATGTTTACCATCGTGGTGACATTAGACGTGTCCAAATTCGAAACATCAAGTGTTGTCAAGTTACGATTGCTGCTGAACATGCCCGACATATTGGTTGTCTGACTAGTATCCATATTTGTTCCATTAACAATGGTTACTAAGTAATAAAGATTTGTAAACAACTTTGAACAGTCGACTGGCATTAAAATTCGATTTTCAAAAATAATCGACTTCACGCTATTTTGATACTTGCGCCAAGTCTGTGTTGTGCCCATTTCCGCATCTGCTGCAGTACTGTAAAAATGCAATGTTCCGGCGGAGTCCAAGCCCCAGTTCACTGCACCGTCGCTTCCCTGCTGAACATATGCTGAGGACACCGAACTATCCGCAGCTAAAGAAGTTGGTGCAGTGGCCGCACTAGAAACAGTTTGACTGGTTGCCGAAACAGCAACAGCACTCGACGTTGCTACATCTGAACTAGCCACACTTGCAGCAGATGAAAGATTTGTCTCATCATCCGATGAGGCCACACTTAACTGATCCGTATCTACACTGACAGCACTGGAACTGTTGCTTGTTGCTGAAGAATCCGCCGAAAGTGAAGCGGCACTGCTGGCGGCAGACACAGACTGTGCCGTACTGGAAGCAGTTTGTGAATCACTAGTGGTACTAGAACTCGCAGTGCTCGATAAAGCAGCACTGGACGCATTGTGCGAACTAGCCACGCTTAAAGAAGCCTGTGAAGCAATTGCACTAGAAGTTGTTGCTGCTTGAACTGAATTCGAATTCGTTCCTGAACGAATACTGCTCGACGCAACGGATGATTGAGCTGAATTAGCAACGCTTGAAGAAGCTTGCGAACTGGCTGAACTTGATGCAGCTGCTGAACTAGTACCTGGTTCCGGCTGAACAGATTCAACGGCCGCAGTTGCACGTGCCGCATGCACCGAATGGCTGGTCATCGTCCCAGCAATGCCCAATGAGAACAACGTAATTCCCGCAACTAACCACTGCTTCTTAGCCTTGTACATCTTAAAATGTGTTTTCGGCTGTGTTTGAACACGAAGTCCTTTTTTCATGATGCACCCTCCAAAGTTAGACTTGTCTTACTATCTAAAAATTTTTTCTGAAAATTGATAATCTTCTACTCATATTTAGTATAAATGTGTTTCCAATTTTGAGGGTGAGATATGCCTTATTAAATTGCATCAAAAAAGCACGGACACAACTAAATGTTTGCCCGTGCTTAAAATGAATCTTAATTATTATTGAAACGAAACGAAATCGGCTGAAACATACTGGTTGCTGCCGATCAAATAGTAAGTATCGCCATTGTAGGCATGTGCGACGGCGCCGACTTTCCAGGCGCTGCCTTTGTAAATCGCCTTGACAGCAGTCCCATTGGCGTTGACTGTCCAGATGTCATTGTAACGCACAGTCGCTACGCCACTGGTTGTTTCCGTATCCTTGAAGATTGTACCAACGTTGCCGGTGACCGTCACGCTGTTGGCATCGACATACTGGCTAGGACCGACTTCGTAATAAGTATGACCATTGGCGCCGCTCGCCATTTCAGTCGTCTTCCAAGCAGTGTTGTAGCCAAGTGTCCGAATCGTCTTGCCCTGTGCGTTGACTAACGGCGCACCGCTGATGACCCGCACGGTTGCCACACCGCCAGCCAAACTGCGCTGGTTGGTGATTGTGGTAGTGTTGTCATCGCTTGAAGCACCTGTATAAGTCACGTTGGAAGCACCGATATACAAGCCAGCGCCGACCTGATAGAAGGTTTCCTTATCGACTGCCGAATAGGCTGTCTGGGTTACTTTCCAGCTTGAACCCTTTGCCAAGGTCTGATGGGCTGTCCCAGTCGCATCGACAACAGCTGCGCTATTCGTCAGTGTAACGACACCGCCGGCCGTTTGAACGTTGCTCAGGATATTCTCAGCCTTCAGTGTCATCGTGGTATAGGCAACATACTGGTTGCCGCCGACTTGGAAGTACTCCATGCCGCCTTTATCCTGGACATGGCCGAGCACCTTCCAGCTCGTCCCTTTTGCCAAAGTCTGGCCAGTTGCTACACCCTGGCTGTTGTAAACCGTTGCCGCTTCGGTGGTGACCCCGACACGGTTCAGCTGGTTGTAAGTCAATTCATTCATGGCATAACCGCCAGCCGCAAAAGCCGTCGTGCTTGTACCAAGAACGGCACCCGTCGTGCCTAATAATGCAGCCGCAATTCCGGCCGCCATAATCGTTTTCTTCATATCTGCTACCTCTAATCAAATTTGGTCTAGCTTCATTATAGGAGCTTTTCCGCTAAATTTATAGGCTTTCTGCAAATGAATCTCAATCTAAAGCCGCCCGTTTTTTCAGCGGCCGCCACCAGGTTTCATGGTCGACGTACCATTGAATCGTCGCCTGCAGGCCATCGTCAAACGACACTTCTGGCCGCCAGCCCAATTCAGTCATTATTTTAGTCGGGTCGACGGCATAACGCCGGTCATCGCCCAGACGGTCAGGCACCGTCACAATCGCATCGTCCGGCAGATGTAACGCCGCTACAATCCGTTCAGCAATTTCACGATTGGTGTGTTCGCTGCGGCCGCTGACGTTATACACGTTTCCAGTCTGGCCCCGCCGCAACACTAGGTCGATCGCACGGCAGTGATCCTGAACAGCCAGCCAGTCGCGCATATTCAGCCCGTCGCCGTATAACGGCAGTTTTTCCCCCAGCAGCCCGTTTGTCACCATCAGCGGAATCAGCTTCTCCGGAAATTGGTACGGCCCGTAGTTGTTGGCACAGCGGGTTGCACATGCATCCAGTCCGTATGTCGCCACCGCTGCCCGCACCAGTAAGTCCGCCGCCGCTTTGCTGGCCGCATACGGCGAGTTCGGCCGTAACGCCGCTTCCTCTGTCGAATAACCAGTCGGGCCTAAACTGCCGTACACTTCATCCGTCGAAACCTGCAGAAACCGGCCGATGTGGCACGCCCTTGAAACGGCTAATAATGCCGCCACGCCCTGTACATTCGAAGCGATGAACACGTCCGGCTGGCGAATACTCCGATCGACATGCGATTCGGCCGCAAAATTGACGATCGCATCGATTCGATACTGCCGGACCAACTCCGTCACCAGCTCACGGTTGGTAATATTGCCCTGCACAAACACATAACGCCGCTCATCTTTGATAGCATCCAGGTTATCCAAATCGGCCGCATACGTCAGCAAGTCCAAATTGACAATCTGTACCGCCGAATCGTGCGCCAGCTCATAATGAATAAAATGCGAACCGATAAAACCGGCCCCGCCGGTCACTAATAAGTTCATCGCTGCCCTTCCTTTCCAATCAGCTCCAGTATAGCATGGCACCGACCGTTTATAACAGGGCTTCTTCGCATAATGCCTTGATATTTTTTTGATATACCTGAATCGTGCGGCGCGACAAATGCAATTCGTGCGCCACCGTTTTAGTATCCGCACCATCACAATAGATGCGGAAAAAAACTTTTCGTTCGGTTACCGTCAGTTGCTTGAAAAATTCCTACCACTGTTCCGACAGGTCATAGAGATCAGCCGGCGTCAGCGGCGGCTGCTGGTGAGCATCAAATTCCTGTTCGCGTGCAACCAGCTTGCGTCGATACTGCCGATCATGAATAATCGTATACAGCATCGTCCGGTAGCAATAGTTGCAGAAAATCCGTTCCTCATCAATCGTCAGCACCGGATTGCGATACTTCAAATATAACCGTACAAACTGTTCCCGTGCCGATTGACAATAATCCTCAAAATCCTGATCTTGTGTCGTCAAACCGGCCCGATGCACCGCCGCATAAATCAAATTCTCATTTTTCATCATCAGCCGGCAGCCCGTCATCACCTTCTGGTCATATTCGCCCTGCAACTGATCCCGCAGCTGGTACAACGCCGCCATTTGTAATTCATCCGCTGTTTCTGTCATCTCGTAGTCCTCCATGAAAATTCATTTCGGATGCGCATCACGACAATGACAGCATAACGGCATTCATTCATTTAGGAAAATGCCCTTTTTGCGCTCAAAAAGCCGATATGGAAGCGTTTCATTTTAAAAATAAACCTGTCGTGCCAAAAAACGCCCCCAGAGCGCCATTCTGCCCCTTTTTTAGGAATTTATCTTTTTTCGCAAACGTCCCCATGGTAAACTTTTAAGAACGTTTACACATTGGAGGAGTATTATGACAGAACCAGCGTCTTTAGGAAACTTAATGAAAGTGGCATATAACGATATGCCCAACGAACTGTGCCACTACGGCGGCCGGTTATTTACCCGCTATCAGCACCACGTCAATCTGGCGACGTTAAGAACCGTTGCTGAACCCGAATTATCGAAACACACCGTTTTTATGATTCCATTGGACCAAGCCGTCGGAACGCTAATCGCCGACCGTGAACATGGCTTGTATCGCACGCCCAAAACAACCGAACAGCTGATTAACACCACCATCAAAGCTTCCCTGTTCGACTGCTTTGCGATGCGCATGCTGCACCAATACCTCGAACTCGGCCGCACCGCCCAGCCGTTAATTTACGGTGTCATCCAATTTATGCCGTTGACCGGTCCCCATCATCACCCGACCATTTGGGTGGCACTGCATCATATCGACCATTTCAGTCAGAAACGCCATCACGTTACCATTCGCTTCAACTGCGGCCTGCTCTTAAAAGGCCGCCTGCACGGCGAATTTGCCGAACGACTTAAAGCCGCCAAAAAAGTATCGCACTGTGTCTTCATTATGCAGAAGAAAATGGCCGAAGATGCCGGTTATGTCCTTCATACCCATCCCTATTTCTTTAAAACCTACTCGCAGTGCTGCGAGAAATTCAGTGATGAAGAACTGACGATGGCCGATTTTCATAACTTCTTAGACGTCTTTGAACGAACCTGTTTTGATTGCATGCTCGCCGTCCTCCGTGAAAACAAATTCAACGCCTTAGAAATTGCTTCAGAAACCGATAAGGACTACTTCCTGCGAGAATTCAGAAAGAAAATCTATTATAAACAGAGACCTTAAAACGGCTCTACAATATTCGATGTTGATGATTAAATTCATCAGCATCTTTTTATTTCGAATAAAAACTATATAAACGACTAACTTATCGCAATCGGAATCATTTCGCTCCCCGCATTCAACTTAAAATTAAGGCCAAAAAAGAAGACCAATTCGTAAATGAATTGATCTTCCGAAAGCTCCGTATCAACACTGGTTAACAGAGAAACCTTTTATTGCCCTATTTATTTCTTCTACGATCCAAAAACATCTTTGCCGTCTGCAAAACAGTTGGCTTTAAAATTAAAATCAATACTGCATAAATGACTGCACCAACAGTGGCTTCAACAACCAGCATGACATATCCCATTGTAAAGTGAAGGTTCATCCAATAAACAACAACAAACATCACAGCACCAGCAACTAGATATTTCCAAAGATTTGTAAACAGTCTTGGTATATCAATGTCATGACGAACCACCCATAATTGATAACCCGTTACGGCAACTTCAGAAAGAACAGTTGACCACATAGCACCATTGGTTTTCCAAATCATGATCAATGGCACATTAAGAACGACATTTACGATTGCTCCAAGTGTGACGGAAAATGTATACGGCTTATTGCGATTAGTTGGCAACAAATACTGAACGCCGAGAACATTGCTCCAAGCAATCATCAACATAACGATCGATTCAATCATCATCAACTTACCAACTTCAGCAAAGCTTTTTGTAAAGAACCATGGTGCAAAAGCTGTAGCAATTGCGGCAATTCCAAACATTAACGGAACAGAAAGAAAGCTAACGAAGTCAAACGACATGTACAAATAGCGATGGACACTCTTTTTATCGCCATGTGCAAAAGCATTCGCCACATGCGGCAACATGACTGTCCCAGTCGCTGTCACAACTGCTAGAACCATTTTAATAATCTTATCCGAATTATCATAGAAACCGGCAGAAGCGACGCTAACCATGCTTCCCAACATCGTTTTATTTAATGACAAATACAATGACGTCGCAATTTGTGGGACAAACAAGACCAGCGATGGACGCAAATGCTGCCAAATATTTAAATGATGCCAGTCAGGCATATCAACATAATGACGTAAATACGGCCATAACGTTAAATTACCAGCCAATTGCGAGAGCGACAGAATCAAAATATACGTTGGCAGATCACCACGTGTTTTAACAAACATAAAAATTAAAACTAACGATAAAATCTTGACAAGCATATTACGAACGACAGTAACTTGGAAATTTTCAAAGCCCATAAAGAACCATGAAATATCGAACGCAGCTGCCCAAATCAAGAAAGACTGCATAAAATAGTCAGCTTTATATTGGCCCGTAAAAAGCATGAATATGTAAAAAGCAATCATTGCAAGACCAAGTGTGCAGGCACGCATGATATAAATTTCCCAAAAGGTCTGAGAAGTCTTTTTACGATCATCACGATGATAGGCAATTTGCCGGTTCCCATATAGTGAGACACCAATACTACCAAACAAAACGAAATATTGTGTATTTGCATTCGTAAAAGAATTAATCCCATAACCCGTTGCACCTAAAACACGTGTTACATAGTGAACAGTAATTAATGGAATGACAATAACCAATAACTGATACATCACATTCCAAAGGTAGTTCTTGATAACTTTCATAGAAATACTCCAATACTATAGAATTCAAAAGAAAAAGCATTGCGCTCTTGCATCAATGCTTTATTATATCATTAAAATGTGGACTTATATTTTCATTTTATAATCTTATTAAAATGACATTTTTAAACATGTAAAGGTCTATTTGCTTCTCCTGTCATACTCAGTATTTCTTTTTCAATTTTTACAGTATTTTTATTATATATTGCGTACATCAAACAAAATTGATTTAAAAACATAATGATGTAATAAGAATTTAAAGCAATCGAGATCAAGAAAATATACAACAAAATTAATATGAAAAACATATTATCCAAGGAGATCTTTGCAAATTCAAAATAAGGAACAATATAATAAAAGAAAAATTCTACTAGTCCACCTGTAATTAAAACAAAAAAGATACCACTTGAAAAACCACTATTCCCATAAAAATTTAATCGTTCAGGCGAAATATAAGGCAAATAAGCATCCTCATTAGACCATCCCCACCCCAAAATTGGATGAACTATCCAAGTTTTAACTCCTGCATATAAATCATCAAACCGAACATCAACAGACCCTGAGTTAGCTGCTACTTTACTTGCCCATATACTTTCAATCGCAATAAATATAATTGGAATTAAAGCGACAGCAATTAAAACTGTATAACGTTTAAAGCGTGATGTATATAGTTTTAAAAATACAGCAAAAATGATAACGGTTAACACTGTTGTTGAAGTAGTCGTGAGCCCACAAATAATCAACACAATTGAAGAAAAACTAAAAATAGATTTTTTTTCAATAAATAATAAAATCAATAGTGCAAGAGAACAGACAAATCCTGACATTGGAGCCTCAGTAAAAATCCCTGTATTTCGCAAAACTGTCATTCCCAAGAACTGTGTTGATCCTTGTGTGAAAAATTGCATTCCTAAAATACCGTTTGCTGTTTGTGATGTTCCCCATGCATAAGAAACGGTAATGATGCTTGGCAATGATATAAAAAGAGAAAGAAAATATATAATAGTAGAAATCCCCATTATCCATTCGATTACTATCCGTAAAGACTTCAATGGATACATAGGTTCACCAGACACTAAAAAAACATGTATGATTGGAAAGCACAACAATGGAAAAACAACTAGTTTCATAATTAGTGATAGAGAAAATGTTCCTTTAATTAGATTAGAACCTAGAAGCCCCATAATAACTATTATTTCGCATCCAAAAAGTTGAATGCTTTTCAATATATTTATTTTTGCTCGATATAATAATATTATACTCAATATACTTAATAAGGCTGAACCTACTATCAACATTTCTCCTAAAAGAGATCCAAAACGACCCGATCTAGAATAAACAGTATTTGTCAGCAAAACTATCATTATTAAAAATAAAGTAACAAGGAATTTGTACATCCATCCCAATTTTAATTTCTGCATAATTTCTCCACAATCATAATAAACATTATTAAATTAAAAATAATTTTATCTCAATTTCAAATCTTCCTTAATTTTTGTTGTTGAAATGCCCTTAGTACGTGGTAAATAAATTACTTGGCAATAATCTTTTAGAAAATCAAATTGTCCTTTCCAATCATCCCCCATTACAAAAGTATCTACATGATATTTTTGTACATCAGAAATTTTCTGATCCCAACTTCTCTCTGGAATAACTTTATCAACATAGCGAATTGCCTCTAATACATATTTACGTTCTTCAAAAGGAATATAAGCTTCTTTGTGTTTTAAAGCATTAAACTCATCCGTGGATAATCCGACAATTAAATTATCCCCGTACTTTTTTGCACGTTCTAGCAAACGAACATGACCCCAATGAAGTAAATCAAATGTGCCATATGTGATTACGGTCTTAGTCATTTTTATTCTCCTTCAAGTAATTTTTCAGCATTTTTAATTGCATTTTCTGTATAAAATCCAGTCCTAAGTTTTTTTGACAATATCTCGGCATTTTGTTGCATTTGCAGAAACTGAGCATCAGTAATATGACTAATAACAGTATAAATGTCATCCAGTGATGATATTGTCTTACCAACATTGTTTTTCAAAATAAAGGGCGCCAATGCTGCCTTTTCCCAAATCAGTACAGGAATACCCGATGTAAGATATAAAGATACCTTATGCGGGTCATTAACTCGCTCATAGTTCAGCAAGCGATCATCATTAGTAGGAAATCTACTATTTCCATCCCAAACTAAGCCATATCCACTCCTTACTTTATTAACGATTTCATTTGGATTAAAAGAGCCTTCATATTTAACATTTAATTTTAATTTTTTTAACTGTTCTTCAGAAATATTACCAAACAAATCCAAACTATAATACTTTGGATTTAATTGCCAAAGAAACTCGGATTTTTTTAGATTGCCAGCAAAATTTATTACGTTTACCTTTTTTTTAATTGGAAATTGCCATTCAATTTCTTCCACCAAATAATCAAAAATACCTAAGATTGCAATTTTCCCTTTATATCCGTTTTTTCTAAAGAATTTCGCCATATTGCTATTAGAAACAATAACAACATCAAAATTATTATAAAATTTCACTTCATATTGATTGTTTTTCCAAGGTTCTCGTCGTTTAAATCTTAAGTCATCAATATCATGAACAAATGCAATTGTCTTAACCTGCTTTTGTTGTAGGGTTTTCAGTAACATAGAAGTGAAAAAGCGGCCCAAATACGTTGGGGTTTGAATTAAAAAGATATCGTTTGAATGAAAGTCCTTTAATTTTTCTCGAATGATTTTTTTACTATCCAAAATCCTCTTTCTTCTACTTTTTAAAGTTGGAAAATTAATTGGTTGATAGTCCAAATTATGAGAGGCAAAATAAGTAACATCTGTTTTTGCTTTACTCATTGCATTATTTGTTTGTTCAAGTCCCACATTCATTACATATTTTGTCATTTTTTTCTCCTAAAATTTTTCGCACGCCTTTTTAAAACAATAAGTGGACCAAGCAATTGTCCTTTCATCAATAAATATTTCAAAAAAGGTTTATACATTTTTCGTTTAAATGGAATTTTTTTCATTCTTTGCGAAATTTGTTCTTCTAATTTCCTTTTAAAATTTTTATCGATGGGCTCGTCCATGTTAAACAACATAGCATACGCCTTAAATAACCTATAAACCTCATATTTATACGCCAAACATGTAAAATCGTTAAAATTATTTTCAAGAAAGGAATTTATTTCAATAGCAACATCATATGCATCATGCGCATTCTTACTATTAAATTGATGAGAGTATGATCCATTACGTTGATAATAAAAATATAACACTTTAGAAATAAAAGTAACTTTCCTAGAATAGGCTAATAACTTATAAACCACTGAAACATCTTCAAACATCCGATTCACGGGAAACGAAATATTATGGTCAACGTAAAGTGCTTTTCTAACACACATTTGCCACAAAAAACTATCATATTGAAATTCAAATAAGTGTTTTAGAGCGTCTTCACCAGAACACGATGCTGTGGGAAAATGGTGATTTCCAAATTCGTCAACTACTTTTTTTGTTCCACTAATAGCTTGATAATCATAATAAATAACATCAGAATTCTTGTTTTGAATTTCTTTTATATTTTCACTAATTAAACTAGATGAGACCCAATCATCTGCATCGACAAATATTATATATGATCCTTTGCTAACCTGTATGCCTGTATTGCGTGCAATAGCAACCCCTAAATTATCTTGATGAACAACCCGAATTCGGTTATCTCTTCTAGCCCAATTTTGACAAATTCGTAACGAACTATCGGTTGATCCATCATCAACCATAACAACTTCAAAATTTTGATTATCTTGATTTAAAACGCTTCTTAAACATCTGCTAATATAGTTTTGCATATTATAGACAGGAATAATAATCGAAATTAGTTCCATCTTATTTATCCTCACTATGTTTTGGAATTCTATCCGCCTCAGGAGGTAGTTGCATATAGTTTCCATACTGTGTTGTTAAAATGTTATCATAATCATCTGGAATTGATACCATTAAAGTTTCAAATGGAACGCGAATTAAATTATCTATTTCAGCAAAGGATATTTTTTCGCGTTTAAATCCATATTGTGAAGAAATATTATAGTAATTGCCCTTAAGTGGTGAATTATTATATTGTTCCATTACTGATCTACGCTTTTTTAATAACTCAGAATACGATGGCTTTCGTGGATCAAATCGATGTATATTTGCAATCAAATTTGATTTCCAAGAATATTTCCGCCATCCCCTGAGACGTTCCACATAGTTATTGTAATAACGGTATTGAATGTCTTGCTTATGAGCTAAAATGTTATTGTCTGGCATAATATCAAAAGGAAAAACATCTAAGTAAATACCCTTAATATTTTTTAATTTTTTTGTTCGTTCTTCAACAAAAGGAATAGATGTATTAATAACCTTCATAAAACTCAACGAATATGCTGGATCACTAATTGGTGTATCTAAGAAATATGGTAGGGGTATTTTCCCATCTAAAGCTAATCGATTTAACTTATCATAGTCTGCACGTTTCATTCCAACATCAAGATCATCATCCCAAGGTATAAATCCATGATGTCGAATTGCACCTAATAGTGAACCACCAATCAAAAAATATTTAATTCCATTTGTAGCACATAATTCATCAAAAAAGCCCAAAAGTTCTGTTTCATGTTTTTGCAATAGCTTTAA
Organism: Lactobacillus selangorensis; assembly: GCF_001437205.1. GTDB lineage: Bacteria > Bacillota > Bacilli > Lactobacillales > Lactobacillaceae > Paralactobacillus > Paralactobacillus selangorensis. Next base: position 60,169 of record NZ_JQAZ01000003.1, on the reverse strand, counting down.
ATCCATTTTTTTACCTCATAATTTTGATTGAATCTTTTTGAAAGTTCTTGATACAAATTGAAAAGTAGGTAACCCGCCAAATATTAATATCACGATTCCTAATTTATCTTTTAAATTTGAAGAAGGGTTTCCTAAGAAAACAAAAACATTCTGTTTTAAGACTTTGTGCTTATATTCTATTTCTAAAGATTTAAATTGTTTATCACTAGATAATGCAATATGTCCCAAGTTATTCAATAGAACATGTGTTTTTCGCAAATTCATAGTATTTATCAGATCTGGATATTTATGGGTAATTTTCTGATACATTACCTTTTCGCCATCTACATAATCCAAACGTTTCAAACTAAACTTTGCATTAACTGTTGACCCAACACGACGATTGTAAAAATAGCCCGTATAATCAGTAAATGCAACCTTACTTGCTTTTTCAACTAAATTAAAAAAGATAAAAGGTTCTTCGAACGTCTTATTTTCTGGAAAGCGAACATCTGTAAACAAATAACTTGCATACAACTTTGAATGTGCTGAAACATCTATATTTCCAGGTAATGAATTATTGCCTAAACGTTTAAAAAAGCCCTTAGCAGACAATGTTTTTACTCTAAAATGATGTTGCCTTTTTAAAAAAAGTCTTTTCCCATCAAAAAACTCCTGGTACTGACACGCAACCATTCCTGCTTTTGTCTTAGTCGCAATAAAAAGCATTTGTTTAATATAATCAGAAGCAATATAGTCATCAGAATCTACAAAAACAATGTATGATCCGGTAGAAACATTCAATGCCTGGTTTCTAGCTCTTGATTGTCCTGAATTTGCTTGCTTTAACAATCGTATTCTTTGATCACTTTTTTTGAAATCCTGCTCAATTTGCAAACTATTATCAGATGAACCATCATCAACCAAAATAATTTCAAGGTGCTCATATGTCTGACTTAAAATAGAATTTAAGCATCTCTCTAAAGATGCCGCTGCATTATAAATAGGTACAATAATGGACACTAATTCATTCACTACAATGTTCCTTCTAACTTTCTCGCTAAAAAATTACTGCCTTTTTTTAGCCAATTTTGTTTTTCCATATACACAAAATTAACTTCTTTATAGTCATAATGATTAGCCGTGATCCAGGTATCCAACAATAATTCGCTGATAAAGCCGTAAACACGTGCTTCATATGTATCATAATCACTGATATCTAATTGGTCTTCAACTTTACCGAGAATATCAAACAACCAGTTGCAATACCAATCAAAGTACTTTTTCCGCATGATGAACATGTTAAACATATGCGCCGAGGTTGAATTCATCACTTTGTCATAAGCACCCAAATAAGATGGATAATCCTTAGCAATGATTTGACGAGTCAAATCAAGTGGTTCTTGATGGTGAGCATGTATGTAATGTGAAAAATTAGACTCGATAAAATAATTACGTTTCTTAGGAAGAATGATATTCGTCTCTGTAAAGAGCTTTTCAATATCTTTTTTAGTTAAAATCTCATTCAAATTTTTGTGATGGTTTAAACTCAAATAACGCCGATAATGCACTAATCCAATTGCATCGACATTTTTCAGATTTTTCCACGCCCAATAAATAGCAGTTAATTCATTATAATGAGCATTTTTCTTAGAGATATTGTCTCCCGTATTATCTCCAATAAAAGTATGATTGACATCTGGATGCAAATCCTTACCTACAAAAACCGGCAGATAGAGGTCACTATCTGCTGGCATTTCGTAGTTTTTATGTGTGGCTACTAAAATTTTGATATTCAAAATACTTACTCCTTAATTTGTTAATAAGCACCATCAGTTTTAAAAATACTGATAATATTCTTAAAGAAAATCTTGGTATCGAACCATAAACTAGCATGATCAACATAATACAGCTCAACATCGCAGCGTTCCGGATATTCAATGTTACTGCGCCCACTTGCTTGCCAATAGCCCATTGCACCTGGCTTAACAGCTAATAGTTTTCCAACTTTATTTCCATATTCCTTTAGTTCAACTTGAACAACTGGACGTGGACCAATCAAAGCCATATCCCCTTTTAAAATGTTAATAAACTGGGGCAGTTCATCGATCGAATATTTACGAATAAAAGAACCAAATTTGGTAACACGCGGATCTTCATCCGGTGGAAGCTTGTAATTATTATCGACATACTTTTTAAATAATCTTGGATTAGCACGTAATTTTTTATCTGCACCAACAACCATAGAACGAAACTTATAGATATAGAATGGTTTGCCGTATTGACCAATTCGCTTCTGCTTAAAAAACATTGGTCCTTTATTGTCGCCGACGTGATAAATTCCAAACATGACTAAGAAAAATGGGCTTAGAAAGAGAAGCGCCAATGCGGACAAAATCATGTCCAGTAAGCGCTTCACGAAAAGATATGGGAGTGACATATGAAAACGGCTACTCTTCAAATCGCGACGTTCTTGCTTCGCTAACTGAGAAATATACGCTGTATCATCAACTGATGGTGCTTTTCTTTCCACTTGAGTCATCCTTTCACTTTGTTTAATTTTTTTTGTCTTCATTTTTGCCATAATAACCACCATAGTAACCACCATAGTAACCACCATAGTAGCCAGTTCCATTCTTACGGCTAACACGGTTCATAATCGTCCCGATGATACGGGCATGAACAGAATCAAGTGCATCCTTTGCTTGCAAAACAGCACCTTTTAAGGCAATTCCCTGTGGTACAACTAGAATTGATCCATCAACCTTTGTCCCAATGATTTGTGCATCTGTGACCGAACCAACCGGTGGTGCATCAAAAATAATTAAATCATATTGCTCACTTAATTCTTCAATAATTTGATCCATCTTATGTGTATTCAAAAGCTCAGAAGGATTCGGCGGCACTGGCCCGCTAGGCATGACACTTAAATTAGCAACCTTTGTTTTAACAATAACACTATCATAATCATTTTTTGATGAAGTTAAAATTGTCGTTAAACCTTTACGGTTCGGAATTTGAAAGGTTTGATGAATCGTTGGACGCCGCATATCCGCATCGATCAATAATGTTTTCATCCCTTGATCGGCAAAAGTAACCGCAATATTGGCACTGACTGTTGATTTACCTTCAGACGGGCCTGATGAAGTAAACGAAAGGGTCCTTAACTGATCATCAACTTGTGAAAATTGAATGTTAGTCCGAATCGTCCGAAACTGTTCAGCAATTGTTGACTTAGGATCACTAACAGTAATTAAACTGACCCCTTTTTGCATACTTTGATCATCGAGTTTTGATTTATCTTTTCGATTTTGCCACCATGTTGTTAATTTATTAGCCACGTTCTTTCACCTTACTTTCTTTGCCCATTTGATTTGTGTTTTGCCAAAGCGTGGAATTCCATATCTTTATCAGGAATATTATAAACAATTCCAAGGCTCGTTAATCCAGCTGTTTCAGTCAAGAATGTTTCATCCTTAACCGTTTTATCGGTTAATTCCCTTATCAAAGCAAAGCCAACACCTAAAACAAATCCGAAAATTAAACCAATCAAAAGATTTAATGTCTTGCGAGGCGATACAGCTTTTGTATTAACTGTTGCATCAGAAATAATTTGCACATTGTTAACGCCACTCATTAGTTTTTTAACCTTATTTTTAAACACCTGAGCTGTTTCATTTGCAATATCGGCTGCTCGATAAGCATTATCATCTTTCACATTAATTGAAAAAACCTGTGAATTAGATTGATTGGAAATTGAGATTTCATCTTGTAAATTCTTATATTTATTACGACCTTTAAATGGTCCTCCAATTTGATGAGCAACTGGCTTCAAAATAACAGGTCCTAAAATAATATCCTTGTATGTATTGATCATTTGCACATCAGCTTGTACTTGATTCAACTGTGAATTAGGATCCGATTCGGTCTTACGATTAACCAAAATCTGTGTTGAGGCTTCATATTGCGGTGTCATCACAAAGAATGTTACTAAACCATCAACTAATAACACAGCCACCATCGTCCAAATGATTAAACGAATGTGTTTTCGTAAAATACCAATAATTTGTTCAAAACTAAAAGTTTCCACTATGGTTCGTTCCTCCATGACCATTTCTAAGGTCTTTTATTGTTTTAAATGTTTGATTTATGACAAATCGAATTCCAACTAATTATAACGAAAAATGTTTCACAAAACAACGGCTCTTTGACCAGTAATGTTACAAATAAATAACATTCACTGCGAGCTGGATTGCGACTGATGATAGGCCTGGACGATTTCATTGATTGTGCCATTTGCCTCAAGCTTCTTTAAATCAGCTTTGGCAGCGTCAACATCGCCAGCCTGCATATCCGAACGAACCTGATCGAAACGCGAATCAGAGTACGCCTTATCAATTAAAAATTGATTGGCTTTTTTTGATTTGCCGTCCATTTCGGTTGCAGTTGAGATTGCATAAGCTTTATCGGTCGCTGCCTTTTTCATCTTTTTCTTCAAGGCCACATTAATATGCTTGAATTGGTTCAATGCCAATTTGCTTTCAGAAGCCGATTGTTTTGCTTTTTGTTGATTAGCATCAGCGGTAATTGCATTTTGAACGGTGTTCTGAATCGGCTTATACATCACTGCACCTGCAACACCCAAAATAACAAGCACCGCTAAAATTGATAACCAAATCTTCCGCATCTTGCTTAGACCTCCACGAATGAGTTAATCTTCAACCTGATGGACATTCATCTTTAATTGTTCAATTCCATTGTCGTGCCATGCTTGTAAAAGCTGCGTGGTATCGATTGATTTATCGATTAAAACGATGCCACAATCGCCGCCGCCAGCTCCGGATGACTTAGCCGCCCCACCGAACGATTCGGCTAGGTCGCACATTTTGGTTAAAATCGGGGTTTCGATATTGACGTGGCTTGCCTGTCCAAGTTTGCGGAGCAGCTTGCGATCGACCCGAATCCCCTTTTGAATCGTTGCTAAGGAACCGTCTTTGAACCCCTTGACCATTTTCTTGATACATGCTTTGCTATCCTGCAAGAACTGCTGGTAAGTAGATTCAGATTGTTCTTCGTCTTTGGATTCGGTCACCTGGTCAACGAGATGCGAAGTGCTGGCTGGCGATCCTGTCCACCCGATTAGCAATTGCATGTTTGCCGGTGGATCGAGCAATTCAATCTGCAATCCTGGCCAATCCATATCTAACAGGGTTGTCAGGTCATTTTCCTGTTGCGCCGCTTTCAGCCATTCATGATCGAAAGTCGAATAAGCCAGCCAGCCGCCATAAACACTGGCGGCAATATCGCCGAGTGACCCGTTCCCCTGAACAGCCAGATGGGCAATGGCAGCGAGCTTATAAAGCTGCGGTTTGGTTAAATTTAATTTGTAGAATTTGCCGAGTGCCTTAACAGTGGCCACGGTGACAGCGGCTGAACTGCCAAGCCCATATTTTTTACCGTCCGCCGAATCAAGATCAGAATCGACTTTTAAATGGTAAATACGCATCCTCAGGCCGCGTTCCTGCGCATATTGTTCCGTAAAGTGAATGGCCGATAAAATATAATGGAAGGGATTGTCACGATTATCAAAAACAAGCTGTCCTTCCTCACGGCGCCAATAGAGCGAGTTTTCCTGATATTGTTTCGACTGGATACTTCCCATGTCTGTGCTGGCTTCGATTTGAACCGTCACAAACTGGTCTAAGCCAACCACAACGGCTGGATAACCCGTTTCAACAACGGCATATTCGCCGGCAATATAGAGTTTCCCTGGTGCTTTCGCAACAATGGTCTCCTCTTCATTCGACATCCTCAAACGACCTTTCCACGTTAATGGCGCCGTACAAGCGTCCATTTTAATTTTGTGTCTATCATATTTAATGATAACAGGGCAAGTTGTGGGTTTCAATCTTAATGGGAAAGGTCTAATTTTAGCCATGGTATACAAAAAGCGCGCCAATTAGAATGGCAGCGCTCAATAATTATTTTTTAAACAGACAATAAATTTTCTATAGGACTTTCAGCAAATTGAAATGCTTATAAAAACGACTGGACATTTGATGCCCAGCCGTTAATTATTTTTCTTCTGTTGCTGTTTCTGGATAAAATCACGAACTTTGCTGCGACTGCCGTGCACCTTGCCATTCAGAAGCTCCTGTGTGACGGCGTTCAATACGGCGCCCAGCATCAGAACAATCCCTGAAAAATTGAGCCAGAATAACAGCACAATGAAGGTGCCGATTGTCCCATAGGCGCTGTACGTGGTACCGAAGTAGGTCACATATAATCCGAATAATTGCGCTAGGGCCATCCAGCCAATTGTCGTAAAGAGAGCTCCCGGCAGAACCGTCCGCAATTTCAGGCGGGCATTCGGAATGAAATAATACATCATCGTCAGGAGAATGAATAAGGCCACAAACATGACTGGCCATTTCAAAGTTTGGAACGTATGTAAATAAACTCGTGAAATCTTAATGTATTGTGTTAGAAGCTCCAGTACTGTTTGACCAAACGCAAAAACAACCGTCACAATCATCATGATGACGACCAGCACTAAGGTCATTACAAGCGAAAAGAAGCGATTGCGAAAATAATTTTTTTCTTTGGCAACGCCATACGCCTGGTTAAAACTATTTTTCAGTGCATAAATCCCCCGACTAGCTGCCCACAAGGTCCCAATCGCCCCAAATGACAGCAAGCCGCCGCTGCTTTGATGCAATAGTTTATTGGCGTACGGCCAGATCAGCTCCCAAATCGAACTGGGAATGGCCGTTTCAACATAAGCGAGAATGTCATTGACCTTCAGGTGCATCAAGGGTAGCAAGTTTCCAATGAAGATGATCAAGGGAAAGATCGATAACAACGTGAAGTAAGCGATGACTTTGGCTGTATTAAAAATATCGGCCGCATCGGCCCGCTGCAGGGCCAATCCGATGAAAGACCGGATTTTGCCTTTCCAAGTCAGGTCCTGCTCGACAATCGGGCCGTCCTCAAGCGTGACATGAAACACTTTTTGCGGATCGGTCAATTGTTTGGCCCGCAGCCGCATTTTTTTGCGATCCGGTTTCCGCCGTTTGCTCATGGTGCACCTTCTTTCCCGATTCTATTTCCTTAGTATAACGAAAGTCGGTGAAAAAAGGGAAAGAATTCATAGAATTCAATTTAGATATTTATATTTTATGGATAGATTGCTTTCAAGCCTAGTGAATGTGGATGCAATATTTTTGCACTTAGACTTACAAAATAATAGCCGCCCTTCTTCATCAGAAGCAGCGGCTATTATTCACACCTAATCATCAAAATCAAGCAAATACTTCTCATCAATCGGATCACCCTGACTGGTCAGAATTTTTGGTCCGTCGTTGGTAACCACTAATGTATGTTCATACTGCGCCGACATGGTCCCATCGGCGGATACATAGTATTCCCAATTGTCGGGGTCATTCGGAACGATCTTTGTGGCAATCTTCCAAGTACCGAGATTGACCATTGGCTCGATGGTGATCGTCATCCCTTCCTTGAGGCGCAGGCCATGACCGGCTTCCCCATAGGCCGGCACGGCTGGATCTTCATGGATCGATGGCTGAATGCCATGTCCAATCAGCTCACGGACATCGCCCATGTGGTGCTGAACTTCGACATAGTCTTGAATGGCCGCACCGATATCGCCGATTCGATTCCCGACCGTTGCTTGATCGATTCCCAGATACAGTGCATCATGGCAGACATTCATCAAATCGACTACTTCTGGGGCCGCTTCGCCGACTGCATAGCTCCAGCAGGAATCGCTTTCGTAGCCGTCTTTGTTGACGCACATATCGACTTTGACAATATCGCCATTATTTAAAATGAGGTCCTTGCGGGGGATGGCATGTGCGACTTCATCGTTCACAGCGACGCAGGTGGCATATTTATAACCATCAAAGCCGATTTCACTAGCGGTCGCACCATGGCTTTCGATATAGTGACGAGCAAACTCTTCGATCTCCCAAGTCGAGATGCCTGGTTTGATAATGGTGCGCAGGCCTTTGTGGACACCAGCTAAAACGGCACCGGACTTCGCCATTCCTTCAATTTCACGTGGTGATTTCAATGTAATCACGACAATTGCCTCCTCTATTTATTTGTAATAGCTTTCAAAAGATATTATAGCAGTTTAAAAAAAACGGGAAAAACGTCGGTATTCGGCATCTTTCCCGTTTTTTAAATTAGTCATTATTTAAGACGACATCCGCCACGACTTTGCCCTGCTGGTACGGAAAGTGCGAGATTGAAAATTCGAACGGCTGGCCGGTGTTGAGATATGCCACCTGCCGGAACTGAAGGACCGGATCGGTCGGTTCAATCTGTAAGGCGTCGATGTCTTCTGCGGTCGGCTTGACGGCGGAAACGATTCGATGCGCACCGCTGATTGTTAAGCTGCATTCGTGCTGGAGATACTCGTAGATGGAGTGCTGTAAAATATCCAAATCGAGCTTGGCAACGGCCACCGGCATAATGGTGTGTTCGAAGCTGTAAACCTGATTGTCAATGTAACGGACCCGTTTGATTTCGTAAACGGCATCGCCTTCATGGATGAAGAGTTCTTTTTGTTCTTCCGACGTCGCAAAGCGGACTTGAAACAGCAAGATTTTGCTGGTTACTTTGTGGCCGCTGCCGGCATGGGTACTGGTCCCGAGTGCGTCGATGCGGTTATTGTCCTGATGCAGCATCAGAATCGCATCCTGGCGCACAAATGTGCCGGCGCCTCGTTTCGAATAAAGAAGTCCGGCGATGACCAGACTCTGGACGGCTTTGTGGATTGTCATCCGGCTCGTCTGAAATTCTTGAGCGAGTGTATTCTGATTGGGAATGATGGCTCCTGGCTGATAAGTTCCATCGGCAATCCGCCGCTGCAGCGTCTGGGCGATGGTTTTATATTTGACGATGACGTTTCCCTTCTTCCTGCTGATTTATCTGCCCATAGTGTACGCTTGTTGCAAATTTTGGTCTAGCATTCTGTAAAAAGTATTTACTTTTGAAAATAAAGTATTTACAAAAAATTAAAACCATTCTACAATGTAAACGGTCACAAGATAAGAAGGAGGAATTACAATGTCACATACATTACCCGCAGATTTTCTCTGGGGCAATTCAGTCTCGAGCATGCAGACTGAAGGCGGCTGGGACGCTGACGGCAAAGGCAAGTCCGTTTATGATATCCGTCCAGCGACAGCCGATACATCCGATTGGAAATTTGCCAATGATAATTACCATCACTATACAGAAGATTTTGATTTAATGGCCGCAGAAGGCATGAACTGCTACCGCTTCCAGATTTCCTGGAGCCGGGTCAATCCGACTGGCGACGGTGCTTGGAATCAAGCCGGAATCGATTACTACAGCCGGTTTATCGATGATTTAATCAAACGAGGCATTCAGCCGATGATCTGCCTTTATCATTTCGATATGCCGTTAGCATTGGCGGAAAAATACGACGGCTTCATGGATCGCCATGTGGTCGATGCCTTTGTCCGTTACGGCAAAAAGATGATTGACGAATTTGGCGACCGGGTTAAATACTGGATTACCTTTAATGAACAGAACCTCTACTTTATGCCAGGAGCTTCTGTGATTGCCGGTTCCAGCAAGGCGCCGCATACGGCCGATACATTATACACGATTGCCCACCATATCATGCTGGCGCATTCACAGGTCGTCGCTTATCTTCATAAAACGACCCATGATCAGATCGGCGGAATGCTGGCATACGCTGAATTCTATCCAGCCACCTGCAAACCAGCTGATGTGCAAGCCGTTCGCAAGACGGACGAATTTTTGAACCGTGATTTACTGGATGTGTTTGTTCATGGTCACTATTCCAATGAAGTGCTGACCTACGTCAAGAATCACCACATCAACATGGATTGGCAGGACGGCGATGAGAAGATTCTGGGTGCGACAACCAGCGACTTCTTAGCCTTCTCCTACTACCGCAGTTCAACCATCAACAGCGACCTGATTCCTGATGATACCTTGGTCAATGAATGGCCGAATAAAGGCGACCAGGCTAATCCGTATCTGAAGACGTCTGAATGGGGCTGGCAAATCGACCCAACGGGCTTCCGGGATGTCATTGACAAGCTGTACGACCAGTACGGTGTCCCGATTTTCCCGATTGAAAATGGAATCGGTGTCCGTGAAGAATACAACGGCACACAAATTCAAGATGATTATCGCATCGACTACCATCGGGCCCACATCCAAGCCATGGAAGACGCCATGTTTGAAGACGGCGTGCCGGTCATCGGTTACTTGGGCTGGGGCTTGATTGATATCCTCAGTTCGCATGGCGATATGAACAAACGTTACGGCATGGTCTACGTCAACCGCACCAACCATGACCTGAAGGATATGAAACGCATTCCGAAGAAGAGCTATTACTGGTTCGAAAAGGTCATTAAATCGAACGGTGCCGACCTTGGCAGCGACGCGAAATAGCCGTTAAGATTGCGCTTGCATTCAATAAAATAAAGTGTTTTCATAGATTTAGTGGAGGGCCACTGACAAGCTGTTGCGGTTTGTTCAGGCCCTTTTCTTAGCAAAACTTATTGCGAGAGAATCAACAGAGGAGGATTTTTTCATGACTGAAACAGAACCACTCTTTTTGAAACCCTACTTCCAACCTAAAATCTGGGGCGGACGTAAATTAGCAACTCAATTTGGTTATCAAATTCCGGACGGCAAGATCGGCGAATGCTGGGCCATCTCAGCGCATCCGCATGGTCCCAGCACCATTAAAAACGGTCCGTTAGCCGGTGAAACATTGGCTGAAGCTTGGGCCAGCCACCGTGAATACTTTGGCAACGTCAAAGGCAATGTCTTTCCATTATTGACGAAGATTCTCGATGCTGAAGCCAGTCTGTCAGTGCAGGTTCATCCTGACGATGCCTACGCTGCTGAACATGAACATGAACTCGGTAAAACCGAATGCTGGTACATCATCGATGCCGACCCAGGCTCGTACTTGATTTACGGCCACACTGCCAAGACCCAAGCCGAACTCAAAGAAATGATTGACAACGGCGAATGGGATAAATTACTGAAGAAAGTGCCCGTTAAAAAAGGCGACTTCTTCTATGTTCCTAGCGGCACTGTTCATGCCCTGAACAAAGGTATCATGGCGCTTGAAACGCAGCAGAGCAGCGACACAACCTACCGTCTGTATGATTACGATCGAGTCGGCGATGACGGCAAGAAACGTGAATTGCACATTGACCAGTCATTGGATACCATTACCGTCCCAGCGGTCGATCCTGACTTGCACATCAATACGCGCAAAGATGGTAAAAATGCAACGGTCACGACCTTCATCGAACCGCCTGTTTCGCCTCACTTCAGTGTCTATCAATGGAAGCTCGACGACGGCACATTAAGCTTGCGGCGCGGCGACGCTCCGTATACCTTAGTTTCGGTCATCGATGGGACGGGTGCCCTCCACTTGTCCGATGGCACGACCTATCAGCTCAAGAAGGGTGTCCACTTCATTTTGCCGTATCAAATCAAGGAATGGACGCTGACTGGCACGATGAATATCATCGCCAGCGAACCTAGCAAAGACCCTGAATAGTTTTCATCATCCCCGACTTTTGGTATAATCAAGGGCAAAATGTTTAATAAAGGGATGAAAAATTGTGGCTACTGCTAAAATCGTATTTGCAAGTATGACCGGCAACAACGAAGAAATTGCTGAAATCGTTCAGGAAGGACTCGAAGATGCCGGCGTCGATGTCGATGTCACCGAAATTTCTCAGGCGGATGCCAGCGAGTTTGAAGACGTTGATATCTGTATCATTGCCACCTATACTTATGGTGAAGCCAACCTGCCGGACGAAGCGCAAGACTTTTTCGAAGATCTTCAAACAGTTGACCTGACCGGAAAAGTGTACGGCTGCTGCGGGTCCGGCGATACTTTCTATGATAACTTCTGTTCAGCAGTCGACGATTTCTCGAAGGTTTTTGCCGATAACGGCGCCATTCAGGGTGCCCCGAACGTCAAAATCGACCTCGCCCCAGAAACAGAAGACATCGAAAAGCTGGACCAATTTACCGCACAAATCGTCGCCAAACAAAAAGAACTCGGATAAACAGAGTGTGACAAAGGCCGTTTAGAAAGCGAGGGCTAAGGAAGCTTTGGATAAAGTCCTGGTTTTAGGGACTTAGCCAAAGCGACTTAACCGCAGCTTTCTGGCCTTTGGAACACGTTTAAAAAGCGACTTAACCACAGCTTTCTTGTTACGACAATCATCAGAACCGGGACCAGATCGGGGGGATCTGGTCCCCTTTTTTATATTTTTTTAAGAAATCATCCGTACACTAGGAACCAGCGGCGATGGGATTTGAACTGTCCAAAGTCTGTTTGTTTGGGACCGGCGCCGTTTTGTGCTAAGTTGGGCATGAGCCGGCTAAAAATGGTAGAATAAGATGTACTTGTGTGCCTGATTACAATAAAGTAGGTCTTTTCATGAAAATCAAACGGTTTTTAAGTCGTTTTCGCGACTTATTTTCCTATGCCATCTTTGGCTTTATGGCATCGGTCATCAACGTCTTTGTTTATTGGGGCGCTCACCATGTGCTCGGCTGGGGCTATCTGCTGGCGAACACATTAGCGTGGCTGCTTTCCAATTTATTTGGATTTTTCACCAATAAATCACTCGTTTTTGGCTCTAAATATACGAACTTTACTGATTTAGTGATTGAAATCGTGCAATTCTTTGTCTTTCGTGGGATGACCTTTTTCCTCGATACAGGCTTGATGTTTGTCGGCATTTCATTATTGAAATGGTCCAGCATGTGGACCAAAATTGCCGATCAGCTGATCGTCGGAATCGTCAACTATGTTACCTCACGCTGGACATTCCGCAAGGAAAACAAAGAAATGATTGCTCGAGGACGACAATTGGCACGGAAGCTCCATGAATCCCATCGTCATCACGATTAAAGGAGTCTTAGCAATGCAAACGATCCGCAATTTATATGAAAAATACCGTGACATCCTTGCCTACCTCGTTTTCGGTGTCCTGACGACCCTAATCAACATCGTGGTCTACTGGTTCTGCACGTCTGTGCTGCACTGGAACTACATGCTGGCCAATAATCTCGCCTGGTTCCTATCCGTTTTATTTGCGTTCTTCACCAATAAAACGTTTGTCTTCCGGTCGAAATACACAACCGTCAAGGCTTTCTTCATCGAAATGGGTGCCTTTTTCTTTGCTCGTGGTGTTTCATTGATTCTCGACGACGGAATCATGTTTGTCGGCATTTCTTTGCTGCATTGGTCGAGTTTGCTTACCAAGTTCATCGACCAGTTTGTCGTCATTGCCGTCAACTATATTTTCAGCAAATGGATTTTTCGTAAAAAATAGGAGGAGAAACAGTGGCAGAACTCATTTCACTCGTTGTTCCTTGTTACAATGAGGAACAATCGATTCCGTTGTTTTATCAGACTGTTGAAAAAGTGACGGAAAAAATGCCGGATTACGATTTTGAATATGTCTTTATTAACGATGGTTCCACTGACCATTCCCTTGATGAAATGCGCCAGCTCCATCATCAGGACCCTGAACGGGTGCACTACATTGCCTTTTCCCGCAACTTCGGCAAGGAGTCGGGTCTCTACGCCGGTTTGCAGAATGCGAAAGGTGATTATGTGGCCGTGATGGATGTCGACCTGCAGGACCCGCCGGAATTATTACCGGAAATGCTCAAAGGAATCATTGAAGAAGGTTATGACTGTGTCGGTACCCGGCGTGTCGATCGCAAGGGCGAGCCGCCGATTCGGTCCTTTTTCTCCAATATGTTCTATAAGTTTATCAATAAGATTTCGAAAACGGAGATTGTCAACGGCGCTCGTGACTATCGGCTGATGACTCGTCAAATGGTTAACGCCGTCGTTGGGATGACTGAAGTCAATCGGTTTTCGAAAGGCCTGTTCAGCTGGGTCGGGTTCAAGACCAAGTACATTCCATATGAAAACGTCGATCGGGCGGCCGGCCAGACGCACTGGTCCTTCAGCCAGCTGATGAGTTATGCGATTGATGGCATCATCGACTTTTCCGATGCCCCGCTCAATTTTGCTTCATGGGTCGGCCTGCTGTCGTTCTTAGGTTCCCTAATTGCAATCATCTTCATCATTATCCGCAAAATCGTCCATGGCGACCCCACTCCTGGCTGGCCGTCGATGGTTGCCATCTTCCTGATGGTCGGCGGCCTGCAGCTCTTCTGCCTTGGCATCGTCGGCAAATACATCGGCAAGATTTATCTCGAAACCAAACATCGGCCAATCTATATTGTGAAGGAAAAAAAGTAAGTGTCCAAAAATAACCTAGTTGGCAGAAACCACGAAAACTACAGCTAACGACTGCCTCTCCATCTAAATACCATTAAAAAGCGTAAATAAAAAGAGTTCAGAAAATTCTGAACTCTTTTTTAAATGCATTTGCAAAGCCGCAACAATTATCATTGCCACTCTTTTTTATTCAAACGGCTCTGGTGGTGTCTGCCGTTTGCCGAATGCATACAGAATTGCCTGTAAGATACGATCGGCAGCGTGCCCGTCCCCATATGGGTTCTTGGCGTTCGCCATCTTATCATAGGCTGCTTTGTCATTTAACAACGTTTCCATGGCTTCGGTGACCTTTTCTGAGTCGGTCCCGACTAGTTTCAGTGTGCCTGCATCGACACCCTCTGGCCGTTCCGTTGTGTCCCGTAAAACAAGTACTGGCTTGCCTAACGATGGCGCTTCTTCCTGAACACCGCCTGAATCGGTCATGATGAAGTAGCTGCGGGCTTCCAAATTCTGGAAATCGACGGCATCCAATGGGTCGATCAGATGAATACGAGGATCGTTGCCCAGAATTGAATGTGCCGCTTCTTCGACGACTGGATTCAGATGGACTGGATAGATGATTTCGACATCCGGATGGCTGTCAACGACCTTGCGCATTGCCTTGAAGACCCGTTTCATCGGTTCGCCTTGGTTCTCACGCCGGTGCATCGTGACTAAAATCATCCGTTGGCCAGGTTTGATTAGTTTCAGGAGATCGTGTTCATAATCATCCTGCACAATTTCCTTCTGTGCGTCAATGGCAGTATTCCCAGTAATATAAATATTTTTGTCCGGATGATTTTCTTTCAGCAGATTGGCCCGGCTCAAAGTCGTCGGTGCAAAGTAAAGGTCGCTCAGCACATCGGTCATCTGCCGGTTCATTTCCTCTGGGAACGGCGAATACTTGTTCCATGTCCGCAAACCAGCTTCAACGTGGCCGATCTTAATCTGGTGATAGAAGGCACTGACGCTGGCCGCAAAGGTCGTCGTCGTATCCCCATGCACCAGAACGATGTCAGGCTGTTCCTTTTCCAAAACAGCATCCAGCTTCAGCAGCACGTTGCTGGTGATTTCGCTCAGCGTCTGCCGTGGCTTCATAATATTTAAATCGTAATCAGGCGTAATCTTGAAAATTTCAAGCACCTGGTCCAGCATTTCACGGTGCTGCGCTGTGACGACCGTCACCGTTTCAAATTGATCGGGATGCTGCTTGAGGTCCAAGACGACTGGGGCCATTTTGATGGCTTCCGGACGCGTTCCAAAAACAGTCATCACTTTGACTTTTCCGTTTGCGTTCACGAGAAATCCTCCTCTAGTTACTTTCGATACTACTAGTATACCAATCTTCCGAACATGACAAAAGCGATTACTTCGACTCTCCTAAACGCTCTTGGGAAGATCCTCCGTAATCGTTTCGGTCATCTGCTGCTGAACCTCAGCTGTCATTTCGGCTGAATTCAAATCATGATTCTTGAAGAAATAATCCTGTACGGTCCGTAAGATTTCAGTCATCTGGTCTCTCGTAATTCCGATAAATCCGGCCGAAGCCAATGCGGCAATCCCAGCGGCGGCAATCCAAATGCCGGTCACAATATTGGTTTTCTGTTCTGGGTCGAATTCTGCACCAGCTGGCAGTTTGTCCAGCCGTTCTAAACCCAATTCAAACCCGAAACGGCGCATTTCTTCTGTGCCAAAGTAATCTTCGACGAAAACAGCCCGGAACAATTGCCGTTCCTCCACTGCCAAATTGATGTAAGAAAGCGATAGATCGATCAGCGGTTCGCCGGTATAAGTATGATTCAAACCTTCCTCACGTAAGTAGTTTTCGATCTTATCCAGGACGGCCAATTTCAGCGCCTTCATGGATTCAAATTCTAAATAAATCGGTTGGGTCGAACAATTCATGCGTTTAGCAATGTTGCGTGCCGTGAAATGTGCAAACCCTTCTTCAACCACCAAGTCATAGGCAGCATTTAAAATTTGATTTTTCGTAATCGTTTTCTTTCGTGCCATAAACAATACCCCTTTATCCGAATGACAGACTGTCGCGTTATTTTATCGTGTCAAATCAATAATTTTATTCGATAAAATATCACAAATATGTATTCCAACCTCTTTGTTATCGTTATTTTACCATTTATGCCCGTGATTTAAAATAGCGCCTCGCCAGTTTCTGCAAAAAAGTTATTGTGCCTAAAAATGGTTTTGCTTGCGTGCCCACCCAAAATGCCGTACGCTGAAGAAAATATCTTATGAAAGAAGGAATCGACAATGACACTTCCGAATTTTGAAGCTCAGTTGCAAAAATATGCCGATTTAATTGTCCAGGTTGGCATCAATGTAAAAAAGGGCGACACCGTTGTCCTCCAAATTACGACCGAAGAGACCGAACTCGCCCATCACATTGTGGCGACTGCCTATGATTACGGTGCCGCCCAAGTTCTCGTCCAATGGAAGGACGACACCATCGAGCGATTGACGCTTGACCATGCTGACGAAGACCGTTTGGCCGAAGTCCCCGACTACGAAAGCAAGCAATATGAGGAATGGCTTGCTAAGAAAGCCAAGCGCATTTCAGTGATGTCCTCTGACCCAGCTAATCTCGAAGGCATCGACTCGAAACGGATTGCGACTTATCAGACGGCCCAAGGCAAACTGCTGCGGCCGTTACGGCAGGCGACACAGGCCAACCAAGTCAGCTGGACAGTTGTAGCGGCGGCCGGCCAAAAATGGGCCGAAAAGGTCTTTCCTGACCTGTCACCTGCCGATGCCGTCGATAAACTGTGGGAAGAAATCTTCAAGACGTGCCGGATTGACCAGGAAGACCCGATTCAGGCCTGGCGCGACCATGACCAAAAATTGTCTGCTAAAGCTGCCGAACTCAATCAAGCCCAATTCGACCATCTCCATTACATGGCGCCTGGCACCGATTTGACAATCGGCTTGCCGAAGAATCATATCTGGTATGGTGCCAGCAGCAAAAACGCCGCTGGGGAAACGTTTATGGCCAACATGCCAACCGAGGAAGTGTTTACGGCGCCGGATTACCGGCGAATCGACGGCACTGTCGTTTCGACGAAGCCATTGAGCTATGCTGGCACAACTTTGTCCGGCATGTCCTTCGAATTCAAAGATGGCAAAGTCGTAAAGGCCTTCGCCGATGAAGGCAACGATGTTCTCCAGCATTTGCTCGATACTGACCCAGGTTCACGTTCATTAGGCGAATGTGCACTCGTGCCTGACCCATCGCCAATCTCCCAGTCTGGGATTACCTTCTACAACACCCTCTTCGATGAGAACGCCTCCGATCACTTGGCCCTGGGTGCAGCCTATGCTTTCTGTGTCGCTGACGGGACTGAAATGAACCAGCTCCAGCTGCAGGAAGCCGGCCTCAATCAGAGTCAGATTCATGTCGATTTTATGGTCGGTTCGAATCAGATGAATATCGACGGCGTCACAGCTGACGGAACAATTGTGCCGATTTTCCGTGCGGGCGACTGGGTCTAATGTACGGCGGCCTGTTATTCATCATGAGTCTCGAAACGCTGGTCAGTGTTTTCTGTTTAGGCATGGGCATTGTTAACCTAATCAAGCACCAGCCCAGTAAAATACTGCTGCTGATTGCCGTCATCGGCATCATCAGTTTAGCGGCAACCTTCCTGTACACACAAACTTGGCTGGCCCAGCATCTCGTCTAGTCATTGACACGATTTTTAGAAACTTTTATACTGAATGCAATGAGTCTGGCCCCATAGCTCAGCAGGATAGAGCGATCGCCTCCTAAGCGATAGGTCGCCGGTTCGATTCCAGCTGGGGTCATTTCAAGCATTCACCAACCTTTGACCAACCTATTTTTGAAAGCTTTAAAAATAGGTTGGCTTTTTTATTGCTTCAACCTTCGAATGACCCACACAAAAACACCGCCGGTTCCCTGCCGGCGGTGTTTTCTCTTTCTCGCAAATACTTGCTGTGCTGTGGTTGAACGTGATTGGGGACACGTTCTGTTTCTCTCTTATTTCGATTTTTTCACACGATGCAATGTGGTTTAACGGTTTGATTATTTAACGATGGAGCAGTTGATAGACCGCACCAATAATCCCGGCGTTGTTTTGGAGTTTAGCGGCCATGATTGGTGCAAAATCTAAGGGTTTCGTATCGCTGTTAGCGTCTTTGTCAAGCTGACAGCGAGCAATCAATTGTTTCATAAAGGTAGCGTTGGCGCTGATGCCGCCGCCAATCAAAATGGCTTCGGGATCGTAAGCTAGCGCCAAATTATTCAAGCAATTGGACAAACTCAGGTAGAAATGACGGAAGGCGTGCTGTGCGTTTGAATCGCCTTGGTCCGCCCGTTCATACAGAACACGGGCATCAGTCACGTTGTCATGGGCGCGATTGTTGTAGTCGGCAAGCAATCCGCCGACAACGGCACCGTTTAAGCTCAGTGTCGCCAGGCGTTCATCCTGCCCTGGCTGGGTCGGCACGACTTTCATCATCCCGAACTCGCCGGCCATTCCCTGCCGGCCCCGATAAATCTGGTCGTTGATGACGATGCCGCCGCCAACGCCGGTTCCTAAAACGAGCATAATATAGTTATGGTACGTTTGAGCATTGCCAAGCCATTTTTCAGCAATGATTGCGGCATTGGCATCATTTTCGATGCTGACCGGCAAATCGGTTTGAGCTTCGATCAAATCCTTCAGATTGACCTGGTAGAAATCCCGAATGGCGCCGCCAGTGGTCATGAAACCGTCCTGATGAACGATTCCAGGTGCACTGACGCCGATTCCCTCAATCGGTGTGATTTTTTGATAGTCACAACTCAACTGGCCGATTGTCTTCAGAATTTCATCACCATGAGCGGCTGTTTTGACTTGTTTAAAATGGGAAAGATGCCCGCTTTCGTCGACGAGTCCGACTTTGAGCGTCGTTCCGCCGATATCGATTCCTAAATATTTTTTCATTTTACTTGTTCCCGAGATCTGCATCGGCAGCCTGACGGCCATCGCCGGCGAGATCTTCTCCATTAGTGGCGATCACTTGCTTGAACCAGTAGAAGGAATCCTTCTTGCTGCGCTGCAAAGTGCCCTCACCTTGGTCATTTTCATCAACGTAAATGAAGCCGTACCGTTTCTCCATCTGACCTGTACCGGCCGAAACTAAATCAATGCAGCCCCATGGCGTGTAGCCCAGCAGCTGGACGCCGTCGATTTCGACGGCTGCCTTCATCTGTTCAATGTGTTTGCGGAGGTAATCGACCCGATAGGCATCATGAATCCGGCCATCAGCAGTCACTTCGTCACGGGCACCCAGCCCGTTTTCAACAATAAACTGCGGCAAATGATACCGATCGTTCATCCAGTTCATCGCATACCGCAAACCGACCGGGTCGACCTGCCAGCCCCATTCGCTGGCCTGGACATACGGATTCTTAACGAGGTCTGTGTTTTCGTTGAATTCGTATTCTGTGGTGTCTTGACCAGCTTTGGTGGCAAAGGACATGTAATAGGAAAAACCGATATAATCAACGGTACCGCGTTTCAGCTGTTCCAAATCTTCATCGGTAATATCCAAGTCGTAATGGTGCGCATCCTGAAATGCTTCGAGCCAGTTTGGATATTGGCCGTTGCACTGCACATCGGCAAACCAATAACGCGTTTCCATCGCCCGTTCGGCCGCCATCATATCTTCCGGCTGCGGCGTCAACGGATAAATCGGACACATGGCAATCATATTTCCAATCTGAAAATCCTTATTGATTGTGTGGCCCAATTCAACCGCTTTGGCACTGGCAACCAGTTCATAATGTGCCGCCTGATACATCGCCTTCTGAGCATCTTCGCCCGGACGAGGCATGATTCCCGAATTGGTCATCAGCGAAAACGCATTTTCATAGTTGGTCTGGTTGTTGATTTCGTTAAAGGTCATCCAGTACTTAACCTTGTTACGGTAACGATGGAAGCAGACTTCGGCAAACCGCATGAAGAAATCAATTAGCTTGCGGTTGCGCCAGCCGCCATATTCTTTGACGAGGTGGAACGGCATTTCGAAATGCGACAACGTTACAACAGGTTCGATGCCGTATTTCAGGCATTCATCGAACAAGTCGTCGTAGAATTGGAGGCCGGCTTCATTAGGTTCTTCCTCATCTCCATTTGGGAAAATTCGGGTCCAGGCAATCGATGTCCGGAAGCATTTGAAGCCCATTTCGGCAAATAATTTCACATCATCCTTGTAGCGATCGTAAAAATCGATTGCCTTGTGGTTCGGATAATATTTGCCCGGCAGGACACCATCCGTAATCTGACGGGGCTGTGTCGCCGAACCAACAGTCATAATGTCAGCAATACTGACCCCCTTGCCAGCAACATCCCATGCACCTTCTAGTTGATGGGCCGCGACTGCGCCGCCCCATAAAAAATTTTTCGGTAATGTGTGACTCATGTGAATTCCTCTTTCTCATGTGATTTGAATGGTAAAAAAGGAGCGCCCGCCGCAAGGATGGGACTCCTTTTTTACTTGAGATTAAGCCGTCACTTTTTTGTCGTTGCTTGTGGTGTCGGCTTTTTCATTAGCTTTTTCTTCAGCGTAGTAGATACTATCCTGCTTACGTGCAAATGGTAAGTAGATGAAGAAGGTCAAAACAAGCATGGCAGCCTGCCAGACGGCCGTCTTCCAAGAACCGCCGACGAAGAACCCGCTGATGATTGCTGGTGTTGTCCAAGGAACCATGACACCAGTGAAGTACGGGATAATCCCAAATTTAATGGCAAAGTAGGTCAAGCCCATTGAAATGGCTGGCGTGAAAATAAATGGAATTGCCAGCATCGGGTTCATTACAATCGGCATCCCGAACAGAATCGGTTCGTTGATGTTGAAAATCATCGGCGCAATTTTCAGTTTTCCTAAACTGCGCATCTGTTCTGATCTCGCAAAGAAGACCATGAAGATGACTGATCCAATCGTGACCCCAGAACCAGTGACTGTCCCGAATTGATCCAAAAGTGACTGCGTAACGATGTGGCCGCCATTAGAAGCATTGACAACCCCATGTGCCTTTAAAATAGCAGCGTTGGCCTGAGCGTTCGCCTGCAGCAATGGGCTGATAATCCCACTGACGATCACGGCACCATGCACCCCGAAGAACCAGAAGAATGGGACCAATACGGCGATTGCCATGGCGCCCCAGAAAGTATCGGTCAAACCTTGTAATGGTGTCTGCACAACGGTGTAAATCCACTGGGTCATCGTTGTATGACCGAAGAAGTCGAAGCACATGTAAACAATCAGCCAGAAGGTTACAATCACACTGGCCGGAATCAAAGCAACGAACGAGTTCGCAACGTTAGCAGGTACTTGTTCCGGTAACTTGATGGTAATGTTCCGCTTTAAGAACCATGAGTATGCCCATCCGGTCAGCATTCCAATAATAATAGCTGCAATCATGCCCTGACCGCCTAACCATGTGCGATCGATATAACCGCCGCCGAAGAGCCCCATGTTTTTACCAGTAATCAAAACCTTGCCGGCTGCGTTCGCCACGTTTGTGGAAGGACGCATTACCAGGAAGAAACTAACTAATGCTGTCAGACCTGCGGCTAAGGGTTCAAACCCATCGTCACGGACCCAGACGTATGAAATCCCGACGACCGCAAAGATCGCCATGACCCCAAATGACGCATTGTAAGCAACGTTCCAATAAGCAGTTAATCCCGTACTCTGCATCCACGCTGCCCATGATGGAATCGGCAAGTTGGCTAAAATCAAGAAAATTGATCCGATAATGATAAACGGAATACTGTAAATCATCCCATCCTTTAATGCGTTGATGGCTTTTGTATTCACGAATTTCATAATTGGTGGTAATAATTTGTTGTTGATCCACTCATTCATGTTGATACACCCCTTTTATGAAACGAATCATTTTCTTTGGCCAAAGTTGTTTTGGATTCGCTTTCACTATTTATCATACGAGCCGCCGACCGGCTTTGTAAATGCTTCCACATGGTAAAAAAACAAATGCGAGTCGAAAAAACAATTTGTGCGCTGCTTCACGCTTTCGGGGTTGCATCTTGATTGGCCGCCGCTTTGACACTCTGCACCTGATAGGCAAGGCATTCTAAGATATAAACGACGGGAATCTGGGTGGTCAAATTGATGTCATCGAGCATCCGTTCCGGCATGTAATACGGGATGACAAGATCGGCCATGTGCGCCAACGTTGAATTGCCCTGATTGGTAATGGCAATCACTTGGCCGCCGTTCTGCTGGTAAAACTGGGCCTGATCAAGCGTTTGTTCCGTTTCGCCAGATACTGACAAAACAATCACCGCCGCATGCTGGAAAAACTGGCTGGGGAAACGGGCCGGTAATCGCCAGTGCGTAGGAACCTAAATTGGAGAAATAATGGGCCCCATATTGCGCTAAACTGCCGCTGGTCCCAATTCCCCAGAAATACAAGTTACGGGCCGTCAAAATAATTTGCGTCGCCGTCTGCAGGATAACGGCAAAATCGGGGTCGTCGACCTTCTGCAGAAAGCCTTCAATCTCGTTGCCGACTTGATACGGCTGAGTGTGCGGGACGCGCTGCTGCCGGTCGATCTTCAAGGCATATTTCATCTCTGAAAAGCCAGAATAGCCCATTTTTTCACAGAAATGAAGCACGGTTGTCGTCGAAACGTGGGTCTTGCTGGCGAGCTGGCGAATCGTCATCGTCTCAACGGCGGTGTGGTTGGCGACGATATAGTTGTACACCATTAGTTCCAGATTATTCAGTTCTTTGACATCTGTCATTGAAAACATCGTGATTCTTCCTTTCGCAGATACGCAAAAAAGGGTTTGGACAATTGCTTGTCACAGACCCTTACGGTTTAAACAAAATCAGATCTAATAAGAAGCCGCAATTTGAGACAGCATCTTCTTGCAATTGCGTTTCCGCAAGAACCCAAGCAGCATTTGAACGATGATATCGTTGGTGCGCTGCATCGAGTTGGCTGCTTTGACATGTTCACTGTAAACGACCTTAATCGACTTGTCATCAATTGGGAAAATGTTGTAACTGGCCTCGTACGTATTCCGGTTGGACACAGTCTTGTAGTGATAACTCTGGTTCTGGATGGCCTGAGTAATCTCGATATCAGCACTGTTGCCGTTGCCGAAATCCTTCCGATATTTAAAGCCTTTTAATGCCGCTACGGGAACAGTTTTCCCAGTCTGCTTGCGGATATCGAACAGAACGGAATCAATCACGCGTTTGTAAAAGAAATCTGCTGGTACATCCAATGTTTTCGTAACTTTCATACTAATTCTTCTTTCTCTGCTTAAACCTGCTGTGCTGTGGGTAACGCTTTAAAACTAATCTTCGTCGACTGGGACACCGGCGATTTTTTTGTACAAATCGACGATTTCAACGGCTAAATCATGGAAAGTGATTGCTGTCATCAAATGATCCTGCGAATGAACCATTAACAAACTGACCTTGACATGATTGCCTTGGGCTTCTTGTGTCAGCATCCCCGTTTGTGTGTTGTGTGCTTCCGCTAAAGATTTGTTGGCATCGGCTAATTTTTCGTCGGCCTTCTTGAAATCACCCTTCTTTGCAGCTTGGATGGCTTCCATGGAATCGCTCTTGGCGTTCCCACCGTTGATAATGAGCCCCATGATGGTCTGCATTTGTTTTTCGTCGTCTGTCTGTTCAGTCTGCTTCTCTTCTGCCATGATACAATTCTCCTTTTCAAATGATCCTTTTTGTCATTGTACCTGGTCCGGTACAAAGCTTACGATTATAGTTTTACCATAAATGTAAAGGGCTTACAATCCCCTTTTTAAAGCGGATACATTTCCTGCGGATATTTGTGGGTACAAAAAAGCAAGCTCAACGGCGTGGTTGAGCTTGTTTCTTTTACTTATGTTTTCCTTTATTTTTTTGCGCCCGTTTGCGATTTTTTTTGTGCTTCTTTTTAGTCGGCACCGTTTTTGGCGCAGCGGCATGTTCATCCGTCTGTTTTTTCGGTTGGGTCATTTCGGTCGTGTGCGGCGCCGTGACCTTGATGAGCTGGTACTGATCGCCCAGCAGATGCTGAAGATCCCGTTTATCGTGGTCATCGCCAAGGTTGATCACTTCACCGTTGGCACCCATCCGGCCAGTTCGACCGACTCGATGGATATAGGTCGTGAGCTTCTGCGGCAGATCGTAATTGATAACGGTCGGCAAATTGGCAATATCCAATCCCCGTGCGGCGACATCCGTTGCCAGCAGCAGCGCTACTTTACCCTGCCGGAATTCACGCAGGGCAGCCTGCCGTTCGACTTGGCGGCTATGGCTGACCAGCATCGCAAAGGACACGTTGTGGTGTTTCAAAGTGGCTGCCGTTTTCTGCAAGGCAGATTCCTGATTGAAAAAGACTAACGCCCGCATCCCTTTTTGATGCGCTAACTGGCGTAAAACGGTCGGCTTGCGGACATTCGACACTTGGATAAGCTCATGGCGCACCTGTCCCTGCGTATGGTCGATCGACCGGACATCGATTACTTGGATGTCCTTGCCGAACCATTTCGGCAGCTCCTGCAGTAATTGCGATTCGGTCGCACTGAAGAAGGCCAATTGCGGAAAGTGCGGCACTAAGTCAACGATTTCACGGACATTTTCCATCCGGTCGTCAGCCAAGACAGCATCGGCTTCATCGACGACAATCGTCTTTAACTGATTCAACTTAATCTTCTTCTGGGCAACCAATTCGATTAGGCGGCCGCTGGTGGCAATAATCATTTCCGGCTTCGCCTTCAGCTTCTCCAGCTGCCGCTTGCGATTAGCTTTCCCGGTCACACTCTGCAGCGTGATGCCGACCAATTTAGCGTACGGCTGGATAACATCCCGCAGCTGAATCGCCAGTTCTTGCGACGGCGCCAGAATCAGCACCTGCAGACCAGCTTTCGGCGTGATTGTTTCTAACAGCGGCAAGGCAAAAGCAAGTGTCTTGCCGGAGCCGGTGGGAGCGAGTCCCAGTACGGACTGGCCGTTTTTCAGCGGTTCATAAACGGCTTCTTGAATCGGCGAGAACTGGGTAAATCCCTGCTGCTGCCAGTATTCCTGAAAAGGTGCTGCTACTTTCAAACTATTTCCCCATTTCTTGTTCGTCCTGTGGGAACACAATCCCAGCGGACTGGCGTAAATCATAAAGCACTTGGTTGACTTGACGGCTCAAATTCAGCAGGTTGAGGTACTTCTGCCCATTTTTATCGGCCATGATGGCTGAGAAGGCCCGGACTTCGGCGTCCATCGGATTCTTGTCCGGCTTCGTACCGACAGTCTGATGCGTTTCACCATTATTTTCATAGAGCCGGACTTCGTCAAAAGTACCAGCATTGTTGGTCCAAATCGTATTCTTGCCGGAATAAATTTCGGATGGCAGATACGACTGCACCGTCTTGCCCATGATTAGAGTGACATCGAAGCCGAGATAGTGCAGAATGGCCGTCCCTTTGCCATCGACACCTGTCCGCAGCATGGTCGGCTTGTAAAGCACCTTTTCAGGCACACCGAACCAGCGCACAGCATCGTACACTAGGTAAACACCGAGATCCTGCAAAGCACCGCCAGCAAATTGTGGCGAGAAGATATTCGGTTCTTCGCCAGCCAAAACGAGGTCGTAACGAGATGAATACTTCATATACGTCAGCGTCGCCCCGTCGATATGATCGGCATTTGTAATAATTTGCTGAATCTGATCGAAGTTATCTTCATAAATATGCCGAGCTGCTTCGAAGAGATATTGTTCTGGATGCTGCTTCAGAAGTGCGACGATGGCATCCATTTCGGCGGGATTCGTGAACGCCGGTTTTTCAACCACGACATTCTTGCCGGCTAAAATGGCCTGTTTGGCTTGTTCGAAATGCAGACTATTCGGCGAAGCAATATAGACGGTGTCGAAATCGCCCTGCATGAATTCATCCAGATTGCTATAGACATCGACGTCTTGACCCTGATTGTCCGCCGCAAATTTGCGGCCCTTATCAGCCGAACGTGAATAAACAGCCTTCCAAGTAAATGCATTCGTTTCCATTGCCGCTTGCACAAATTGACCGGTAATCCAGCCTGTACCAATCGTTCCTAATGTACGCATTTTCTCAGCTCCTTTTTGAATTACCCTTATTCTAACAGTTTGCCAAAACGAACAAAAGCGCTGCCACATGACTCTTTAAATCTCCGTTAAGAAAATGCGTCCGAATCGCCAAATTCAGGCAGATTCGTGGTAGAATTGCTTGAGATGGAGGTGGTGGCTTGAAAAAGAAAAAACGGCTTACGGCACCGTTGACAACCGTAGCAAACGTAATGGGAACTATTTTCGGCCGCCACACAGCGAAGGCGAAGCGTCCGGCACAGGACGAACTCGCCCAAGCCTATGTCGGCATCTGGCATTTCGTCGATGGCCCTACCAATAAAAAGCATTCGCTGCAGATTCTGTCGAATCTGTCAATCAAACTCGATGGTCAGGTCCTCGATGGCCAAATCATCGGTGTGACGATCACAACGCTGACTTTTTTAGACCATTATGGTTATCAGCTTAAAATCAACGCCGATGAGACCGGCCCCTACGAAATCTATGATGAAGCCGAAGACCGTTCTTACCAAATACTTAAACCGCCGGCACCCAAAACGGAACCGGACGATTCGAAAGCAGCCCCACAATAAGGCGTACTTTTGATACGAAAACAGCTCCTTAAATGCAAAAAGGCATTTAAGGAGCTGTTTTTTTGGAATGATATCCAAACTTTTATGTTTTTATGCTAACGGTCAAAAAGCTGCTTAAGCTTCACTTTCTGAGCGCCCTTTGCCGCACATTATTTCCGCACAAATGCTTCCCACTGAGCGGCACTCCCGTTAAAGACGGACAAGGCAAAGCGCTGGTCAATCGAGCTTTTGGGGATACGCGCCGTTGGGCTGTACTGCCAAAACGCAATTTTCTCAGTCTTTTTAGGCTTGCTGGTCTGAATGACCCACTCTTGGTTTTTCCAGCTGCTGGGGACTAGCTGGTGCAAAATATCCGGCGCACCCTGAATAATAATCGCCTTGCCATAATAGGCTGTGATTAGCTCGATAAACTTTTTCAAGCGTGCACGCGCTGCTTTGGTCTTGGGCGGCTCATTGCGATACGGACCGTAATACTCAAGATGCACCATCAGCGGCAGATTGCCGACCTGTTCTCCGACGGCCGCTTCGAAATTCTGGGCCTGTTTTGCGGCCGACGTGTCAAAACTGAAATAATGGTAAACACCGACATACATATTTGTTCCGACGGCACGGTCGTAATTACCGGCAAAGTTATCGTCGGTATAATCGGAGCCTTGGGACGCTTTTAAATAAACAAATTTGACGCCTTCTTGTTGTAATTGCTGAAAATCCTGGTAGCCGTCTGCTTGTGTGAGCGACAACCCCAGCTCCGGATAATGTGCCTTGCTGGGACGGCTTTCCTGACGGCCGAAGAACCAGACACCAAGCGTAATCAAGAGACCCACAACGACGAGCACACTGACCGTTTTCCATGGAAATCTAAATTGATGCGGACGAGAATGTCTGCCCATTTTGCTTCACTTCCAGTCGCTTCTATTCTACCAAACCTGGCGGCTTTTTTTGTAATTCAGCTTAGATTTCGGTACGATAAGTTTAAACTATCTCGAAAGAAGCGTTAAAAATGGCAATTATGCTTGGAATCGATATTGGGACCACGAATACCAAAGTGCTGGCGCTCGATGAACAAGGCCGTATTGCAGCTTTGAGCAGCCTGCCCAACCGGCTCTATCAGGATACCGCCGCCATGGCCGAAGAAGATCCAGAAGAACTCTACCAGACAGTCCTAAAGGGAATTCAACAAGTCGTCCAGTCCGGCCGCTTTGCTGCCAAAGATATCGTCGGCCTCTCCTTTTCAGCGGCGATGCACAGCCTGATTGCGATGGATGCAAATGGAAAACCACTGACTCGGGCGATTACATGGGCCGATTATCGGGCGGCTGCTTATGCCCGCCAGCTCAAAGATGATCCCTACAGCGATCAGTTGTACCAGTCGACAGGAACGCCGATCCATCCGATGACGCCCCTCTCCAAGCTGATCTGGATTCGGCGGGAACATCCGGACGTTTTTCAGAAAGCGGCTAAGTTTATCGGCATTAAAGGGTATATCCTTTACCGTTTGTTCGGCGTCTATGTGACCGATAAATCGGTCGCCAATGCAACTGGACTGTGGAACATCCACACACAGGATTGGGACGCCAAAGCACTCGATATTGCGCATGTGACGGCCGCTCGGCTGCCGAAATTAGTCGATACGACCTATCAATTGCATGGTCTGTCCCAAACGGTTGCCGCACAATTGGGCTTGGATGCCCAAATTCCGTTTGTAATCGGCGCCAGCGATGGTCCGTTGTCGAACTTGGGCGTCAATGCAATCGGCAAGGGCGATTTTGCCGTCACGATCGGCACATCCGGCGCTGTCCGCAGTATGAGCAACCGGCCGCTGACTGACCCGAAAGGCCGGCTGTTCTGTTACTACCTGCTCGATGGTTTATGGGTCATCGGCGGTCCCTCTAATAACGGCGGCAACGCCCTCAGCTGGACGGTCGACCATCTCTTTTCAGCCGAAAAAAAGACGGCTGCCGGCGACCATCAGAATCCATACCAAATCGTGACCGATTTTGCTGGTCAAGTGCCAGCTGGTGCCCATGGGTTGCTATTTCTCCCCTACTTGCATGGCGAACGAGCGCCGTTATGGAACGCCGCTGCTCGCGGCACCTTCTTCGGTTTAACTGCCTTAAACACCAGAGCCGACATGGCCAGAGCCGTTTTAGAAGGCGTTTTGTTCAATCTCAATGAAATCACGCATGAAATCGAACAGCTGGTCGGCCAGCCAAATATTATCAAAGCAAGCGGCGGGTTCGCCAAATCGCCGTTGTGGCGGCAGATGCTGGCCGATATCTTTGCCGAAACGATCACATTTCCCGACTCACCTGAAAGTTCGGCATTTGGGGCGGCACTGCTTGGCTTCTACAGTTTAGGAATTTTAAAGGACTTCAGCCAGCTGGATCAATTGATTGGTGTGACCCGCCGCCTGACACCGCAGGTCAAAAATAAAGCCACCTATCAAGAGCTGAATGGCCTGTGGCTGGAAATCAACCATGCTTTGGCTCCTCATTATGAAGGACTGGCTCGTTTTCAGCAGGAACACTACAAATAAAGATTGCTTTTCCAACAAAAGCGGATAGAATTAGGCTCAAGGTCGAAAGGAGTGAAACAAATGTCGGAAGAACTCGATCAGCGGCTGCTGGGCGCCACCTTTGCTTTGCCGAACGGACAGACAACCGGTGTAATCCGTTTTTACGGCATTTACTATCACTACCGTGTGCAAGGACAAGCACAGCCCGGTTTAAAAGTCGCTGTCCGTCAAGTCACGCCGGAATATTTAGTGGTGCGTGCGGCGGGTCAGAAATTAGATTACTAAAGGAGAAAGATAAATGTTTTGGTTTGGTTGGATTATTATCGTACTGGTGTTAGCGATTCTCTTTTTCACCATTTTTTCATCGTTTGCGATTATCCACACTGGGGAAGTGGGCATCGTGGAACGCTTAGGAAAATATGTGCGGACTCTGCAGCCAGGGTTTCATATGGTGCTCCCCTATATTTACCGAATTACCGAAATCGTCAATATGAAGCAGATTCCGTTGAAAGTCAGCGAACAGGAAGTCATTACCAAAGATAACGTGGTCGTTAAGATTTCAGAAACGCTGAAATATCATATTACCGATGTGAACGCCTATGTTTACAAAAACAAGGATTCCGTTTTGAGCATGGTCCAAGATACTCGGGCCAACTTGCGGGGAATCATTGGGAACATGGACCTCAACGATGTCTTGAACGGCACCGAAACGATTAACAAAACGCTGTTCGAACAGCTGGGCCAGATTACAGCCGGCTACGGACTCAACGTCGATCGGGTCAACATTGATTCCGTTCAGGTCGATCATGATATCCAAGCTTCGATGAATAAACTGCTGCGGGCTTCTCGTGAAAAGGAGGCCAACATTACCGAAGCCGAAGGGAAGAAACAAGCTGCAATTGCCCAAGCCGAAGGTGAAAAGCAGTCCCAAATCTTAGCGGCTGAGGGGGACAAGCAGCGCCAAATCTTGGAAGCACAAGGGAAAGCTGAAAGTCAGCGTCTGATTGCCGAATCCGTTCGGGACCAAATCGACGATGTCAATGAAGCGCTGACGCATAACGGCGATCTCTACCTGCAATATAAGAATCTCGAAACCATGGGCGACGTGGCTAAAGGCGAAAATAACACCGTTGTCATGCCGAACTCGGCGATTGACAGTTTAGGCCAGATTCCCGCCATCGGCAAACTCTTGAATGATTCGAATAACAAATCGAAAAAAGCAAATAAATAAGCAAATTAAAAGGACCGGCGATTTCTCGTCGGCCCTTTTGTGTGTGCAATTATGCTTTTTTCTTTTTACCAAGCGTGAACAAAGTGCATCCGCAAGCCAGCGTCATCAGCATCATCATAAAGGCATGGTGAATTGTGACGGACGTATGCTTGGAATGACGGCGTTTCTGACCAAAGGCAATCTCGATTGTGCCGATGGTGGCTACACCGAGGCCGACTTTGACCCAGAGATTCTTTTTCGGTGTCTCGACCGTTTGGAAAAGTTCGACGCCACTATAAATTAACGGCAAGAAGAAACCACGATCAGCCGCATGGGCTAAACCAGTTACTTTGGTCGATTTGCTTAAGAGGCCAATCGCCGTAGCGGTGCCCATTCCGACCCAGCTACCTGCATGCAATGCGTAAAGATTCATTCAAAAGACCGCCTTTCTGTATTTCCTGTTATTACTTTTGCCAAATCGCCACGTGGGATGAACCGTGCGCTGAATTTTTTGTGCCTGACTTCCCGATCGATTACCATCTGGACGGCTGTTTTACCGATTTGATCAAGCCGGTTGTCAATCGTCGAAAAATCCATTGACCAGCTGATCGGCATATTTTCCTGCCCAATCACAGCACAAGTTTCATGATTATGCTTGAGATAACCGATGATTCCGCCAGCAATCTCGTCACCGTTCGACAGGATAATGGTCGGCTTGACCTTGTGACTAAAAAATTGGCCGGCCGCCTGTACCCCGTCATCCATGTACAAGACATTGCTGACGATTTGTTCCGGACGCGGTTCCTGATGAAACACCGTCCGATAGGCCTCAAACGTCAGCCGGCTGCTGGGGCTTTCGGATTCAGGCCGATCCAAAGTCAGCCCTAACCGTTGCCCGCCCATTTTCTGAATGGCCTGCATGACTTGCACTAAAGATGTTTCTCGATCGACGGTGACACTCGAAATAGGATAGCCCGTTGTATCTTCACAGCACACGATTGGTCCGTAACTTGCATAGGCAGCGATTTTATCCAATGGTAACGCACGCGAAGCAAAAATCAACCCCTCAACGCCATGGTGCTCAAGCAGCCCCAAGTATTGATACTCAAGCGACTCTTTGTAATGGGTCGGCAGCAAGACCACTTGATATTGCTGATCGAACGCTGCCAGCAGCATGGCATTGATCAATTTCTGAAAATAGGCCGTATCCGCAATCGGCAGAACCACGCCGATTCGATGCGAACGCCCCTGGCTCAATTCACGTGCCATTTCATTGCGATGATAATCCAGCTTACGCATCGCCGCTTCAATTTCCTGCCGTGTCGCCAGTGCCACTTTATCCGGATGATTCAGCACCCGCGACACCGTCGAAATCGAATGCCCCGTATACTTCGCAACGTCACGTATCGTTGCCATAATAACCAACTCTCCCTCTTCAATAAAGCGCTTACTTACTCTCACACCTAGCATGAATTAAAAAGGAAAATTTGTCAATAGAGCGTGACAAAAGTCGGTTTTGCTGGTCGAGGCTTAGACGAATGCTGCTTTTTAGCATTTAAGCTCCCTGCCCACACAAAAAGCCGTCTTACGACGACTTTTATTTTTTCGTTAAATTTTAAAATAATCCGCTGAGCAGCGTTAAAATTGCCAGTCCGCCCTGCTTCCACCAAATCGATGTATCGACGGTGACGCTCCCATAAATGGCCACCAAAATGATGTAACCCATTAGGACCATAACGGCGGCTTTGCTGGCAAAGACCATGACGGCAATAAACACCAAGCAGCCGATTAACCCATTGTAGATGCCCTGATTTTTGAACAAAGCGTTGACAGACGGCCGTTTCAACTCTTCCTGGCTCATGCCGAACAACTTCGACGTCGTGGCCGAAGTCGTCATAACCGACTCCAAATACATAATGTACAGAAATTCCAACCCGACCAGCGTTGCTAAAATTTTGGTGATCACACTCATTGCACTCACTCCCTCTGCTTCTACTGTACCAGATTGAAAATGAAAACAGCCGTGAAACACCATTTTTTAATCATCGACCTTGCGCAGGATCCTTTTTGTCTTAGCGATCGGCAGCGGAACTTGCATTGGATCATAGTAGGCAACCTTGGTGACACGGCCTTTCAACAGTGTGTCCTCTGGTCCGACCGGCACGATCACCCGATCGTTGACAACAATCGAATTGTCTTCGGTCCGGTAAAAATATGTTTTAGGGCCATGATTCAAAGCGACCGAACAATAAATAAACTGGCCCGGCTGCCGTGTTGCCTGCGTATAAACAGCTGAATCAAATAAAGCCGGCTGTCCCAAATCGGCTACTAGTTTCTGAATCGCCGCCGCAAATGCCGGCCAATCCGTCGGCAAACCTGCTTTGTCAAAGTTACCACTGACGATTCGTTGCGAACAATCGTCGAACGTAATCGTTAAAGCGTAATGTCGTTCTTCATTGGGAGCAATGACTTGGGGCTGCTGGTCTAACTGCGTAAAAAGTACCGCCGGATCAAGCTGATCCAGCAAACGAACAACAGCACTGGCAGCTTGGATGGTCTGCGAACGCTGCGTCTGATCATCAAAGTGCTGTGTCAGCGCCAGTCGACCCGTCTGACGATCAATTTGAAAGGTCTCTTCTTCCGGATCGCTGTGATAGTGCATCTCAATCCGCATGATTCGCTGTCCAGTCGTTTGACCGTCAAATGCCCATAAAAACGGCAGCTTCAGCGTTGTCCGCAGCAAATCTGACAAACCAGTTCCATCAACACTTAAGTCGTCGCATAACGGTCCTGTATAACAAAACTCTTTACCCTCCGAATTGGTCAGCTGCAGCTGCCAAGTGCCCGCATCCGTCACTGCCAGTGTTTGATGATCCGAACGGAAATATTCGGCGATGCTCGCCAGCAGTCTATCGGTGACCGCTTTTGAAAATT
Source organism: Lactobacillus selangorensis (assembly GCF_001437205.1). GTDB lineage: Bacteria > Bacillota > Bacilli > Lactobacillales > Lactobacillaceae > Paralactobacillus > Paralactobacillus selangorensis. The sequence continues at coordinate 26,478 of NZ_JQAZ01000003.1, read as the reverse complement.
GCAATTGCAGATCCCGATTCAGCTCGCCATTATAAGTTTTGGTATCCAGAAAAACCGGGCCCCAGCCAAAAAACGTCAGTGTTTGCCGAATTTCATCTGTCGCCTGCGGTTCCAAAAAAGTCCCTTGCTGCGAAATCAGCCGCATGCCCGTCGCACGGCCCGAAAAACGGACGGTCTCACCCTGTGCCAATTGCAGCATCCGTGTCAGAATCAAAACGAACCACTGCCGATTTTCAGGCCGGATAATCTCCTTCGCCGAATAGGCCCAATGATTAAAGTAACGCCAGCGCGAATATAATGCCACACCCAGCAAATTTACGTCGGTAATCGTCGCAATGATCAGATCGAGTTCGTCCGGATCGGCATACGCATTTCCATTCCCATACTGCTTGCAAAACGCCTTGCCGCTGTCCATTTCAAATCCCAGCGCTTGGCAATCATCTGCCAAATAATGGTCAACCAATTCGATATAATCCGGCTGTTCCGCCTGAAATTTAGCCAGCCATTTTTCTGCAAATTGTTCCAACTTGTCCCGATTTGCCATCGCAATCATCCCCCACTTCTCCTGATACGTGCATTATTGAACATTTGCAGTGAATTTACAATATCAAAAACGCCTTCGCAAGGATTTATGCGAAGGTGTTTTATCATTATTGCAGTTCCAAGGCCGTCACTGATTCAATATGCCACGAGCTGATGTTATCAATTACACATTCTTGATTAACCGCTACTCTACAAAATTATCTTTGCTTAATCAAAAATATTGTGTTTGTTAACTCGCTTTCATAATTCCAAATCTTCCCTTACTTTTGAGACGAATAGTAAGTCTCAAGTTATTACCAGTTTGCGGGAACACATAAGTTATAAAAAAGTGATTTAAGATGTTTGTGGAAAAAGCTAATCATTAAAAAACGTTACCAGACTTAATGCTGATCCAATATCCAGGTCAAATGTTTCAGAGTGTGTTGTGCCATCAAAATCCTTTAAATCAATTTTTAGCTTAAATGCTGTAGTAGATAGATTAATTTTATCAACGCTATGTCCCTCTACTATTAAACTCTTAATTTTATCTGGTAGATTTCTATTTCTCGTGTTATTTTCACTAACTGCAATAGTAGCCTTATATGATTGACCTGGAGCAATCAATTGATGGTCCATTGCTGAAAATGGATTATTCTTCAATGGTATATATTCACCAGATAAAGACGGGTTCGCTTCAACACTAGTAATATATGTCCCAGTTCCACCAAAATTCTTTATTACTAAATTCCAAAACAAAGATTTCTTTATTTGCTGACTCTGTATGTAGGCAATGACATAGGGCTTCCTTGCCTCTTCAAATAATTCTTCAGTTTGTTCCCTATTTTGGTGCGTTTGAAATAAGCAAATCCAGATATAACAAGAGCAATAACGCTTGCTATAGCACTAACAATAGCTGGCCAAGCCATACTACTTGTACCTCCCCATGACAATATCCTTAACTTCTTGTAGATAATCATCAGTATATTCAGGTACAAGCAATTGACCATCAATGGCATCGATCATAACCTTTTCTTTATCCTTCAGCTTTTTGTAGACAGTATTATCAATGAACCCCATATGAGCAACATCACCCTTAGTCATCAAATAATAATACCTAGTGTACTGATGTGCTGGCAGTCCCAGACGATTAATTCGATCTCGCGACTGCAACATAAAAGTCAGGTTAAAGTTGTATTCAAAGTAAACAGCATCGTGCACCGTCTGATGTAGCGAAATAGATTCACCTAACGTATTAGGGTTAGAAACCAATACCTGAGCATCACCAGTACGGAAATTGTTAATCATTCCTTCGCGGTCTTGCTTTGGGGTGGCCCCATAAATCAAGGTAGTTTTAATTCCCATACCGTTGAGAGTATCAGTGATCTTCTGCATGGTGCCAACAAACATCCCCCAAACAAGGACTTTTTTGCCCTGACTAACTAACTTATCAATTAAGTCAATCCCCATCTCAAACTTAGGCGATTTAATCCTTGCTAAATCATACTTCTTGTAAGCCTCACCGCTGCTAACATTCTTTTTTTCAATCTCCGCTGATTGCTTGTCCCAAATACCAGAATCTCCATCAATTAACCCTAATTCCTTGTAATTGATATTGCTGGCTAACAGAGCTGGATTAGTCGATGCCTGGAGTATCCTAATAAAGGTAGCCAACGTCCCATTTTCGGTTTCGTAAATCGCTTGCGACAACATCTGCTGATCCGGAGATGGATCTACCACCTTAATGATATCTGGATCTGGCTTAGGCACATGCAGATCTTCCTTATTTGTTCGCCAGAAAAATGGCGATAACTTCTTATTCACATCTTCTGGGTCAATATTGTTCAAAGTCGTTAAATCCCAAGCAAAGAATGATGAATATTCATCGGGGTACATCAAATGTAAGAAATTATAAATATCTCTAAAACCATTTGGAATTGGTGTCCCCGTTAAAACATAACGGTAATGTGGTGCCTGGCTTAAATTGAGGGCCGCCTTGGCGCGTTGACCTCCGACGCCCTTTACCCGGTGGACTTCATCGAAAACTAACATAGTTTTTGAATCTAGTAAGTCATTAATGATGTTCAGCTTACTTTGTAAAGATTCATAGTTGATGGTAATTACATCAGCTTCAACCCAATCATGCTTAATAGCGCCAACATTATTGTTATATTTTTTGTCCCGCATATTGAGATAATGCAGCTGACGCTTCGGACCAAACACAGCTTCAAATTCTGTCCGCCAAGCAGCAAAAGCATTTAATGGTGAAACTACTAACAGTTTATTAACTTCATCTATTCTCGGACTAGAAAGATAAGCAAAAGTACCATACATCATCGCCGTTTTACCAGCGCCAGGCACTGAAAAATTAGCCGCTCGTTTCATGATAGTCATGAAGAAACTAGCTTTTTCTTGCTCTGGCTTAAGTGGCCGCGTAATTTCTTGACTAACGACCGCTTTGAAGTTATCAAACTCATGTTGCCAGCGAGGATCACCATCTTTGATAGTTAAACCAGCCTGACTTTGTTCCTTAATATAATACTGACGCTGTTGAACAAACTGATTAAACTTGTTGCTAGTTTGAACTTCAGGTAACCCTTTACGTTGCAGACGCCTATTAAGCTTCTTAACTAATTCAAGCAGTTGAACGTAAGTTAAATCTTCCTTAAAGGTCCGTTGTCCCGGATCTTCAAAGTACGGTCTAAAAATAGCTAAGCCACGCTGAGCTGTCTTGGACTCCAGTGTATGGTTACTATCATCTAATAGTTGAAAGAAACCGTCATTATTCTTAATGATGATTGGACTATCTGATTTCGTCTCCATACTTACTGAACAACTCCTTACTTAGTTGATTCAAGTCACGCATGTATTTTTGCAACTCTTTTAACTGGTCTTCACTCACTTCGTTATAACGTAGGCTCCCAATGAGGCCACCATCTTCGTTCAAGTCATGATAATATTTCACATTTTGCTTAATATTACGAATGAATTTATCGACGGACTCACTGTTCCGTGCGTTCCGCATATAAGTATCAAAAGTATCTCCTAAGGCTTCAACCGTATCATTTTCATCAGTTAAACTTTGCATCAAATCAGAGGTGGTATGAATTTCATCATCCTGTAGTGATTCAGACAGATCATCAACAATGTCCGCGACATCATCATTAAAATCTTCGTTATCGACACTATTGACAACATTTTTACCATATTCACGAATATGAGTTCTAGCGGTATTCCCGCTAACACCAACATGAATCTGATAAAGAATCACACCGAAGTATGAGTTCATGGTTTCATTCTTACGAACCTGCGATTCTGAATCATCACCAAAGTTCTTTGAAAGTGACTTTCCCATTTCATAAAACAGCGACCAGACCTTACTCTCCTTGATGATGTTGAAGTTATTGTCCGGAGCTCCAATAAATTTCAGAAACTTCTTCATGTAAACAGCACCATCATAATATTTCTTAACCTCAGTTGGGCGCATATGAGAATCCGCAGCATAGTCCGCCTGAGTCATGATTGGATCATCGCCGCCAGTAGTTTGATAAATGTCAACAGCTAAGTCAACCGGATCATAATTTTGACGTTCTTCAACACCCATCTGAATAGCCAATTCCAGTTTTTTGATCTTAGCTCGTTCAGTTGAATTGTCATATGAGAATGGTAATACCACGGCTTCAAAATAAACTGTCCTACCAGTTGACTGGTGAATATTTCGTAAGGCAGTGAAGCGCCGATTACCATCGATAATTCTTCCATCATCAAGAACATAACCATATACCTGCTGGCCAGACTCCTGAATTGATTTTTCTGTTCGCTTCAGTGCTGAAGAATTATCCTGCTCAATTAACTTAGCAACAAAATTGTTATATTGTGGGTCTTCATGGTCATTTGCTGGGTGCAGCTCATCATGATACTGAGAAATGCCTGTTGCGATCCGACCATTCTTATCATTGTAATAAAGGTATTCCAACGGAATTTTATAGACATCCAACGTCTCGGAACTAACACCATCCACCTTAATTGGTAGCTTAGGCTTAGCTCCTGTCTTCTCTAAATTTCCTTCTTTAGCTAATTCAATTAGCGACAGCATCCTAATTCAACTCCCCGTTTTCCAACTTATTAATCAAGTCATGCACCTCTTGTTCACTAGTAGCCATTCGATAATAAACCCCTGATTCCTGCAAATGATCAAAGTACTTTTGCTGAATAATTCGAATTTCTTCATCACCCAAACGCATGTTTTCAGCTTTAGTTTCAATCACCAAATAAATTGGCTTATTACCATGTTCAATTTTAAAGATAAAGTCAGGTGTAGTCGTTCCGTTATCAAAGCGCGGAATCTTAATAGCCTTTTTTGGCAATTTTCCAAAGACACTAATCTTCGGCCCATACGACCGTTGTAAAATTTTTAATTCTGGATCAGCACTGTCATAACGCAGCGGTGGTCGATCATACAAGTACTTTTCATCAGAAGTTGAATTTGATTGGTATACTCCAAGTACGCTAGCAGGAACTGAATCTACAAATTCCTGCTTCTTGGCATTGTAAATCGAGGTGGAAGCCGAAAACTTCAAAGGCTCATAGCTATATGAAGTCTTGATTCGTTCGTTAAACTGATTGTTAAAGGTTCGAATTAAATTACCTAATGTTTTTTCATTAATGTAATTAGTATTGTTTCTTAATCTCTTAATTGCCTCAATCATCAGGCTGTTCAGCAAGTTTACTGATAAATCTGTTTGTTGGGCCAGAATCTTAAGAAATTTACCATATTTCATGGTCAAATATTCAGTACTATAATCCGACTGCGTTTCCCGAACGGAAGCCACATTCTCATCAGTTACCACTTCTTGGTGAACCACCTGTGGCCGTTGCAAAACAAAGATCTTATTATCACCATCATTGAAGACATTACGAGCCACAGTTTCTGCATCCTGATTAACCGATGGATCAAACTTGATCATTTGCCGCTTAGCCAATTGCAGCCACAAGTTTTTCAATTGCTGCCAATTTTGCTTGCGTAACTTAACAGTTGTGCTGTCTTTTGAATTTTTATCTCGAACCTTATCCTTAGCAATTTTAGTTTCTTGGACTAATTCTGGATAAAGATGACACAACGCATCATAGCCGGTCATCATTTGACCATCTAATTCAACGTTTTCTTTAAATTTGTTAGAACGGGTAATCACATTATGATCATCCAAATCATCAAGCAACTGATCCTCCTCAAATTTAGGGTCAGTTTTTTGTTTAGCTTTAACAATCAGCTTGATCATGTCATCAGTTAATTCTTCTTGGTTCAGTTTTATCGGTGAATCATCATTAATTTCACCTACTAACTTTTGAGCAAAATCTCGTTCATCATAACCAATTAAGAAAGATAGACGACTCTGCCACTCATCCTGATTCAAACGGTGACCAGTTTCATCAACTGGAAGCCGTAAACCACGACCAACTTCCTGAATCTTACTAATTTCGGAACCGGAAGTACGTAACTTGGCAATTGTGAAAACATTTGGATTATCCCAACCTTCACGCAGCGTCCACTTTGAAAAGAGGAAGCGACGAGTTAGCCAGTTACCATCTTTATCCTTAAAGCTGAGCAGTTTTTCCTTATTACTAAGAATATCCTCAACTTCAGCTTGAATATCAGCATCTGAACTGCCGCGATCTTCACTAAAGTAGCCAGCATATACGTCCTGATGTTCTGACTGCAAGCTCCTTAAAGTAGCTTGTAAGAATGAACAATAATCTTTTTCTCGATCATCTATTGCCATCTCATACCGACCAATCAGTCTATTTAATTTTTCAGTTAAAAGTCGTTCAAATTCTTTGGCAAGCCAGCCTTTACTGCTATTTTCTCCTCGAAAGCTTGAAATACTATCAATGAAAAACAAGGACAAGGTTTTAATTTTAGGCGCATTATCCCCAGAGTTAGGACGTAGAAAATTTTCCTCTTCGGCTTTAAAGTGGCAGTCCAAGGCTTGCGAAATAATCTCTTTCTGGTAACTTTGCGCGAAAGTGCCCGGGATTAATTTCATGTCTTTAGCCAACGCCAATCCATTAGATAACTCATGATCCGTGCCACCGGCATAAGTAATATCCCCTTGAAAGCCTGGATCGACATCTGCAAGGTTTTCACCAACACCAAGGGAATATTCTTTTTTCCCTTGGGAAAGGATCAATTCTTTAGCTTTAACCTGTTTAACCTTGTACAAGTTGCTTGCTTGCTCTTCTGGCATATCTGGGTAATCGATATCGATTCCCTTAACTAAACCTTGATTAAAGCTATCGACAGCATCCAAGTTGAACTGAGGTTCACCACCGTAATAATCAATCTTAGTAACCTTGTTTTTGCCACGCCCACTTGTTGTTTCCGGGAAAGTAGCCCCAAAACGAACAATTAATTGGGGCTTCATTGCTTTAATATCTTCGTAAAACTTTTTGCCCCGTGGGAATCGCTGCGGCTCGTCAATAATGACTACAGGTCTAGTTGCCGCAATGGCCTTGATTGGTGAAGTTTCGCCACCAAGCAAAGTCTGATCATAATCATCACGGTGCATGGACTTAGAATGAAGCATCCCTTGATTAACCAGCAGCACCTCAATTTGATTAGTATTCTGTCTAGTTGCCTCCACAAATTCAGATAGCTGTGCCGGGAAGTTACGTCGCCCTGAACGTGCACTAAAATCGCCTGCGTTAATGACGTTTAATTGCACCCGAGTATTTTCATAGAATTCACTAAAATGCTGTTTAGCATAATCACTGGTAATGAAACTACGAGTACCTTCTTTAATACTTGGGCTTGGAACTGCAATGACAAACTTAAAGAGCCCATACTTTTGATGTAATTCATACATCATCCGGGTATAAACATAGGTCTTCCCTGTACCTGTTTCCATCTTTATGTCAATATTAGCTTTATCGTTGTAGCGGTACTTAATCAGCGGATTGGCATAGATGTAGTTTGCATTGGGATCATTACTCATCGTATCCATTCCAGGAAAAGATTTATCAATGGCAGCCAGAGCGTCAGTTTGATGCTGTAAAGTTTCTAGTTTAATCTTCATGGCTTAGTACCTCTTGATCAAAGTGACTTTACTATCTAACTGCTTCAGACCATTTTCTAGTTCGCGAAGTTCGGCGACGTTAAAGGAATAGCCAAAGATAACCACACTCTGTACTTCTAACTGGTGAGTACCCAGTTGATTTAACAGCTCTCTGGTCTGGTCAGCTCCCCAGCCTTCATTAATCAGGTAGAGACGATTATTTTCAACTTGATGAGCTGTGTAATTGCCAAACTTAATTTCTTCAACGTTGGTATCGAAAGAATACCCATCCTTAGCCAGCCAGGTAGTAAGAATGGTGTCTTCACCAGCCGTATCTCCAGCTACTTCTAAACTCTGGCTAGAGAAACCGTCAACCATATTAGTAAATAAATTGGTATTGTTTGGATCAAAGTCTTCAATGTTTTCCAACGTCTGTTTAATCGGTTTGACAACTCGATAATGCTTGAAGCTACCATCAAAGTCTTCAGGTAAGGTCAATTCATTATCTTCACGAATTTTCTTAGCAGCGCGACGAATACGTTCTCGAGAAATTTGGTCAATGGATTTAAAACCAGCATCATATGCCGCTTGGCCTCCCTTAGTCGGCACCTCTTTGTCATCTTTATTGATTTGATAGGTTTTTTCCGGCAACTGGGCCATAATGAATTTGCGATGTCCTCCATCTTCAACATTAAGTTGCATAACAGCATCAGCTGTTGTTGATGATCCGGCAAAGAAATCCAAAAATACTCCATTTTTCTTTCCTGACATTTTAACAATCTGCTTTATGTATTGGTCAGACTTAGGAGCAGAAAAAATCTTATTTTTAGTTTCAAATAATTTTCCAACTCTTAATTGCCCTTTATCCGTATAAAAACTTTTTTCATTCCAAATGCTTTTCAGCTGTTTATAGGAATTTTTGGCATAGCTCTTTCTATATATTTTCCAACTATCATTATGCTTACGACCGATTAATAAATGTTTATTCTCCTTGGATTTACTTTCACTCCAGGTCCAGCATCCCTCAAATCCATCGTTCCAGTTAGGCAAAACTTTATATTTAAACTTTTCATTTGGAGTTAAAGCCACTTCTCCATCTTCAGAAACATAAACAGGATAATATAAATTAGGACGATTAAATTTGCCAAAGTCTCGATGAGTGTTTCTTAACTCTATTAACCGATACTTTCCAATTTCATCTTCTTCAGGATAGTCCTTCACAATATCGTTCACATTTTTCTTTACGGATATTACGCCAGCAGGTAACGGTTTCTTGGAAAAAATCATTAAGTACTCTGAAGATGTTGCAATATATTTATCTTGTGATCTACCACGAGGATTGTTTACAACACTAACTTGACTCATAAAGTTAATTTCGCCGAAGATACTATCCATTAATTCATGCAGATTTGTAACTTCGTTATCATCGATTGAAATAAATATTATTCCATCATCTGTAAGAAGATTTTTGGCAAGAACTAATCTCGGATACATAAATGTCAACCATGCAGAGTGACTAGACTTACCTTGAATACTCTTCAAACGTTCCACCTGATCATCATCCATACCAAACATATCTTTTAATTTCTCATCGCTGTATTCAAAAGAATCCGGATATACGAATCCATCACTACCGGTGTTATATGGCGGATCAATGTAAATCACATTTATCTTATTCTGGTAATTGTTCTGAAGATGACGTAAGACTTCTAAATTATCACCAGTAAAGAACAAGTTATTACTCTCTTTCCCTTCACCCTTATTTTGTTTCTCATCAGGGACGATCACTGTTGTCGGCATCTCACCTGCTTGACGCCGCGCATAATCTTTACCAATGAAATTTAGCTGATAACCTTCACTCAACTCATTAATATTCTTATCTTTTAGTTGGTTCCTAAACTTATCTAAATCAAAAAATCCTTCCCTGGTAAAGAATTCAGGCAGCTTGTCTTTAAGTTCATTTAAGAAAGCCGTGTTCGGCTGTACAGTTTTATTGTATTTTTCATTATCTGTTTGCATGAAATTTCTCCTACTCTTCGTTAATTGGTACAGTTTCGCAAATGTCATTAAGGTTGCAATCCAAGCTAGTGCATATCTTCATCAAAAGATCCGTAGTAACATTAGCATCTTTTCCTAACTTAGCAACGGAAGCAGCACTAATATCGCATTCAGCTTGCAAATCTTTTTTCTGTAATCCTCTATCAATCAACAGTTTCCACAATTTCTTGTAACTAACCTTATATTTAATTTTTAAGTTATTTGGTTGCTTGCTCATTCCATGATCTCCCAAACAGTTCTTTACCACCACGTTCAAGTGTCAGAACCGTATTCTCTCTAATAATCTCTTGTGCTTTTTCTGATAATACTTCAATACTATCAATTGAAATAAATATCTGCTTAGTTTCTTGAGCATACATTTCAACAATTCTATTTCTACGATCAATCTCAATATTTGAAAATAGTAGTGAATCATGAACAAAGAATGGTAAACGTGTTAAGTCAAGACAAGCTTGATCAAAAATAATTAATCCTTTGAATGATGTCCCCGTACCTTGGTCATTAATCGTCTCAAAATTGTATCCTGTTGGTTTTAATTCAATTCGAGGAGGTTGAAATGAACTTGATCCGCAGACCTGCTCATTTAAACTAGCCATTTCAGTGTTCAAAGAGTGCTGTACCTCTGCCAATTCAGTATTGATAGTCGCTTTTAAAGCATCCTGTTGATCTTTCTTGTCTTGTTGTAGTTTTTTCTTCTTCTGATAATTTTTATTTTCGTCTTCTAATTGCTTTAATTCTGCTTTTTTATCAGCATACTCATTAAGTAAAGCAGTTTGGACATTTGGTCCTTGCTGATTCTTTATTTTCTGTGCTTCATTAACTAGTTGAGAAATATGATGACTTAAATCATCAACATTTTTTTCGATAGTATTTTTTTCTCGTTCAAACTCTAGTTTAAGGAACTTAGTAATTTGATGATAGAATTTATCTATTTTTTCAATTCTTTGGATATCTACATCAGGGAAGAACTGCTCTAATTCATGATAATTATTCCGATACCTTCTGGGGCCAGCTTTTTCATTAGCCTTTATGACATTTAATCTACTCAAGTATATATTCTTCTGTTCCCTAAGTTGGGATAGATCATTTCTTATTTCTCTTAAACGTGCTGCTTGCATATCATCTAAGTTTAATGAGCCTTCATTATTTTCAGATTGTAGATCTGACAGCTTTTGTTTAAGTTGTTCAATTTTGTTTAGATTTTCTTTAAATTGTCTTTTAGTATCAACTATTGGAACATATCTGTAAGTCCCTGCATTTTTAAATGCCGTGTAAGCTTCCTCAGCTTTTTTAGCGGCTTCTTCTCTATTCTCAATAGGAGAATATTTGTCAAACAACTTCAGTAATCCATAGACCTGCTGTTTAGATGGCTCTTGATTACTATTTTGCAAAGGCCTTTTTTCATCTGTAGTTTGACGATTGTAAACTCTAATAAAACGGCCGACTGCACCTCTAAATGTTAGTCTGGGTAAATTCAAATTATATTGATTAGACAAAAAATCGAGATACTCCTCGACAGTTATTTTCTTATTATCTTTAGGGATGAATTTCTCGTTGCAAATATAGATATATTGAAAATCTTCTGTCGACCTCGAAAAATAATAATCTTTATCATTAAATTCAAAAGCAAACTTTATGGTATGAGAGCCTACATTTTTCTGGACATCAAGGTCCTTTTTCACATAATCAGTTCCACCAAATACAAAATCAATAATCATCAAAAATGTGGATTTCCCAATTGAATTAGTTCCACTATGACCACCTAAAATCACATTTAGTCCTTTATCAAAATAAATTGGTCCACGTGGGTGTCCATCCACCGTAAACTGATCACAACTAATTTGCTTTAACACTACTTATCACACCTGTTTCTTCATCAATATAGATCCTGTTTAATATAAACAAACAATCCAACGCCTCCACAAACTCCCCCACATCGTCAAAACATCTTCTCGTTCTCTTATAAAGATCTTGTGGATTCATAGCCTGTTCATTTAGTTTTTTCATTATTTTAGGAAGACTTGCTAATGTACTTTCCTTATAGTCAGTAACTTTACTGGGCATTTTCAACTTCAAACACCTCACAGTTTTGCACGAAAAAAGCCACTATAATTCTGGAAGCTTCTGAATAATCCTGAGGCAATTGTTCTTTAGTGAGAATCCAATCAGCCAAGTGATTAAATATTTCTTCCTGATCTAGTTGCTCACGCTTAAATTTAAAATAGGCTAACTTTATAGTGGTAGCTAATTCATCAAAAGAAAAATCCGGACCTTCCAAATTAGAAAATTGATCTTTGATTTTGTTGTAATAACCAGAAACATAATAACTAACAGCCCCTTGTAAGGCATAATCATGGCTTATCTTTTCTTCTACGGTATGCGCATCGTAGTCAACAATAGAATTTGCTAAGTTTGGTTTAACCTTCTTTAGCCCCTGAATCACTTTAGTCAATTTTGCTTCTAAAGTTAGCTGATTTAGGTCTTGAGCGATTTGCTTTTTATTAATAATATACTGTTTCTTCTGAATCAATCGTTGATAATCATTTAAGGTAGGATTGTTGAGATAAACATTCGCACAATTTAAACATAGTGGAATTTTATTTTCTAAGGCATCTGAATTTTCAGGTGCCTTTTTTATTTTGGTAAATTTGGATTTTTCATTTTCATTTAAGTTGTCAGGAAAGATATGGACAATATCATATCCTGCTATGGCATTGCTAATACCATTCTTAATCAAGCTCTCTCCACATAAAGGGCATTCTAAATCTACGTCATAAAGTAAACGCAAGTTATCAATGGAATTCTGATTTGTTTTAACATCCTGAGGTCTCACAGAAGTTTCAGCATTTTTGAATTTATTTAAAAACGCTTTCATTGCTTTGAAGCACACTTCGCCCAAAGAGCTCATAGTTACTTCAAATTGCTCATCACGCAACTTATTTCGAATGCTTTCTCTTGCTCCTGGAGCTGAGAAATTAATTTCGTCTATAAACTTTTTCCCATTACTAATTCTGCTAAGCAACTCTTTTGCATCTTTTTTAGGGATTGGTCTGGAGCCAATACAGTACTTATTAATGGTGTCGGCTACTCTACCTGCAAAGGGATTCAAGTCCCCACTTTGCGCTTTTTCATCTTCCACATCAGTCTGCGGAGTACGAATGATCAAATCTATTAAGTGACAAAAGAATTTAGGACGACCTTTATTATCTTTACTTTCATCAGGGTTACCTAAATAAGTCCATAGCATGTCAAAAAAATCAGAGAATTCCATATCAATCACGCTCAACTTTCGGACAAAAAAGGACAGATTTTGTCCCAAACTGTCCGAGTTCATATTTTCTTTTCAAATATACTGATTGTGAATTAAAGATAATAATTCAATCCACAATTTAAGTATACCGTTTACATACACGGTTCTCAATATTAAATAAATGAACGTGAATTTTATCTATTGATTCAGCATGCATCGTCAAGCTAACGGTGTTCCAGCATGCTTCTTAATTAAATACTTTTACTGCAACCAGCCACTGGAAGGTTTGCTGCAGTCCCGAAACGAACAAGTTTCGGACTGTTTGCACACTACTAGTGGCTATTTTTTGTCCTTTGCCTTCGTTTTGGGAGACCGGAACGGAGGCTTATTAATGAAAACCAATAACAGTGAATACGAGTTAATCGGCGAAGAAGACGGCAAGCTAATTGTTAAAGTCAAGCACATGGGTAATCAAGTAACCACCATTACAAAGGTAGAAGGTAACGTTGTCTTTGACTTTGATCATAAGCAATATAATTCAGATCATCGAAACGAACGGCATCAGGATAAATTCTTCGCCAATTCACAGGATGATCCAGCTATTAATGCAATCGATACAATAGCGGATCGTAATTCCATGGAAATCACATCTGTTTACACCAAGGATAACTTATTGGATTCATTAATTGAAAAGGAAGGCCAGCAGCAACGCCAGCAATTAATTGTACAATTACCAGCTGCCACGAGCTTAATTGATTAATTACACATTCTTGCTGAACCGCTTTATTCGGTAGCTTTTGTTATTTACAATGAATTAGCACAGTTATTAACTCGGGAACACAATGCCGGATTTCAGCTAAAATTCGGCATGAATTGTAGGGCTCAAATTCTAGTGGTTTGTGGGAACAAGCAAGTATCAAAAAATGGATTAGGTAATTTGTGGAAAACTAGATTCCCATTTGATGCTTTATGATTTGTGTAATCACCCCAGCTGCTACATTAGAAACTAATGTCAGCGAAACACTAGAAAATTTGGACAAAATATTTTTAGTGTCTTTCCACACTCCGTCATCTCTGATGTTATCTAAGAATTTATGACCTTCATAAGTTAAGTTCCCTGGAGAAATAATAGCAGGTTGATTATTTCCCCATCGTACATCACCAGTAATGTATTTTGCCTCCTTTAATTTCATCACTGTATAGGCAATTTGACTTCTATCATATTCACCATAATTACTAAGATTAGCTAACAGCTCATCTTCCAGAGGCCCTGTTATATTTTTACTTGACTCAATTGAAAGCATTGTATATCTCACCAAATCATGATTTAACTTCAAATTATTCACCTACTTTACCACATACGAAACCTGATCAGTAATATCACAAATTTCAGAAATCTTAGCAATGATAGCTAAAATCACTGTTGCTGAGAAGTTAGTTTCTACCACTGTTCCATTTTCCAATTTTTTTGGCGCATTCCCTGGCCTAAAGAGCATCCGGCTCAACTGGCGATTTTCTTTGATACGATCAAAGTTAAGGCTATCCTTATTCCAAATATCATTAAGGAAAGTAACTAGCATTTGACGCCAAGTCTTTACCGGATATTCATTTTCACTAATCGTGATTTGAACTGGTTTTTTACCAGTAACATCAGTGGTCTGATCAATAGTATATTCACCAGTAACTTCTTCTTCATTAACCTCTTTGATATCAGGCATTGGGAAGATTTGGATTAACTCTTTCGTCAATTTTTCAGTTCGATCAACGATAGAGTCTTTCCCCCACTTATCATATGTTTCTGCAACTTCCCGGGTAAGAGATACATTCGATTCCTTATAGAATTCTTTTTTCTCACTGTAAGGTTTGTTGCTCATTTCTTGGTTGTATTTCGTGAGAGTTAAATTTCCCAGCGTACCACCATATTGTTCCTTCACCTTGTCGGCATTAGTGACTTGAAGTCGCCATTCGGCATTGAGTCTTTGTGGCATAATGTGCTCAACCTGGGCATCATCAAAGTTTATTGTTTCCCTGGTCCGATGTTCTTCTAGAACAACCAAAGATAATTTAGCCAGGTGATTCCTTTGATGATATAAATCTACTTCCATCAAGCCATTCGCTAATTTACGGTCATCAGGAAAATTAGCCTTGAGTAGTCTAAGTAGTCTGAGTCTTAAATTACCTGCTTCCTTGGATAGATCACATAGTCCTACAACAATTTTATTTAGCCCATTGGTTGGCATTTGGCATGCTTTCAACCGGAATAAATAACTTTCTAGAATATGCGCCAGCTTATTGGCTTCCTCCTGATCAGTTTCACCTGTATCAACTAAATCCATTAACAGCATCAAATAAGGAAATACAACCTTGCTATCCATTACGTTGATATGCTCTAAGATTTTGTTAAAGACATCATCATCGGATTTATAATTTAGAATCTGATCATAGTAGGTAGCAAACTTAAACAGATCAGCCAAAGCATCTTCCGAACTTAATCCTTGAGAGATGAAATAGTCCTTGTAGCTGTTATAAACACCATTTCTTTTAACAGACACATGCGTTTTTACAACTAGATAATGTCGGATGAATTCAGCAAATGTCTTGGTAGCAAACATCCGCTCAATCTTTACCCAGTATTTCTTATAGAGCTCAGCTTGTTCCTGCGAATCAAGTTTCATCAACAAAAAGTTCCGCACCAGATCGGATGATGATAGGGAAACACCCGTAGAATTAAGGCTTTCAAAAATAACCTGAGGATTTTCTTCGTTAGAATCGCTGCTTAGCTCAATGTAAACCATATTAAAATGATTCATCGCTTCATATAGTTTAGAGCTGTTAATGTCACTGCCATTAATCAACTTACGGAAGAATTTATAGTTATCAATAACTTTAGATGCCTTATTAAAATCTGTCATATCATTCATAACTGATTCAAAGGCTTCATAATCATGTTCGACCGGTTTTAATTTCAAGTGATTATTATCATCCAAATACTTATTGGTTAAGTATTCTTCTTCAATTTCATCCCGATCTTGTTCGTCTGCATCCGCAAGGGCCTTTAATAACAGAGTTAAACTAGTCAGTCGTTGTTGCCCGTCAATAATTCGGTAAATGTGACTCATTTTATTTCCGGTCTCGGTAACATAAACAATCGCACCTATAAAATGATCAGTATCGTTTTGTGCAGCTATCGTTAAATCTTTAAATAGCTGCTCACACTGTGCTTTGTCCCATTCATAATTTCGCTGAAAAACTGGGATTTCAAAAATAGTTTTCCCACTTCCTAGGAAATCAAATAGATGGATACTATCAGCTTTCATCTATTTTCCCTCCCCAAATTCTCGTTGGACGACTTCCTGCAACGTACCCTCTTTGGCATACTTAGCGGCATCAATCTGTTTGAAATGCTTCTCCATTAAGCTATTCTTTAATTCTTTATCAAAGCCAAAAATATAGTTAGTTGAAATTAGATAAATAATTCTTGTTGGTGCAAAGCCATATACCTGGTGTTCCATAATATATTTAATACGCTCATGGTCATCTGGGAAGAGTTTCTTCATCTTGTCACTGCGAAATAATCGCTTAACAATTTCGGTAATATACAGCCCTGACTTCATATATAGGTCAGCAAATGTTTTATTAGGATCATCAAAAATACCTGGATTATTTATTTCAAGATCACCCACCATATGTTTAACAACTGCTTTTGGTGTAAAAATCTGATTAGTCTTTTGTGGAGGAATATAATCGAAAATATCCTCCGTGCTATTGTCATCAAAGTAATTGCTTAATTGGTCCTTTTTTTCAAGGAACTGCTGAATAGAATCATTAAACACTACTTCATCAAATAAATGACCATCAAAATGTTTCTCTTCATTGGTTTCGGCATCAACATAATCACCACCATCACGCAAGAAACGGAATTGATCCTCCGTGATGCCTGTTACTTCTTTGAAAACATCATCCTCGGTATAATCGTCAAAATTCTGCAAAGTTAAATTCTTATCACCGTAAGCCATAATAAAGCTGGGAATTGTACGAGAAAAGCCCCGCAGGTGTGCTCTAGCATCTTCTTCAACATTATTTAATTTTTGCTCTTCCTCGTGCTTTTCAACACGTTCAACCACTTTAGCTGGAACATCTTCAACCGTCTTCTTGACGTGATCTTGTACTCTTTTGCCAAAATCATTCATAATATTCTGGACAGTAGTTTCATATTTTGCTTTAGCTTCGTTAAGTTCTGCTTGATCACGTGCGGCTGCTTGTTCTTTCTTATAGTTAACTTCGGCTACTTTCTTTTGATCGTTAAGCTCGTCAGCAATCTTATTTAATGCCTGTTCATTTTCCTTTTCAATCTGTTGTTGTTGCTTTTTAGCTTCTCTCTTGGACAAGCCATAATCATTAGCGACTCTATTAATAACTTCTTTATTTAGAGAATCATTGACTTTCTTAGAAATAGACTTGGCTGCTGACTTAAAGTCCGTATTGTCAGTATCAGAAACTGAGTCTACTAACTGGCTTCCTAAGTCAGAGTAAACTTTGTCACCAAAAAGATCTTTTGATTTACCAATTACTTTCTCTTTAGGAATTTCAACTTCACCATCATCATTAACTGAAACTTCTTCAGCACCTTCAATAGCATTTTGCTCAGTCTTTTTTGCTTTCCCTTCTTTAGCTGTTACTAAACCATTTAATATTTCACGTACTTCGGCAGGTGCAGCAAAGATTCGAGAAATATTAGTAAACAAGAAGTTACTCATGAAACCACGTTTAACAACTTCTTGTGATTTTAACTGACGAGGTATAGACATAACCTGTTTAGCATCAAGTTCAACCATCTTGCCAACGTCATCTTCACCGATAACTGGGAAGAAATTCAGCAGTTTACGAATATTTGCTTCATGCTCAGCAGCGGTCCCCTTGCCATTTGAAGTTTCAGCCATTAAATCATTAGCAAATTCATCAAAAATAGTTAGTGTCCGAGTTGGATCAAAGTCAAAAACATAGGCATTTTCTTTTTGTATTAGCTCGCCATTACGCTCAAAAGTATATGGATTTTGTGCTCTAAAGGCAGCCTGCATGTACTCGGCGGGACTCTTCATACTTGAAAGCATCAAAACGGCCGACCAAGGTTTAACTGTTACACCAGTAGTCAGTTGGCCCACGCTTAAAGTAATAGTTTTATCGTATTCTTTAGTTGCTTTTTGAACTTTATCAAAGGCTTTTTCATTGGCCTTTTCAAGTTGATCATCATTTAATTGATCATCATCAAGTTTGCCATCACCCGCCGCAAGAATAATATGATAATGCTTAAAAACAGGATGCTGCTTCAATTTCTTTGCCAGAGCTTTAGCACTATCTACTCTGTTAAGCAGCCAGAAAGTATGTGCAAGTTCTGTTCTTAATTCTGGAGTTGAGAATGGGTAATTTTCTCCAGTAGTCAATGTATCAAGAAAATGATCCACTGCTTCATCGTAAACAAATTTACCATTCTGTGTTTTGAAAAATTCATTTAAATCAAATGCTGGATCTGCTTTGTCACCATTGTCTAAATCAACACCCTGTTTTAAAGTGTCCGCCATCATTTCTGATAATTGGTAAGTAAACATGTTTAAGCGTGGCATTACGGCATATGGATTGCTACCACCTTCAGCATCTTCATTCCAATCAGCTTTGGCTCGTTGTTCATCAGCATAAGACCAGTTGTAGATTTGATCTGCAGCAAATTTACCTTTGGCTAGGGCCTTAAACGGTGTACCAGTAAGATGAAGTGTATACTTACGTTTGATTTTGTCGAATGCCTTATCCGTCTTATAAGTATCCACACCTTCATGGGCCTCATCAATGATCAATAAATCCCAGTTAAGATCTTCAATCCACTTTAATTTGTCGTATTCTCCACCAAAGTAAACCGAACCTTTTAGCCCTTGAAGACTCTCAAAAACAACCTGACCATAATCATTGCCATCAGAAATGGAATCAATAAATTCCTGACGAGAAAGTACTGGCTTATCTTTTAAGGCATCCGTTTCACTAACGAATTTAAGATTAGTTTGCCAGGCAATAAATTTGTCAAAATCATCAAACCAGGAGTTTGCAATACTAGGCCGATTTGTAACTACCAGTACATTCTGCATTTGCATCTTACGGACTAAATCATAAGCAGTGAGCGTCTTACCAAACCGTGGCTTAGCATTCCACAAGAATGCGCTGCCTTCACCATTTTTAAGAAAGTAAGCAATTGTTTGGTCGACTGCCTTTTGTTGTTCTTTACGAAGCTCATAATGAACATGCTTATCATTACCTTGAATATCCCCAAAATCACGATCAGCAAACTCATGAAAGTAGTGATGAGATGTTGGTCCATCAATATGGAACCATTCTGTCCTAGGTTTCCGTTCAATCTGCTTTTTCTGGGTTAAGTAATCATGAAAATCATGGTCGGTAAAGGTTTTATCGGACCCATCTTCATATCGAGCATTGCCACGCCATAATAATTTAACTTTGGCATCGACAGTATGGCTCTGTTGCTTAATTCGATCTTCAACAGATTGTGATGCAGTGTAACCTATCTTAGTCCATCCGTTATGGGAAATATCATTAGGAGTGGTGTAGGCATAAATCATTGGAATGATTCGTTTGAATGATTTAATTTTAGGCATTGCCATTGTCTAGTCCATCTCCTTTACTTTAGTTTCAATAAAGCTAATTTCTTCCTGATTTAATCTATATTTCTTGTAAAGTTGCTGATCAATCTCGTGAATAGATTTTGACCAATCTATATCAGAATGTTGGGTAAAGTCTTGCAATGGAACATTAACCCAAGTGCGTTTCTTATTATCCTGCGTTACTTTCAGCGTACCTAGCATCGCTCGTGCAAATTTCGACTTAATATATTTCATAGCCGCTTTCGTACAATTTATATCTTGAAAGTTACCAATTGTAATAAATGTTTGAGTTCCCCCGATTAGGGGTTCCCCGATTAGGGGTGTGGTTAAAACCTCTCCAAGTGCACCGCTACCATTTGATTTAGGAACTAAAATTTTGTAATTTTCCAGATTATCCGGTCCCTTAACATACTTACTCTTGATCCATTTTAACGTTCTTCGATTATTTTGCCGACCGTATAATCCTACATATTGCTCTGAACTACCAGAAGGCTTTACATTTTGAAAAATATCACCTAATTTATCAAAAATGTTAGTAGTAATATCAAATTTATGTCCCTTACTTAATCGCGACCCTATATCTGGAAAATCGTCATGTAATTTTTGGGTAAGCTTATAGCTTTCTGGAGCATAAATAAGTTCACTAAATGATTTAAAATTGCTTGTTTTTACTTTTTTTAGTATAGAATTTAATTCTGCATAGGGTGTAAATGTACCAATTGCGCCAAAACTCGAATCTACATCTCTATACGTAACACAAACTCCACCTTTAATATCTGTATTACTAAAAACTTTACTACTATCCTGCTCGAAAAAAAGTACTTTTAAATGAGGATCTTTTAACATCTTCTCATTCCATTTTTTGGGCGTTTTCCCTGCATTAGATAAGAATTTAGCGGGTGTTATTAGCTCAACCTTTTTTCCAATTTTATAGGCCTGATCCATAAAATATGGAAAAATCTGTTTATCACTAGTTCCCTCAACTTCTTCTTGATATGGTGGATTACCAATTACAACATCAAATTTAAATTCTTTACTCATTTTCTATCCCATCCTAAATACTTTAGTGATAATAGTTTTCTGCTTACTTGTATCATCACTATTTTCTAAGTCATCAAATAGACTTAATTGACCTTCGTTAGCATCTACATCATCCACATCACTATTGTTGAGCAATGATTTGAAAGTAAAAATCTCCCGTTCAACTTTTGATCCAGACGGAATCCAGTTGCTAAAAGTAATCAACTTTCCATCATCATTTTTATAGGTAAGTGTATTACCCTGGACGATATTTAAATTGATGACATATTTTGCTGATTTATAAACATCAGTTTTTGAACTCAAACTTTTCTGCATAAAAGCTTGATAATGATTGACAAAAATATTAATCATTGCTTCTTTTGATCGAGCTAAATTATCTTCCAACAATTCAATAGCGTAAATGCTCATTAATGACCATAATGCGTTACTTTTCCAAGTTGTTTTATTAGAAATTTGGTCTACATAGTTCAGCTTCTGATGTAGGATTTCTTTCAAGAAGGCACCCTCGCCTGCACTAGGTTCAAAAAAAGTGGCATGCAGATCATGAAGTTTTTCTTGAATAGCCGGTTCAGACAGCATCTTTTTCACCATCCATTTAGGGGTAAAGACTTCACCATGATGTTGAACTCGTTCCTTAGATTTAATTAGGTGACCATCATCACCTATTGCTTTTAATTCAAATTTTTTATGATCGGTTTCAAATTTTTGATCATCGAAAAGGCTTATTTCTTCCTTGCTCATTTTAAATAAATATCACCTCTATCTTCCTTTATTATTCCTTCTGTTACTTTCGTACGATCTCCATAATGTCACTAACATCGCAATCTAAGGCCTTACAAACCTTTAGTAATACCTCAGTCGTAACATTACCATTCCTACCCAATTTAGCAATTGAAGCGGCACTAACTCCACTAGCCTGTTGTAGATCTTTCTTTTTCATGCCACGATCAATTAATAGCTTCCATAATTTGTTGTAACTGATGCTTAAGTTTTCGTTATTCATGATTACTTCCTCTAAATAAAAATTTCTGGAACGTTTATTTCAATTTCCTTAGTCTCACTAACAGCATCAAGATCGTTCGCTTTTAAAATATTCTTGGAGACAAAGTAATTATTATCGGTTTGAATGATAAATTCATCTTTATTGTCTTCTATATATTCTGATGATTCTCTGGAATAACCATTCTGCTGTAACCAAATCCGTAAGTCACTATCTGTTCCATACTCCATGAAACGATACCAGTCATTCTGAGGTGGCATTCCACTCTTAGTTAACTCCTGGGTAACTTTCAAGAAATATTTACCTAATACAAACTGAAGATTTTGCAATCTTTTCATCACTAAATTAATGGTTATAGTCTCCCAGTCAATATTAGGGGTATTCTCATGGTATTGCCTTACCCTATTAAGAAATCTTGTATCTCCACGCTCAGGATCACGGATTTGAATTGCAAAGTCGCAAATCCGTTGCAGGCTGTATCCACTCATCCAAAGTAAGGCTATTTTAGCGTCATCCTCGATGACCTTATCTTGAGTTTCCTTGTCTTGTTTTGACTTAACAAAGTCGGATTCATAAATAGCCCAGTTAAATATTTCTGATAGTTTGAGTAAAAAAGCTTTGGCTTCCGGCCACCTCAATTTTTCCCCATCATGAATATTAGGATATCCTTTAATATTTTCCTGACTAATCTTGTTTCTAAGACTTTCAGACTGATCAGAAGAGAAGTTAATATCATCCTCTAATTCGTCAGCATATCGTTCTTGTAAGGATTGTAAAATTTTTCGTTCTTCTTTGTAGGTTATATGTTTTGCTAAATGGATTCTAACTACTCCATGATGATCATTTCGTAATTCCTTGACATAAAGTAATGATAATTTACGAATTAAATCATAGTTCTTATCTTTTTCAATGTTATCTAAACGCACATCGCCTTTCTCTAGGCTCTTCTTAATTGCTGCCGCTTGCTTAGGCTTAATAACATCAACAGATAACTTAGCTTTTTTTAGTCTGTTATTCATCCTAGATAAATAAGCAGCACGGTTACTATGCGAATTCGCTGTATCGCCAGTAATTAGAAAGACATTTCCTAGCATGGAGTGACCTAACCTACCCACTCGACCAATTAAGTTCAAGAAGTCTAATTGACTGAGCGTCCTTTTTCCATTTTGCAGCGTAGTAACGAAAATATTATCAGCCGGCAAATTTACTCCCTCCAGTAGGGTACTGGTGCAGAAAACTAGCTTTAAGATTCCTTGCCGACAGGCTTCCTCGATTCTAATGCGAACGTCAACTGGCAATTCTCCAGTGTGGAAGGCTATTCCTTTTCTAACTAGTTTTACCAAGATGTATTTAGGGTGAATTTTACGTGAAATATAATCAGCTAACTCTATCAACCGTGTATCGTTACTTTCTTCCATTGAACGACTAACAACCACAGCATCTGAAATGGCATTGACTTTTGAACCATAATAAACCAAGTTGCAATTACTATTCCCTAAAATGCTTATCATCTTCCGAATAATATCTGGTACTGATAGCGTTTCTTTAAATTTACCTATCGAAATAGTATTTTGATTCAAATCATCATATACTTCCGCTTTATTAGCATAGCGATCAAAGATAATTTCCACCTGGGTTACTGGGGATTCGACAATGCGAAGGCCATCATTCGATGCGGCTGTTTGTACTAACTTTTTAAATATTCCTGGATTTGGAATCAATGGTGAGGCAAAGGTTACCTTCGGTCGATTTTCCCATGCACTAACCCTGTCAAATATTTCATAGTAAAAGACACTACGCGAACTTGCTTCTGTAACTTTTTGAGACTCATCAATAAACAGGTGTATTAACCGTGCTTCTGAATATTGTGTTAAAAGGGCTAATAGGCGTTCAGGAGTCATTACGCAAATATAGCTTCCCTCGTAATCTACCCTGTACTCTTCAGGATGAGAAATGACTCGATATTGTTTTTCGCCTAATTTTGCCCCTAAATCCTTAATAAGCTGAACCCTTACTTCGGTAATGAGTGCCTTGCTTGGTACAGTGATCGCAAAGTTGCCTACGACACCCTCCTTCACTTGAAGCTCAATATACTTCTCAATTAAAAAGGTCTTCCCCATCGATGTTGGAGCTGAAAAACTAGTAAGTTCATTGCTCAAAGACTTAAAAATTATATCTTGCTTACCGATAAACGACTTACTTTCTTCTCCAGGAATCTGGCGTTTCTCTTTTTGATAGTTTACCAAGGCTTCGTTCCATAACTGCTCAATTGTTGGAACTAGCGTATAGCTTTGTCCTTGACGAGGCAAAAAGTTGTTAAAGCTGGTCAAAACCTCATTAGTAATCAGTGAAACCTCAGGATCGTTAGGATACATTTTGGATAGAGTAGCAACAATTTTCAAGGCACTATTTTTTTGCCTACTGTCTCCCTTTTTATTGATTGATTTTGATAGCAAATCGGCGAAGCGTAGAAGATCATGTTTCTGCTTTCCTGTTAACTTCCAATCTAGATGAAATAGCCAACAACCATACTGCTTAGACAAAATACTCATCAGCTTGTGTAAGTAATCATCATTTTCTAAATACTCGTAAAGATATTCGCCCAATCTTTTTTCTTGTTGTGGCATACTCTTATTCTCCTATCAAATCCTTCATTATCGCATGAGTATCCTCTTCAGCATTAGTAAAAGGTAACAAGTACACATAAAACGACGATTTTTGCCAATGATGCTGCTGAATAACTATATTCAATTGCCTAATCGCTTGTTCCAAATCACAATTAATAGCTTGACGACACTTCTCTTTTGCTTCTTCTTGCGTGCAATCGTCTAAATCTAATTGGGTTCTAAACTTATAGCCAATAAAGATCCCATATGATGCAATATCTTCAAAGTCTGTTTCAGTTGGTGCCATTAACTTAATAATGGCATTACTCTTATCTTCACCGAATTGTGTCCGAAGAATGGAACGGTCAACTATGTTGGTAGCCAGTACCATCTCATTGGACCGATTATTATCAAAAGTTGCTATCTTCTTCACTACATTATTAATTGCATCCTCAAGATTATTGTTTAATTGTGATGCCCCAAGGATTAGTTGAGTTTTACCTTGGTCTCTTTTTAGGTATATGCCTTCGCTGTCGATCGTTCGCTTGAATTTTAAAATTTCCGCCCTGGTATAGAGTTTAAGTGCGTTATCCTCATGCTCTAAAAAAATATATGCTAGCAATTCACCTAGTAAATTATTTGGAATACCACTTTTAGCATATTTTCTTAGTAAATTGGCTGCTTGCAAACCTACAACATCTGTTTTGCTAACTCCACGGGCTATTGCGTAGCTAGTAATATTGGATGTCACTAGATTCTTTAAATTCGTATAGCTAAAAGGCAACAGCTCTGGTTTCAAAACAAAAGCATGAATTGAGTTTCTATTTTTCACAGCATCTATCTCACTAGCATTAACCTGACGAAAGACTGTTGAGAACGTCTCATCTGAAACAGTTTTTGTAAATATATCCTTATCCTCACTTTTTGTGGGGATTTTTTGTTTTCGCCTATTTTTTCTGCTCGCTACTTTTTCAAACTCTTCAGTAAATAAGTTGGCTAATAATGCTGGTGCTTTACCTCGATACACATCTGGTGAAATTCCATCCTTCTTCAATTTCTTAGCAATCAAAGTTAACTGATCTGCGCCAATTTTGTTGAAATATTCTTCAAGCGAAGATGTTTCTTTGTTTATTAAGTTCAGCAGTTTTTTAGAAGCAGATCTGGAGATTCCATCAGTGGCATACGTATTCAATGTTGATGAGGCAGGCATTGGTGAGTATTGGTTATCTGACGCATACTCAATTATCAAGCTAACTGTTTCTTCTTTTGAAGTATCTGCCGCATCCGGTAAATAAGGATTGACCAAATCTATTAAATAAGTGAAATTAGCTTCTTTTGCCATTTTGCTTCCCAGCTTTTTTGGAGTTTTTCGGAGTTTCATATAAAAACTCGGAGGTTAATTTATGCCCATCTTGTTATTATTCAAATATCAGCTAGAGATTAGTGCTTAACAATAATAATTATACCAGACTGACACCGCTTTCTCGGATAATTATTTTTGCATTCGCACATTTTTTTAGCTGATAAGCATGGGATGAGTGATTAACATCCATTACTAGCATGCGCCGAATTGAATAACACTCTGTAACAAAGCCACTAGTAAGGCGCTGTTGCAGTACCCAAGCGATCTCTTCGTTTAGGTCTGTTTAACACACCCTAGTGGCTTTTAATGTACCTTCGATTCCTTCGCTTGGGAGATCCCAAACGGAGGTTTTATTAAATGAGGACAAATAATAGTGAGTACGAATTAGTCGGTGAACAAGATGACAAGCTAATTGTCCGTGTTAAGCATATGGATAACCAAACTATTGAAGTTACAAAGACTCAGGGCAACATCATCTTCGACTTTGACCATCAACAGTACAACTCCGATCATCGCAATGAGCGTCACCAAGATAAGTTTTTCAAGAATGATCCAACTAATCCAAATATGAATATGATGGATACTCTGGTAGATCGAGGGTCTATTGAAGTCACCTCAATTTATGGTAAAGACAACCTGCTTAACCAAATCATCCAAAAAGAAGAACATCAAAGTCGGCAAATGTTAGCTGAACAATTACCGGCCGCCTTAGCTACTTTAACGGACAAACAAAAATACGCTGTCACACAGTATTACTGCCACGGCATGAAGAAAAATCAAATTGCTAAAGAGATGGGCATCAGCAAGGTCATGGCCGGTCGTCACGTTAAAGCCGCAATTAAAAAGCTGCGCCAGTTTTACGGCATTGAAAATTAATTAGAAAAAAGTGGACCACAGTAGGTTTGAAGTGAACCCCCTGAGTTG
>NZ_JQAZ01000029.1 GCF_001437205.1 Lactobacillus selangorensis | reverse complement strand
ACTTGCGCGTGTCAGCCTGGTCACGCAAATCGTCATCGGCTTGATCGCCGGTATCCTGCTGGCCCTGCTGTTGCCCGACGCCGCCAAGGCCACCGGGTTTATCGGCAAAGTGTTTGTCACTGCGCTCAAGGCCGTCGCGCCGATCCTGGTGTTTGTGCTGGTCATGGCGTCGATCGCCAACCATAAACACGGCCAGGAAACCCACATCAAGCCGAT
>NZ_JQAZ01000028.1 GCF_001437205.1 Lactobacillus selangorensis | reverse complement strand
CCCAGTAAACGGCGGCCGTAACTATAACGGTCCTAAGGTAGCGAAATTCCTTGTCGGGTAAGTTCCGACCTGCACGAATGGCGTAACGATGGCGGCGCTGTCTCCACCCGAGACTCAGTGAAATTGAAATCGCTGTGAAGATGCAGTGTATCCGCGGCTAGACGGAAAGACCCCGTGAACCTTTACTATAGCTTTGCACTGGACTTTGAATTTGCTTGT
>NZ_JQAZ01000027.1 GCF_001437205.1 Lactobacillus selangorensis | reverse complement strand
ATTGGCTGATGGTTTCGCGGCTCATGAATCTCGGACTCGGCAATGTTGGGCGTGTTTTTATCTAAGCCGTGAGCCCGGCCCTGGGGCAAACGAAATAAAGTCGCCGGGTCATTCCAAATCGGAAGGAGCTGTTGCCAAAAGGTCGTTTGTGGCAACGCCGCAAAGCCCTTGATACTGCCGGGCAACATAGAGATCGGTGCGATGTGCTCAACACCGAGCAGCCGGTTCGTTGCCCTCGGGCGTTATTCCGACACGATATCCTTGCCTGCCGCCTTGGATCGGTACAGCGCC
>NZ_JQAZ01000026.1 GCF_001437205.1 Lactobacillus selangorensis | reverse complement strand
CCCTACACGCTTAAACCGGGACAACCGTCGCCCGGCTAGCCTAGCCTTCTCCGTCCCCCCTTCGCAGTAACACCAAGTACAGGAATATTAACCTGTTTCCCATCGACTACGCTTTTCAGCCTCGCCTTAGGGGTCGACTCACCCTGCCCCGATTAACGTTGGACAGGAACCCTTGGTCTTCCGGCGAGCGGGCTTTTCACCCGCTTTATCGTTACTTATGTCAGCATTCGCACTTCTGATACCTCCAGCAACCCTCACAGGCCACCTTCAACGGCTTACAGAACGCTCCCCTACCCAACAACGC
>NZ_JQAZ01000025.1 GCF_001437205.1 Lactobacillus selangorensis | reverse complement strand
TTAGGCTACAGCGGACCGGGTCCTGTACGCTACAGGGCTCAGTCCGCCAAGCTTCACTTTGATTCGCTTATGGTTGTAGTAATGGATGTACTCATCCAGCCCCGCTTGCAACTGCTCCACGCTTTCAAAGCTTTCCCGATAGTAGAACTCTGACTTCAGCGTGCCGAAGAAACTCTCCATTGTGGCGTTGTCATGGCAGTTTCCTTTGCGTGACATGCTTTGCTCCAGCCCTGCTTTTTCTAGCCTCTCCCGGTACTTTGGATATCGATAGTGCCAGCCTTGATCTGAATGCAGCATTGGCTTGCCGCCCTC
>NZ_JQAZ01000024.1 GCF_001437205.1 Lactobacillus selangorensis | reverse complement strand
CGACCTCGGCCCTCGACCCGGAAATGGTCAAGGAAGTACTCGACACCATGATCGGCCTGGCCGAAGACGGCATGACCATGTTGTGCGTGACCCACGAAATGGGCTTCGCCCGTACCGTGGCCAACCGCGTGATCTTCATGGACAAGGGCGAGATCGTGGAGCAGGCGGCGCCGAATGACTTCTTCGACAACCCGCAGAATGACCGGACCAAGTTGTTCTTGAGCCAGATCCTGCATTGATCGATGTTTGAAAAAATAAACCCGGCCTGGCCGGGTTTATTTTTGTCTGTTCATGAGGCCTTGAGCGCCTCATCTTCTGTGTTCACGGTATGAGTGAACCCCCGCAGGTCAGCGCCTTCGGCCAATAC
>NZ_JQAZ01000023.1 GCF_001437205.1 Lactobacillus selangorensis | reverse complement strand
GGCTTGACGATGCACCCCGAGAAATCGAAGGTCGTGTACTGCAAGGACAGTAACCGTCGCGCAGGTTATCCGCATGTGAGCTTTACCTTCCTCGGCTTCACCTTTAGGCCGAGGAAGGCGCTCAGCAAACAAGACCAGCTCTTCACGAGCTTCCTTCCGGGAGCGAGTGCGGATGCCTTAAAGCGGATGCGGCAAGCGGTACGCAGGTGGCGACTCAATCGCCAAACCCACGTGACGCTGGTCGACGTGGCTCGGCTCTACAATCCAGTGATACAGGGGTGGTCGCAATACTATGGCTCGTTCTATCGGACAGCCATGCTTGGCATCTTCCAGCACATTGACCGCGCGCTTGAACGCTGGGCCCGACGAAAATACAAGGCTCTTC
>NZ_JQAZ01000022.1 GCF_001437205.1 Lactobacillus selangorensis | reverse complement strand
AATACTGGTTTCCCTTCTTGGTCTGGTGCATTTCCGGGTCGCGCTTGCCGTCCTTGTTCTTGGTCGAACTGGGCGCATTGATCAGCGTTGCATCGACGATGGTGCCCTGGCGCAGCGACAGGCCGCGGTCGCCCAGATAGCCATTGATGACAGCGAGGATGCCGGCCGCCAGCTCGTGTTTCTCCAGCAAGCGGCGGAAGTTGAGAATGGTGGTTTCGTCGGGGATGCGCTCCAGGTTCAGCCCGGCAAACTGGCGCAGGATCGTGGTTTCGTACAGCGCTTCCTCCATCGCTGGATCGCTGTAGCCGAACCAGTTCTGCAGCAGATGCACACGCAGCATCGCCATCAACGGGTAGGCCGGACGGCCACCTTCACCTTTCGGATAATGTGGCTCGATCAAAGCAATCAAGCCCTTCCACGGCACCACCCGATCCATCTCGATCAGGAACAACTCCTTGCGGGTTTGCTTGCGCTTGCCAGCGTACTCGGCGTCGGCGAAGGTCATCTGCTTCATCGGGAAACTCGGTGGGTGGGGTCGCGGTATTTTGCCAAATCAGAAAGTCTTTTTCAGAGTTTCCCTAA
>NZ_JQAZ01000021.1 GCF_001437205.1 Lactobacillus selangorensis | reverse complement strand
TTCGCAGGCTACCACGTCTTTCATCGCCTCTGACTGCCAAGGCATCCACCGTATGCGCTTCTTCACTTGACCATATAACCCCAAGCAATCTGGTTATACTGTGAAGACGACATTCGCCGAAAATTCGAATTTCTCAATTAAGAGAACTCACAAATTTTACCTTAGCCTGATCCGTTACCAGTGAAAGTAACGTTCAGTCTATCTTTCTATCACATACCCAAATTTTTAAAGAACGATCTAATCAAAGACTAGAAATCAACATTCACCATCGCAGTGATGGAATGCTCATTTCTAAGCTTTCAACGTCTAGAAGCAGTAGTGGTGGAGCCAAACGGGATCGAACCGTTGACCTCCTGCGTGCAAGGCAGGCGCTCTCCCAGCTGAGCTATGGCCCCGTATTTCTACAGGCGTTTCCCACACAAAATTGGTGGGTCTGGGCAGATTCGAACTGCCGACCTCACCCTTATCAGGGGTGCGCTCTAACCAACTGAGCTACAGACCCAATTTCGGGCTGCTTCTTTATCGTCTTCTTCAATGAATCAAGCAATTCGTGTGGGAACTTATGGAGCAGCTGATGTCGTCGATTAAGGAGGTGATCCAGCCGCAGGTTCCC
>NZ_JQAZ01000020.1 GCF_001437205.1 Lactobacillus selangorensis | reverse complement strand
GACCAAGAAGGGAAACCAGTATTATTTTGGCATGAAGGCCCACATCGGCGCCGATGACGAATCGGGTCTGGTGCACAGCGTAGTGGGCACGGCGGCCAATGTGGCGGATGTCACCCAGGTGGACAAATTGCTGCATGGCGACGAAAACGTGGTCTGCGCCGATGCAGGCTACACCGGTGTCGAAAAGCGGCCCGAGCATGAAGGACGTGAAGTTATCTGGCAGGTGGCGGCACGCCGCAGCACCTACAAAAAACTCGATAAGCGCAGCGTGCTGTACAAAGCCAAGCGCAAGATTGAAAAGGCCAAGGCTCAGGTGCGCGCCAAGGTCGAGCATCCGTTCCGGGTAATCAAGCGCCAGTTCGGTTACACCAAGGTGCGCTTTCGCGGCTTGGCCAAAAACACGGCGCAACTGGTGACACTGTTCGCTCTGTCGAACCTGTGGATGGCGCGCCGACATTTACTGACGAATGCAGGAGAGGTGCGCCTGTAATGCGGGAAATGGCCACCGGAGTGGGGTCCGGGTGGCGAAAACGTAAGAAATACTCGTCGAATTGATTGTTTTTTGATCATTTGGCGAGTTTAAAAGTTGCGCTAGGTGGTATGCCGGGGAAATACATGGCTACTTCAGACCATCCTTAG